>NZ_JBIBVF010000020.1:0-189132 GCF_043080045.1 Streptomyces sp. NPDC015125
AGCACATCGCCGACGACAAGCACAAGGACGTCCGGCTGGTCTCCTTCCGCCAGCTCTGCGACTGGCTCGACGCCCAGGACCCCCAGGTCCTCGCCGGTCTACGCCGACTCGGCGTGGGAGAGAAGTTCACCGGACGCGGCTGACGACGCCAGAGGGTGGCGGAAGGTCCCCAGCCCCAGCTGAATCCTGCCAGGCCCAGGACTCTGACCTGGGCCCTCGCTATGGCCGGTTGAGGGGAATCGAACCCATCGCGATCGCCACCACCAGCTGCTGCGCGCACTGCGACCCGGGGTGGGAACCGGGTCCTCTCCATCGCCGGTCCGGAAGGCACAGTCAGCCTCGGCGGCCGCGGTCACGTCACGGCGCCGAGCTCAGGGCGGGGCCGGGGCCTTCGGCGTCAGCCGCACCATGCCCCGGTCCGTGATGGGTAGCGCGGCAGGTACTTTGCGGCCCCGCAACACCGTGTACGGACGAGCCCTGAGTGGGGCGGGCCGTCGAACACCGCACGCCACCATCACCACGAGCCGGACGGGCTCCACCCCGCTCGCCCCTTCTCCGGCTCCGTACCCCAGCCGTGGTCATCGGTCGGACGCCGCCTAGGGTGGGAGCACGGAAAATCTGGGAGAGCTTGATGGAGCCATTGGAAGCTGCAGACCCACGGACCGCCGGCCCGTACCGGTTGATAGGCAGGCTGGGCTCGGGTGGCATGGGCCGGGTGTTCCTGGGTGAGTCCGGGGCCGGGCGGCGCGTCGCTGTGAAACTCGTACGGGAGGACCTGGCTGCCACTCCCGGTTTCCGCGACAGGTTCCGGCGCGAGGCCAAGCTCGCGATGCGGGCGGGCGGCTTCTGGACCGCGCCGGTCATCGACGCGGACCCGGACGCCACCATGCCATGGATCGCCAGCCAGTATGTCGATGGGCCCTCGCTCGCCGAACGCGTCAGCCAGCAGGGCCCGTTGGACGAGCGGGAAGTGCGCAGGCTCGGCTCGGGACTGGCCGAGGCAATCGCCTCGTTCCACCGGGGCGGCCTTGTCCACCGCGACCTCAAGCCCTCCAACGTCCTGCTCGTCGACGACGGCCCTAGGGTCATCGACTTCGGCATCTCCAAGGCCCTGGAGACCACCGGCGGAACCGATCTGACCAAGACCGGGACCGTCCTGGGTACGCCTGGCTTCATGTCGCCGGAGCAGGCACTGGGACAGCCGGTGGGCCTGCCCTCGGATGTCTTCTCACTCGGCTCGCTGCTCGTCTACGCAGCCACCGGCGCCGGACCCTTCGGTGACGGTGCCGCTTCCGCGCTGCTGTTCCGGGTGGTGTACGAGGCGCCCGATCTCAGCGCGGTGCCGGACGGTCTGCGGGAGCTGGTGCAGGACTGCCTGCACAAGTCTCCGCAGGGCCGGCCCACCGCCGACAAGCTTCTCGCACGCCTCGCGGACGCACAGCCGCCGACGTCCTTCCACCCGCACATCGCGCCGAAGGCCATGGGGCAGACCATTCCCGCCGCGGATGCCCTGGCCACCACCGGGCCGCAGCCGGCGGGCTCAACGGACCCAGCCCAGCCGCCCGCACCGGCACCGCACCGGCATCGGCCAGTTGATCAACCGTCGCCCCTTCCCACGTTCACGGTGGAGAAATGGGGCCCCGCGGCGTTCTCGCGCCGCCTGCGAAAGCCGGCCTTGTCGGCGTTGATGATGGTCGGCCTCTTCCTCTTCGCCGCAGACGTATTGTCCCTCTCGAAATCGGCCGCGGCCGGGTGCATGTTCTTCTCCACGCTGCTGCATCTGCTCTACGGGCTGAGGGTCTCGTTGCCGCTCCTCAGGGCCAGGGCACTACGGGTCGGAGCAGACGGGCTCTCCGTACGGCACGGCTCGCACACGCTCACCGTGCCCTGGCAGGACATCACCTCCGTCACGCTCACCGGAAAGAGGAACAGGCACCGCATCGCCCTGGCAGCGACCCTTGAGGAAGGAACGGACACCCGGATCCCTTCCCGGCTCCGCGCCGGGACAGGTGTGCTGAAGTACACGATCGTCTCGTCGGCGAAGAAAGAGGCGAGCACCCGTGCGGACGGCCTCGATACCGCGCTACGGAATTTCGCGGGCAGCCGCTACCGCACGCTTTCCGCCGCCCCCTGACAAGGCCGTTCTTTCCTTGCCACCGTCCACCTCGGCGCAGCCGGTGGCCTCACATACGGACGCTGAAAGGGGTAGTACGGCAAGACCGCGGGCCGCCGGCGCCTCGAAGATCGCCGCGACCGAACCTAGTTCCAGGTGTCGAGCCACATCCGGGCTTGCCACGCGTCCCTGGGGAGCGTCTGCCCGGTATAGAGCGGGAAAAAGTAGATGAAGTTCCAGATGATCAGCAGTACCAGGGTGACTGCGCCGACTGCGCCCCATCTGCGGCGTCTCACGTCTGCTCCCGGTGGCCCGAGGATCGCTCCGACCATCATCGCGGCCGCCAGGCACAGGAACGGTACGAAGACGACCGCGTAGAACAGGAAGATCGTGCGTTCCTGGTACAGGAACCACGGCAGATATCCGGCGGCGACAGCGCACAGGACGGCGCCCGCGCGCCAGTCGCGGCGCAGGCCCCAGCGGTAGAGCAGATACAGCAGCGCGAAGCAGGCCGCCCACCACAGCAGCGGTGTGCCGATGCCCAGTACCTCGCGGATACAGCCGTCCGCCGCCCGGCAGCCGTCCTGGCCGTACGTGGGGGACTCGCGGTAGTACAGAACCGGGCGGCCGAGGACCGGCCAGCTCCAGGGGTCGGACTGGTAGCGGTGCTGGGCGGTCAGGTTGACATGGAACTCGTAGACCTGGACCTGGTAGTGCCACAGGCTGCGCAGCGAGGCGGGGACCCAGGTCAGATCGAGCTGCGGGACGTCGAACCGCAGTCCGGGCAGTGAGAAGTGACCAGGGGAGAGGCCCTTGCGATGGGCGGCCCAATTGCGTCCGTATCCGTTGCGGGACGCGAACCAGCCGGTCCACGACAGGAGATAGGTCGTGATCGCGGTGGGGACGAGCGCGAGGAACGCCCAGCCGGCGTCCTTGCGGAGGGCGGACAGGCAGGGGCGATGGGCGCCGGCTGCCCGGCGTGAGCCGATGTCCCACAGCACCGACATCAGCCCGAATGCGGCCAGGAAGTACAGGCCGTTCCACTTGGTGGCGCAGGCCAGTCCCAGGCAGACTCCGGCGGCGATGCGCCATGGCCGCCGGCCCATTCCGGTCCGGTCGCCGATCAGCTGGTCAGGGACGGCTGTCCCGTCCTCGCCGACCGGCAGCGCTGCGGCCAGCCGGGCTCGGGACCAGTCACGGTCCAGCAGCAGACAGCCGAACGCCGCCACCACGAAGAAGCTCACCACCAGGTCGAGCAACGCGGTCCGGCTCATCACATAGTGCAGACCGTCGACGGCCAGCAGGCCGCCGGCCAGGCAGCCGAGCGCGGTGGAGCGGAACAGCAGCCGGCCGATCCGGCACAGCATCAGCACGGACAGGGTGCCCAGCAGGGCGACCATGAACCGCCAGCCGAACGGATTGAGGCCGAATGCCCACTCGCCGAGGCCGATGACCCACTTGCCCAGGGGCGGGTGGACCACATACGCGGGATCGTGCGACAGCGGAACGGCCTGCGGATGAGCGAGTATCTGCGGGTCGGCGACCTTCCCGTCGGGCCAGACGCCTTCGTAGCCGAGCTTGAAGAGCGCCCAGGCGTCCTTGGCGTAATACGTCTCGTCGAACACCACCGCGCGCGGACCGCTCAGGTGCCAGAAGCGGATGAGCCCGGCGAACAGCGCGACGAGCAGCGGGCCGCCCCAACCGGTCCAGCGGGCCGTCCGCCGCGCCGCAGCCGGGGGCCCGTGCGGCTCTGTCGCAGTGTCAGGGGCCATCTGATTCCTCTACTTGGTCGTCGAAGTGCCGGTCTCTATGGGCAGGGGCCTCGGCTTGGTGGGCGTCTGCCAGGGGGCGGGCCTAGCGGTCGGAGTCCCGGGATCCTCGGGAACGCGCTTCGGCTCGCCGGGCTTGCGCCAGGGCGCCGGCATGACGCTCGTCGCCGGCACCGGCCCCGGCGCGGTGGAGGCAGGACGATGCTGAGGGCCAGTGGATCCACCCTCGGCGAAGGCACCCGGCAGGACCATCAGCCCGACACCGAGTCCGGCAACGGTCAGGGTGGAGCCGGCGACCGCCAAGACCGTCCGAGTCTCCCGACGAGCACGGATACCGGCCCGCAGTCGGCGTCGGTACCGTTCCTCAAAGGGGGTGTTCTCCTGGGCGTCGCGCATCATCCGCGACAGCTCCCGTTCGAAGTGATCCATGGATCCTCTCCTTCACTCCACCGGCTTGGCGGCCTCGGACAGGTGCTGCCGCAGCCGTGCCACGCCCCGCGCCGCGAGGGAGCGCGCGGTGCCCAGCGGACACCCCAGCTCTTCGGCGACCTGCCGCTCGGATAGGTCTTGGTAGTAGCGCAGCACCACCGCGGCTCGCTGCCGCACCGGGAGCAGCGCCAGCGCGGCCTCCAGCCGGGACCGTTCATCCACGGCAGCGGTGACATCGCCCGCCTCGGGCAGGTCAGGCAGCTTGTCCACCGGGCGTTCGCCCCACCAGCGACGCCGCGCCGAGCGGGCCGCCGCACGTGATAGCACCGTGCGCACATACGCCTCCGGCGCCTGCTCGGCCACCTTCGGCCAGGCAAACCACAACTTGACCAGCGCCTCCTGCAGCAGATCCTCGGCCCGATGCCGGTCTCCGCCGACGAGCAGACGCGCCAGATGAAACAACGCCGACCACCGAGCCGCCACGAACCGGTCGAACTCATCGACCCGTGACTGCCTCATGAACGCCGTCCCTTACCTCAACACTCGCCTACACCCTCACAAAGGCACTGGCCTCCACCTTGCTATGCACTCGCAGAACGTGAGGTGGCTCACACCCCGCCGTGGTGCTGTCCACCGCGGGGCTTGCCCTCCGGCTCTCCCCGCACCCCCGCCCCGGGGATGCGGGGACAAGTCCGAAGCCGGGCAGGGAACTTCCCCCTGGTCGCAGCGCCGATGCCCTGTCCGGCGACCCCGGACACGTTCCCGGCCCCAGACCGATCGGCGGGGCCTTGGAGTCGCCATCGATGGGCGATAGCGGCCATGTCCGGTCCTCGACTGCCTGCTGTGCGGGGAGGGGGCGACGAGTGTCTGTCTGACGGCTCATCGGCAAAACCGAGCCGTCTCCAGAGGAGAGGGCCAGTTGCCAGTTGCTGACGATCGACTTCGGGCCTTCGTCGTTGACGAACGCCGCACCTTCGCTGACGGCAGCGGAGGGGGAGGGCTGCAGCGGAACCCGTTGCGCCGTCTCGGTCATCGACCGCGTCCGAGGGGGAGGTCGGGGCACAGGTTCAGCCGCCAGCAGTAGGAGGGGCTGTGCACAGCTGCCGACACCCGGCCGCGGGGCACACGCCTCGAAGCCGCCGTGACTGCTGGAGGGGTTGATCCGCGCAGGGCAGGGAGAAAGGAAGGCGTGTGTCGATCAAGTCGATCAAGTCGAATCAAGTCATCAAGTCGGTCAAGGGGAAGCCGCACGAGCTGAAGGGGAAACGGGGTCGAGTCCCGCCCCACCTCACGCCCCGCCTCCCGCTCCGGCTCCGGCTCCGGCTCCGGCTCCGGCTCCACGACCGGAACACGGCGAACTCCGTATCCGAAGGACCTGGTGTCAGTTCAGCCCCTGGGTGTTCTGCTTGCCGGATCCGCCGTCCGGCCCCTCGTGACCGCGTCGTGCGGCCCGGTCCTCCAGGAAGCGTTCGCTCTCCCAGGTGAGGGCGTGTTCGATCTGGATGAAGTTCAGTCCCGTCACGTCGGCGAGTTCCTCCTCGTCGAGGTCGGGCTGTGCGCGCAGGGCGCGGTCGATCTTTCCCGCCCAGAGTTCTTCTTTGACGAACGGCCGTTGACGGTGGCGCCGGCGGAGCTGGTCGAGATGGTCGGGGCTGCAGGCTGCCAGGAGCCGCTCACCGTCCTGCTCCGAGTCGTAAGGGTGGATCCAGGAGGAGTCGCGGACCCGGCCGGAGACCTGCGAGGTCCGGTGGAGGGCCGTGCCGCACAGGTCGCACACCCTCGGATGCGGGGTGGCCGTCGGTTCGCCGCTGTTGTCGTGCATTGCTGTTCTGGCCATTCTCTCTGTCAGGGCACTCGCTCACGGCGCCTCGGACGCGGGCCCGGCCTGCCGGGTCAGCGGCCGAGGGCCTTGCGAAGCTCTTCCTTGTTCATGTGGGAGCGGCCGTCGACGTTCTTCTTCTTGGCCTCTTCGTACAGCTGGTCCCTGGTCGGTCCCCCAGGCCCGCGGTGCGAGCGCTCGCCGCCGCGTTGCGAGGCGGACTTCGGGTCCCGGAGGGATGTCCTGCTCGCTTGCTTCGCCTCACCCGAGCGGGCGCGCCCCTTGTTCACCGTGCGCGCGGCGATCTCTTCGGCCCGCCGTTCGGAGGCGCCGTGTTCCTCGGCGTTCTCCTTGATGTGCTCGTACTGACGTTCACGCTTCTTGCTCGATCCTGCAGGCATGTCCTGACTCCTGGATCTGGTTCTGGGCCGTTGGTCACCCGGCGGCCTGCGGCACTCCACGGCCGGGTGCGCTCTCCACTTCACGCCCAAACGACGGCGCGCGCGACACGGGAGGGCCGACCAGGGCATCGCTGCCCGGCCTGCGGCAACGCTCCGGGTATCGCATGGTGGAACCGGGGTGTGCAGAGACTCGTGCCTGCGGATCGCGGTGCACGCACTCACGAGAAGTAGCGATGAGGGCACTGACCTGGCACGGAAAGCGCTAGGTAGGTATCGACACGGTTCCCGACCCGAAGATCACGGAGCCGACGGACAGCATCGTGCGGATCACTTCCACCGGCATCAGCGGATCCGCCCCCCCCATGACCGGAAGGTGCTACGCGGCCGGAGCATTCGTCCGTCGTCCGGGCCCGATCCCGGCCCCGGCTCGATGCGGGCCCCCGGCTCGATGCGGGCCCCGGCCCGGTGTCGTTGCGGCGCAGCCTTGCGTAGGGTCGGCAGCGGCGGCTGCGCGGGCCGACCGCGAGCTGGGAGAGCGCGACAGCGGGTGCCTGCGGCAGCAGGAACAGGGTGGCGAGCGCCAGGCCGAACAGAGACATCACAAAGGACTGCCGTACGGGATCAGGCAGGAGAACGGTACCGGCCCCGGCCGCCAGCAGCAGACCGAGCAGCAGCAGACCGAGCAGCAGTGGCAGGTCGTCAGCCATCGGGTATCCCCTCCATGGGTGCACCGAGCCCGCGTCCCGCCGTGACGGCGGTGTCACCGCGCGGGTGGTGCTCCGGCTGCCGAGTACCAACAGGGCTCCGTCACGCAGGAGTTTCACCATGGCCCGACCGGGTCCGGCGACGAAGCACAAGGGCAGAAGCACCGCCGGCACCGCCAGGTAATTCAGGGCCGTTACCCCCCAGGCGCACGCGGCCGCGGCGGCCGGTCCGCCAACGGGTCGGCGAGCAGACGCATATGGAGCAGGGATTCGGCAGGCCCGAGCACCGCGAGCACCAAGGCCGTATCGGTGCAGGCCGTGCGGCGGACCTCCTACCCGGCCCAGTGACCCCGCGTGGTGCGCGAGGTCACGGGACCGTCGGCGTCGTCGCGTGTGGTCGGCGCTGCCGAGCCGGATGCTGCCCTCGGTGACGCGGTACGCGTGCGGGTGGATGGCTGAGTGCAGAGAATGCCCATGGCCTTCCCAAAGCGCGGACGGTCGTGGTCGTCGGAATCCCGATAAAGTCCGGCCGAGTGCTGGACGCGATGATGCACTGCGCACTGGCTTAACTTTCCGGGCGAGAGCACTCCTTTCTCTGCGGAGATTGCCGGAGTGGCTGCCGTGGGGCCCGTCATTGGTGTTCCGTTTTCCATTCAGACACCCCGGACTGCGGGCATGCAACAAGTCGGCCAATTCGAGCGGCCCAGGACGATCCGAGACTGGGCGGTCAGTGAGCGGTGAGGGCGGGCATCAGTCCCGGCCGGCCAGGACCGTGCCCGCGGTGACGTCCACGCCCTCCCTGACGCACCTACGCTCCAGATGTTCTCCGGCTCCCTCAACAGGGTGTACAGAGGCCGTCCGCCGAGTCACACCAGGTAGCAGCTGCAGGATGGTCCGGGCCGGGGGATGCGCGGCCGGCAGTGCGGCAAGGCCACACTTCACCGCCAGGTCCCACAGCAGCCCGGCGACGCTATCGAGGGGCGTCGTCGGCGCCGCTTCTCGCCCGCGTGATGGTGCCGCGCACTACAAGGGATGTGTCAGCCCTGGGCATTACCGCCAATACGCCCGCAACCAGGGTGAATGAAGCGGTCAGTGTAAATCGGTTGAGTCACCCGGTGCAGCTGGTCGGCCGGGCTGATGGTTACGGCAACGATTCCTTAACGTCACCGGTTAGCTTCATTGATGGATCAGCTACAGTCCTAATGCATGTTCCACCTGCAGAGACTTCGCGTACTGCGCGAACTGAAGCATCGCGGCACACTCGCCGCCGTCGCCCGCGCCCTGTCGTACACGCCCTCGGCGATCTCGCAGCAACTCTCCCTCCTGGAGGCGGAAGTGGGCGTGCCCCTGAGGGAACAGGTGGGCCGGGGCGTACGGCTGACGGCGCAGGGCGAGATACTCGTCGCCCACACCGAGATCGTCCTGCGGCAATTAGAGTGCGCCAAGGCCGAGTTGGCCGCCTCGACGCAGGAGATCACCGGGACCGTGCGGCTGGCCTGCTTTCAGACCGCCGCGTTGGCGGTCGTTCCCGATGCCCTGGCACGGCTGCGGCGTAGCCATCCGCGACTGCGGGTGGAGACTGCCCAGATCGAGGCCGAGCATGCTCTGCCCCAGCTCGTGTCCCACGACCTCGATCTCGTCATCGCAGAGGAGTACCCGCGAGGCACCGGCGTCCGCGAGTCGGGACTGCAGAGCCGAGAGTTATGCGTCGATGCCATGCGGCTGGCGCTGCCCCAGCCCTCCGGCGCGGTGAGCGACCGCGCTGCCATGAGGAGGGCGGCCACCATGCCGTGGATCTTGGAGCCGGCGGGGACGGCGGCGCGACAGTGGGCGATGGCGCTGTGCCGGGAAGCGGGATTCACGCCCGATGTGCGTTTCGAGACCACTGACGTGACTGCCCATCTGCGTTCCGTGCAGCAGGGGTACGCCGTGGCACTGCTGCCGGATCTGCTGTGGCAGGGAAAGCCACCGACCATCAGTCTCTACGGCCTGCCTGCGGAGTGGGGGAGCCGGCGCATCGTCACCGTCGTACGCAAGGGAGGCGATGGGCAGCCCGCGATCCAGCTCTGTCGCACGGCACTTGAGGCCGCTCTCCGCCCGGCCCGACAATCCTGAATTCGGCGCGAAGCGGCCGTGACCCGAACTGTTCCCCCAGGGCCCCCGCGCGGGGTCGAGGAAGCCAGGGATTTCGGGTTGCGTGAGTCACACGTCCCCCGTCAGGTCCAGACCTTTTAAGACCCCATCGTTGCGTTCCCCGCCGGCTAATCGACCTTGTCGCGGTATGGAGTGCCTGCTAGTTTCCTTTGCGGCGCCGCCCCCATATGTGAACTCGGCGGACGGCGACCCAAATCCTGTTGGTTATTCAGAGGGATATGCCATAGGGCGACACAGGTATTTCGGCTCTCATTCCGCAATTCTTCAAGGAGCAGTCTCTTGCCCGAACCCGTCGTGGTGGTGAGCGATGAGCTCCTGGGGGAAAAGGTTTCTGCATTACGGCCGCGCCGCGAGGTGCGCCGCGCGCAGGGCCCCCGACAGGGCAGCGTTGCTCGACGCCGTCCGGGACGCGGCGGCGCTGATCGTCCGCAGCGCTACGCGAGTGGACGCGGAGGTGCCGACCCGGGCGCCCCGGCTGAGAATCTCCCACACCGTCGGCGTTGCCGAGCTCACCGTCGGCCTGGTGAGCGCCTGTCTGCGCGGCGTCTGCTCCGCCGCGCAGCTTGTCCGGGCGGGGGAGCGAAACCGCTCCGCGGTCACCGGCAATGAGTTTGCCGGACACACCCCGGGGGTTCTCGGTCTCGGGCGGGTGGGCCGCCAAGTGGCATGGCGTTGCGGGGTGTGCGAAAGGACGGTCGTCACGCTCGCGCCCGCTCGACGTATGCGCCGAGAAGTCGTTTGGTGACGCGCCGCTGCTGCATTTGCCCGACGTCCCGGCCAATTCTCCTTTTGGAGCCGGGACCGGCAGCGCTCAGCGACGGGCGGGACAGGCCGCGGTGCGGTGCGTCCTCGAAGGCTGGAGCCGAGCACTCGCAGCCGTGAGGTCGAAACCGTCACGTTGCCGCCCTGCTGGGCTCGCCGCATTCGTGCCGCATCGAAAGGAAAAAGGGGGAATCAATGATTATCCAGCACGCCCATCAAGGTGTCACGGACGATGTGTTCCTGAGACTCGACGGTTTCCTGCCCGGGTGTGAAGTCTTCCTGAAACTCGAAGGGTTGAACCCGGCCGGCTCCATCAAGATCAAGACTGCGGTGGGCATGGTCGAGGACGCCGAGCGAGACGGCACGCTGGGCTCTACCCGCCGGCTGATCGAGTCCTCCTCGGGAAGCCTGGGGATCGCGCTGGCCATGGTCGCCGCGGGCAAGGGCTACTCCTTCACCTGCGTGACCGACCCGAATGTGTCCCCGCAGACCCTCGCGACGATGAGGGCGCTGGGAGCCGAGGTCGTGCAGGTCGACGAACGGGACGCGAACGGCGGCTTTCTCGGTACCCGCATCGCGTACATCCACAAGTGCCTCGCCGAGGATCCCGGGCTGGTCTGGCCGAACCAGTACGCGAACCCCGCGAATCCGGCTACCCACGCGCGCACAACGGCCGCCTCGATCCTGCGGAGCATCGACCGCGTGGACCAGCTCTTCGTCGGCGCCGGCACCACAGGCACCCTCATGGGCTGTGTCAGCCATTTCCGCGCCCACTCGCCCCGGACGAAGATCGTCGCGGTGGATGCCGAGGGCTCCGTCACCTTCGGCGACCGGCCCCGGCCCCGGCACATCCCCGGGATCGGTACGAGCCGCCGGCCCGAACTCTGCGTGCCCGAAGCGGTCGACGAGGTCATCCACGTCGCCGAGCCCGATGCGATCCGCATGTGCCGCAGGATCGCCAGGGAGCGCGGGCTACTGACCGGTGGCTCGACCGGCTCGGTACTCGCCGCGCTGGCTCAGGCCGGACCGTTCATACCGAGCGGATCGTGTGTCGTGGCGCTCTCGCCCGACATGGGAGAGCGCTACCTGCAGACCATTTACCACGACGAATGGGTCGACCGGACCTTCGGGGACCAGGTCCTGAAACAACGCGACGCCTCTTGTCTTCATTTATCCGTCTGAGCATTGGTGACCACAGTGTTTGACTTCCATGTAATCAGCGGCTCGACTGTTCGCTCGCTCCTGACGGAGTCCCGCCCGGAGATCGTCGAGACCGTCCGCGCCGCCTATCTCACCCATCACGACGGCGACTCCGTCAATCCCAACAGCTACTTCCTGCGGTTCCCCGAGAAGTCCGACTCCCGGATCATCGCCCTGCCCGCCTACCTGGGCGGCGAGTGCGGCACGGCCGGGATCAAGTGGATAGCCAGCTTCCCGGGCAACATCGAGCGGAATGTTCCGCGCGCATCCGCTGCACTGCTTCTCAACGACTATGAGACCGGTTACCCGTTCGCCTGTCTGGAGGGCTCGCAGATCAGCGCGGCCCGTACCGCCGCCTCGGCCGTCGTGGGCGCCGAGCAGCTCACGGGCGTTCGCTCCGCGCACCGTGTCGCGATGATCGGCGCCGGCGTGATCGCCCGCAACATCGTCGAATTCTTCCGCGCGCAAGAGTGGTCGGTGGACCAGTTCGTGGTCCACGACCGAAGCTCCGAGTACGCCGACCGGCTCGGGCAGCACATCACCGGGCTGGGCTACAGCGCGGAACGCGAGGACTCGTTCGAACGGGCCGTCGACGGCGCGGATGTCATCGTCTTCGCCACCACCGCCGGGGAACCGTGGGTGACCGAGGCGGGAACCTTCACCGCCGAGCAGACGATCCTCAACATCTCGCTGCGCGACATCGGTCCGCGGATCATCGCCGAGGCCCAGAACATTCTCGACGACGTCGACCACTGCATGACGGCCAACACCTCTCCGCACCTGGCCGAGCAGGAATTCGGGCACCGCGACTTCCTCCACGGCACGGTGGCCCAGGTGATGCGCGGCGAGGTCACGGCGGATCGCACCAAGCCCCGGATCTTTTCCCCCTTCGGACTCGGTGTGCTCGATCTCGCCGTCGGGCTGCAGGTCTACCGCACGGCCGTCGAACGCAACCTCGCCGTCAGCATTCCGGGCTTCTTCGGCGAGACCGAGCGCTGGTCGTGAACCGCGACCTGCCGCGCTCGCCTCGGCGCTTCGACTCCATCAGCCACTTCCGCCGTCCTGGGAGCACATCCTTTGCGTACTGAATCCACCGCCGCAGCCCCCACCCAGGGCAGCGCAGAGCCGTCCCACATCTCCCACCTGGCCGAGGAGCTCGCCCTCCGATTCCCCTGGTACGGCCAACTCCTCGACGCCCAGGGCCTCCGAGGCAGCGGGCACCTGCACGACCTGCCCGTCATCGACCCGGACCTGCTGGCCCGGCACTACTACACCGCGGACCACGAGGAACTCAGCGATGCCTCTGCCTATCTGACCTCCGGTACCAGCGGGGGGCTGCGCAAACGCATCCTCTACAGCCCGGCCGACGACGACGCGTACGCCGCCCAGCGCAAGGCCCTCTTCGAGGAGTTCGCCGGTGAGCTGCCGGCGGGTTCGGTGGCCGTTGCGGACCTCGGAACCGGTCACGCCGCGGCCGCCGCCCGGCGCATCTTCAAGGACATGGGCTTCGTGGCCCACGACATCGAGTTCCAGCGGCCGCTGGCGGATCACGTGACGCTGCTCAACACCTGGCAGCCCGACATCCTCTTCACCATGCCGATGATCCTCGACCGGCTCATGCGGTCGCCGGACGAGCTGCGCATCAGGCCCCGAAAGATCATGGTCGTCGGCGACCTCGCCCCGGCCAACTGGAGAAGTCTCGTAGCGGATCACTTCGGTATCGGGACCGCGGACATACTCGACGTCTACGGCAGCATCGAGGTGGGCGCCATCGCGTATCTCTGTGCGGAAACGGGCCTCTACCACTTCCACGACCACATCCTGCCCGAGGTCGTGCCGCCTGACGAGTTGTACGCGGACGCCGGACACGAGGAGACCCGGCGCGTGTCCTCGGCCGGTTCGGGCAGCGGGGCGCTGCTGCTCACCTCCTTCACACGGTCCTACTTCCCGGTGCTGCGCTATGCGACGGGTGACCTGATCCGTGGCCTGCGCGTCATCGAGTACCGAGGCCGCCGCGTACACGCCTTCGAGCGCATCGAGGGACGGCTGGGCGGTGACTTCAAGCACGGCGAGCGCATCAGCGCTCACGACATCTGCCAGGCCATGGCGGAGGTCTTCCCCGGCGCCACCTTCGAGGTGGCCGACGACGACGGTCTGGTCATACGCGTCGCCGATGAGGTCCTGGACGATCAGGAAGCCGCCGTACGCAAGCTCCTCATGGATGCCGCACCGGACGTTGCCCAGATGATCTCCTCCGGCATGGTCGGCGAGATCAATGTCCGGGCCGTCGCCGCCGACGAGCTCACATCCGGCCACGCCAAGCGCCGTTTCCACGTCAGGGCACGGTGAGCGGACGATGTGCGGCATCGCCGGTACGGCGACCTTCGGACTGACCCCGCCCCTGGAACGCTTTCCCGCGTCCGCCTGCGCCACCATGGCACACCGGGGCCCGGACGAGACCGGCTTCCACCACGACGATCAGACGGCCCTGGGCATGTGCCGCCTGAGGGTGATCGGCCTCGACGACGGCTCCCAGCCGGTCTACACCGAGGACCGCGGTGTGGTCTGCGTGCTCAACGGTGAGATCTACAACCACCGGGAGCTGCGCAAACTGCTCGCCGACCGTGGCAGGTACGTGCACGGAGGCAGCGACGCCCACGTACTCCCGCTGCTCTACGACGAGCTCGGCGACGACTTCGTGAGTGAACTGCGCGGCATGTTCGCCATCGCCGTCTACGACACCCGCGCCCGCACTCTGCTGCTCGCCACCGACCGGGTGGGGAAGAAGCCGCTGTTCCACAGCCGCCTCCCGGACGGCACCGTGGCCTTCGCCTCCGAGCTGGCCGCCCTGATGCAGCATCCAGGCATTGCGCGAGACGTCGATCCGCAGGCGGTCGATCAGTACTTGAGCTACCGGGTCGTCCCCGCCCCGCACACCATCTACCAGCAGGTGCGCAGGGTCGAACCGGGCACGGTGCTCACCTTCGAGGCCGGGCGACCGGAAAGGAGCCGACGTTACTGGCAGTTCGACTTCGCCGCCGACCTGGTGGACGTCACCGGCGACGAGGCCGTGGACCGGCTTGAGGAACTCCTCCAGCAGTCCGTGGCCGAGCGGTTGGAGTCCGAGGTCCCGCTGGGCGCGATGCTCAGCGGAGGACTCGATTCGAGTCTCGTGGTAGCCATGGCCTCGCGGCAGCTCGGCCGACGTATGCACACCTTCTCGGTGGGCTTCGAGCACAGCGCATTCGACGAGTCGGCGTACGCGCGCCAAGTCGCCGAGTACTGCGGTACCGATCACCACACGTACCGCATCGGCGCACAGGACGCCCGGCAGGCCGTCGACCTGATCCTGGCTCACATGGGAGAGCCGTATGCCTTTCCGTCGGCCATCGCCGCCCACTGCATGTACCGCCTGGCGCGCGAGCACGTCACCGTAGTACTGACCGGCGACGGTTCCGACGAAATCTTCTGCGGCTACAACCGCTACAAGATCTTCCAACAGCTTCCCGACATCGCCCCGGCGCACGCCGCAAGGGTGGACGCCGAGGCCCTCGCCGCGGGCGATGGCGGGATCGCCGACCGCTACCGGGCCGTGCTCGTGGACGGCGTACGAGGCGGTATCAAGGACCGTCTCTACAGCGGTGCCTTCACCGCCAAGCTCCCGCGGTACCCGTACAACCCGCTGCGCGACCGCTTCGCCCGCACCGCCGAGAGCACACCCGAGCTGAGCCGGGTCATGCAGGTGGACTGCGGATTCTGGCTCCCGGACGCCCAGCTGGTGAAGATCGACCGGATGGCGATGGCCCACTCCGTCGAGCCCCGCAGCCCTTTCCTCGATCACCGCGTCATCGAGTACGCGACCCGTCTTCCGGCTTCGGCGCACCTCGTCGACGGCAACGAGAAAGCCCTGCTCAAGCAGGTCGCTGCGCGCTGGCTGCCGCACTCGGTGATCAACCGCCGCAAGCAGGAACTGGCCGTCCCACTGGAGGGCTGGCTCGGCAGGGAACTGAGGGAGACCATCCAGTCCGCGCTGTTGTCGGAGCCCTCTCTTGAGCGGGGCTACTTCAGGCCCGACGCTCTGCGCGCCTTCGTCCGGGAATTCCGGCCGGAGCACAGCTACGCACTGTGGACGCTGTACATGCTGGAGCGCTGGCATCAGCTGTACGCGGACGGCCGCAGCCCCGAAACGTCCTAGTCGAGGAACACGCACATGCTGATGAACCCCAACGCTCCACTGACGCCCGCGGTCGTCGTCGTCACCGATCTTGTGGTGTTCTCCCGCCATCTCGACCTGATCGCGGAGATCGAGCACCGTGGTCTGCGTGCCCTGTTCGTCTTCGGGCCGGAGACCCCCGCCGATCAGCTCGCCCGGCACCGGGGCGACCCACGCCACCCCTTGTCGCGGGCAACGGAGGTGGTGCATGTCCCGGACTGCGAGCTGGACACCCTGCTCGCAGGCGTACACACCTACCTGACCGATTACCAGGTGCGCGCCGTGCTCAACTGCGGCGAGGTGTTCGTCGAGCCCGCAGGCGCCCTGGCCGAGGCCCTCGGCCTGCCCGGTCCCGGTGCGCACGCCGCGCGGGTGTGCCGCCA
This sequence comes from Streptomyces sp. NPDC015125, assembly GCF_043080045.1. Taxonomy (NCBI): domain Bacteria; kingdom Bacillati; phylum Actinomycetota; class Actinomycetes; order Kitasatosporales; family Streptomycetaceae; genus Streptomyces; species Streptomyces sp. NPDC015125. Next base: position 15,948 of record NZ_JBIBVF010000020.1, read on the forward strand.
CAAGGTGCTGCAGCGTCTGGCCGCCCCGGGCCTGGCGCCGCGCTGGACCATGCTGGGACGGGCCGGGCAGGCGGCGGCCGTGGCGGCCTCGTGGCAGGAGTTTCCCGCCGTACTCAAGCCGGCCGGCCGGATGTCGAGTTCGGGAGTGCGTTCGGTGGACGACACGGCCGAACTGCACGCCGAACTCGCCCACTATCCGCCGGACGAGATGCTGCTGCTGGAAGAGCGCGTCCACGGCCCGGAGTTCTCCGTGGAGACCCTGGTCCACGAAGGCGACATCCTCTGGTCGGGCGTCACGGGAAAGAACACGAACGAGAACGGCACCCGCTACTTCACGGAGACCGGTCACACCTCACCCGCGGTCGGCCTGACTCCCGCAGAGGAGAGCCTCCTGCTGGAGGCGAACGCCTCGCTGCTGCGCGCCATTTCGTTCGGCACCGGCATCAGCCACGCGGAGTTCCGGCTCGACGGCGGACGCGTGATCCTGATGGAGATCGCTGCCCGGCCGCCGGGCGACGCGATCACCAAACTGTGGCAGCTGGCCACCGGGCAGCCCCTCGAACCGGCCCTCCTCGACCTGGCCCTCGGCCGGCGGACGGCCTTCCCCGCCCCACGGCGTCGGGCACGCCAGGTCTACCTCGACCACCCCCGGGGGGTGCTGCACGGCGTGGACTGCTCCGAGGGCGTACCGGTGTCATGGGTCACCACGGACGGAGCCTGGCCGCGCTTCGAGGCGGTGGCGGAGGACGACCCGGCGTGCCTGTCAGCCGTGATCGTCACCCGCGCGATCGGGCAGGAACTCGGCGAGTTGAGCGACTCCGGTGGACGGGCGGTTTCGGTCGTCGTCGACGGCCCCCTTCGTGAGGACCTGGACGCCGCCGCGCAGCGGCTCGTGAAGACCGTACACATCCGTGCAGGCGAGGGCGGAAACGGCCCGAGCACCTCCGCCGACGACATGAGTGGTGCGTAGCCACCGATGCCTCGTGAACCCTCCCACGGAGCCTCCACCCGCTCGCGGCTGGGCCTGCCCGACCTCACCGGCACCGGCCGGTTCGTCGCGGCCAACGTCATCGACAGCCTGGCCGGCGGGCTGGTCATCGCGTTCCTGGTCGTCTACTTCACCCGGACCACCTCGCTGTCACTGGCGGAGGTGGGCGCCTGCCTCACGCTCGGGAACGCTCTCGCCCTGCCCGTGCCGGCCCTGGCCGGCTGGCTCCTGGACCGGATCGGTCCGCAGGCCGTGGTCGCCTCGGGGAACGCGGTGTCGGCGCTGGGCTTCGTGGGGCTGCTGTTCGCCCAGTCGGCCTGGCAGGTCGTTGCCACCCAGTTCCTGGTCCAGGTCGGCTCCTCGATGTACTGGACGTCGAGCAGCGCGCTGGTCGGTCTCGTCGCCCGGAGCGACGACCGCACACGTTGGTTCGGCTTCTTCCGTGCACTGCGCAATGTGGGTATCGGATTCGGCGGAGCCATTGCTTCCCTGGCCCTGGCGACGGCCAGTACGACGGGGCTGAGGACGGTGGTGGCGGCCCAGGCGGCAAGCTATCTGGTGGCGGCATGGCTGCTGCTCGGCTGGCGTCCGGGCCGGACCGCGACCTCGGTGTACGACACGGAAGGCGCACCGGAGGATCACCCGCCCACGCGGCGCACCGACGCCCGGTACACGACGGTTCTGCGCGACGGTGCCTACATGCGGCTGGTCGCCGCCAACCTTTCCTTCGTACTGGCCTCGATGGTCCTCGGCGTTCTCCTCGGCGTCTATGCCACAGAGGAACTGAAGGCGGGTGCATGGGCGGGCGGCGTTCTGATCACGCTCAACACCGCGCTGGTGGCGGCGACACAGACCATCGCCACCCGCTGGATCGAGCGGCACCGGCCCACCCGGGTCATCGCCCTGGCGAGTCTCGTCAACGCGGCGGCGTTTGGCGTGTTCGCCGCCCTGGACCTGGTGCCCGGGTGGGCTGTCCCGGTCGGGCTGGTGGTCGCCGTAGTCGTGTACACCCTCGCGGAGGTGCTGGGCTCCCCGCCCATGGGAGAGCTCAGTGTGTACCTGGCCCCCGCCCACCTTCGCGGCCGCTACCTCGGCGTCTACCAGCTCTCCTGGTCGCTGGGTGCGACCGTCGCACCGGCCGTGCTGACCTCACTGCTGGCCCTGGGGCCGGCTATGCCCTGGCTGTTCCTCGCCGCGTTCAGCCTGCTCGCCGTTCCCCTGGTCCTCGGCCTGGAGGGCCGGGGCAACACCGCCGAGCGTCCGGCACACCGGGGCGACGCCGTTACCACCTGAGCAACACCGAGGCGATCCCCCACTGGTCGCAGCAGCAGTGGCCTGTCCATCAACCGGCATGCGACCAACAAGGGACGCCATCAAGATGGCCCGGCGGCCCGGCGGCCCGGCGGCCCGGCGGCCCGGCGGCCCGGCGGCCCAGCGGCCCAGCGGGCCACCGGCACCGGGACGTCGTGACCCTCTTCCGCAGCAATGTGGGCCAGACCATGGCCATGGCCGGCCTCCGCGGCCGCCGCGCTCGCCACTCCGGAGGTCATCGACGACCCCGAGTTCCTCGCCAACGTGCGGACGACGGGCGTCCGCACGAGCACGGCCAGGTCCATCAGTTCATGTGATGTCCCGCATCCAGGACCGCACCGGTATCCGCTCCCCCGAAATAGCCAGTACCGGCTACCCCTCCGGGGGCTCCGAAATTCCCTCGTTGCAGCGATGCGCAGGGGCACCGTCGCCTGAGAGCGTTCACGACAGAAAGGTGACCGATTCGGCGCCGGAAAGGCCATGATGAAAACGAGATCCGCGTCGCACTCCGAATACGGCACCTCCCTGACAACAAGGATCGGTGCGGCCGCATGGATTGTCGCCGTCGTGCAGTTCGTCGTCGTCCAGTTGGTCGTGGAGTCCGGCTGGCGTACTCCCTACAGCTGGGCGGCGAACAACATCAGCGATCTCGGCAATGTCGGCTGCCGGATCTGGGATGACTCCCGGCCTCGGTATGTGTGCTCGCCACTGCACGACGCCATGAACGCCGGCTTCGCCGTCCACGGTGTGCTGCTGCTCGCCGGCGTGCTGCTGGCCGGAGCCTGCTGGGGCCGCGGTGGGATATCCGCAAGTTCCCGAATTCTGCTGGCCATCGGTGCCGGTGGGTGGGTTCTGGTCGGCCTTGTTCCTGCAGACGTCGACGAGAATCTTCATGTAGGGGGCGCGCTCCTCATCATGGGGCTGGGAAATCTCGGTCTCCTCCTCGCCGGATTTGCCTCCCGAGATTCTCTCTTCGGCAGGCTGCGAAGCGTAACCCTCTCCATAGCTGTCGCCGCGGTGCTCGCGGCATGGCTGTTCTTCGGTCAGCACGACCCCGGAATCGGGCTGGGTGGCCTGGAACGTATCGCCGCCTGCGCGCTGGACGCGTGGAGCCTCGTCATGGCCCTCGCCATACTCCGTGCCCGCCGGCCGGACAACGTGGGCGAGGTGGCGAGTCTTCGAAGCGATCAGGCACGGCGCGATGGGTGACGGCGCGTTTTTGGGGCGTGCACTCAGCGGAGCCAACAGAATGCTTGGTCGCGTCGATAGGTGATGGCGCAGCAGGCCGGTTGGAGGAATGCTTCGTTGGCGTCGTTTCGGATCTCCCAGCGGATCCGCAGCCTGCGACAGCCGGGGATCCAGGCGTTCGTGCGCTCCACCACCCAGCGGACGGTGCCGAGCCCGGGCCGTGTGGCACACCTCATCGGGCGATGACCGGCTTGATCCCGCGCTTCCACAGCAGACGGCGGGTACTTGTCGAAGTCGTCACCGCGGCGGACGTACGGCGGCTATGTCGCGGCGACGGACGGCGCCCGGATGGTGCTCGGACGGCGCCCGGATGGTGCTCGGCGACGCTGGCTGGGCCGATGCGGCCCGTCAATTCAATGTCCTTGCCGGCTGGTTGGTCCCCTTCGCGCCGGGTGCGGCCTGGGCCGCGGGCGGGCTCGCCCGGCGACGGTACGCCGTCGTGCTGCTGGGCGCCGGTGCCGTGAGCACGGTGGGGCCGATCCTGTGGTGCGGAGGCCCCGCGAGCATGGTCTGCATGGTCTGCGTCCCCGGTTCGCAGCTCTCCGCCCTCAACCCCGTCGCCCTCGCCGCCGTCACCTTCGGGCTCGCCCCGTGCGGTGCCGCGATGCTGCCGTGCGGTCCGCTGCGGCGGATGGTGGGCCGGCCGCCGCCCCTGTCGTCACGTGTCACGCCAGGGAAGGAACTGACGGTCCGACCGGGGCAATTCGCCTGGGCGGGAGTGGCCGTGATAAACCTTTCGGCGATCACGATCTTTCTCTGGCATCAGACGGCCATGCTCACGGTCACGGTGACCTCCCTCGGAATGGGGCGGCCGTTGTCGGGATTGCACACCAATCCCGATCACCCGCCGTGGGCGCCGGCCCGCATCGGCTGGGTGGTGGTATTCGCGATCGTGCTCGTGGTGCTTTGCATCGCCTTCCGTGAGGCGGAGAACAAGTCCCGGCCCGGGCGCGGGCGTACCGCTCGCAAGCCATCGGGCCGGCCCGTCTGAACGTCACGGAAGCGGCTGGAGCAGCCCTTCCGGTATTCCTTGGAGGAGCAATGGAAGCACTCTCTGTCGATTCGCTGCGTACCCTTTACACCAAGTACGAGGCCGACTTGAGGAAGGTCAAGGACGCCCAGCGCAGTCTCCTCCAGGAGCGCGGGAAGGCCATGAAGGCCCAGCTGGACGACGTGGAGGCGGAGATCTCCTACATGCGGCTGCGGGAGCTGCGGCCGGCGAAGGTGGTGGAGATCGGCACCTTCTACGGCTGGTCCACCATCTGGCAGCTGAGCGCGCTGCGGGACAACGGCACCGGTCACCTCTACTCGTTCGACATCGTGGACCACGTGGTGCGCAACGTGCCGGGTGAACTGACCGGCCAGTGGACCTTCACCAAGGGCGATGTCCGCGAGAACCTCGACAGCATTCCTCAGGACGTCGACTACCTCTTCATCGACGCCGACCACGGTGCGCGGTTTGCCCGTTGGTACATAGAGAACCTCTTCCCGGCTGTTCCCGGCGGCACGCCCACCAGCGTCCACGACGTCTACCACGGGCGCCGCCCCAAGCCGTTCAGCGAGGGCTCCGTCATCGTCAAGTGGCTGGCCGACAACAACGTGGAGTTCTTCACGCCGTCCCCGGCCAAGTCCCCGGCGGAGTACGCGGAGATAGCCGAGATCAAGAAGGGCCTCGGGCTGGACGAGCCGGTGCGCGACAGCCGCCACAACCCCATGATCTTCTTCGATCTGCCCAGCCTGTAACCCTGGTCCACCGCCCTGCGGCGGCCATCCCCCGCGCCCCGCGCCGCCCGTGCGGCGCGGGGCGCGGGCCGTGGGGCCGACCTTGACCTGGTGGTCGGCGCGGCCGCGGAACACCAGCTGCCCACCCTGCAGCGCCTCACCGCCGGGCATCAGCTCACCGGTGGGCGAGTAGCCGTCCGGCAGCAGCTTGAGCATCGGCGGATGGCTCGGGGTGGCGTTCATGACGGTGCAGGAGACGGCGCCGGCGTGCGCGTCCTCCTCCAGCGCGGCGGCCGGCACCCGCCCGCCGGACACCACCGGCCCCACAACTCCGAGACGTTCGGGTCGAAGGGCACCGGCGAGTGCCAACACCGGCGAGTGCCACATCTCGTAGCAGTTTCCCGGCAGTTCCCCGGCAGTTCCGTAGCAGGTGCTCGGGAGGCGGCGCGGTCGGTGCCGGGCCGGTCGGTCAGCGCCGGGCCGGTCGGTCGGCGCCGCCTCAGGAGGGTTATGCCCTCTCACCCATGGAACTGCATCTCATAAATCTCTGGCTTCCCCCTTGACGGGCCGTGTCGGCGCGCGCTGTTATGGCATATAACAAACGCAATGGAGTCTAGCGGCGAGGTTCTGGTGGGTGCCGAGGCGCCCATCGAGGTTGCCTCGTCATGCCTTCTTCCTCCCCGCACGCCCCGACCGCGTCGGCAGCGCCCGCGTGCGTCCTTCAAGGAGAGCCGTCATGAGCAGAGCGACAAGACAGCTACGGCGTACGCTCGCCGCCCTGGTGATGGCCGGGGTGGTGCTGACCACGCCGGCGGTCGCCGCGCCCGGCGGCACCGGCCAACCGGCCGCGCCCGGCGGCACCGGCCAACCGGCCCCGGCCGGCCGCATCATGTGGCGGCAGTGCACCGACGACGAGTTCCGGGGCATGCAGTGCGGCACGATGCGGGTGCCGGTGGACTGGTCCGAGCCGCGAGCCGCGCAGCTCGAACTCGCCCTGGTCCGCCGCACGGCCGACGACCCGTCGCACCGCAAGGGCACCTTGCTCCTCAACGACGGAGCCGGTGGCTCCTCGATCGAGCAGCTGAGGCTGGCGATGCACAACGGCTTTCCCGGCTCGGCCGGTGCCATGACCCGGCGGTTCGACATCGTTGCGGTCGACCCACGCGGGGTGGGCCACAGCACCCCCATCCGCTGCGCCGAGCCGCTCAAGCCCGCCGGGATCAGCTACTTCCCGCGGAACCGCGCCGCTTTCGACCGGCTCGTGGCCCACAACCGCACCTTCGCCCGGGACTGCCTGCGCCGCAACGGCTCACTGGTGGCCCATACCGACCTGACCAGCGTCGCCCGTGACGTCGAAGCGGTCCGCACCGGGCTCGGCGTGCAGCGGCTCGACTGGTACGGCATCCACTACAGCACCCTGCTCGGACGCACCTACGCGGCCCTTTTTCCCGGCCGGTTGCGCACGATGACCCTCGACACCGCGCTGGACGACACCACCTCGCCGCTCACCCGGATCGTCAAGGAGGCGACCAGCGCCGAGGAGGCCTTCAACCGGTTCGCCGCCTGGTGCACCGACTCGGCGGACTGCGCACTGAAGGGGCGTGACGTCGCTGCCGCATACGACGCCCTCGTCGCCCGTGCGGACCGCAGCCCCCTCCCCGTCGCCGGCGGCACGCACCGCCCGCTGACCGGTGACGACATCCGCGGCGCCACCCAGGACTACCTGAACATCGCAAGCGTCACCTGGCCCGCCCTGGCCCAGGCGATCGTCAAGGCGCAGGCGGGCGACGCCACCGACTTCACCCTCGACCCCGATGGCACTCTGGATCCGGTGCAGGTCCTGGTGCCCGCCTGCCTGGACAACGCCCGTCCGGTCGGCACCTTCGAGCAGCTGGCCCGCCTGCACACGATGCTCGCCGCCCGTGCTCCGCACCTCGGCGGTGCGGTGCGCTCCCAGGCCGCGCTCGCCGGCTGCCTCGGATGGCCGGTCCCCGCCAAGCCCGTGCGGGCCGGCGGCCTGGTGCCCGGAGCGCCGCCCGCGCTCGTCATCCAGTCCACGCACCAGGCGCTGGCTCCCCACGCGGCGGGCTCGGCTCTGGCGGCCCAGCTGCCCGGCAGCGTCGTACTCAGCCGCGAAGGCGACGACTACAGCATGTTCCTGCTGTCCCGGTGCGTCCGCGCGGCGACCAACCGCTACCTGACCGACCGCGTCCTGCCGGCGCCGGGCACCACCTGCACCAACTGACCCCGGCAGCCCCGCCGCCCGGAGGGAAGGAAGGCCGTGTTCGGCGGCACCCCCGGCCTGCGCTTCGCCGTCGGCGTCGGGGCGGCACGGGGGTCAAGTGGCCGCGGTGAGGCGCCTGATGCGCTCCTCGTCCCCGGTGCGCGGGCAGGTGACGCAGGTGTCCTCGGGGCGCAGCGTGTAGAACATGCAGCAACCGGCACGGTCCCGGGTCGCCACCGACTCGCCCCGCGGCCCGGTCAGTTGACGGAATCCCGCACCGCCCACGTACGGAGCGGTGGCGCCCGGCAGCAGCAACTCCAGTTCGGTCACCGCACGCGGCTCCTCGCCCAGCAGCTGCCCCAGGTACCACAGGCCCTCCACGATCTCGTCCGACGCCATGCCCCACAGCGCCCGCGGCCCGCGCCGCATCCGGGTGCGGAAGCCTTCCAGTACGGGCCGCAGATGCTGGGCCGCCGCGGCCCGTACCTCCGCCCGCAGCGCCTCCTCGTCCGGTACGACCCGGGCGCCGGGCAGCGCCGCGGCGGGGTCGTCCGGAAGGCAGCTGAAGGCGCTGACCCGCACCGCCATCCTGCCCAGCTCGCGCTGGAAGGAGACGTCCTGCACGGGCAGCCGCGGGACCCGGCGGTGCAGGAACCAGGGGATGGTGATCAGCAGGCAGGCGGGCCAGGCGTAACGGTGCAGGGCGAAGCTCGCGATGACGTCCGGCCGGGCGCGCTGTCCGTAATCCCGCACGATCTGTGCGTCGTCCCAGGCGAGGAAGGCATCCAGGCTCTCGCCGCCGGCCGCGAGCCCGGCCGCGCACACCCAGCCGTCGCCGCTGGGCGGGGCCGCGTCCCACAGGGTCACCCGCAGGCCGGGGAAGGCCGCGGAGAGCCGGGCGTAGGCCTCGGCGACGGGGTGGACGGCAGGCGGGACGGCGGGGGCACGAGTCATGCGGGAGACCACCGAATCGCGATCGTTAACAGGTAAGGCTTACCTTAGCTGAAGACTTACCCGTGCCCTCTGAATGCCAGTCCTGACCACCCGCACGGCTTCCGGACGATTTCCGGACAGCTCCCCGGATTTGAACTGGGGCGCGCGCCGCCTATGGTGCTGGAGACGTCAGGAGGAACCGTCATGGAGCAGGGCACAGCGGAACAGGAGCCGTGCGCGGGCGCGTGGGTGCCCGCGCAGGCCGGTCCCGCCGTGCCCCGGCGGCACTCCGTCCGCGGCCAGGTGCTGGCCGCGCTGCGCCATGCGCTGGTCGGCGGGGAGCTGGCCCCGGGCGAGGTCTACTCCGCGCCCGCGCTCGCCGAGCGTTACGGCGTCTCGGCGACCCCGGTCCGGGAGGCCATGCAGCAGCTCGCGGGGGAAGGTGCCGTCGAGGTCGTACCCAACCGCGGTTTCCGGGTTGCCGAGCGCAGCCCCCGTGACCTCGCCGAGCTGGCCGAGGTCCGGGCGATGCTGGAGGTGCCCGCGGTCGTCCGGCTGGCCCGGGCGCTGCCCCCCGAGCGCTGGGAGGAGCTGCGCCCGCTCGCCGAGGCGGGCGTCGCGGCCGCCGCCAGCGGTGACCGGGTCGGCTACGCCGAGGCCGACCAGGCTTTCCACGACGCCCTGATGTCGCTCACCGGCAACCGCAGGCTCACCGAGGTCACCGGCGATCTGCTCCGCCGCGCCCAGTGGCCGCCGGCCGGCGGCCCCCGGCGGCGTACGGCCGAGCTGCTGGCCGACGCCTCCGAGCACACGGCGCTGCTCGACGCCCTGGTCGCCCAGGAGTACGCGGTGGCCGAGCGGATCGCCCGTGAGCATGTGTCGGCGGCGCGCCACCCGCACTGAGCGAGTCCGCCGGCGGCTCAGCCGGGCAGCGCCGCCGGCTCAGCCGGGCAGCAACTCCTCCAGCGGCAGCGCCGCGACATCGGCGGCGGGCCGGGAGAGATAGAGATCGGCGTGGTAGAAGCCGTCGGCTTCCTTGTTCGCGGTGGACAGATCGCGGGCGGCCAGCGCCTCGAACGCCGCCTGCCGTTCGTTGCCGTCGGCGAACCGCCGCTGACGGAACGTACGGGTGGTGAGTCTCTCCGTCACCAGGCCGGCCCGGGCCAGCAGGGCGGAGATCGGCCGGTAGGACACCTCGCGCAGCACGAACGCGGCGACCCAGGGCGGCGAGGACACGCAGTCGAAGAGGCGGGCGAAGGTACGGGCGGAGATATAGCCGACGCCGCCGGTGACGGTGATCAGGTCGGTGCCGGCCAGCACCTTCCGCAGCTCCGGGCTCGGATCGTCGAGTTCCAGATTCTCCGCGAAGCCGTGGTCGAGCAGACCGACGGCCCGGGCGTAGCCGACCGCACGGTCCGCCGCGTCGATGCCGGTCACCCGGAGGGGTTCGGCACGCCGCCGGGTGGCGAAGAACGTGCGGTCCTCTTCCAGGAGTTGGTCCGTGGACGGCAGCGCCTTGCCGTTCGCGGCATAGCGGCCGTAGAGATCGGTGAGGGACAGCTGGTGGTTGAGCAGCGCGGCGTTGACCCCGTACGAGCAGCAGAGGTCGACGACGTTCAGCGGCGGACGGTCGCTGCGGTGCCGCTGCAGGGTCTCGGCCACGGCACGGAACACCGCTTGGCCGTGGTGCGGAATCTGGTAGTCCAGGGGGTTCAGTGTGGTGAAGTACCGACGGGGATCCGGGCAGTTGTAGATCGCCTCGAAATCTGCCTTGCCCCAGTCGCTTGCAGCGGTCGTGTTGGTCACTCCTGCTGTCATGTGGCCTCCTGAAAGGCTGTGCCAGTGGGTGGGGCCGGCTGGTCCCGGACCAGCATCCATACCCCGCTGCCGCCTCACAGTGCGACTTGCGGCCATTCTCGGGGCCTGTGGGCGTCGTGAGACATCCCTGCCCCGGGCCTTCGGCTCATAGTCCCACCTCAGGGTTCGCCCGGCGCGTCGACGACCGTCCGGGCGCGCAACCATCGCAGCCCGGCCGATCCGCCACGGGGACCGTCCGGATCCGGCCAATCGTCGACGGGTTCGGCATGGCTGGTGTTGGGGGGTTGACGGCGGCCGGAGCGAGCGGGCACGGGCGGCGGAGCGAGCGGGGCACGGGCGGCGGAAGGGGCGGGCGAGAACGCCGGCGAACCGGCGGCGGCCGGCCCTCCACTCTCCGTGAAGGGCCGGCCGCCGCCGGTGAGCGTGGCGGACATCCGCCAGGGCGCTACGGCTAGGTCGCCGTGACGCCGGCGGACAGGTGGTCGGCGAGCCACGTGGGGACGCCGCCCATGAGGCGGAAGAGCCGGGCCGCCTCGGCGCGCAGCCGGTCCGCGTCGGCGTCCGGGGCGGCGTCGGCCAGCGCCACGAGGGCCGGTGCGGTGCCGACCAGAAAGCCCAGCTCCTCGCGGATCCGCAGCGACTCGGCGAAACCGTGCCGGGCCTCCGCCAACTCACCGTCGCGCAGCGCGAGTCCGGCCAGGTGGCGCCAGGTGAAGGACAGCAGCAGGGTGTCGCCGTGTGCGGTGGCGCCGGCGTGTGCGCGGCGGTAGGCGGCCCGTGCCGCGTCCGGGCTGTCGGCGACATGCTCGGCCATCAGCCCGCGGCGGAAGTCCAGCAGCGGGCGGCCGGCCGCGGTGGGTGCCAGCAGCGCGGCGGCCCGGCCGAGTGCCGAGCGTGCCTCGTCGGCGCGGTCACGGACGCCCAGGACCGTGGCGGCGTACGCGAGATGGCCGCGTTCGCAGGCCGCGCCGCCCCGCTCGTCGTCGTCGCCCGCCAGCGCCTCGGCGGCGCGCAGCGCGTCCTCGGCCCCGGCCCAGCCGGTGGCCGTGAACATGCACCGTTCGACCAGCAGCGCGGCGCGACGCAGCGCGGACGGCGCGTGACGGACGGCGTGCGGTTCCAGCAGGGCGGCCGCATCGTCCCAGCAGCCGCGGGAGCGCAGACGCCAAACGGCACGGTCGAGGGGGCCGTCCCCCTCGGCCGTGCCGAGTGCTCCTGTCTCCGGTGCGGATGCCGGGGCCGGCACCGCGAGTGGTACCGGAACCACAGAACCGACCGGAACCACAGAACTGACCGGGTCCGCAGAACTGACCGGGTCCGCGGAATCCGCGGATTCCGACATGGCGGTATCCGCCACATTGCCCTCCCCGAGCGCGCCATTGAGCTGGAAGTTGGAAGCAGTGGGCGAATCTCAGCACGGATTCCGCCGTGCGGCCAAGGGGGTGGGTGAATGAATTCACAATCCCCGGGTGGGCGGTCCGGACCGCGGGCGCGGCCCTGATCGGGCACATCGCAGCACCGTGCGGCGGACCCGGGGCACCACGACGTGCCGCGCGATGACGCCCGATCGAGTTACCCCGAATGGCGTAATCGGGCCCCGCCGGGTCGAACCGGCGGGGCCCGTGAGACCGCAGGGCGCGGGCAGTCGCTTCGTGACGCCGTGACGCCGTGACGCTGTGACGCCGCGAGGCGGGACGACGCCGTCAGCTCATCCGCAGTGCCAGGAAGAAGTCGAGCTTGTCCTCCAGGCGGGACAGGTCGCGGCCGGTCAGCTGCTCGATGCGGCCCACCCGGTAGCGGAGGGTGTTGACGTGCAGGTGGAGGCGGTTGGCGCAGCGGGTCCAGGAGCCGTCGCAGTCCAAGAACGCCTCCAGGGTGGGGATCAGCTCGGCGCGGTGCTTGCGGTCGTAGTCGCGCAGCGGGTCCAGGAGGCGGGCGGTGAAGGCCCGCCGGACGTCGTCCGGCACGAAGGGCAGCAGCAGGACGTGCGAGGCCAGCTCCTCGTGCCCGGCGGCGCAGACCCGGCCCGGGCGGGCCGCGGCGACCCTGCGGGCGTGCCGGGCCTCCTCCAGGGCGCCGCGCAGCCCCTCGGCGGAGTGGACCGCGGCGCTCACCCCGACCGTCAGCCGCCCGTCGTCCGCCAGGCCGCGGCCCAGCGGCCGCTGGACGGCGGACAGCAGCTCATCGGCGTGCAGACCGGTCGCCGAGGGGGCGCCGGGCTCGTCCGGGACGGGCAGTGGCACCAGCGCCACCGCCTCGTCGCCGGTGTGCGCCACGGCGATGCGGTCGGAGGGCTCCGGGCCGAACGTGCCGGGATCGACCAGCATTTCCTCCAGCAGGCTCTGTGCCACCGGACCGCCGGGGACGTCGCCGTCCGCCCACTCGACCCTGGCCACCACGAGCTGCCAGTGCGGTGCGGTGCCCAGCCCGGGCAGCAGCACCGGGGCCGCCACCCGCAGCCGGGCCGCGATCTCGGCGGGCGGTGCGCCGGTCTGGACGAGCTCCAGGACCTCCTGGGCGAGCCGGCGGCGCACCGTACGGGCGGAGTCGCGCCGGTCGCGTTCCACGACGATCAGCTGGGTGACCCCGTGCAGCAGGTCGAGGCGCTCGTCGGACCAGTCGCCGGCGTCCGCCTCGACGGCCAGCAGCCAGTCGCTCAGCAGCGTCCGGCGCAGATCACGGCCCTCGTGGCGGATCGGGAAGAGGGAGTAGGTGGAGCTGGTCGGCCCGTCGCCCGGCCGCCGCCCCCCATCGGGCTTCCCCCGGACGTCGTCCGCAGCGGCCCCGGTCGCGGCGCCCCCCTCGATCGTGACGCGATGCGGGCCCCGGCGCCCCGAACGGGCCGCCGCCAGATGCTCGCCCGCGAGATGGGCGGCCAGTTCACCGGAGAGCTCGGGCCCGGAGTCCGCCAGCGTGGAGCCCGCGATCTGCCGGCCCGTGGGGGAGAGCACCCAGGCCCGCAGATCCAGGTCGGAGCCGAGCAGGTCCAGGACCACCTCGGGACCGCCGCCCGTGGGGCCCGACGTCATCAGCCGCCGGTGGCGGTCCACCACGGCCGCCAGATCGCCGGCCCGCTCGCTGGAGACCTGGCGGACGACATGCTCGGTGATGGAGGCGAACGAGACGTCCTCGACGACGGAGAACAGCGGCAGCCGGTGCCGGAGGCAGGCCTGTACCAGGTCGTCGGGGACCGAGCCCAGTTCCGCTTCGCCCGCCGCGAGCCCGGCGACCCCTGCGGTGGCCAGGATGCGCACGAACCGTTCGGAGTCGTCCGGCTCACGGCGCCACGCCAGGCCCGTCAGCACCAGTTCGCCGCCGGAGAGGTAGCGGCTGGGGTCGCGCAGGTCGGTGGTCATCACGCCGCGTACCGTGCGGTCCAGCTCTTCCTCGCCCCCGAGCAGCCGAAGGCCCAGGGTGGGGGTGTCCAGGAGTGCGCGGAGCCGCATGACCTCGCCCGCCGTTCTTTGCTGTCTGGTGTTGCCGGTGGAATACCGCGAGGTTTCGGAGCCTCGTCTTTCGTTCGAATCTACAAGACATGTGGTGTGGCCAGCCAACCGCTTCATGGTTTCGGTGACTGCACCGGGCGGCTCCCGGGCGCGTTCACTGAACGCATCTCCGTGAACAAGACATGAACGGCTCCGTGGCGATGCCAGTGCAGCGTCCTCACCATGAGTAGCGAACGACTCGATTTCGTAGAATTCGTAGAAGAGGCCAACGATGGACTTCCTTCGACCCGCCAGCTGGGAGGAGGCGCTCGCCGCCAAGGCCGAGCACCCTACCGCTGTGCCCATCGCGGGCGGCACGGATGTGATGGTCGAGATCAACTTCGACCACCGCCGCCCCGAGTACCTGCTCGACCTGAACCGCATCGGTGACCTGAGCGAGTGGGAGGTCGGCGAGAAGACCGTACGCCTGGGTGCCTCCGTCCCGTACACCCGGATCATGGAGAACCTGCGGGCCGAACTCCCGGGCCTGGCCCTGGCCTCGCACACGGTGGCCTCCCCGCAGATCCGCAACCGCGGCGGCGTCGGCGGCAACCTCGGCACCGCCTCCCCGGCCGGCGATGCGCACCCCGCGCTGCTCGCGGTCGGCTGTGAGGTCGAGGTGGAATCCGTGCGCGGCCGCCGGATGATCCCGATCGACGACTTCTACACCGGCGTCAAGCGCAACGCCATGGAGCCCGACGAGCTGATCCGTTCGGTGCACCTGCCCAAGGCGGACGGCCCGCAGCAGTTCTCGAAGGTCGGCACCCGCAACGCCATGGTCATCGCGGTCTGTGCCTTCGGTATCGCGCTGCACCCCGGGACCCGCACGGTGCGCACCGGCATCGGCTCCGCCGCCCCCACCCCCGTACGGGCCCGTGCGGCCGAGGACTTCCTCGCCGCGGCGCTGGAGGAGGGCGGCTTCTGGGAGTCGGGCCTGCCCCTCCCGCCGTCCCTCGCCCGGCAGTTCGCGCAGCTCGCCGCCGGCGCCTGCAACCCGATCGACGATGTGCGCGGCAGCGCCAAGTACCGCAGACACGCGGTCGGCATCATGGCGCGCCGCACCCTCGGCTGGACCTGGGAGTCCTACCGGGGCAAGGAGAGGAGCGCACAGTGCGCGTGACATTCACCGTCAACGGCCGCCAGCAGGAGGCCGACGACGTCTGGGAAGGCGAGAGCCTGCTGTACGTCCTCCGTGAGCGGATGGGGCTGCCGGGCTCCAAGAACGCCTGTGAGCAGGGCGAATGCGGGTCCTGTACGGTCCGTCTGGACGGTGTGCCGGTGTGCTCCTGTCTGGTCGCCGCCGGGCAGGTCGAGGGCCGCGAGGTGGTGACCGTCGAGGGCCTGGCGGACTTCGCCAAGCAGCGTGCCGAGGGCGGCGGCTGTGCCTCCGGCGCCTGCGGTACGAGCGTCGACCAGGCCCAGCGGTGGCAGGCCCGCCCGGCGGATTCGCAGACCGGCGAGGGGGACGAACTCGCCCCGATCCAGCAGGCGTTCATCGACGCCGGCGCGGTCCAGTGCGGCTTTTGCACCCCGGGCCTGCTGGTCGCCGCCGACGAGCTGCTGGAGCGCAACGACTCCCCGTCGGACGCCGATATCCGTGAGGCGCTGTCGGGCAACCTGTGCCGTTGCACGGGCTACGAGAAGATCCTCGACGCGGTCCGGCTGGCGGCCGCCCGCGGCGAGCACCGTACCGCCGGACAGGGGGCCTGATCGCCATGGCCGGTAAGGAGACCCGCATCGCGACGGCTCCGGGCCGTACGCCCACGAACCTCACCCAGGGCGGCAAGACCAAGGCCGGCATCGGTGAGTCCACCCTGCGCCCCGACGGCACCCTCAAGGTGACCGGCGAGTTCGCCTACTCCTCGGACATGTGGCACGAGGACATGCTGTGGGGCCACACCCTGCGCTCCACCACCGCGCACGCCGAGATCAGGTCCATCGACACCACCGAGGCGCTCGCCACCCCCGGTGTCTACGCCGTCCTGACCTACGACGACCTGCCCACCGACGTGAAGAACTACGGCCTGGAGATCCAGGACACGCCGGTTCTCGCGCACGGCAAGGTACGCCACCACGGGGAGCCGGTCGCGCTGGTCGCCGCCGACCACCCGGAGACCGCGCGCCGCGCCGCCGCCAAGATCAAGATCGACTACGCCGAGCTGCCGGTCGTCACCGACGAGGCCTCCGCCACCGCCGAGGGCGCCCCGCTGGTCCACGAGAACCGCGACGACCACCACGTGGGCCATGTCCCGCACCCGAACATCGTCCATCGCCAGCCGATCATCCGCGGCAACGCCGACGAGGCCGCCAAGAAGGCCGATGTCATCGTCTCCGGCGAGTACGTCTTCGGCATGCAGGACCAGGCCTTCCTCGGCCCGGAGTCCGGCCTCGCGGTGCCCGGCGAGGACGGCGGCGTCGACCTGTACGTCGCCACCCAGTGGCTGCACTCCGACCTGCGCCAGATCGCCCCGGTCCTCGGCCTGCCCGAGGACAAGGTGCGGATGACGCTCTCCGGGGTCGGCGGCGCGTTCGGCGGCCGCGAGGACCTGTCGATGCAGATCCACGCCTGCCTCCTGGCGCTGCGCACCGGTAAGCCCGTCAAGATCGTCTACAACCGGTTCGAGTCCTTCTTCGGACACGTCCACCGGCACCCGGCGAAGCTCTGGTACGAGCACGGCGCCACCAAGGACGGCAAGCTCACCCACCTCAAGTGCCGCATCGTGCTGGACGGCGGCGCCTATGCGTCCGCCTCCCCGGCCGTCGTCGGCAACGCCTCCTCGCTCGCCGTCGGCCCGTACGTGGTCGACGACGTCGACATCGAGGCCATCGCGCTCTACTCCAACAACCCGCCCTGCGGGGCGATGCGCGGCTTCGGCGCGGTCCAGGCGTGCTTCGCCTACGAGGCGCAGATGGACAAGGTCGCCAAGAAGCTGGGCCTGGACCCGGTCGAGTTCCGGCAGCTCAACGCCATGGAGCAGGGCACGATCATGCCCACCGGCCAGCCGGTCGACTCCCCGGCCCCGGTCGCCGAACTCCTCCGCCGCGTCAAGGCGATGCCGCTCCCGCCGGAGCAGCAGTGGCTGACGGCCGGTGCGGGCGCCGATGTCCGTGCGCTGCCCGGCGGGCTGTCCAACACCACCCACGGCGAGGGCGTGGTCCGCGGTATCGGCTACGCCGTCGGCATCAAGAACGTCGGCTTCTCCGAGGGCTTCGACGACTACTCCACCGCCCGGGTGCGGATGGAGGTCGTCGGCGGGGTGCCGGTCGCCACCGTCCACACCGCGATGGCGGAGGTCGGCCAGGGCGGCGTCACCGTCCATGCCCAGATCGCCCGTACGGAGCTGGGGGTCCAGCAGGTCACCATCCAGCCGGCCGACACCCGGGTCGGCTCGGCGGGTTCGACGTCCGCCTCCCGTCAGACCTATGTCACCGGCGGTGCGGTCAAGAACACCTGTGAGCACGTCCGCGAGCAGGTCCTCGACATCGGCCGGCGCAAGTTCGGTACGTACCACCCGGCGTGGGCGACCGCCGAACTCCTGCTGGAGGGCGGCAAGGTCGTCACCGACGGCGGTGAGGTCCTCGCCAACCTGGCGGACGTGCTGGAGGACGAGGCGGTCGACCTGGAGCTGGAGTGGCGGCACCGCCCGACCGAGCCCTTCGACCTGCACACCGGCCAGGGCAACGGCCACGTCCAGTACTCCTTCGCGGCCCACCGCGCGGTCGTCGAGGTGGACACCGAACTCGGCCTGGTCAAGGTCGTCGAGCTGGCCGTCGCCCAGGACGTCGGCAAGGCGCTCAACCCGCTGTCCGTCGTCGGCCAGATCCAGGGAGGTACCACCCAGGGGCTGGGCGTGGCGGTCATGGAGGAGATCATCGTCGACCCCAAGACCGCGAAGGTGCGCAACCCCTCCTTCACGGACTACCTCATCCCCACGATTCTCGACACCCCGACCATCCCGGTCGATGTGCTCGAACTCGCCGACGAGCACGCCCCGTACGGGCTGCGCGGCATCGGCGAGGCCCCCACCCTGTCGTCCACCCCGGCCGTCCTCGCGGCGATCCGGAACGCGACCGGGCTGGAGCTCAACAAGACGCCGGTACGGCCCGAACACCTCACCGGCACGTAGAAAGCCGTCCGGGGGCGACCCCGGACACCGGTCTCCGGGCGGTGGGTGCCAGGGGGGTCCCTGTCCGTCCTCCGCCGCTCACCGCCCGGAGTCCCACCCGCACCACGCACCACGCAGTCGCTGCTCCGCTCCGGCGGAGCCAGTACCCCCCGTTCGTCTCGGGCCGTCCCCCGGGTCGTGCAGCCGGAATTTCATCCCAAATCTCGCACCTCGCGGCGAGTGCCCCTGTGAACCTTGGGAGTAAGGCACCATGACCCAGCAGTCCACCGAGCCGAGGACCACGGCGGAAGACGCGGGCGCCGGCTCGCGCCAGCCCGCCGGCCGGTCCTGGCTCGACCGGTACTTCCACATCTCCGACAGAGGATCGACGCTTGCGCAAGAGGTGCGCGGCGGCATCACCACCTTCATGGCGATGTGCTACATCCTCCTGCTCAACCCGCTGATCCTGTCGACCCCGGACGTGGAGAAGAACACCCTCGCGCATGCGGGTGTGGTCACCGCGACCGCGCTGGCCGCGGCCCTCTCCACGCTGCTGATGGGCTTCATCGGCAAGGTACCGCTGGCCCTGGCGGCCGGCCTGAACGTCTCCGCCGCGCTGACCGCCCAGGTCGTCCCGCACATGACCTGGCCGCAGGCCATGGGCATGTGCGTGGTCTACGGCGTGGTGATCTGCCTCCTGGTGGTCACCGGGCTCCGAGAGATGATCATGAACGCCATCCCGCTGGCGCTCAAGCACGCGATCACCATGGGCATCGGTACGTTCGTCGCCCTGCTGGGACTGGTGAAAGCCGGGTTCGTGGGCAAGGGCGAGGGCGGCCCCGTCACCCTCGGCCTGACCGGGCAGCTGACCGGCTGGCCGGTGCTGTTCTTCTGCGTCACCCTGCTGCTGATCTTCATGCTGCAGGCCCGGAAGGTGCCCGGCGCGATCCTCATCGGCATCGTGGCCGGCAGCGTGCTGTCCATCGCCGTGACCAGGATCGGCGGTCTCACGGCCAAGGACTGGGGCGGTACGCCCCCGGAGCTGAGCGGCGGCGCGGTCGCGATGCCCGACTTCGGCCTCTTCGGCCATGTCGAGTTCGGCGGCTGGGGCTCGATCGGCGCGCTCAGTGTCGGCATGATCGTCTTCACCCTGGTGCTGGCCGGCTTCTTCGACGCCATGGCCACCATCATCGGCGTCGGCACCGAGGCCGAGCTGGCCGATGACAAGGGCCGGATGCCGGGCCTGTCCAAGGCGCTGTTCGTGGACGGCGCGGGCGGGGCGATCGGCGGGGTGGCCGGGGCCTCCGGCCAGACCGTGTTCATCGAATCGGCGAGCGGTGTCGGCGAGGGTGCCCGCACCGGCCTGTCGTCCGTCGTCACCGGCCTGCTCTTCGCGGCCTGCCTGTTCTTCACCCCGGTCACCCAGCTCGTACCGGCCCAGGTCGCCTCGGCCGCCCTCGTCGTCATCGGCTCGATGATGATGAGCGCCGCCGGCCACGTGGACTGGCGCGACCGCTCGGTGTCCATCCCGGTCTTCCTGACCGTGGTCCTGATGCCGTTCACCTACAGCATCACTGCAGGTGTGGGCGCGGGCGTCATCGCCTACGTTGCCATTAAGGCGGCACAGGGCAAATGGCGCGAGGTCGGCGGCTTCATGTGGGTGCTGACCGCGATCTTCGTCCTCTACTTCTCGCTCCATCCGATCGAGCAGTGGCTGGGCGTCAAGTAACCGCCCGCCCTCTCCCACCTCGGCTTCGCTCGAGCGGGGAGACCCCATCCGTCCGTAAGGAGACCGACATGCTGGACATCGCCGAAGAGCTGCACCGGTGGGTCGGGCAGGGCCGCGACTTCGCGGTGGCCACCGTGGTGGCCACCCACGGCAGCGCACCCCGCCGGCCCGGAGCCGCCCTGGCCGTCGACAGTGACGGCACGGCGATCGGGTCGGTCTCCGGCGGATGTGTGGAGGGGGCGGTGTACGAACTGTGCCAGGAGGCGCTGCAGACCGGCGAGCCGGTCCTGGAGCGCTTCGGCTACAGCGACGAGGACGCCTTCGCCGTGGGCCTGACCTGCGGCGGCATCATCGACATCCTCGTCCAGCCGGTACGGACGGGCCTCTGGCGCCCCGCAGGCGGCCCAGCGCCGGGGGAGCCGGTGGACGGCTCGCCGGGGGAGCCGGTGGACGGCACCGCCCACACGCTCGCCACCGGACTGGCCGCCGCCGCCACGGGGCAGGCGGCGGCCCTCGCCCGGATCATCGACGGCCCCGCCGGGCTCCTCGGCCGTGCCCTGCTGGTCCGCCCCGACGGCAGCCACACCGGCACCCTCGGCGGCCACCCCGCCCTCGACCGCACCGCGCTCGCACAGACCCGCGCCCTGCTGGACGCCGGGCGCACCACCACGGTCGAGATCGGGGCGGGCCGGGCTCCCGAGGAAGGCGCCAGGGGCGAAGGCGCTACGGGCGAAGGCGCTACGGGCGAAGGCGCTACGGGCGAAGACGCCGCGCAGCAGAGCGGTGCGCAGTGCGGCCCACCCGTCCTCCTCCTCGTCGAATCCTCCGTCCCCGCGCCCCGCATGATCGTCTTCGGTGCCATCGACTTCGCCGCCGCGCTGGTCAAGGTCGGCAAGTTCCTCAACTACCACGTCACGGTCTGCGACGCCCGCCCCGTCTTCGCCACCCGCACCCGCTTCCCGGACGCCGACGAGATCGTCGTCGACTGGCCGCACCGCTACCTCGACTCCCAGGACCTCGACCCCCGCACGGTGCTGTGCGTGCTGACCCACGACGCCAAGTTCGACGTACCGCTGCTGGAACGGGCGCTCAAGCTCCCGGTCGCCTACGTCGGCGCGATGGGTTCCCGCCGCACCCACCTGGACCGCCTGCAGCGGCTGCGGGACACCGGCCTGACCGAACTCGAACTCAACCGGCTGCGCTCGCCCATCGGCCTGGACCTCGGCGCCCGCACCCCCGAGGAGACCGCGCTGTCCATCGCCGCCGAGATCGTCGCCAACCGCCGCGGCGGCACCGGCGTACCGCTGACCGGTGCGCACACCCCCATCCACCACGACACGGCCCGTCCGGTGGGGCGGATCGGGTCGGTGGCCTGAGGGCGTGGGGCCCGACGGCCCGGCGGAGGGTGCCGCCGCGCGCGGCGCCCTCCGCCGGTGGGGCGGGGTCGTGAAGGGCCCGGTACCTTCCGCCGGTTCCACGCCGGATGGCAACGGACAGGAGTGAGCCCCAGGTCCTTGCGGACAGCCTCCGTCCGCAGGGACCCGTACCGTCCTCACCATGACGCAGCGCCGCCGCACCGCTCCCGTGCTCACCGCCCGCGCCCTGGGCCGGGCCACCCTGGACCGCCAACTCCTGCTCCGCCGAAGCGGGATGGCGGTGCCCGACGCGGTGGAGTGGCTGCTCGGTCTCCAGGCCCAGGCGCCCCGCCCGCCGTATTACGCCCTCGCCGCCCGGCTGGCCGGCTTCCGGCCGCAGGAGCTCTCCGGTCTCCTGGAGACCCGGCAGGCCGTACGCATCTCGGCGATGCGCTCCACCATCCACCTGCTGAGCGCCCGCGACGCCCACCTGCTGCGCCCGCTCCACCAGCAGGTGCACGACCGCACCCTGCGCGGCAACTTCGCCGCGCGGCTCAGCGGTGTCGACCTGGACCGGCTGGCCGCCGTGGCCCGTACGCTCGTCGAGGAGCGGCCACTGACCTTCCAGGCGCTGGGTGAGCGGCTCCAGCGCGAGTGGCCGCAGCACGACGGCCGGTCGCTGTCGATGGCCGCCCGGCAACTGCTCCCGCTGGTGCAGGTCACTCCGCGGGCCCTGTGGGGGCGCAGCGGACCGGCCGCGCACACCACCCTCGGCACCTGGCTGGCCGGGGCCAAGGGGCCGGTGCCGGGCCCGGCGCCCGCCGACGAGGAACCGCGGCGCGCCCTGACGGCCGTCCTCCTGCGCTATCTGGCCGCATTCGGCCCGGCGTCCGTCAAGGACATGCAGACCTGGTGCGGACTGACCCGGCTGCGCGAGGTCGTCGACCCGCTGCGGCCGCAGTTGCGCACCTTCCGCGACGAGAGCGGGGTGGAGCTCTTCGACCTGCCCGATGCCGTGCTGCCGGACCCGGACACCGAGGCGCCGGTCCGCTTCCTCCCGGAGTTCGACAACGCCGCGCTCTCGCACGCGGACCGCACCCGCATCCTCGCGCCCGAGTACCGGGGCCGTACCTGGGACCGCAATGTCGCCTACCGCGTCCTCCTCGTCGACGGCACCATCCGCGGCCTGTGGCGTATCGACACCGTCGGCGACACCGCGGCACTGACCATCGAGCCCTTCGCCCCGCTCGGCGGCAAGGAGCGCGAAGCCGTGGAGGACGAGGCGGCCGGAGTGCTGCGGATGACGGCCCCGGAGGCCGCGTACGACATCCGCTACGGCCGGGTGTGGAAGGCGGCGAAGGAGACGTGATGAGCCGCGCCGCGGCACATAACGGGATGACGGTGCCGGCGCAGGGCGTTAGCGTCCCCGGGTGACCACCGACACCGCCGCCCGCGCCACCACGGACATCCGGGACCTCGCCGAGGCCGATCTCGATCGGGCCCTGGACCTGTGCTACTCCGTCTTTCACCTGAAGCCCGGCGACAGGACCCGGAACTTCCACCGGGATCTGCTGCGGGACGGCCTCCGGGTCGGTGCGTACGACGGCGGACAACTGGCCGGACTGGCCGGGGCGCACCGCCGCACCCTCTCCGTACCGGGCGGCCAACTCCCTTGCGCCGCAGTGGACTTCATCTCCGTGCTGCCCACGCACCGGCGCCGTGGCGTCCTCGCCTCGATGATGGACGCGCTATGGCGCCGCTGCGCCGCCGACGGACGGCCGGTGGCCTGCCTGTGGGCGTCCGAGAGCGCCATCTACGGCCGCTTCGGCTTCGGCGCCGCCACCGAGGTGTACGGCATCGAGATCGACGCGTCCCGCCCACTGGCGCTGCGCCTCGCCCCGGACAGCCGCCCGCTGCGACTGATCGACCCGGCCGAGGCGCCCGCCCTGCTCGCGCCGCGCTACGACGCGACCCTGCCGCAGCGTGCCGGCCGCTTCACCCGCGACGAGAGCTGGTGGCGCGCCGGGGCGCTGGACCTCAACGGCGCCAGTACGAACGCCGGTCAGGACGGGTTCGGAGCGGCGCGCGTCGTGGTGCTGGGCGCCCCCGGCGAGGAGCCCGGCGGCTATGCGGTCTACCGCACCCGCGCTCCGGGCGAAGCCAGCCCCGGTGTGGTCTCCGTCGGCGAGCTGGAAGCGGAATCCGCACCGGCCGCCGCCGCCCTGTGGGCCTACCTCACCTCGATCGACCTCACCTCGGCCGTACGGGTCCAGGGCCGTCCCGCCGACGACCCGCTCCTGTACCTCGCCGCCGACCGTGACCAGGTCCGCGTCACCGGCCAGGAACCCAGCCTGTGGCTCCGGCTGGTGGACGTCCGCGCCGCGCTGACCACCCGCTCCTGGGCGGCCCCCGTCGACCTCGTCCTCGATCTGCGCGACACCGCCCTGCCCGCCAACGCGGGCCGCTTCCGGCTGACCGCAGGCCCCGGCGGCGCCACCAGGGAACCCACCTGGGAACCCACCTGGGAACCCACCGGAGAGGCGCCCGATATCTCCCTGGACGTACGGGAGTTGGGGTCCTGCTACCTCGGTGGCACCCCGCTGCGGCACTTCGTTCATGCCGGTCTGGCCACCGAGCACACCCCGGGTGCGGTACGCCGCCTGGACGCCGCCCTGGAGACCGAGTGGCTGCCCTTCACCGGGGAGAACTACTGAGCGACGGGCGCGGCGCGGGCGCGGGCCGACCAGGGGCGGCACGCGCCCGTCGCTCAGCCCGCGCCTCCGGTCCGCCGCGTCCGCAGCGCCGCCATCACGAACACGTCATGCCACGCACCGTCCCAGAACAGCGCCTCCCGCATCCGGCCCTCCACCTCGAAGCCGCACTTCTCGTACGCCCGCCGGGCGCGCGGGTTGTAGTCGTAGACCTCCAGCTGGACGCGGTGCAGGCCCACCCGGTCGAAGGCGTGGTCCAGGAGCAGGCGGATCGCCTCGCTGCCGATGCCGCGGTCGGTGGCGCCCGGGACCAGGGCGATCCGGAAGCTCCCCCGGGCGTTCGGCGCATCGATGTCGCTCAGCGCGAGTTCGCCCAGGAACGCGCCCGACTTGCGGTCCTCGACGGCGAGGTCCAGCCGGTCCGGGCAGTCGGCCCGGCCGGCGCACCACGCCTGCAGCTCCTCCAGCGTGAAGTCGTGGTGGGTGCCGGTCAGCCGACGGATCTCCGGGTCGACGGCGGACGCGTGGAAGGCCGCTGCATGACGTATCGACAGCGGAGTGAGGCGGATCCGGTCGCCCGTGAGCACCGGTTTCTCGGAGAGTGCGGTGGCGTCGATCATGAGGGGATGATGTCCGGGCCACGGGCCGGACATCAACGGAATTGACCGGCAACGGAATTGACCGGCAACGGTATGGGCCGGCAACGGTATGGGCCGGCAACGGAAATGAACCAGCCAAGGAATGAACCAGCCACGGAATGGACGGCCGGGGGTGCCGGACCGGGGGAGCGGCCCGGCTCCACAGGAGCGGGCCGGAAAGGGGGAGGCATGGAGCTGCGGCAGGTGCGGTACTTCGTCATGGTGGCGCAGGAGCTGCATTTCGGGCGGGCCGCGGAGCAGCTGCACATCGTGCAGTCGGCGGTGAGCCAGCAGATCAGGAGGCTGGAGCGGGAGTTGCCGACCGAGCTGTTCGACCGGTCGGCGCGCCAGGTACGGCTGACCGCCGTCGGCGAGCGGTTCTGCCGGAGGCGCGGGCGCTGCTCGCCGCCGAGCAGCGCGCCCGTGCCCTCGTCGCCGAGCTGACCGCCGGTCGCGCCGCCACCCTGCGGGTGGGAACGAGTACCGGGCTGGGCGCCCATCTGGCCCGCGTGCTGGAGGCGTTGGCCGGGCTGGCACCGGAGATCCGGGTGGAGCTGGTGGCCGCGCCGGCCCGGGAGCGGCTCGACCGGGTGGCGTCCGGCGGGCTGGATGCCGCGTTCCTCCGCGGTGAGCCGCACGACGCGGAGCGGGACCGCCTGCGCGCCGGATCGGCGGCGGTCGGCTGCCGGGCCGGCGACAGCAGCCGCGCCGCCTCGTCCTGGAGCACCAGCGCCTGCTCCAGCTCGCGCGCCGCCTCCACGGCCGCCGACAGCAGCCGGTCGCCGAGCCGCACCGGCCGGCGCAGCGCCCCGTACGGCACCCCGCGCACCCGGCGCCGGACGATCACCGGCACCGCGAGCACCGACCGCAGCCCCTGCGCGGCCACCGCCGCGTCGTCCTGATGACCGGCTACCGCGTCGATCCGGAACGGACCGCGAAGGCGTTGGCCGACGGCTGCTGCCGCCTCGGCGACATCGGCTTCCATGACAGCGAAGGCCGGCTCACCTGCATCGGGCGCGCCGGCGACGTCTGCAAGGCGTCAACAGGGGGCATTTCATTTCACCTGCAGGTGCCCGCCCTCACCACCTGACCGTGCCGGCGCGGAAGCAGCCGATGCACCTGCCGACACATGCGACAAGTGCAAGACTCCCCATGCACGCGTGATGGTTCCGGGTACAGGAGAGAACGATGCGGACACCGATGACGATTGCAGACTTCCTCGACCGAGCCGAGCTAGGGTTCGGTGCCGGCCCGGGGGTGGTCGACGAGCCGCATCAGCCCGGACCTCTGGTGCCCGAGTCGACGTACGGGCGGTTCGGTGAGCGGGTTCGTGCCTGGCAGGCGGGGTTTGATGCGCTCGGTGTCGGCGAGGGCGAGCGGGTGGCGGTAGTCAGTCACAACTCCGCGCGGCTGCTGGAGCTGCTGTTCGCGGTGCCGATGAGCGGCCGGATCTGCGTACCGGTGAACTTCCGCCTCAAGCCCGACGAAGTCGACTACGCAGTACAGCAGAGCGGGTCCTCCGTCCTGCTCATCGACCCGGAACTGGAAGACACACTGGCCGGCGTCAAGACCCGCCACCGGTTCGTCCTGGGCGAGCAGACCGAGACCGAGCTCATGCGGTTCGGCGTTGCTCCGCGCCCGTGGTCGAATCCGGACGAGGATGCCACCGCGACGATCAACTTCACGTCGGGCACCACGGCCCGGCCCAAGGGCGTGCAGCTGACCCACCGCAACATCTGGGTCAACGGCCTGACCTTCGCCCTGCACGCCCGGGTGTGGGAGCGTGACGTCTACCTGCACACGCTGCCGATGTTCCACTGCAACGGCTGGGGAATGCCGTATGTGATGGCCGGACTCGGCGTCAAGCAGGTCGTGTTGCGCAAGGTCGACGGCGCGGAAATCCTGCGGCGGGTCGACGAGCATGGTGTCACCCTCATGTGTGGCGCGCCGGCTGTCTGGAACATGGTGCTCGACGCTGCGGCGAAGTGGGAGGGCGAGATCCCGGGACGCAACCGCGTGCGGATCATCTGCGCCGGTGCCGCGCCCCCGAGCAAGATGATCCAGCGGATGGGGGAGGAGCTGGGCTGGGAGTTCATGCAGATCTACGGCCTCACCGAGACCTCGCCACTCCTCACCTTCAACCGGACCCAGTCGGGCGATGCGCACCTTCCCGCCGAGGAGCGGGCGCGCAAGCTGTCCCACGCAGGTCTGCCTGCGCTCGGGGTCAAGCTGAAGATCTCTGAGTCCGGAGAGGTCCTGGCGCGCTCGAATACGGTGCTCGACGGGTACTGGGGCAAGCCCGAGGAGACGTCGGCAGCCCTTGAGGAAGGCTGGTTCCACACCGGTGACGGCGGCACCATCGACGCCACCGACGGCCACCTGAAGATCTCCGACCGGAAGAAGGACGTGATCATCACCGGCGGTGAGAATGTGTCGTCGATCGAGGTGGAGGACACGATCTTCAGTCACCCGGCGGTCGCCGAGGTCGCCGTCATCGGCGTGCCGGACGAGAAGTGGGGCGAGACGATCAAGGCCCTGGTTGTCCTCGCCGAGGGCGCGACGGCTCAGGAGTCCGACATCATCGCCCACTGCAAGCAGCACATGGCCGGCTACAAGGCACCCACAACGGTTGAGTTCCGTGATGCCATCCCCCGCACAGCCACCGGAAAAGTCCAGAAGTTCAAGCTCCGCCAGCCGTACTGGTCCGGGCTCGACAGGGGAGTCAACTGACTGGTGCCCGTAGGGCGGCGGGTGCCCGAGGTGGTGGGCGACGGACTGTCATGTGGCTGGAGTTCGTGACCGGCGATTCTCATCTGCGCTTCACGCCGACCAGTGCATCCTGGCCGAGCCTGGTGGAGCGGTGGTTCGCCGAACTCACACAGAAGGAGCTCAAGCGCGGCGTCCATCGCTCCGTCCAGGCCCTCGAACGTGACATCCGGTCTTGGCTCGCCAACTGGAACGAGCACCCCAGCCCCTTCGCCCGGTCGAAGACCGCTGACGGAATCCTCGACAGGGTCGCCGCCTACTGTCACCGAATCTCTGACTAAGGTCACTGGAGGAACCGCGGTGCCGCAGACGGGAGATCTCACCCGAGTGAGTAATGCTGCTTGCCACCGGCTTCCCCGAAGGTTGGCTGCCGGCGGGCCCCTGTCACTGCAATAGCAGACAGCCGTTGCGTCCATACGCCCTTGCGGAACTTACCAGCGAACTCGGCATCCCCACCGCCATCGGCCAGACCGGCGATCCATCCAGCTGAGCGAAGCAAGCTGTGCAGGCGCGCTGCACCTCCGGTCGTCCTATCGGCATAGCGGTATTGATCCCGTCGGAGGGGGCTGTCCTGCCGCCGAAGGAGGGAGCGGCAGACCGTCCCAAGGATCACTACGCGCTGCGACGAAGGAACAATTGATCAAAGCTCCCCGGCACCCGCACCATGGAACGGCCGCCGCACGATGAGCCCAATGCCGGGAGTCTCCCTGTATGGACGCCATGGATGCCGTACACCAAATGTCTGCGTCGAAAGCACCGACAGTCGAAGTATCGGCCACCGGGGCCGGCAATGAAGCGACCCTGCACGAACTCGTTGCTGCGCAGGCCGCCGCGACGCCCGGGGCGACCGCCGTCGTCCATGACGACATGCGGCTGACCTTCGCTGAGCTGGACGAGCGGAGCACCCGGCTGGCGCACGAGCTGCGTGCCCTCGGGGTGCGGGCGGAGGCGCCCGTCGGGGTGATGCTGGAGCGCGATCCCGAGCTGGTCATCGCGCTGCTCGGCGTGCTGAAGGCGGGTGGGGCGTTCGTGCCCATCGACCCGGCATATCCGGCCGCGCGGATCCAGCACATGCTGGACGACTCCGGGGCACGGGCCGTCCTGCTGCGCGAAGCTCTCAGAGACCGGCTGCCCGACGGATTACGCGACGGGGCGGGCCGGGTCGCGGTGCTCCCTGTCGACGGCGAGGCCGGGCGGTTCGCGCACCGTCCGGTCACGCCGGTCCAGGGGGCGGTGCGGCCCGAGCACCTCGCCTACATCGTCTATACCTCGGGTTCGACGGGCCTGCCCAAGGGCGTGATGGTCGAACACCGCGGCATCGTCAGCTATCTGCTGGGCATGCTGGAGCACTTTCCGATGGGGTCGCGGGACCGGATGCTCCAGGTCACCTCGCTCTCCTTCGACGTATCCGTGTACGAGATCTTCCTCCCGCTGCTGACCGGCGGCGCCGCCGTGCTCCCGCTCTCCGGCAGTCACACGGACGCCCACTATCTGAGCGCGCTGATCGCCGAACACGGCATCACTTCCTTCCACATGGTGCCCTCGTTGCTGCGCATGTTCGTGGACGGGCTCGACCCCCGGCAGTGCGCCACCCTGCGCCGGATCTTCGTCAGCGGGGAGGCACTGGACCCCGCACTGGTGGCCGATGTGCACGACCGCATCCCGTGCGACCTGGTGAACCTCTATGGGGCGACCGAGGTGTCCGTCGACTCCACCTGGTGGACGGCGCCGCGTGACCGGCCGGACGCGCAGGTGCTTGTCGGCCGCCCCATGGCGGGTGCCACTTCATACGTCCTGGACGAGGAGATGGGGCAGCTGTCCGCGGGCGAGACGGGCGAGGTCTACCTCGGTGGGGCCAGCGTGACCCGTGGATACCACGGTCGGCCGGCCCTGACCGCGCAGCGGTTCGTACCCGACCCGTACGGGCCGCCCGGAAGCAGGCTCTACCGCACCGGTGACCTCGGCTGTCTGGAGGACGACGGCGAGCTGCGGTTGCTGGGGCGCATCGATCACCAGGTCAAGCTGCACGGCCGCCGGATCGAGCCGGGTGAGATCGAGGCAGCGATGAACGCCCATCCGCGGGTAGCCATGGCCGCCGTCATCGCGGCGGGCAGCGGCGCGCAGGCCGCCCTGACAGGATTCTTCACCGGCACGGCGGCCGAGCCGGAAGAGCTCCGCGGGTTTCTCGGGCAGCGGCTGCCCGCCGCCCTCGTCCCGGCACAGCTCATCGCGTTGGACGCGCTGCCGCTGTCGCCCAACGGCAAGATCGACCGGAGCGCGCTGGCCGAACTCGCCTGCCGGCACGAGGAATCCACGGCGTCGACGGCGTCCGAGAACACCGACCGTCTCCTGCGTACCGTCCTCGAAGCCATGGCCGATGTCCTGGGCGGCGCCCGTATTGCCCCGCACGAGAACTTCTTCGCCAGAGGCGGCAACTCCCTGCACGCGACCCGGCTCGTGGCCAAACTGCGCTCGGCGCTGGGCGTCGGGATCGGTGTCCGCGCGGTCTTCGAGCACCAGACCCCGGCCCAGCTGGCGGACTCGCTGCGCCCGGCCCTCCCCGACGCCCTCGACAGCGGCACGCTGAGCACCGAGGCGGGCGAACTGTCCGCTGCTCAACACCGCATGTGGCTGCTGGCGCAGATCTCGGAGACCCCCGCCGAGTATGCGGTCACCCTCGCCCTCCACCTGACGGGAGCACTGGACACCGAGGCGCTGGGCTGGGCCGTCAACGCGGTCGTGCAGCGGCACGACTCGTTGCGATCGTGCTTCCCCGAGCGAGCGGGCACCCCCGTGCGCGCCGAGGTGCCGGCCGGGGCGCTTCAGCTGCGGCACGCCCCGTTGGAGCCGGGCGGCGACCCGGACGAGGTGCTGCGGCGCGTGGTCCGCGAGCAGATACCCGGCCTCGACCTCGCGGAGGGACCGCTCTTCCGCCCCGTGCTGGTGCCGCTGGGCGCCGAGGAGCACCTGCTGGTCGTCGTGCTGCACCACATCGTGGCGGACGGCTGGTCCACCGAGTTGCTGCTGGAGGACATCGCCAGGCACTACCGGGCCCGGACGGCGGGTGAGCCCGCGCCGCGCCAGCCTGCCGTCAGCTACCAGCGCTATATGGACATCGAGCGCCGCAATGAGCGCAATGGTGTCACCGACCGGCATCTGGAGTACTTCACCACCGAACTCAGCAGTATCCCCGGGGAGGTGACGCTGCCGCTGGATCGCCCCCGGCCTGCGCAGCGCACCGGCCAAGGCGCCACCCTGCGGCTGGAGTTCGGGCCGCACGGCGCCCACGCCGTGCGCCGTCTCGCCGCCGCGCACCGTACGACCCCGTTCGTGGTCCTGCTCGCCGGGCTGAGCACCCTGCTCCACCGGACGGGCGGCCACGAGGACGTGGTGATCGGCAGCGCGGTCGCCGGGCGCTTCGACACCGAAGTGGACGACCTCGTGGGGCTGTGCCTCAATTCGGTGGCGCTGCGCTGGCCGGTCAGTCCCGGCACCCCGTTCGCCACGGTGGTGGAGCGGGCCGAGGAAAGCCTGCTCGGCGCCATGGACCACTCCGCCGCGCCTTTCACCCGGGTCGTCGAGAAGCTGGGTGTGCGGCGCGACGCGCGGCACACCCCCGTCTTCCAGGTCATTGCGCTGTACGACGACTTCCCTGACACCCCCGAACTCGCCGGCCTCGCCGTGCGCGCCCTGGAGACGGACGACGGCTCCGCGCAGTGCGATGCGCTGTTCACCTTCCGTCCGCCGACCGATGAAGGCATGGCCCTGAGCATCGAGTTCAGCACGGACGTCTTCGAGCACACGACCGTGCGCCGCTGGGCGGAGCAACTGGAGACCCTGCTGGCCGCCGCGGCCGCCGCGCCCGGCACCCCTGTGGCCCAGCTGCCCTTGCTGACCGACTCCGCGTTGGAATCCTTACTGGCGCTGGGCGGAGGCCCGGTACGTCCGCTGCCGGGCGCTCTCACGCTGGCCGGGATGTTCGCCCGTCAGGTGGCCCTCGTACCGGAGCGCACCGCCCTCACCTGGCGTACCGCAACGGGCGAGAGCGCCCGGCTGAGCTATGCGGAGCTCGACGAGCGTTCCTCGCGCCTCGCCCACGCCCTGCGCGAGCGCGGCGTCGGCGCCGACACCCCGGTCGCCGTCTGCCTCTCCCGCAGCGCCGATGTGCTGACCGCTGTGTATGGAGTGCTCAAGGCGGGCGGCGGCTATGTACCCATCGAACCGGACAACCCTCCCGAGCGGATCGCCAGGCTGATCTCCGACAGCGGTGCCCGCGTCCTGCTCTCCGAGCGCCAGGTGGCCGCCGCCCTGGAGGACACCCCGGCCGGCTACCTCCTTCTCGTCGACGACCCCGCGGCGCTGGCCCACCTCCCGTCGACCGCCCCCGAGCCGGCGCCGCGCCCCCATGACCTGGCGTATGTCATCTACACCTCGGGCTCCACGGGTCGCCCCAAGGGCGTGATGGTCGAGCACCACAGTGTTGTCAACTATCTGATGTCTCTTCAGGAGACCTTCGAGCTCACGCCCGACGACCGGCTGCTGTTGAAGTCGCCACTCTCTTTCGACGTATCCGTACGTGAAGTGTTCTGGGCCCTGAGCACGGGCGCCACCCTCGTCGTCGCGGAGTCCGGTCGGCATGCCGACCCCGACTATCTGGTCGAGGTGATCGAGCGGGAGCGGGTGACCGTCGTCCACTTCGTGCCCAGCATGCTCCACGTCCTGCTGGAGACCCTGGAGGGACCCGGCCGCTGCCCCACGCTGCGCCAGGTGATGACCAGCGGCGAGACCCTGCCGGTGGCGACCGCGCGCCGTTGCCAGGAGCTGCTGGGCGGGGAGCTGCGCAACATGTACGGCCCGACCGAGACCACCGTCGAGATGACGGGCTTCGACGTCAGGGGCCGCTGCGACACCGAACGGCTGCCCATCGGTCGCCCCTTCCCCAACACCCGGGTGCAGGTGCTCGACGATGACCTGCGGCCCGTGCCGCGCGGCACGGTCGGTGAGATGTATGTGTCCGGGGACCCGGTCGCCCGGGGCTACCTGGGCCGGCCTGAGCTGACGGCTGACCGATTCCTGCCCGACCCCTACGGCCCGCCGGGCGCCCGGATGTACCGCACGGGCGACCTGGGACGGTTCACGGAGGAGGGGCTGCTGGACTTCCAGGGGCGCAGCGATTTCCAGGTCCAGCTACGCGGCCACCGCATCGAACTCGGCGAGATCGAGAGTGTGCTGTGCGAGCAGCCGGGGGTGAGCGCGGCGGTGGCCGTCGTCCGCAGGGCGGACAGCCCGGAGGCCGCGCACCTCGTCGCCTACGCGGTGCGGGCCGAGCTGCCGCACGGCACGGATGCGGGTCTGCGCGCGACGCTGGCCGAGCGGCTGCCGGGTTATATGGTGCCCACCGCCGTCGTCACGCTCGACGCGCTGCCGCTGACGGTCAACGGCAAGCTGGACCGCGAGGCGCTGCCCGCTCCCGGGGACGCGGGACCCGGCGCACGACCTGCCCCCGGCGAGGAGGCCGCAACCCCGCTGAACGGGCCGAGGGAGCTGGCCCTCGCGGGCATCTGGCGGGAGCTGCTGAACGTCGACCAAGTGGGTCCTGCGGACAACTTCTTCAGCCTGGGCGGTCACTCGCTGCTGGTGGCCACCCTGTCCGCGCGGGTCCGCGCCGAACTCGGCGTCCGGGCACCGCTGACACTGTTCCTGCGCCACCCGGTGCTGCGTGAGCTGGCCGCCGCCTTGCCGGAGCCGGAGAGCAGCGAGCCGCCGCAGTACGCCGCCGCCGACCTGCGGCCGCGCGGCGCCGACCGGGCGCCGCTGTCCGCCGCGCAGCGCCGGATCTGGATCGAGGAACAGCTGTGGCCCGGTACCGCCGCCTACACCGTCCCGGAGGCATTCCGGCTGCGCGGGCCGCTCGACGAGGTGGCCTTCGAGGCCGCACTGCACGCACTGATTGCCCGTCATGATGCCCTGCGCACCCAGGTGACAGGCGGCGCGTACCCCGAGCTGGTGGTGGACGGCGAGTCATCGGTGCGGCTCCAGCGGACCGATCTACGGGGCGCGGGCACAGCAGCGGTACACCAGCTCCTGGAACAGGCGGGACGCAGGGTGTTCGACCTGGATGGCCCCCTGGTGGAGACGGCCCTGGCCCGGATCGGCGACGAGGAATGGGTGTTCCTGTTCACCGCGCACCACCTGGTTGTCGACGGCTGGTCCTTCGATGTCCTGTGGCGGGATCTGGAGGCCCTCTACCGCCGGCATGCCAAGGGCAGCGGCCCACAGCTCGCACCGCCGCAGCTCGCCTTCACCGACTACACCTGGTGGGAAAGCGAACACGTTGCCGCCGGGGCGCACCGCCCGCACCTGGACTTCTGGCGGCGGGAGCTGGCCGGTCTCCCGTCCGGCGCCGGGGCGTCGGACAATGGGCGGACAACGCGGGCAGACGAGAGCCGGGCTGTGCCGCTGGGCGCCGAGCTGTCGGATCAACTACGGCTGACTGCTGCCGAGTTGGGTGTGACGCCGTTCGTCCTCACACTCGCCGCGTTCGCGCTCGCCATCACCGCCGAGGGCCTCACAGAGCAGGTGATCGGCGTCGAGGTCGCGGGACGCGCCGACCAGCGGGTCGCGGACATCGTGGGGCTCTTCATCAACCACGTACCACTGCGGCTGAGGAGGAAGCCGGGCCAGAGCGCACGACAGGCCGTCGCCGCCGTGGACGAAGATTGGCGGCGGGTGCTGGAGCACTCCGAGGTGTCCTTCGACGTGATCGTGGACGAGCTGGGCGGGCCGCGCGCCGCCGACCGCACGCCGGGCGGTGACATCGCCTTCTCCTACCTGGACTCCCGCACCCCGCCGCGCCTCGACGGCATGCGCATCACCCCGCTGGAACCGGGGTTCAACGGGACCGCGAAGTTCGGCCTGCTGCTTGAGGTGTACGACACCCCTGAGGGGCTTGTCGGTGTCTTCGAGCACCAGCCCCGGCGGTTCGGCCACGGCCGGATGACCCGCATCAGGAACCAGTGGGAAGCCATGCTGCTCGCGCTCCTCGCCGATGTCGACGTCCCGCTGGAATCGCAGGACTGAGACCCACTGCGGACCACTGAGAACCGGGACCCGGGCCGGCGCCCGGACCAGTACTTCCAGACCAATACGTAGGCAGGACTGAGACGAGGACGAGGAGATGCCACCTACTTTGCCGCCGACGGCGGCGGCCTCCCCTGGAGCCACCCCCCGCACCGATCCACCAACCGCCAACCCCGTGCTCGACCACCTCGGCCGCGCCATGGCCGACTACCCGGTGACACCGGTCCGCACGATCCACACCGAGATCGCGGGCATCCGCAGGACCATCACTCTGAAGCTGGAGGGCCACTCGCCCTGGAGCTCCGTCAAGGGCAGGACGGCACTCAGCCTGATCCAGTCGGTAGCCGGGGAGCTCACCGTGCCCGGCGCGACCATTGTCGAGTCGACCTCGGGCAATCTAGGGCTCGCGCTCTCCGCGATCTGCCGGGAGCTCGGACTGCGCTTCATCGCCGTCGTCGACCGCCGGCAGTCGCCCATCATCCAGCAGGCCATCGAGGCGAACGGAGGCGAGCTGGACTGGGTCAAGACCCCCGACGACGCCACCACCCATCTCCAGGACCGGCTGGCCCGAGTGCGAGAGCTGGTGCGGGACCTGCCGCACGCGGTGTGGCCCAACCAGTACCAGAACGACGCCAACTGGCGAATCCACGAGTCTTGGACCGCCCCGGAGTTCGACGCCCAAGCGGGGGAGAAGGCACAGGCGCTCTTCGCCGGCGTCTCCACCGGCGGCACTCTCGCCGGGCTCTCCCGCCACTTCCGGCGCACCCGCCCCGGACTGCGGATCGTCGCGGTGGATGTGCGGGGCTCGACCGTCTTCGGCGGGGTGCCGCGTCCCCGTGCTCTCACCGGGATCGGCGCCAGCAGGCGGTCCGTGTTCCTCGACGCCGCCAGCACCGACGATGTGTTGCTGGTCGACGAACGGCAGGCCGTGGCCTGCTGCCACACCCTGCGTCAGGACACCGGAATCGCGGTCGGCGGCTCCAGCGGGGCGGTGCTGGTCGGCTGCCTGGAGTACCTCTACCGGAATCCCGAGGTGCGCCACGCGCTGTGCCTCTGTCCCGACCTGGGCGACCACTACGGCCCGACCGTCTACCACCCGGCCTGGCTGGACCGGATGGGCCTGCCCGCCGAAGCGGACCGGCTGCGGCACCGCACCGGCGCCGCCTGCACCGGCTTCCAGTCGGTCGACGACACCCCCTCCACCACCAGCGCACCGTCCGAGGAGGACATACCGCGATGACCACATCCCCCGCAACGGACGACGGCGTGGCACCGCCACACTCCGCAGCTCCGCCCGCCCAGCCGTGGAGCGAGCTGCGGCTGACCCTTGGGGAGGCCGCAGATGCCGCCGCGCTGGTTTCCTGGTGCGTACGGGAGTACGAGGACACCGAAGCCCCCGAGTTCCTCGTCGACGCCACCGTCATCGCCCACGACCTGCCCAAGTCGATTCGGACGTTCATCGCCAGGGCGCGCCTCGACGAGCGACCGCACGCCCTGGTCTTACGGGGCAATCTCGTCGATGATGAGCTGCTCGGCGCCACGCCCGCACACTGGCGAAGCGCCCTCACCCCTGGCTCGCGCCCCTCCTCCTTCCTTCTCGCGCTCTACGCCTGCCTGTTCGGTGATCTCTTCGGCTGGGCCACCCAGCAAGACGGCAGGGTTGTCACCGACGTTCTGCCGATCCAGGGCGTAGAGCACAGCTTGGTCAGCTCCAGCAGCCGCCAGGAGCTCGGCTGGCACATCGAGGACGCCTTCTCGCCCTACCGGGCCGACTATGTGGGCCTGTTCTCTCTGCGCAACCCCGATCGGGTGGCCACCACCCTGGCCGGGGTCCCGCTGGACGAGCTGGACGAGCGGACCCTCGACCTGCTCTTCCAGGACCGCTTCCTGATCCGGCCCGACGACTCACATCTGCCGGTCAACAACTCCACGGCACAGCGGGGCAGCCCGAAGTTCGAGGAGATAGCGCGGGCCGTCGACCACCCGGACGCAGTGCCGATCCTCACTGGTCACCGCGCCGCCCCCCAGCTCCGTATCGACGGGGATTTCAGTGCCCCGGCCGACGGCGACGAGGAGGCCGGAGCGGCGCTGGAGACCCTGCGTAAGCGGATCGACGCCGCACTGTACGAGGTGGTGCTCGACGCGGGCGACGTGGCCTTCATCGACAACCGCAGGGTCGTGCACGGCAGGCGCGCCTTCCAGCCCCGTTACGACGGGAGGGACCGCTGGCTCAAGCGCGCCAACATCACCCGTGATCTGTACCGTTCGCGCGAGGTGCGCGCCAGCGGCGACTCCCGGATCCTGGGGCAGCGATGACCGGGCCCGTGAGCGCGAGGCCGCTCACGCTGCCCGCCGCCCCGCTGGAGGACTGGCTGCGCGAGCGCTACTTCCAGGCGCATACCGACATCAGCAGCAGCGGGGTGCACAACTACACCCTCGGGGAACTGCGGGACCTCGACCCCTCATTGCTCGATATTGCGGAACTGGACCGGCTGATGTTCCGGGACGGACCCTCGCTAGGAGAGGAGCGGCTGCGCGCCGCCGTGGCGGCACGGGTGCGCCCCGGACCCGGCCATGTGGTGATGACGACCCACGGCTCCAGTGAAGCGCTGTTCCTCGCCTTCAACGCGCTGGTGCGCCCCGGGGACGAGGTCGTCGTCCCCGGCCCCGCCTACCACTCGTTGTCGGCACTCGCCGCTGCGGCAGGCGCGGTGCTGCGGACCTGGCCGCTGCGCCCGGAGAACGGCTTCGTACCGAACCCGGCCGATCTGCGGAGGGTGCTCACCGAGCGCACCCGGCTGGTGGTAGTGAACTTCCCGCACAATCCGACCGGGGCCTGTGTGGACCCCAACGGCCGTGCGGAGCTCCTCGAACTGGTCGCGGCCAGCCGGGCGACCTTGCTGTGGGACGGCGCGTTCACCGACCTCGTCTACGACCACCCGCCGCTGGCCGACCCTTCACAGGAACTCGACCGAGCACTGTCCTTCGGGACCCTGTCCAAGGCATACGGACTACCCGGACTGCGCGTCGGCTGGTGCGTGGTGCCCCGCGACCTGGTCCCCGAACTCGTACGCATCCGGGACTACCTGACGCTCAGTCTTTCCCCGCTGGTTGAGCGACTCGCGACTGTCGCCGTGGAGCACGCGGACATCCTGATCGCTCCCCGGCTGGCCGAGGCGCGGCGCCATCGGGAGCTGCTGCTGGAGTGGGCGGCGGCGAGCGAGGGAACCGTCGAGTGCCCGGCGCCGCGCGGCGGGGTCACGGCTTTCCCCCGGTTCACCACTCATGACGACACCACCAGCCTGTGCGAGCGGCTGCTGTCCGAGCACGGGGTACTGGTGGCCCCCGGCCGGGTCTTCGGACACCCGGACCGGATGCGCATCGGATTCTCCTGCCCGCAGGGGGAGTTGGAGCGCGGCCTCGCCGCGATCACAAAGGAGCTCGGGGCGGGCGCAGCGGACGGTCGGCGGGAGAGCCCGTGACCTTGATGCCTCCTGGTGACCCGGCGAAGGAGAAGCCCGCGCTGCTGCGGCAGAACCGCGACTTCCGGCTCTGGTGGGGTGGCACGATGCTCAGTGCCATCGGTGACGAGATCACCGCTGTCGCCCTGCCGCTGATCGTGCTGATGCTCACCTCCTCCCCGCTCCATGCCGGGCTGGTCGGCAGCGTGGAAGCGATTCCCCCGCTGCTGCTGAGCCTGCCGATCGGCATGCTGATCGACCGGGTCTCCCGGCGGGCCGTGATGGTCGGTGCCTCTCTTCTCAGCATGGCCTCGATCGCCACCGTACCCATCGCGTATCTGATGGACGGGCTGGCCCTGCCCCAGCTGTATGTGGTCGCGTTCGTCAACAGCCTCGCCGCGACGGCGTACCGCATCGCGAACACAGCAGCGCTGCCCGGTATCACCGGGCCGCACAAGCTGGGCGAGGCGGCGAGCCAGAGCGAAACGATCTGGGGCACCTCGGCGCTCGTCGCACCACCGCTGGCGGGCCTGATGTTCGAGACCATGAGCCCCGCCACGCCGTTCTTCCTCGACGCGCTGTCCTTCGTGGCCATCGCCGCGGCCATCCTGGCGATCAGGTCGCGGCTGGGGCCGGCGGGCGTCCCGCCGCCGCTGCGCTGGCGGCGCGAGCTGACCGCAGGGATGCGGATCACCGCGCAGCTGCCGCTGGTGCGCACCCTGACCGT
Organism: Streptomyces sp. NPDC015125; assembly: GCF_043080045.1. NCBI lineage: Bacteria > Bacillati > Actinomycetota > Actinomycetes > Kitasatosporales > Streptomycetaceae > Streptomyces > Streptomyces sp. NPDC015125. The sequence continues at coordinate 54,250 of NZ_JBIBVF010000020.1, forward strand.
GCTGACGATCGTGGGCGACTTCCTCTTCGCGGGAATCGGGCTGCTGCTGATCGTGCTGGCCAAGGAGAGCGGTGCCACCGGGTTCGAAGTGGGCACTGTCTTCACCGCCGCCGGGGTGGGGAGTCTGCTGGGTGCGGCGCTCGCCTCGCGTATCGAGCTGGGGCTCGGGTTGCGGACCGCCGTGGTCGGCAAGCACTGGCTGACCGCGCTGCTCTTCCCCCTGTTGCTGGTCGACCTGCCCAGCTGGGGGATCGGACTGGTCTGGGGCCTGGTCGCGCTCCAGATCGCCGTACTGAACGTGATCCAGATGAAGTACCTGATGAGCCAGGTCCACAGCGACCAACTCGGCAAGGTCCAGGGCTTCATGACCTTCCTGTCGAAGAGCAGCCTGCCGCTCGGCTATGCCCTTACCGGCTTCCTGCTCGACCGGTTCGGCTCCTGGAACACCGTCTTGGCCTTCGAGGCCGTGCTGCTGGGCCTCGCCGGATATGCCCTCGTCGGGCGCGGCCTGCGCATCGAGCCCGACGCGACGAAGAACTCCGAGAGCGCCGAGAGCGGCGCGTCCGACGAGCAACCGCAACCGAGCCGGCCGGGGAGCGAGCAATGACGGATCTGGACTTCACCACCTGGGATCTGCGCACCGAGCAGGACCAACGGGCGTTCCCCGGTGTATTGGAGGGCCCTGCTCCCTCCTGGGACGTCGACACCACCCTGGTCCGGATGGTGTTGGAGCAGGCGGAGCGCACGCCGGCAGCGGAAGCCGTACGTATAGGGGAACAGGTCCTGACCTACCGAGAGCTGGCCGGGCGGGCGGCCCGGGTGGCCCGCTGGGCAGCGGCCCTGCGCGATGGCCCGGAGCAGGAGCGGGAGCTGCGCATCGGAGTGGTCGGGCACCGCGCGCTGCCTGTTTACCCGGCGCTCCTGGGGGTGCTGGCCGCAGGCGGGGCCTATGTGCCGCTCGATCCCGCCGCACCGGTGCGGCGGCTGCGCGATATCGCGCAGCGGGCGGAGCTCGCGGCGGTCGTGACCGATGCGGAGGGGTGGGCCGGGCTCGGTCTCTCCGGGACGCCGGCCCTCCTCATCGACCGGGCGCTGCCGTTCCAGCGCGGCAGGCTCGGCGGCAGGGGGCTCACGGAGTTCGAAGCGTTGCCCGAGGCCGAAGGGGCACTGTCCGAGGCCGGGCTCCAGGGCGAGCCGCGGCCGGACGACGTGGCGTACACGATCTTCACCTCCGGCTCCACCGGCACTCCCAAGGGCGTACTCGTCGAGCATCGCAGCGCCGTCAACCTGGCGCGGTGGGTGTCTCTCACCACGGACATCGGCCGGGGCAGCCGGGTCACCCAGAACGCAGCCTTGCACTTCGACGCCTCCGTGCAGCAGATCTTCTCCGCCTGGTCGGCCGGGGCGACCCTGCTGCCGGTCCCGGAGCCCGTCCGTGTCGACGGCGCACAGCTGTACGGCTGGCTCGCTGAACAGGCCGTCACCCACTGGGACTCCGTCCCCTCGCTATGGGCACCGGTCGTGGAGCACTGCGCCCAGCGCATCGCTGCCGGCGAAACGGTGCTACCCGCGCTCAAGACCGTACTGCTGGCGGGTGAGATCCTCCCGGCCGCCCGGGTCAACCAGTGGCGGCCCTGGCAGCAGGGGCACCGGCTCTTCAACATCTACGGCCCCACCGAGGTGACCGTCGACGCCACCTCGTACGAGGTAACAGAGCCCGTCACCGGCAGCGCTCCGCCCATCGGCTGTCTCCTGCCCGGGCTGCGCGCACTCGTCCTCGACGCCGACGGGCACCCCTGCCCGCCCGAGGCAGACGGCGAGCTCCTTCTCGGCGGGATCGGCGTCGCCCGCGGCTACCTCGGCGACGCCGCGGTCACCCGCGAACGGTTCATCACCCGCGACGGCGGTCGCTGGTATCGCACTGGAGACGTCGTGCGGCACACCGTGCAAGGGGAGCTGGTATTCGCCGGGCGCCGAGACGACCAGGTCAAGGTAAACGGCGTACGGATGGAACTCCCCGAAGTGGAGCGGGCGTTGCGCGCCGACCCGCGCGTCGCCGACGCGATCGCAGTGGTGCTCGTAGACGGGCAGGGCCGCCACGAACTGGCCGCCGCCGTGGTCACCCGTGTGCCGGTCACCGGCGCCGCGCTGCGCGCCGCGCTCGCCGAGGAGCTGCCCGCCGCGATGGTCCCCGCCCGGGTGCTCGTCGTCGATGCCCTGCCGCGCACCGCCAACGGCAAGGCCGACCGCAGGGCAAGTGCGCAGCTGGTGCACGACTTCGCGGACTCCGACGACCACGGTACGGAGGCCCAGGCGCTCACCGACACCGGGCGGCGGCTGCTGACGGTGTGGCGTCAGGTGTTGGGGCTGCCGGAACTCGGCCCCGACGACGACTTCTTCCGCAGCGGCGGGGACTCCATCGCCACCATCCGGCTACGCCAGCAGTGCGCCAAGTCCGGGCTGCCCATCCAGGCCATGGATGTGTTCACGCACCCCACGGCGCGCAGGCTCGCGGGCCATCTGAACCGCACCCTGGCCCATCGGCCCGCCGCCGCACAGGCCGCACCCGGCACCGGTGCAGCGTCGTCGCTGCTGCCCGCGCAGCGGCGGCTCGCCGTGGCGACGCTGCTCACCGACCACGTACCGCAGCTCGGTCTCGTCCAGGAGAGCCGTGAGTACGAGGAGGAGCTCGACGCCGAGGCGATGCGCACCGCGCTCGATCTGCTGGCGGAGCGGCACGAGGTGCTTCGGACAGCTGTCGAGAGCGGAGTCGACGGCTTCCGTGCTCGGACCGAGGAGCGGGTGACGATCCCGCTCACCGTGCACCGGGCCGACGGCGCCGACGTCGCCGGGCGGCGGGCGGCGGCCCGCACCCACGGTGACGCCGTGCTGCGGGAGGGCTTCGACCTCTCCGTGCCACCGCTGCTGAAGGTCGCTGCCTTCGAGCTGGAACCGGCCCGGTTCACCCTCATCTGGACGCTCCATCACGTCATATCAGACGGCTGGTCCTGGGAGCTGGTCCAGCACGAGTTCGAGACGCTGTACGCGAGCGTCAGGGCGGGTCGCTTCCGCCCGCTGCCCGCGCCCGCGCTCCCGCTGGGCGAACTGACCCGCCGTCTCGCAGAGTTACCGCGCACAGTGCCCTCGCAGGAGTGGCTGGTAGGACTCGAAACCGAGGAACCCCTGACGCTGCCCCCGGCCCGCCGTGGCCGGCATGCGGACCGTGCACACCTGGAGTGGACCGTCTCCCCGGTGACCGACGCCGCCTTGCGGGCCGTGGCCGCGGCTGCCGGGTGCACGCCCAGCGCCGGGTACCTCCTCGCGTACGCGGAGGCCCTGGGCCATGTGTGCAGGCAGCATGCCTTCGCCATCGGTGTCGTCTCCTCCGGCCGCAACGTGGACATCCCGCACATCGAACGCGCCGTGGCCTGCCTCGCCCGGAGTCTGCCCATCCCCGTCCAGCTCTCCGGTACCACCCACGAGCGCCTCCAGCGGCTGCACCGCAACCTCGCTGCCGTCCTGGCCCAGGACTCCGTCGACCCCGACGAACTGCTGGCCGGGCTGCCGTCGTCCGTGCGCGACCCCGCCGCTGTCTTCGTCTTCCAGAACTACCCCGACGCCCCGGCCGGCTCCGCGCCGCTGCGCCGCGCCCCCGGCGCCACCTGGTGGCGCGAAACCGGCTCCGAACCGCTGGCCCTCGTCTGCCACGGGGAGGGCACCGAGGGTTTCCGCTGCCGTCTGGAGTACGAACCCGCCGAAGTCGCCGTCCCCACCGCAGCCCTGTTCGCCCGAGAGATCCGCCGAGCCCTGGACCGCCTGGCCGCGGAGGCGTAGGCGGTCCCCCAAGCCCCAGGCCCGGCAGGTGACCGGCCCCCGCTGTTCTCCGGGCACGGAGGGCTGCGACAGCGGCTGCGGCACAGCGGCGGCCGGACGGGCCGACCCCGACCCGTCGGGGTCGGCCCGGGAGCGGCACTCCGCGCCCGAAAGACCCTGCGGGAGCCGCCTCCACGAGCCCGCACACCCCGGAGAGACACGATCGCGCCACCCCTCGCCATGAGTCTCGCAGGAAGGACCACAGCCCAGTGACCACCACCCCCCAAGCGCCGACGGAGTCGGGCCTGCCCTCGGACGCGCTGCTGACCGCCGAGGAACGGGCGGCCTGGACGGCCTTCAACGACCAGGCCAGGCAGTGGCCCGAAGGGCCCGCCCTGATACGGAGGCTGACAGAGGTCGCCGCCCGGCGCGCCGATGAGCCCGCCGTGCAGGCGGACGACGGTATGTACACGTATCGGGAGCTGCACGCTGAAGCCGACCGGATCGCCGGGGCGCTGGCGGGGCAGGGGGTGACTGAGGGCAGCACCGTCGCCGTCGCGGCGGCGAGGCGGCGCGGGGAGTACGCCGCGCTGCTCGCTACGCTCAAGCTGAACTGCGCGTATCTGCCGCTGGCTCCGGACGGCCCGGCACGCCGGCTGGAGTTCACTCTGGCGGACTCGGCGGCCGTGGCACTGGTGGCGGACGCCCCGGCGGCGGCCGTGCTGGCTGGTGCCGGGGTCGGCTCCGAACTGGCAGCGCAGGTGGTGATCGGTGCGAGGAGCGACGCCCCGGCCGGGTGGACTTCCTCCGAAGGACCCCCGCAGGGCCGTCGGCCGGCGGCCGAGGCATCGCGCGACCGGACCTCGTACGTCATCTACACCTCAGGCAGCACGGGTACCCCGAAGGGCGTGATGACCGGCGAGGAGGCCTTGCTGAACTTCTGCGCGTGGTTCATTGAACGCCACGACGTGCTGCCGCACGACCGGCTCTGCCAGACTGCGCCGCTGACCTTCGACCCTTCCGTGCAGCAGCTCTTCCCAGCGTGGCTGGCCGGCGCCTGCCTGGTGGTCGTGCCCGACGAGGTGCAGCGCGACGGCGGGGAGTTCCTGGACTGGCTGGCCGCCGAGCGGATCACTCACCTGGACATCGTGACCCCGCACTGGGTGCAGCTGCTCGACGTGGCAGCGCAGCGCGGCCAGACGGCTCTGCCCGCACTGCGCTGGATCGTCATCGGCGGGGAGACGTACTTCTTCCATCAGACCCACCGCTGGCACCGCGTGGTGGACTCCCCGGCCCGGCTCAACACCATCTACGGGCCCACCGAGGCGACCATCAACGCCACCGAGTTCCTCGTCGACCCGGGCGTGACGGAGGGCCAGGTGCCCATCGGGCAGCCGCTGCCCAACTACCGGGCGTACGTTCTCGACGAGCACGGCGCGCTGTGCCCGCCGCACATCACGGGTGAGCTGCACCTGGCCGGTACGGGACTGGCCCAGCGCTACCGCTCCGAGGAGGCCACCGAGCGCAGCTTCCACGAGCTGACGGTGAGCGAGGGCACCACCGAGCGGTTGTACAGGACCGGGGACCTGGCGCGGCTCATCGAGCACGACGGGCAGTGGGTACTTGAGTTCGAGGGCCGCACCGACAGCCAGGTCAAGGTGTCGGGCTACCGCATCGAGCTGGAGGAGGTCCAGGCGGCGCTGGCAGAGGTACCCGGCGTCACCGCGGGTGCCGTTGTTCTGCGCACCGAGCCCGCCCGGCAGATCGTCTGCGGCTACGCCGGCCCCGGCCTGTCCGAGAAGCGGATACGCACCGAACTAACCGAGCGGCTCCCCGAGTACATGGTCCCGCATGTCATTGCGCCCGTCGCGACCATCCCGCTGACCGCCAACGGCAAGGTGGACAAAGATGCGCTGCTCGCCCTGATCGCCGAGCGACACAAAGGCGGAGAAGCGGGCGGCACGGAGCCTCAGGGGCCCGTGGAGTCGGCGATCGCGGCCGCCTGGGCGGAAGCGCTCGGAGTCCCCCGGGTCGGCGCCGACGACGACTTCTTCTTCGTGTGCGGAGGGTCCTCTCTGCTCGCCTTCCGCGTGGTCGCGCTGCTTCGCGAGAAGGGTGTGACGATACGGGCCGCGGACCTCCTTCAGGCCCGCACGGTCCGGGCCCTCGCCGAGCGGGCCACCGCAGGTGAGCTCCCGGCGCCAGCCGGTCCGGAGCCCACCGCGGACCACGGCGACAGTGACACCCCGCCGCTGCCCGAGCCCCGTCATGAGCTGGCAGACAACACGGGCCGCCCGCTCGATCTGCCCCCGGCCACCTCGCTCGCCCTGCTCGGCGGGGACACCGAGGACACCGGCGACCACGCGGTGCTCACCCTCGGGCTGCCCAGGGACATCGACCCGGAAGCCGTGCGCGGCGCGCTCGCTGAGGTCATCGGACGCCATCCGATGCTCAGGGCCAGGCTCGACACCGGTCAGGCACGGCTGCGGCTGCGCGCTTTGCGCGTCGCCCACTTCGACCTGCCCGTCCTGGACGGAGACAGCCTCTCCCTGGTCGACCGGGTGCGTCCCCTACTCGCTACCCGCACCGGGCTGCGCCGCGGGCTGCCGGTCACCGCCGCGCTGCTGCGGCTGCCCACGGAGGCAAGGCTGCTGCTGGCCGTGCGACATCTGCTCGTGGACGGCAAGGCGCTGCGCCGCATCACCGAGGAGCTCGCCGCCGCGCTGGAGCTCGGCGCGCCGCCCATGCCGCTGGTGCCGCTCGCCGAGCAACTGGCGGAGCTGTCCGATAGGGCCCGCACCATGCGCCCGGTGCCGCATCTGAACGCCTTCATGGAGGCCGAGCGGGAGGCGCAGCGACGCCTCGCCCCACGGCTCACCCCGGATGGCACCGTGACCGAGGTGGAGGCGGGCGAGTTCCCCGCGTCGTTCATCGGCGGCGCGACAGAGGGGTGGGAGCCGCGGCTGGTCGCGGCGGCCGCGCTGGCCGTGCACCGCTGGCTGGGACTGGCGGCCGTACCGCTGAGCCTGCCCCGGCAGGCCGGCGCCAGTGACGCGGTCGCCAATCTCTCGGACGTGCTCCCGCTGCTGGTCACCCCCGACGGCGGCCGCGACGGCGAAGCAGACGGGGCCCTCCGCTCGGCCGCCGCCGCATGGGCCGAGCACGCGGCGCCCCATGCCCACTGGTCGGCGGCGCTGCTGCTGCACTGCCCGGGGCTCGCGGGCCGCTGGCCCGGTCCGCGCGAGCCGCTCACCAGCTCGTTTCTGATCGCGGTGGAGTCGGGGGCAGAGACCACCGGCCTCGGCACCGCGGTGCCGGGCACCGGCGGGCGGCTGACCGAGCACGACAGCCCCACCGCAGCGGACCCGGCGCTGTCGGGGACCGTCCAGTTCACGGTCGTGGCGGGCTCCGCCAAGCCGACGCTGCGGCTCATGGGCTGGGACCTGCCGGAAGCGGCTCTCAAGGAACTCGCGCCCCTGTGGCAGACCGCCCTGGCCGATGTGGCGGGCGCTGAGGCGGCCGGCGGTGGCGCGGCATGAGCGAGCTGACCGACACCCGGTGGCTACGCCCTTGCGCGGGCCGCTGGCGTGAGGGGACCGGACCCGTGCTGCTCTGCCTGCCCTACGCGGGCGGCGGCGCCCTGAGCTACGCGGGCTGGGAACATTACCCACTGGGCGGCTTCGAGCCCGTGACCGTACGCCTCCCGGGCCGCGAGGACCGCTTCGATGAGGAGCCGGTCACCGACTGGACGGCGCTGGTGTCCGCGATCGCCGACTCCCTCGCCCTCCTGTCGCACCGCCCGCTGGCGGTGTTCGGCCACAGCATGGGCGCGCTGACGGGCTATGAACTGCTGCGCGAGCTGAAGCGGCGCGGGCAGCCCGCGCCCATGCTCTTCGTCGCCTCCGCGCACCAAGCGCCACAGGAGATGCCGGTCGAGGTCAGGACGCCGCGCACGACGCGGGAGCTGCTCGACTACGTACGACGACTCAACCGCGACGGCACGGACGCGCTGCTCGACGACCCGGAGTGGCGCGAGATGGTGCTCCGGCCGCTGGATGCCGACCTTCGGCTGCACGACACCTATCGGTCGTACGCGGACCGGGCCGGGCAAGCCCCGCTGGCCACGCCCTTCGTGGTGCTCGCAGGGGAGGAGGACCCCACCGTCTCGGCCTGTACCCACGCGGGCTGGGCCGCGCTGACCCGTTGCGGCAGTACCCGACGCGTGTATCCCGGCGGCCACTTCTACCTCAGGGAGCAACGCGAGCGGCTCCTCACCGAGCTGGGCCAGGACTTGAGTGACGCGATGCGAGGAGAGCTCCAATGACCGCGATCCCGGAGAGCAGGCCGCAGTCGGTCGTGGCTGGGTCCAGCGACGCGACCGCCCTGCTGGACATTGTCATCACGAGCCTGCGGGACGTGCTGGACCAGCTGCGGATCGACCCACACGCCAACTTCTTTGCCCTCGGCGGGAATTCGCTGCTCGCGGTGCGGGTCGCGGGACGGCTGAGCCGTGCGCTGGGCCACCGTATCCCCGCGACCGCCGTGCTCGACCATCCCACGGCACAGGCGCTCGCCGATCATTTAGCGGCTATGGCGCCCGAGCCCGCCGCCCCGGGCATCCGTGCCGCCACCGATACCGTCGACACCACCCGCACCCCTCGCTATCCGCTCTCCGCCGCGCAGCGCCGCGTCTGGCTGCTGCACGATGTCGACCCGGACCGGCTGGACCATCTCGTCACCGTGTCCTTCGAGGTGACGGGCGACTACGACCCGATCGTGGCCCGCACCGCATGGCACCGGGTGGCCGAACGGCACGAGGCGCTGCGCACCCGGTTCGAGCCGCCCGCGGAAGGGAGCGAGGAGCCTTTCCAGGTCGTCGAGAGTGAGCCGCTGACCGAATTCACCTTCCTGGACACCGTCCGCTTCCCCGAAGCCGTGCGCACCCGGGTCGTCGAGGAGCGGATTCATCTGCTGCACCGCACCCCGCTCTCGCTGCGCAGCGGACCACTGTCCCGCGTCGCGCTGCTGCGCACTGCCCCGTCGCGCTACCGGCTTGAACTGATCGTGCATCACATCATCTGCGACGGCTGGAGCCTGGCGATCCTCCTGGAGGACTTCCTCGACGCCTACCGCCGGGTCGCGGCGGGTGAGCCGGGCCCCGGCCCCTCTCAGTACCGCTTCGCCGACCATGTCCACTGGGAGCGCGAGACGGAGTCGGCACGCTGGCCCGCGCTCGCCGACCGGGTCACCCGCCGTTTCAGGGACCGGCCGGAGACGCTGCCGCTGCCCGCCGACCCCGTACCGGTCGACGAGCACGCCGATGGCGACGACGTCTCGGTGCCGCTGACCGCAGGACTGGGTGCCGCGCTGGCCCGGGCGGGCGGCGAGGGCGGTCACACCCGGCTGACCGTGGCACTGGCCGCCCTCGCTGTCCTGCTGCGACGGATCAGCGGCGCCGACGACCTGGTGGTCGCCGTGCCGGTGGCCGGACGGGTGCGCCCGGAGGACGAGGGGACGGTCGGTCTCTTCGTCAACACGGCGCTCGTCAGGCTCCGGCTGGCCGGGGTCCGCGACGTCCGCACCCTGGTCGCCCGGGCCCGGGAGGAGGTAGCCGAGGTGCTGGACTGCCAGACCTACCCCTTCGACCAGCTCGTCAGCAGGCTCGGACTGCCCCGCGACGGCACCCGGATGCCGCTCGCCAGGGTGTCACTGGCCGTCCAGGACTTCGCCGAGTCACCGGGGCCCGGCCCCGCTCTCGGCTTCCAGTGGGTGGAGCACGACCCCGCCGAGCGCCAGAGCAAGCTGGACCTCGCGTTCAGCCTGACCGGCGGCGGCAGCGGGGCCGAGGGGCAGAGCCTCACCGTCACCTACCGCCCTTCTCTCTTCCGCCGCCCGACCGTGCGGGCATGGGCCGAGCAGTATCTGCTCGCCCTCGACAACGTCACCCGCGCCGTGACCGGAGGTGTGTCATGAGACTGAACCGGCACCACGAACTCTTCCGCGACTCGGTGCGCGCCGTGCTCGACCGCGTCTGCCTGCCCGAGCTGGACGACTGGGAGCGCATGGGGCAGATGCCCACGCACGACCTCTACCGCGCTCTCGGCGAGGAGGGCTTGCTCGGGCTGACCCTGCCGGTCGACGACGGCGGCCTAGGCCTCGATCTGGGCTATTCCTACGTCTGGGCACAGGAGCTGGGCCGGCTCCCGGCGGGCTCCCCGGCCATGAGCCTGTCGGTGCACACCGACATCGTGCTGCCGCTGCTCGCCGAGGCGGGAGGCGAGCAGGTCCGTAGGGCGTTCCTCCGGCCTGCGCTACGCGGCGAGCTGGTCGCAGCCCTGGCCGCCACTGAGCCGGGCGGCGGCTCGGACCTGGCCACCCTGCGGACGACGGCCGTCAAGACCTCGGAGGGTATCCGGCTGAACGGCGCCAAGGCCTTCATCACCAATGGTTCCGTGGCCGACTTCGCCGTCGTGCTCTGCCACCTCATCGAGGTGGACGGAGACTTGGGGTCGACCGGGCTCGACTCGCTGACCCTGCTGCTGGTCCCCACCGGGCTCCCGGGGGTGCACCAGGAGCGGCACACCGGAAAACTCGGCAACCGGGCCTGTGACCACGGCAGGCTGGCCTTCACCGAGGTGCTGGTGCCCGAGGAGAACCTGCTGGGCAAGCCCGGCTCCGGGTACCAGGCGCTGACCCGGGTCTTCACCCGTGAGCGCGCTTTTCTCGCCGCGGTCGCCACGGCACGGACCGAGACGGCCCTGCAGGAGGCAACCGACCACGCGCGAGGTCGCGCCGTGCTCGGCAAGCCCTTGGTGGACCACCAGGCGATCGCCTTCAAACTGGCCGAACTCGACGCCGAGCTGGCGCTGGTCGAGCAGTACACCAGCGCGGTCTTCCAGCTGCTCGACGAGGGGGCTCCAGCCCTGCGGCAGGCAAGCATCGCCAAGCTGCGCGCCAGCCGGCTGGAGCGGGAGGCCGCCGATCTGCGACTGCAACTACACGGCGCCCAAGGCTACTTGGACGGTGGTCCGATCGAGCGGGCCTACCGCGACGCCCGGGCGTATGCACTGGCGGGCGGCGCGGACGAGGCACTGCTGCATCTGATCGCGGGTCATCTGCGCACGGACATCTGAGCCCCACGAGCAAGCGATCCGCACGTAACGGAGAGGACCAGCACCGACATGACCACTCATACCGTGCCCGCGTCTTCGACCACGACGGAACAACTCCTGTTCCTGGACCGAGCGGCGGTGCGCACCTGCGTCGCAGGTATCGACCCAGTGGCGGCGGTCGAGGACGTTTTGCGCGCCCATGCCGTCGGGCGCACTGAACTGCCGGCCGAGGGCTATACGTCGTGGACCAACTCTCAAGGGGCATACTGCCGTTCCATCGCGATGCTCGGATCGGTCCGCGACGCCGATCCGGCCGCCCCGACGGCGTACGGCATGAAGCTGATCAACGCCGCCACCTCCAATCCCGCCCAAGGCATGGACCGCGCGGGCGGTGTCAGCTTCCTGTTCGACCCCGAGACCGCGCGCCCGGCGGTCCTGGCCGAGGCTGCCTACCTCTCCGCGCTGCGCACCGGCGCGTACACCATGTCGAGCCTGCGCCACCTCGGCCCGCAGCAATTTGAGGAGGTGACCCTCATTGGCTGCGGCGCCCAGGCCCGCACCCACGCCGAACTGCTGGCCCGCTACTTCCCCGCCGTCGGGGCCCTGCACGTCCACGACCTACTGCCGGAGCGCGCGACCGCGTTCGCCACCTGGGTGGAACGCAGCGGACTGCCCTTCACGGTGACCGCGCACAGCCAGGCCGCCGAGGCCTCGGCGGCGAGCACGGTCGTCATCACCTTGACCATCACCGACACCGGCTACCTCACGCCGGACGACCTGCGGCCCGGCACATTTGTCGCCCATGTGTCCCTGGACGATCTGCTGCCCGAGGTGTTCGACCGGGCACAGGCGTTGTACGTCGACGATGTCGAGCTGATCCGCGAGAATCCGCGCCGCGTCCTGGGCCGGCTGCTGGGTGAGGGACGGGTGCTGGCCCCCGGGACCACAAAGCCCGGGACCACCACCATTCGCGGCAGCCTCGGCGACGTCCTCACCGGAGCCGTGCCACCCGAGCGCCCCGGCGACGGGATCGTCGTCAGCAACCCGTTCGGGATGGCCGTCCTCGATGTCGGCCTGCTGGCCCGGGTGCACGCCCGTGCCGCCGCCGAGGGCCACGGAACCCACCTCGACCTCCTGGGAGCCGACCGATGAGCAACCCCCACGGCCTGTACACCTTGGCCGACCTCGACGACGACAGCATCCAGCGCATCGTCTGCAGGACGATCGAGATCCACACCGACCGAAGCGCTCACACCCGCCCGCTGACCGGGCTGGTCACCGGGCTCCTCTTTACCAAGACATCCACGCGCACCCGCACGGCTTTCACCTCTGGCACCATCCGGCTGGGTGGCGCGCCGATCGCCTTCGGCCCCACGGACCTCCAGACCAACACGGGGGAGTCCGTCGCCGACACTGGCCGCATGCTCGCCGGGATGATCGATCTGCTCGTCGTACGCACCGCAGGCCCGATGCACGAGCTGCGGGAGCTCTCCGGAGGCGGCGAACTCCCTGTAGTCAACGCGATGTCCGCGGAAGAGCATCCCACTCAGGGCCTGGCCGACCTGGCCACGCTGATCCACCACTTCGGCGGTCTCGACGGCGTCCGTGTGCTGTACGTCGGCGAGGGCAACAGCACCGCCATCGCGCTCGCCCGGGTGCTCTCCCGGCAGCCCGGCTGCCACGCCGTGTTCGCCTCACCACCCGGCTACGGGCTGCCGCAGGCCGTGCTGGCCGAGACCGCGGCCACCGCGGCGCGGCGCGGCGGCTCCGTCATCGAAGTGAACGATCCGGACGGCGTGTCCGGTGACGTACACGCCGTCTACACCTCTCGTTGGCAGACGACGGGCAGCAGCAAGCCTGGCCCCTACTGGCGAGACGCCTTCCGGCCCTTCCACGTCGACGCCGCTCTGATGGACCGCTGGCCCGGCGCGGTGTTCTTGCACGACCTGCCGGCCCACCGGGGCGAGGAGGTCTCTGGCGAGGTGCTGGACGGCAAGTCCTCGTTGGCCTGGATGCAGGCGCAGTTGAAGTCCTCGGGCGCGATGGCCGTTCTGGAATGGGTGGCCACCGCGTGAGGGCGGCGGCCCTGATCCGTACCGAGCGGGGGGCGCCGCTCGCCCCCGCCCAGCACAGCCTCTGGTTCCTTGACCAGCTCACCGGGCCCTCCAGCGAGTACATCCTGCCGTTCGCGCATCGGCTGCGCGGGCCGCTGGACACGACGGCCCTGGAGAGCGCCCTGAACGCATTGGTCAAGCGGCACGAGACCCTGCGTACCCGGATCGACCAGGTGGACGGCGAGCCGCGGCAGAAGGTGCTGCGGCACCGCCCGGCATGGCTGCGGCAGCTGGATCTCTCGGAGGACCCGTCGCGGGCCACGGAGTTGGCGGCCGACTTCGCCCTGCGCCCGTTCGACCTGGCGGGCGAGGGCCCGCTGCGTACCCTGCTCGTCCGGTTGGGCCCGCAGGACCATGTGCTGGTCTGCTCGCTGCACCACATCTGCTGCGATGGGCTGTCGCTCGCGGTCCTGGGCGAGGAGCTCGCCGCGCTGTACCGGGCCGCGCTTCATGGGCAGCGTCCCGAGGAGGCCCTGCCGCCGCTGCCGCTCCAGTACAGCGACACCGTCCTCAGCCGCGCCGAGCGGGCCGACTCCACCGCAGGACGGCAGGCGCTGGAGCGCTGGCGGGATCTGCTGGCGGGCGCGGAGCCTCTGCGGCTGCCCACCGATCGGGCCAGGCCCGAGATCCGTACGGCCCGTGGGGACCGCGTCGAGGTCCTCATCCCCGCCGAGGTCACGCGCGCGGCACGGGCGGCCGCGGGCCGCCACCGGGTGACCGCCTACATGTTGCTGCTGACAGTGTTCGCGATGCTGCTGCACCGTCGCGGCGGCGGCCGGGACCTCTGCGTCGGCACCCCCGTCTCCGGCCGCGCCGGCCGTGAGGAAGAGGCCCTGATCGGGCTGTTCACCAACACCGTGGTGCTGCGCCTGGACCTGTCGGGCAGCTGGGACCTGGCGGAACTGCTGCGCAGGGTACGCGGCCGGGCCCTGTCCGCCTACCAGGACGGCCATGTCCCCTTCGAGCACGTGGTGGACGAACTGCGGCCACCCCGTGATCTGTCGCGCACTCCGCTCTTCCAAGTGATGTTCAGTTTCCAGGACTTCGAGGAGGACGCCCTCGCACTCGAAGGGGTGCGCTGCACGCCCTGGGACATCCCGGTAGGCAGCAGCAAGTTCGACCTGGAACTGGAACTCGGCCGGGACGGCGATGAGCTGCGCGGCTTCCTGGAGTACAGCACCGATCTGTACGAGGCGGCCACCGCCCGCCGGATGGCGGACGACTACCTCGCCCTGTTGCGGGAGGTCCTGGACCTTCCCACCCCTACTTCTTCCCCCGAGGAGCCCGAACGATGAGCGAGATTGCTGTGGAGACCGCGTACCAGGTTGTCGTGAACAACGAGGAACAGTACTCCCTGTGGCCCGTGGACCGGGCGCTCCCGGCCGGCTGGCGGGCCGAGGGGACCACGGGCACACGCCAGGAGTGCCTGGACCGCATCGCGGTGGTCTGGACCGACATGCGTCCGCTGAGCGCCCGCGCATGACCGCGCTCTCCGCAGCCGACGCCGCAGTCGCCCGCCGCGCGGACACCGTGCCCGCACTCCTCGCGGACATGGCCCGCCGCACGCCCGGTGCCCCCGCGCTCATCACACCAGCACGCACCATCAGCCACAGCGAACTCGATTACTTCACGGCATCTCTGGCTGAGGTCCTGAGGGAACACGGCGTCGGCAGGGGGCAGCGGGTCATGGTGCTCGCCGACCGTACGTGGCAGGGCGTGGTGAGCCTCCTCGCGGTGCTGCGCGCGGGCGCCGCCTATGTGCCCGTCGACCCGGCCGACCCGGAGGACCGGTTGCGCCTCGTCGTCGAGCTCACTGCACCGGCTGCCGTCCTGGGCCGGGCCGAGCTGCTCGCCGCGTTGCCCGGCCTCGGCATCCCCCTGATCCCCGCCGCGGTGCCGGACGGCTTCCCTGCCGGGATCCCGGCAGCGCCCCCAGACTCCCCGGGGGCTGTCGCCGAGTTCCCGTCACCCGACGATCTCGCGTACGTCATGCTCACCTCCGGCTCCACCGGCACCCCCAAGGCCGTGCTGGTGCCGCACCGCGCTGTCACCTCCGCTGCCGGGTCGCTCGTCCCGCTCTTCGGCATCACCCCAGCCGACCGGGTCCTGCACTGGACCTCGCTGATCTGGGACACCAGCAGCGAGGAGATCTATCCCGCCCTGCTCAGCGGCGCGGCGCTGGTCATCGACGGACGGGTCGAGGCACGCTCCATACCCGCTCTGCTCGCAGTCCTGCGCGAGCACCGCATCACGGTGGTCGATCTGTCGACAGCGATGTGGAACGAGCTCGTGGAACATCTGGCTTCCGGGCACGAGGAGTTGTTCCCCGACCTGCGGCTGGTCGTCATCGGCGGCGAGGCGGCTCAGGCCCGTACCGTACGGCTCTGGTCCGAGTGCGTCCCGGACCGGGTCCGGCTGCTCAACACGTACGGGCAGACCGAGACCGTGATGGTCACCCACGCGGCGGAACTCGGTGGCCCGGCCGGCCGAGCGCTCCAGGACAGCGATCCGGTGCCCATCGGCCGCCCGCTGCCCCACATCCGCCAGGCCCTTGTCACCCGGGGACCCGGTCAGGGTGAACCGGCCGAGCTCTGGATCGGTGGCCCCAGCCTCGCCTGGGGATACGCCGAGCGGCCCGCCCTCACCGCGGCGGCCTTCCGCCCCGCCCCAGGCGAGGACGGTGGCGGGCGCTTCTACCGCACCGGCGATCTGGTGCGGCCCCTGCGCGATGGCTCGTTCGCCCACGCGGGCCGCGTCGACCGCCAGCTCAAACTGCGCGGAGTGCGGGTCGAGCCCGGGGAGGGGGAGCGGGCGATCATGGCCTGTCGAGGAGTCGCGGCAGCCGCCGTTTTCCCCGTGGGCAACGACCCGGAACACCTCAGGCTCTTCGGCGTGTTCGTACCCTCGGGCACGGCCCCAGCCACCGAGCGCGAGGTGGCGGAGTACTGCGCTCGGCGGCTGCCGAGAGCCCTGCTGCCGCACCGGATCATCGCTCTGACCGCGCTGCCCATGCTGCGTACGGGAAAAGTCGACCGGGCGACGTTACAGGCCCACTTCACCGCCGAAGCGACATCCGCCGAAGCGACATCCGCTGAGGAGATATCCGCCGGGACGACGTCTGCCGGGCAGCCGCTTACCGCCCGTCTCGCCGAGTTCTTCGGCGAGAGCCTGGGTGCTTCCTGTGGCCCCGATGACTCGCTCTTCGAACTGGGCGGTGACTCGCTGACCGTGACCCGGCTGATCTCCCTCGTCTACCGGGAGCTGGCGGCCGAGCTGACATTCCACGACGTATTCGATCACCCGAGCCCGCGCGAGCTGGCCCAGTTCATCGGAGGCTTCGCACGATCCCGAGGAGAGCACCAGTGACCAACCCCAGCGCCCCCTCGAACCCTGAGGCGCCCTCCCTCGCCCAGCCCTACCACTACCGCCGTCAGGAGCTGGTGGAACCCGACTGGCGCAGGCTGCCCGGCTGGCGGGGCGTCACCGCCGACGAGTGGCACAGCGCCCAGTGGCAACGGGCCCACTGCGTCAAGAATGCCCAACAGCTACGGGCGGTGGCCGGCAACGGGCTCGACGAGAAGTTCTACGACGATCTGGCGGAGGACCAAGGGCACATGGCCACCATGGCCATGTTGGTGACGCCCCAGATGCTCAACACCATGGCACCGGAGACCGCCGCCGACTCCGAGAGTTACAGCGACGCCTTCTACGCCGATCCGATACGCCGCTACATGATCCCGGTCCGCTCCGACCGCGACCCGTGGTGGCCCAACCACCCGCTGTCGTCCCGGGACTCCCTGCACGAGGCGGAGATGTGGGTGGTCGAGGGACTGACCAGCCGCTACCCCACGAAGGTGCTCGCCGAACTGGTCTCCACCTGCCCGCAGTACTGCGGCCACTGCACCCGGATGGACCTCGTCGGCAGCTCCACGCCCAGTGTGGACAAACAGCGGCTGCTGCTGCGCCCCGCCGACCGGCAGGAGGCGATCCTCGACTATCTGCGCCGCACCCCGGGCGTCCGCGACGTCGTGGTCTCCGGCGGCGATGTGGCCAATGTGCCCTGGCCTCAGCTGGAGTCGTTCCTGATTCGGCTGCTGGAGATCGATACCGTCCGCGACATCCGGCTGGCCACCAAGGCCCTGGTGGGACTGCCCCAGCACTGGCTCCAGCCGAAAGTGGTGGCGGGCCTGGAGCGCGTCGCCGAGGTCGCCGCCAGGCGCGGGGTCCACCTGGCCGTCCACACCCACGCCAACCACACCCAGTCGGTAACGCCGCTGGTGGCCGAGGCCACCCGGGCATTGCTCCACGCCGGTGTCCGCGACGTACGCAACCAGGGCGTGCTGATGAGGGGCGTCAACGACAGCGCGGCGGCCCTGCTCGACCTGTGCTTCGCGCTCCAAGGTGAGGCGGGCATCCTGCCTTACTACTTCTACATGTGCGACATGGTGCCCGGCGCCGAGCATTGGCGGACCTCGCTCGCCCAGGCACAGGAGCTCCAGCACGCGATCATGGGCTATCTCCCCGGATACGCCACTCCGCGCATCGTCTGCGACGTGCCGTACGTCGGCAAGAGGTGGGTGCACCAGGCCGTCGAGTACGACCGGGAACGCGGCATCTCCTACTGGACGAAGAACTACCGCACCCGGGCCGAACTCGACGACTCTGATGCCCTGACCCGCCGCTACCCCTTCTACGACCCACTGTCCACCCTGCCCGAGAGCGGGTGGCGCTGGTGGGAGATGAACGTTACGGCGCAGGAGCGCCAGGCATGTGCCTAGCGCCCCCAACTCGTGGAGGGTCAGGCCTACCGGTAGCCGGTGAGACCGTCCGCCAGCTCCTCCGCGTCGCCGTCGCGCTGCGCGTACAAGGCCTGCTGGAGGGCGAAGGTGCCACGGATCGCGGTGATTCGCTCGGCCACTCCGCCGTCGTCCCAGTCGCCGAGCGCGAGCACTCGGCCGAGCAGCTCCTCGCCATAGCTGGCCCCGACGGCGGCCAGGTCCTCGGCCGGGTCGCCGACGGTGACTTCGTCCCAGTCGACGACACCGCTCAGCTGCGGCACGCCGCCCGAGATCTCCCACAGGACGTTCTCGCCGCCGAGGTCACCGTGAACCACAGCGGAGGTGAGACGTGGGAGCGCGTCGAGCGCGGCGAGCTCGCGCTCGGCGCGCTCCCGCCCGCTGTCGGACATCAGCGGGAACAGCTCGGCGCGCACCCCCGCTGCGAAGTCCTGCCACTCCCCCTCGGGAGCCGGCGGCAGCGCGGCGCGCACCTTCTCGTCGTTGCCCGCGGCGGCAAGCCCGGACAGGAGGGTGGCGTACTGCGTCGCCACCGCCTCGGCCACCTCGGGCCTGCCGAGCGCGTCGTCCTCCAACGGCGCTCCGGGGACCCGGCTCAGAACCAGGTACGGCGGTTCGTCCGTACCCTGGGCGCCGCCCTCGCCGAGCGGCCGCGGGGTGTTGAAGCCGAGGTCGAGGCCGGCGAGGGCGCGCAGCGCGGCCGCCCGCTCGGGCAGCCGCGCCGCGGCCGCCTCGGTGCGGGCGAAGCACACCACCCGGTCCGAGCCGATCACCACATGGTGGAACTGTCCCTGATGGACGGTGAGTTCGTCCGCCTTGTCGTCGGGCAGCAGTCGGCTCAGCAGATCGCGGTGCGTCTCAATGGTTCCCATGGTGAGTGAACTCTCCACTTCTCAGGCTTTCGCAAGCTCTCATCTGATGTGCAGTGACGTGCTGAATCATCTGAAGCAGGGGTATGACGATGGATCCGGTTGAATACGAGACACTGCGGCACATGTGGTTCCCGGTCGCCCGGGTCGCCGACATCGAGAACGGCGTCGCGAGCGGCAGCATTCTCGGCGAGGAACTCGTGGTGTACGGAGACGAGCGTTCCGTCACGGTTGCGGAAGGCTTCTGCCCGCACCGGGGCGTGGCGCTGCGGCTGGGACAGCTGCGCGAGGGCGCCCTGGAATGCCCCTACCACGGCTGGCTGTTCGAGGCAGGGAACGGGCGGTGCACGCGCATTCCCTCGTTGCCGCCGGGGCGGGGCAGGCCGCATGCGGCGCTGCGTACCTATGCCGCCGAGATCTCCTACGGCCTGGTGTGGAGCTGCCTCGAGGACCCCTTTCTGCCCTTGCCGCGGCTGCCCGAGTATGTCGACGAGGCATGGCAGCTCGGCGCAGGCGAGCCGTACACCCTGAACTGCGGTATGCGGCAGCTGACGGAGAACTTCCGGGACAAGGCCCATTTCCCCTTTGTGCACGCGGAGACGATGGGCGACGTGGACCAGGTGGTGGAGTCCTATCGCATCGTGCGGGACGGCTGGCGGCTCGGCTGGTCCTCCTCGCTGGGCGCCGAGGGGATTCCCGAGGAATTCAGCCATCATCTGGACTACCGCATCACCCTTCCTGTGTTCGCGTCGATCTGCGTCTCCTCGCCGTCCGGCGGGCGCCGACTGGTCGCGCAGGTGACCACTCCGGTCTCGGCGGACGGGCTGCGCGTACGGCAGTTCTGGCTGGCCGGTACGGACGCGGTGTCCACCGCGCAGGGGGCGGAGCTGGCCGATGTGCTCGCTTATGAGCGGCAAGTCTTCGAGGAGGACCATCCGATCGTGGAGAACCAGCGGCCTGTCGAAGCGCCCTTGGATCTGTACTCCCAAGTGCACACCCCGGCAGACAAGTTCAGCATCACCTACCGGCGGGTGTACACGGAGTTGCTGGAGAGCTACAAAGCGAGGCAGTGAGAGGTATGGCAGTGACAGGCGCGGCTGTGACATGGGTATACGGGTCCCGGGGAGTCGCTCAGGGCTGCTGGAGGGGGCGCGGGGCGTCGAGGCCGAGCCGCCACACCAGTTGGGCGACATGCACCCGGTCACGCAGCTTCAGCTTGGCCAGGATGCGTGAGACATGGCTCTTCACCGTCGCCTCGCTGAGCTGGAGGTTACGGGCGATCTCCCGGTTGGTGCGGCCGCCGCCGATGAGGAGAAGCACCTGCCGCTCGCGCTCGCTGAGCAGCCGGAGTTCCATCGGCTCGTCCGCCTGGCGGGGGACCAGATGGAAGTTTCCGACGAGACGGCGGGTGACATCGGTCGGCAGGAAGGCGCCGCCCGCCGCGACGGCCCGGATCGCGGCCCCGAAGTCCTCGCGCGGGGCGCTGAGCGGAAGATAGCTGCGGACTCCGGCCGCGAGCGCCGCGCGCAGCAGTTCGTCGGTGTCGCTTTCGGCCACCATGACGGTGCCGCTGGATACCCCGCTGGGTAGCCGGCAGACCGCCGCGACGCCGTCGGGGACCACTAAGGAGGCTCCGGCGACCAGGACGTCCGGCGCCAGCAGGGCCGACTGATGCGCCAGCTCCTCGCGGTCGACCGCCGTCCCTACCACGTCGGCGTCGGCGATCTGCGAGAGCAGGACGAGCAGCCCGTTCCGGTACACATCCCTGTCCTCTGCCAACAGAATCCGGACTCGGGTGCCCGGTTCCTCCTCAGCCGACTCGTACAGCCAACGCGATGCGGCTTCGCTGACCCAGATCTGTCCCACATCTCCCCCTTGTGTCATTTCGGTGTTCCAGCAACGCCCCCTGGAAACGTCAGTAATTCTAGATCCAAAAGTCGAAAGCTGCTTTACTGTGAGTTTAGTTGACTGAGAATCGGCAGGGATTCTCAACTGTGAACCTGTCCCGCCCCTCATCGTGGAGCTTTTGGTGAGGCAACTGCGCAGGTCAGGGTATTGCATATGCCGCGAGCCAGACCCCATAAGCGCAGGTCCCCATGTGGCCGATGTAGATGCTTGACAACTGTTGCATGTGTAATGTATTTGCGATTACTTTTCCGTTGAATTTCGACTCTCGGGTATGTCCTGTGAATTCATTCATAGGTATCAGGTCAATGGAGGTTTAACGTCGTGAAATATATGGTAGCGGGGAGCGCCCCTTACGGCCGAGGGCTCCTCGGCGCCGCCGCACTGCTCGTCGCAGGGATCGTGGCCATCCCCGCAGCGACACCAACCGGAACCGGTCAGGGCGCCCGGGCAGCGGTCTCCGCAGCCGACTCCACGGCCACGGCGCGCAACGTGATCCTGCTGATCGGCGACGGCATGGGGGACTCCGAGATCACCCTCGCCCGCAACTACACGGTGGGCGCGGGAGGCAGGCTCCACATGGACCGCTTCCCGATGACCGGGACGTACACCACCTACTCCGTCGACACGGACGGAGAGCCGAACTACGTCACCGACTCCGCGGCGAGCGCCACCGCCTGGGCCACCGGCCACAAGACACTCAACGACCGGATATCCAAGACCCCGGACACCGACCGCGCCGTCCCGACCATCTTGGAGCTCGCCCAGCACGGCGGGCTCGCCACCGGCAGCGTCACGACCGCCGAGCTCACCGACGCCACCCCCGCAGCCATCGCCGCGCATGTCACCGACCGCAGCTGTCAGGGCCCTGCCGACATGGCGCTGTGCCCAGCGGACGCCCGGGCCGAGGGCGGCCCCGGATCCATTGCGGAGCAGACTGTCGCGCACCAAATCGACGTCCTCCTCGGCGGCGGCAAGCGGCGCTTCGACCAGACCATCACGGAGGGCCCCGAGCGGGGCGCCACTGTGCTGCACCGCGCCCGTCAGCGCGGCTATCAGGTGGTGACGAACGCCAGGGGCCTGGACGCCGCACGCCCCGGACAGCCGGTGCTCGGGCTGTTCGCGCCGGAGGCTGTACCGGTCGAATGGACCGGCAGACCCGCCGCGGCCGGCGGCACGGCGCCACAGCGCTGCGTGACTGCCAACCCCGAGCGCTCCGGGCGCACCCCGAGCTTGGAGGCCCAGACGCGCAAGGCGATCGGCCTCCTCGAAGTCGGGGCGCGGCAGAAGGGACAGGGCAAGGGCTTCTTCCTCCAGGTTGAGGGTGCCTCCATCGACAAGCAGAACCATGACGCGGACCCCTGCGGCCAGATCGGCGAGACCGCCGCCTTCGACCGAGCCGTCAAGACCGCCAGGGAGTACGCCACACAGCACCCCGACACCCTGGTGATCACCACCGCCGACCACGGGCACAGCAGTCAGATCGTGCCGATGGCCGCCAGACCTGCAGGTCTGTCCGCGACGCTCGTGACGGACGAGGGGGCCCTGATGAAGGTCAGCTACGCCACGCACGCGGGTGAGGAGGGCCAGGAGCACAGCGGCGTACAGGTCCGCATCGCGGCCGAGGGTCCCCAGGCCCACCGGGTGCTCGGCGCCACGGACCAGACCGAGCTCTTCACCACCCTCCGCACCGCACTCGACTTGCACTGAGCTCCCGCCGCCCCCATGGGGATGGCGAGATGCAGGAGTAATGCCCCGGCCCGGGCGGGCGTGCACGGGACCGAGATCAACCGATCGCGCGTCCTCTGCGCGCCCGCCCCGCCCCGCCGCGCCTCAGCAGAAGCGCAGGAGTCCACTGCCTGCGTCCGCTTGGAGCTTCCGACCGCCACGCACAACTGCTTTCGCATGCATCATCGGGGGCCATGCTCAAGATGCTGATGCGCCAGGAGGTGATACACGGTGGCGGTCGTCACCCGCTTCGCCTTCTCGCGGGTGATTCCCAGGTCAGCGGCCATGTCCTTTAGCGTCCGCTGTCCCGCCGGGGTATTCCACAGCGCCACTGCGTCCGTCCGGAACTGCCGGGTGTATATCCGCCCGGCCAGGTGAACCGTATTCCCGGACAATGAAGATCCGCCATCAGAATGTCCGCACCGCAAGGGCGCTTCCATCCCGAGGAAGACCCGATGCGATGACTGCGCGAGTGTGTGGTTCCACCGGCGTGCGCGCCGCGTTTCCCCTGCTGGCGGACGACGCTCGGGCGAAGGTTGAGCCGAGCTTCACGGGACGTACGGGGAGGCGCGCCAAGGACCTTCGGGGCACTCTGAATGCCATCCTCCACAAGACGCGTACCGATTGCCCCTGGAGTAGCTTGTCCTCTCCACCCGGCAATTTTGCCGGCGTGTGGCAGTGATGGATGAAGACGGGCTTCTGGGGGCAGCTCATGGACACACCGACTGACATGCAGGGGGAGTCGCTCCCTGACGACGGAGTGACACGTCCGCCGCTTGAGATTCGAGGGAGGGGTGGCCCCCGGCCCATGCAAAGTCGAGAGCTGTCCCCCAGAACTGGCGGTCTGTGCAAGCCCTCCGACTACAAGATCTCCCCCTTCGAGCTGGAGAGCGCACTGCTGGAGCACGAGGCGATCGCCGAGGCCGCCGTGGTGCCGGCCCCCGATCCGCTGCGGCCGGCCGTGCCCAAGGCGTATGTCGTGCTGGCGGCCGGGTAGTCGCCCGGCCCGGAGACCGCGAAGGCGATCTTCGCGCACTCCCGCGACATACTGGCCCCCTACAAGCGCATTCGGCGGCTGGAGTTCGCCGAACTGCCCAAGACCGTCTCCGGCAAGATCCGCCGTATCGAGCTGCGGGAGCGCACCGCGCAGGGCGACGGCAGCGCCGAGTACCGCGAGGAGAACCACCGATGAGCGAGCCGCACCACGAACTGTCGTACGCCTGCGGGGGCGCCGAGCAGCCGCTGCTCGGGCACACCATCGGGACCGATCTGGCCCGCACCATCGCCCGGTTCGGCGACCGCGAGGCGCTGGTCGAGGTGGCGAGCGGCCGCCGCTGGACCTACACCGAACTGGGTCGCGCGGTCGACGAAGTGGCGCTCGGCCTGCTGGCCAAGGGCGTCGGCAAGGGCGACCGGGTCGGCATCTGGGCGCCCAACTGCGCCGAATGGGTCCTCGTCCAGTACGCCACCGCGCGGATCGGCGCCATCCTCGTCAATGTCAACCCCGCCTACCGCGTCCACGAGTTGGCGTATGTGCTGCGACAGGCCGGCATCTCCCTCCTGGTCTCCGCGACGCACCACAAGACCAGCGACTACCGCCGGATGATCGAGCAGGTGCGCGCCGAGAGCCCGGCGCTGCGCGAAGTGGTCTACATCGGCGACCCCAGCTGGGACGGGCTGCCGGCGGCAGGCGCCACCGTCGGGCACACCCGGCTCGCCGAGTGCGAGCAGACCCTCGCCGCCGACGACCCGGTCAACATCCAGTACACCTCGGGTACCACCGGCTTCCCCAAGGGCGCCACCCTCTCCCACCACAACATCCTCAACAACGGCTACTGGGTCGGCGAGACCGTCGCCTACACCGAGCACGACCGGGTGTGTCTGCCGGTGCCCTTCTACCACTGCTTCGGCATGGTCATGGGCAACCTCGGCGCCACCTCGCACGGCGCCTGCATCGTCATCCCGGGCCCCGCCTTCGACGCCGCCACCACCCTGAGGGCCGTCCAGGACGAGCGCTGCACCTCCCTCTACGGCGTCCCCACCATGTTCATCGCCGAGCTCGACCACCCCGACTTCGCCACCTACGACCTCACCTCCCTCCGTACGGGCATCATGGCGGGCTCGCCGTGCCCCGAGGAGGTGATGAAGCGGGTGGTCGCCGAGATGAACATGACCGAGGTCTCCATCTGCTACGGCATGACCGAGACCTCCCCGGTCTCCACCCAGACCCGCCGTGACGACGACCTCGCCCACCGCACCGCGACCGTCGGCCGGGTGCTGCCGCACATCGAGGTGAAGGTCGTCGACCCGGCGAGCGGGGTGACCGTGCCCCGCGGCGCCCCCGGCGAACTGTGTACCCGCGGCTACAGCGTGATGCTCGGGTACTGGGAGGACCCCGAGCGCACCGCCGAGGTCATCGACGCCGACCGGTGGATGCACACCGGCGATCTCGCGGTGATGAACGACGACGGCTATGTCCGGATCGTCGGCCGCATCAAGGACATGATCATCAGGGGCGGTGAGAACGTCTACCCGCGCGAGATCGAGGAGTTCCTCTACTCCCACCCCAAGATCGCCGATGTCCAGGTCGTCGGTGTCCCCGACGAGAAGTACGGCGAGGAGATCGCCGCCTGCGTCATCCTCCGCGACCCCGAAGACCCGCTCACCCGCGATGAGTTGGACCGCTACTGCCGCTCCCGCCTCGCCCACTACAAGGTGCCGCGCCACCTCCACCTCCTCGACGCCTTCCCGATGACCGTCAGCGGCAAGGTCCGCAAGATCGAGCTGCGCGAGCGGCTGGCCAAGGAGCTGGGGCGCGTCTCGCCGTGACCCCCGCGCCCGGGCGCCCGGCGGGGCACGGCGACGCGCGCCGTGCCCCGCCGGGAGGGCGCGTGACGGGCGAGTACCCGGCACGGCACCCGCCCCGCTTCCGCCTACCCGCAGGTCATGCCCCGGTCGGCAGATTCCCCCCGGCCGGCCGATTTCCCTCCGCCGGCCGATCTCCCTTGGGTGGGTTCCCCTCGGACGGTCCCCCTTGGGCGGAGTAGATCACCAGCGTCTGTTCCGGCTGTTCGGCCAGGTGAAAGGCGGTGTACGCGTAATCGACCGGTGCGCCTCCCGGGCGGCGTAGCCGTTTCCGTCCGCCGCGCCGGGCCTGTACGTCGTACCGCGGCCACCAGGCGGACACCTCCGGGCTGCCGGCCTTCAGCTCGTCGATCAGCCGGGTGAAACGGGCGTCGCCGGGGTGGTGTGCGGCCAGCGTCCGCAGCCGGGCGAGCAGGCCGCGTGCCTCGGGCTCCCAGTCGACCAGCACGTCCCGGGCCGCGGGTTCGAGGAACACCCAGCGGGCGAGGTTCGCCGGCCGGTCCGCCGCCGTGAGATGCACGAACAGCTCGCCGGCCGCCTGGTTGTGGCTGAGCACGTCATAGGTGCCGTCGATGATGTACGCCGGATTGGGCTGCAGCAGGAGCGGGACGGCCGCCACCTCGGCAGGGAGCGGCTCGGGCTCCGCGGCCTCGGCGGCGGGCGGGTGACCGGCGAGCCGGAAGAGGTGTCCGCGTTCGTGCCGGTCGAGCCGCAGCGCGCAGGCGAGGGCGTCGAGCACCTGGTCCGAGGCGCGGATGTCCCGGCCCTGCTCCAGGTACGTGTACCAGGTGGCGCTGATCCCGGCGAGCAAGGCGAGTTCCTCGCGGCGGAGTCCCGGGGTCCGGCGCCGGCCGGTCGGTGGCAGGCCGACCTGACCGGGGGTGAGTCGCTCCCTGCGGCTGCGCAGGAAAGCGCTCAGCTCACGGCGTTGATTCGGCTGTTTCGGCATGGTGGATGGCATCCCTGGTTCCAGAATAAACCGGCTCTGGATACCAGGCTAAAGCCTCGGCAGACTGGTGCCGAGGGAGGAGCCCTCACCGATGGAACGACAAGAAAAATTAGGAAAAGGAGGGACGATCATGTCGGGGATCAACGGCAAGGTCGTGGCGATCACGGGGGCCAGCAGTGGCATCGGCGAGGCCACCGCACTGCTGCTCGCCGAGCGAGGCGCACGGCTCGTCCTGGGTGCACGCCGGAGCGAGCGCCTGGCGGATCTGGTGGCCCGGATCGAAAAGGCCGGTGGTGCGGCGGTGCAGATCCGTACGGATGTGACCCGGCGCGACGACCTGCACGCCCTGGTCGCACTGGCCCGTGAGCGATTCGGCCGGCTCGACGTGCTGGTCGGCAACGCCGGGCTCGGCACCATCTCGCCACTCGATGATCTGAAGGTCGACGAGTGGGACCGGATGGTCGACGTCAACATCAAGGGCGTGCTGCACGGAATCGGCGCCGCGCTACCGGTCTTCCGGGCGCAAGGCGCCGGCCACTTCATCACCACGGCCTCCACGGCCGCCTTTCGCGTCGTGCCGGCCATGGCGGTCTACGCCGCCACGAAGCTCGCGGTCCGCGCGCTGTGCGAAGGCCTGCGCCAAGAAGCCGGCGACTCCCTGCGGGTGACCACCGTCTCGCCCGGACATGTGGCCACCGACTTCGCCGAGGCATCAACGAATCCGGAGGTCAGGGCCCGGATCAAGGAGTCCAATGACCGGATCGCCATCCCGCCCGAGGCGATTGCCCGGGCCATCGCCTTCGCGATCGAGCAGCCGGCCACCGTCGATGTGAACGAGATCGTCGTCCGGCCCACCGCCCAGAGCTGACGCCGCTGCCCGCAGGGCACGCCCGTCCCGCCACACGAGACGACGCGCCCGGACGGCTGTTCAGGCCCGCCGCTCACCCGGCCAGTCGAGCAACAGACGCTGCGCGCGGGGAAGCGAAGCGACCACGAGGTCATAGGAGTCCTCGATCATGTCGAGGACGAGCCGGTCGGGGAGGGTGCCGTCCAGGGAAACGGTGTTCCAGTGGCGCTTGTTGAGGTGATAGCCGGGCACCACCTCGGGGTGTGCCGCACGCAGCCGCTCCGCCAGCTCGGGCTCACATTTGAGGCTCACGGTGAGCGGCGCATCCGGCAGCGCCGTGAGCGCGAAGATCTTTCCGCCGACCTTGAAGGTGGACACGTCCGGGTGCCGCGGAAAGGGGAACTCCTCGACCGCGCCTTGGAAGTCCAGACAGAGGGCCCGCAGGGCATTCGCGTCGATCATTCCGTCATTGTGCAGGCGAGCCGCGGCATACCGGTTCACGTCCCGCTGCCCGCGCCGCCGGCCTCCCGCCTCATGCACACCCGCGGCCAGCGGTCGAGTCCCAGCGTCGCCTCGTGGGCGCGGATGGCCCGCAGGCCCGGTGTGAGTTCGGCATCGGTGAGGGTCCGGAATCCGATGCGGGCGTAGTACGGCGCGTTCCAGGGCACCTCGGCGAAGGTGGTCAGGGTGAGCGGGAGCGGGGCCGGGCCGCCTTCCCGTTCCGCCCGGTCGATCAGTGCCCGGCCGATGCGGCGGTGGGCGTGCTGCGGGTGGACCGATACCTGCTCGATGTGGGTGCAGCCGTCGACCGGTTCCCAGAGCAAAAAGCCGAGTGGCCCTCCGGTGCCGTCGGTGGCTGCCGCCCCGCCCGCTTCTTCCTCGTACGCCGCCAGTGCCCGTCCGGCGCGCTGAAACGCCGTCAGCCGGGCAAGGGATGGTGGTTCGGCGTCCGCGATCGTCGCCATGCCGAGTCCGCGGAATGCCGAACCGGCCGCGCGCTCGATGCTGCGCAGGGTGGGCAGCTCGGGGAGGGAGGGGATATGGATGAGCACGGTGTCAGTGTCGCCGGTGCGGGCGGGGGAGGCGAGCGGATTTCCGTGGTCGGCTCGCCGCCAGGTCGGTCGACCGGCGGCCGGCCCTCAGTCGCCCGGCCCTCGGCCCTGGGCCGCCCGGCAGCGCAACCGTCGGTCGTCCGTCGCCCGGCGGCGCGGGGCGGCAGCATCACCGGCCCGTCGCGCCATACTTGATCAGTTCGTCGGCCGGGTCGTTGACCGGTTGCGGGGTGCCCGTGAGGTCCATGACGAACAGCGGGATGTGCAGGTCGTCGGCGCGGGAGCGGGCGTCGTGGGCATAACCGGCGAGCGAGAAGAAGACCGCGATGGCCGAGGCGTTCAGGCCGTTGAGCCAGACGCATTCGATCTCGCGCAGCTGGGTGGCGCGGGTGGTGGGGTCGACCTGGGCGACCACACCCGTACCGCGGAGGTCCACGCCGGAGGCGGTGCGCTCCTGGGTCCGGGCGGCATCGGCGTAGCCCAGCCACTTCAGATACTGCTCGGCGGCGGTGACACAGTCGCGGGCCGTACGAATCGTGACCGGGCGGAAGGCGGGCCGCAGGGCGGGGCGCGGAGTCTCGGGGGCGGGGGCCGGTGCGCGCCTCGGTGCGGGCGGGCCGAACGACGGGAAATTGGGGGGTGGTTGGACCGGTGCGGGTGCGACGGGGACCCGTACGACGGTGCCGCAGGCGCAGCCGGACTCCGGCGCCGGCCACTCGTCCTGCCGTCCGCAGACCTCGCAGCGCACCTCCACCCAGGAGGCCTGCCAGGTGCGGTGGAGTATCTCGACGGGCACCCCGCCGCGCAGCACGGGCAGGGTCAGCGGGGCACCGCACGCGCACGGGAAGGTGGGCGGGGTGAAGGCGTTCTCGCGGCGGCACGTGGGGCACCGCACCGGCACGCTGTCGGCCATGGTCGGCTCCTGGCAGGTCGGGCGGCAGACAGGTCGGATCTGCTGCTGCTCCCATGGTCTCTCCAAAATCGGGCGCAGGGGGGGCGATTTGCGAGGAGAGCCGCAGGTGGGGGAGAACCGCGGGGGAGCCACGGCGCACGGGGGGGAGCGCACCGCGGCGCGCAGGGGCCGTCCGGCAGGGCGGGCGCCACGCACGCGGGGGCAGTCGGGGCAGGCACACTCAGGGCCCGGAATCCGTGACCGTACGGATTCCGGGCCCGCTGTGGTTCCCGTCCGGCGGCGCGAGAATCGGGCGCGACAGGACATCGCGCCGCCGGACGGAGTCTGTGGGGGCCGGGAGGGAGGCGGCGGGCTCCGCGGTGGGGGAGAGGCCCGCCCTTCCTGTCGGGCGGGCACGGCCACCGCACTGGCTCTCCCCGGGTACCGCGGAGCTCGCGCTCCCTCTCCGTACCGGCCGGCCACCCCTCAAACGGGCCGGCCGTTACGGATGCGCAAGGATGCCGACCTCCCGTCAGTCCTCGCGCAGTTCACGGACCCTGGCCTCGACGCGCGCGCCGTAGTCCGGGTCGGCGGCGTGGAAGTGAGCGAGGTTCTTCTCGATCACGTCGTCGCGGCCGACCTGGGAGAGGCCGCCGGCGATGTTGTCGACCAGACGGGTCTTCTCGTCCTGCGACATCAGGCGGTAGAGCTCACCGGCCTGGAAGAAGTCGTCGTCCTTGGTGTGCGCCGGGGCCTCGTGGGTGCCGGTGTGGCCGGAGACGGCGAGCGGGGCGGAGAGTGCCTCGTCGCTCTGCACCGGGCCGCCGTAGGAGTTCGGCTCGTAGTTCTTGGCGTGCCGGTCGTAGCGGTTGGCGGCCATCAGGCCGTCCCGCCCGTAGTTGTGGGCCTCGGTCGCCTTGGGGGCGTTCACCGGCAGCTGGGTGTGGTTGACGCCCAGACGGTAGCGGTGCGCGTCGGCGTAGGCGAAGAGCCGGCCCTGGAGCATCTTGTCCGGGGACGGGCCGATGCCGGGCACGAAGTTGTTCGGCGAGAAGGCCGACTGCTCGACCTCGGCGAAGACATTGTCGGGGTTGCGGTCCAGGACCAGTCGGCCGACGCGCTGCAGCGGATAGTCGCTGTGCGGCCACACCTTCGTCAGGTCGAACGGGTTGAAGCGGTAGTTCGCCGCCTCGGCCGCCGGCATGATCTGCACATACAGCGTCCAGGAGGGGTAGACGCCCCGCTCGATGGACTGCAGCAGATCGGTCTGGTGGCTGTTCGGGTCCTTGCCGGACAGCTCGGCGCCCTGCTCGGCGTCCAGGCAGCGGATGCCCTGGTTCGTCTTGAAGTGGTACTTGACGAAGAAGGCCTCGCCCTCGGCGTTCGTCCACTGGTAGGTGTGCGAGCCGTAGCCGTTCATATGGCGGTAGGAGGCCGGGATACCGCGGTCGCCCATCAGCCAGGTGACCTGGTGGGTCGCCTCGGGGGAGTGCGCCCAGAAGTCCCAGACGTTGTCCGGCTCCTGCTTGCCCGTGAAGGGGTCGCGCTTCTGGGAGTGGATGAAGTCGGGGAACTTGATCGGGTCCTTGATGAAGAACACCGGGGTGTTGTTGCCGACGAGGTCGTAATTGCCCTCTGCGGTATAGAACTTCAGGGCGAAGCCACGCGGGTCACGGGCCGCGTCCGGGCCGCCGAGGCTGTCCGCGACGGTCGAGAAGCGGATGAACGTCTCGGTGCGCTTGCCGACGGTGTTGAGGAAGTCGGCGCGGGTGAAGCCCGTGACGTCGTCGGTCACCTCGAAGTAGCCGTAGGCGCCGGAGCCACGGGCATGCACGACACGCTCCGGGATGCGCTCGCGGTTGAAGCGGGCGAGCTTCTCCAGCAGGTGCTGGTCCTGGAGGACGAGCGGGCCGCCGGCGCCGGCGGTGGCGGAGTTCTGGTTGTCGGCGACGGGGGCGCCAGCCTCCGTAGTGAGAAAGCGCGCCGTCAGCGTGGGCTTCGACATGGTGACCTTCCGTACGAGAGCGCGGAAGTCGGCTTCCGCTGTCGGAGCGTAAGAAGGGCTCCGACCAAACGTCAACAGTTTGTTGAAACAAACCTGGGTGGTATCCGGGGGTATTCCGGGCGGCGGCCACGCCTGGGCGCGACAGGACAGATGTCGGCGCAGCCGCCGCCCGGAAGCCGGAGGGGACCTGTTCAAGATCTTCGGGGAGGGGGCCTGCTCAACGCCCCCTGGGCGCACTCGTACGCGGGGCCGGCATCCGCGCCGCCACCCTGGGCTCAGTGTGCGGCGGGGTGTCCGGAGAGGCGTTCGACGCCGCGCAGGAGGGCGGAGTGGTCGAGGCCGCCGTCGCCCTGGGCGCGCAGCGAGGCGACGAGGGAGGCGACGAGGGTGCCGACGGGCAGGGCGGCGCCGACGGTGCGGGCGGCGTCGGTGACGATGCCCATGTCCTTGTGGTGGAGGTCGATGCGGAAGCCGGGGCGGAAGTCGCGGTCTTTGAAGTTGTCCTTCTTGCGGGCCAGGACGGTGGAGCCGGCCAGGCCGCCGCCCAGGACGTCGAGGGCTGCGGTGAGGTCGACGCCGGACTTTTCGAGGAAGACGACGGCTTCGGCGCATGCCTGGATGTTGACGGCGACGATGAGCTGGTTGGCGGCCTTGACGGTCTGGCCGGCGCCGTGGGGGCCGCAGTGCACGAGGGTTTTGCCGAGGGCTTCGAGCAGGGGGCGGGCGGCGTCGAAGTCGGTTTGCGCGCCGCCGACCATGATGGACAGGACGGCTTCGACGGCGCCGGCTTCGCCGCCGGAGACGGGGGCGTCCAGCACGCGGATGCCCTTGTCGGCGGCGGCGTGGGCCAGGTCGATGGAGGTCTGGGGGGTGATCGAGGACATGTCGATCAGCAGGGCGCCGCGCCGGGCGTTTTCCAGGATGCCGTCGGGCCCGTAGGCGATGGCTTCGACCTGGGGGGAGGCCGGGACCATGGTGATGATGACGTCGGCGTCGGTGACGGCTTCGGCCAGGGAGGCGGCGGCGGTGCCGCCCGCTGCCGCGAGGCGCTGGAGTTTGTCGGCTTCGAGGGTGTGGCCGGTGACCTGGTAGCCGGCCTTGATCAGGTTTTCGGCCATGGGGGAGCCCATGATGCCGAGACCGATCCACGCGATCTTGGGCAGGTTGCTCATCGGGGTGCCTCTTTCACGGTTTTCACAGTGCGGGAAGTCGTCAGGAGCGGGCCGCGCGCAGCGGGGCGGGGAGCCATTCGAAGGCGCCTGCGCTGGGTCCGTCGCCGGGCTTGTACTCCAGGCCGGTCCAGCCCTGGTAGCCGGCCTTCTTGAGGCGGCCGAGCAGATCGGTGAAGTCGAGGTCGCCGGTGCCGGGGGCGCCGCGGCCGGGGTTGTCGGCGATCTGCACGTGGGCGGTCTTGGCGGTGTAGCGGTCGATGACCTCGGCCAGGTCCTCGCCGTTCATCGACAGGTGGTAGAGATCCATCAGGAAGCGGGCGTTGTCCAGCCCGGTGGCCGCGTTCACCGCATCCACCACCTCGATGGCCTTCGGCGCGCTGACGATCGGGCAGTGGGGCGACTCCGGCGCGTTCAGCGCCTCGATCAGCACCGTCCCGCCCACCTCCGCGACCGCCCGTGCGGCGAACGCCAGATTCTCCAGCGCCAGCGCATCCTGCTCCGCCGCGGAAACGCCCGCGACCCGATTGCCGTACAGGGCGTTGAAGGCCGTGCAGCCCAGTGAGCGGCCGAACTCCACCGCCACCGGCACATTCGCCCGGAACTTCTCCGACTCCTCGCCCGGGACCGACAGGGCTCCGCGGTCCGGGCCCGGTAGCTGCCCGGCGTAGAAGTTCAGGCCCACCAGCCGCGTCCCCGCATCCGTCAGCGCAGTGCGCAGCGCATCCAGCTCCGCCTGCCCGGGCACCGGCGCGTCCACCCACGGCCACCACAGCTCCACCGCCGTGAAGCCCGCCGCCCGCGCGGCCGCCGGCCGCTCCGGCAACGGAAGCTCGGTGAACAGGATCGACAGATTGACGTTGAAGCGCGTGTCCGTGAAACCCATCAGGCCCGGCACTCCCTTCCGGATAGTGGAACTATTTTTCTGCGTATTGGAAGGTTGCCTGGCGGGCTCACAGGCTGTCAAGGGGGCTCCGGAGCAATTTCTGGTGGCCGGGCCCTACCGCGCGTAGGTTGAGCGGCGTGCGATTGAGAGTGGAGTTCACGACGGAGCCGTTCGACCTGGACGAGGCGCCCGCGCATGCGGTGGTGGCGCGGGATGTCGTCACGGGCGCGGAACTGGACGCCGTCGACGTCGGCCCGTTCGGCAACACGGCGGAGGGGGAGGCCGAACAGGTGCTCGGCGCGGTGGCCGCCCTGCTGCGCGAGTCCCTCCAGGCGGGTGCCACCCGGGTCTCCCTGCAGGTCAATGTGATCCGGGAGGCCGGGCAGGGCGAGGGGGAGGCGACGTGACGGAGCCCGCCGACCACCCGTTCGTCCAGGCGGTCAAGCCACTGGTCGACGCGATGGGCGGACAGATGATCGCGCCGGACCAGGCGCAGGGCGACGACGTCGTGCTGACCTGGGAGGGGCAGGACCGGGTGGCCGTACGGCTCCCGCACCTGTCGGATTCGCTCGACCACCTCCTCGCCGAGCTCCAGCGCCGGCACGGCATGCCGCTCGCGGAGCTGGACCGCAAGACCAAGCAGTCGGTGGTGCGGATACTGGAGTCCCGCGGAGCCTTCTCGGTCCGCCACGGCGTGGAGACGGTCGCGGGTGCCCTGGGGGTCAGCCGCTTCACCGTTTACAACTACCTGAACAGGGATGACGCGGCGAAGGGCACCGACTGAGGGCGGAGCGGCCAAGGGTCCGCTCCCGCCGCCGGAGCCGTCGTCCCGCATCTCCGGGCGGTGGCGTGTGTGTCGCCGAGTTTTCAACAAAGTGTTGACGTGTTGTTGCCGGGGGTCTTAGCTGTTTCCAGCCAAGCAACGCTGTCCAGCACCAGGCCACGGAGGCTTCCCGTGTCTTCGAGTTCACCACGCTCGACGGGGGACACCCCCGAGCCCACGCCGGGACTCACCCCGTTCAACACCGCCGACGACAGTGCGGCCAGGGCCGTACTGCACGGGGTGTGTGCCAGCCGGGCATGGGGAAGCAAGGTTCTTGCGCGGCGTCCCTACGCCACCGCCGATGCCCTGTTCGCCGCGAGCGACGCCGCCATGGCGGAGCTGAGCGCACCGGACCTGGCCGAGGCGATGGCCGGGCATCCGCCGATCGGCCGGCCGAAGCCGGGCGACCCCACCTCGCGCCGCGAGCAGAGCGGGATGGCCGGCGCCTCCGAAGAGCTCAAGGCGGAGATGCTCGGACTCAATCTGGCCTACCAGGAGAAGTTCGGGCACGTCTTCCTGATCTGCGCCTCCGGCCGGACCGGAGAGCAGCTGCGCGACGCCGTCCGTAACCGGATCGACAACACGCCGGAACAGGAACGAGAGATCGTTCGTGCGGAACTCGGCAAGATCAACCGCATCCGCCTGACCCGTATCGCCGAGCACGCAGAAGGAGACGCAGCATGAGCAGCGAGACGGCCGCACGGACGTCGGTGTCCACGCACATCCTGGACACCAGCGTGGGCCGCCCCGCGGAGGGCGTCGCCCTCACGCTCGCGGTGCGCTCCGGCCGCGACGGCGCCTGGGCCGCCCACGGCGCTTCCACGACGGATGCGGACGGACGCTGCAAGGATCTGCCGGCCCTGCCGGAAGGCACCACCCATGTGCGCCTCGACTTCGCCGTCGAGGAGTACTTCGTTTCCCACCAGCACCGCGCACACCACAAGGCAACCCAGCAAGCCGAGGAACAGCAGGACGCCCCCCGCGTAAGGGACAGCGGAGCTTTCTTCCCGGAGGTGGCGATCACCTTTGCCGTCACGCCGGGCGAGCACTATCACGTACCGCTGCTGCTCAACCCGTTCGGCTACTCCGTATACCGAGGGAGCTAGCACCGACATGACTGCCCAATCCCGCCCGGCCCGCCCGGTGATTCTCGGCCAGAACCAGTACGGCAAAGCGGAGAACCGCGTCGTCAAGATCACCCGCGACGGCGACACGCACCACATCAAGGACCTGAACGTCTCGGTCTCGCTCTCCGGCGATCTGGAAGAGGTCCACCTCTCCGGCTCCAACGCCCACTGCCTGCCCACCGACACGACCAAGAACACCGTGTACGCCTTCGCGAAGGAGTACGGGATCGAGTCGGCCGAGCAGTTCGGCATCCACCTGGCGCGGCACTTCGTCACCAGCCAGGAGCCGATCCACCGGGCCCGCATCCGGATCGAGGAGTACGCCTGGGAGCGGATCGCCACCTCCGACGCCAACTCCCGCTTCATCGGCGCCGACGAGGTCCAGCACTCCTTCGTCCGCAAGGGTCAGGAGACCCGCCTGACCGAGATCACCTACGACGGTGAGCAGTGGCAGGTCATCTCCGGGCTGAAGGACCTGGTGGTGATGAACTCCACCAACTCGGAGTTCTGGGGCTACGTCAAGGACAAGTACACGACCCTGAAGGAGGCCTACGACCGCATCCTGGCCACCGAGGTCTCCGGCCGCTGGCGGTTCAACTGGACCGACGACGCGCAGCGGATGCCGAACTGGGAGCGTTCGTACGAGCAGGTCAAGAAGCACATGCTGCAGGCGTTCGCGGAGACCTACAGCCTCTCGCTCCAGCAGACCCTGTACCAAATGGGAGCGCGCGTGATCAATAACCGTGCGGAGATCGACGAGATCCGCTTCTCGCTCCCGAACAAGCACCACTTCCTGGTGGACCTCGAACCGTTCGGGCTCAAGAACGACAATGAGGTCTACTACGCGGCCGACCGCCCGTACGGCCTGATCGAAGCCAGTGTTCTGCGCGACGGTGTCGAGCCCAAGATCCCGGTGGATCTGACGAACCTCTGAGCGGCTCCGGCACAACGCCGTGCCTCGCCCGCCCCTCCCCACCCCGCAGCGGGGAGGGGCACGCGAAACCCGAGGGGAATGACCACCCATGGCACCGCACCCGCACCACCCCGCGCCACCGGTGGCTCTCTCGCTCGGCGCCGGCCTCGTCCCGCCCGCCGCGCCGGCCTTCCACGACGGCTTCCCCGCCCGGGCCCGGACCGTGCCCGGCTCGGGGATCAGCGCCGGGGCCCTGGGGCGCGGTCCTGCTCCACCTGTTCTTCCCTCCTCTCGGCACCCGGAGCACCCCACGGACAGCGGCACCGTCAGCCGCCTCGCCCGGCTCCGGCACTCAAATCCCGTAGGGCCATGCCGTGCCCACCGCCGGAATCGAAAGTAGGAGCACCATGGCTGCCTCGGCATCCCCTGACGGCGCGATCGAGCGCCTCGTCATCGAGAACTGCGCCATCGCGACGGTCGACGCCCACGACACCGCGTACGCCACCGGTCATGTCGTCGTCGCCGGGAACATCATCGAGTCGGTCGGCGCGGGCCGGGCCCCCGAAGGCCTGGCGCACGTCGTCCGCCGGATCGACGGCACCGGACACCTGGTCACCCCCGGCCTGATCAACACCCACCACCACTTCTACCAGTGGCTCACCCGGGGCCTCGCCACCGACCACAACCTGTTCAACTGGCTGGTCGCGCTCTACCCGACCTGGGCCCGGATCGACGCCCCGATGCTCGCCGCGGCCACCCAGGGCTCGCTCGGCATGATGGTCAAGGGCGGCGTCACCACCGCCTCCGACCACCACTACGTCTTCCCCCGGGGCTCCGGCGACCTGGTCGGCGCGGAGCTCGCGGCCGCCGCCGAGATCGGCGCCCGGATCACCCTCGCCCGCGGCTCCATGGACCGCAGCGAGAAGGACGGCGGCCTGCCCCCGGACTTCGCCGTCGAGACCACCGAGGGCGCTCTGCTGGCGACCGAGGAGGCCATCGACACCCACCACGACGCCTCCTTCGGCTCGATGGTGCAGATCGCCGCCGCGCCCTGCTCGCCGTTCTCCGTCTCCACCGAACTCATGCGGGAGGGCGCCCAGTTGGCCCGCCGCAAGGGCGTACGGATGCACACCCACGGCTCGGAGACCGTGGAGGAGGAGAAGTTCTGCCACGAGCTGTTCGGCATGGGCCCGACCGACTACTTCGAGTCCACCGGCTGGCTCGGCGACGACGTGTGGATGGCGCACTGCGTCCACATGAACGACTCCGACATCGCCGCCTTCGCCCGCACCGGCACCGGCGTCGCGCACTGCCCCTCCTCCAACGCCCGCCTCGCGGCCGGGATCGCCCGCGTCCCCGACATGCTCGCGGCCGGCGTCCCGGTGGGTCTCGGCGTCGACGGCACCGCCTCCAACGAGTCCGGCGAACTCCACACCGAGCTGCGCAACGCCCTGCTGATCAACCGCCTCGGCGCCCACAAGGAAGCCGCCCTGAGCGCCCGCAAGGCGCTGCGGCTGGGCACCTACGGCGGTGCGCAGGTCCTCGGCCGGAGCGCGGAGATCGGTTCGCTGGAGGCCGGCAAGCTCGCCGACCTGGTGCTGTGGAAGCTGGACGGCCTCGGCCACTCCTCCATCGCCGACCCGGTCACCGCCCTGGTCTTCGGCCCGGCCGCACCGGTCACCCTCTCCCTCGTGGGCGGCCGGCCGGTCGTCGAGGACGACCACCTCAGCAACGTCGACGAGGACGCCATCGCCCGCACCGCGCGGGCCGAGGCACAGCGTCTGGCCCGGATCGCCGCCGAGGGCTGACCCCTCGGCGCGGCCGCGGCCGACGCCACCCCTGAACTCGGCCGGGAGGGACGGCTCCCGGCCGGGCTTGTGGATCCGAGCGGGGTCCGCAAGCGCCGGACCCGGGGGTGCGGGATCTTCTCGTACCCCCGGGCCGGTCGGCTCCCACCCCCGGGCCGGCCGGCCCCACCACCGTCCACGCGCCACCAGCGCGGAGTGTCGCAGCAGCGCTCACCAGGCAACTTCTTGCACCACGCACCACATGGCAAGCCCTCCGTGACAGCCTCGCCTCGCCGGTCCCGGCGATGCAGAAAACGAAGGAGGCCCGCAGTGGCCGCAGTTACCGGGCAGAAGCCGGAGGGGGACCGGAAGCATCCGGTCGACCAGACCCTCCCGCCCGTCAAGATGTTCACCAGCGGCCTCCAGCATGTGGCCGCGATGTACGCGGGAGTGGTGGCCCCGCCGATGATCGTGGGGCCGGCCTGCGGGCTGAGCGCCACCGAGACCGCGTTCCTGATGGGCGCCAGCCTCTTCACCGCGGGCATCGCGACGCTGCTGCAGACGCTGGGTTTCTGGAAGGTCGGCGCCAAGCTGCCCTTCGTCAACGGGGTCTCGTTCGCCGGTGTCACCCCGATGGTGGCCATCGGCAAGGCCCAGAGCCCCGGCAATGCGCTGCCGATCATCTTCGGCGCGGTGATCGTCGCCGGTGTGCTGGGATTCCTCCTCGCCCCCTACTTCTCCAAGCTCGTACGGTTCTTCCCGCCGGTGGTCACCGGCACCGTCATCACCCTGATCGGCGTCTCGCTGCTGCCGGTGGCCTTCAACTGGTCCCAGGGCGGCAACGACCGGGCCCCGGACTACGGTTCGCTCACGAACATCGGGATGGCCGCGCTGACCTTCCTGATCGTCCTGGTGCTGCGCCGGGTGCTGCACGGCTTCCTCCAGCAGATCGCGATCCTGCTCGGCCTGATCGCCGGCACCCTGATCGCGATACCCGTCGGCATCACCCACTTCTCCGCGATCACCCAGGCGTCCCTGATCGGCTTCCCGACGCCCTTCCACTTCGGCGCCCCGCAGTTCGACATCGCCGCGATCGTCTCCATGTGCATCGTGATGCTGGTCTGTATGACCGAGTCGACGGCCGACATGCTCGCCCTCGGCAGGATCGTCGACCGCCCGGCGGACGAGCGCACCATCGAGGGCGGACTGCGCGCCGACACCCTCGGCACGGCCCTCAGCCCGCTGTTCAACGGGTTCGCCAACAGCGCCTTCGCGCAGAACATCGGCCTGGTCGCGATGACCAAGGTGCGCAGCCGCTTCGTCGTGGCCACCAGCGGTCTGATCCTGATCGTGCTGGGCCTGTGTCCCGTGGCCGCCTCGGTCATCTCGCTGGTCCCGCTGCCGGTCCTCGGCGGCGCCGGCATCGTGCTCTTCGGCTCGGTGGCCGCCAGCGGCATCCAGACCCTGGCCTCCGCCGCGATGGAGAAGGGGGACAACGCCCTGATCGTCGCGGCCGCCGTCGGCATCGGCCTGATCCCGATCGCCGCACCGGACTTCTACCACCACCTCCCCAAGGACCTGCTGGTCGTCCTGGACTCCGGTATCAGTACCGGCTGTCTGGTGGCCATCGTCCTCAACCTCGCCTTCAACCACTTCGGCAGGAAGACGGCGGAGGGGGACGCGGAGGGGGACGCGGATGCGGAGGCGAAGGCGGATGCGGAGGCGGATAAGGCCTACGCCGACCCGGGCGATCCGGGGATCGCGCAGCGGCCTGCCCCCGCCGCGGCGGGCGACGCCGGAGAGCCCGCGGCGGCGACCGCCCGCTGACGCCGGGCACGGGCGACGGCCCCGTAGGGAGCGGCATCCGCGGCTCGCCTAGGGGCCGTTGGGCGTTCCGCGGGCCGTCCGTGTGAGGCGTCGTCCCCTGCCCACTGTGCCGTTGGCGGGACCAGCCGGGCGCCGAAGGTGTGCCCGTACCCGGGCCCGGCCCGTGGGTCCTTCAGTCCAGCAGTCCGCCCAGCAGCTCGCGGAGGCCCGGGCCCGGGTCGAAGTCCTCGTCGGGGAAGGCGAGTTGGCGGAAGGCGACGCCGTCCATGTAGTCGCAGAGGATCGCGCAGTGCCGCCGCGGCGTCGGCGAGCCGATGCGCCGCAGCCACTCCGCTCCCCAGTCGACGACCGTCTCGCGGCCGCGGGTGAGAGCGGGGCGGAGCTCGGGGCGGGCCCAGGATTCCAGGTAGAGCGCGAAGCGGGCGGCGGTCCTGGCCCGCTCGGGGCCGGTCGCGTATCTGAGGAACCGGGTGACGGCATCGGCGAGTTCACCGGCGTCGGCCGGGTCGGCGGCCGTGGCGAAGGCCTCCCAGTCGCGGTGCTCCAGGACCTGGAGGTGGTCGACGATGCCGTCGATCAGGGCCGTCCGGTTGCGGAAGTAGTTGGAGGTGGTGCCCGACGGGACCCCTGCCGCGGCATCCACGGCCTGGTAGGTCAGCCCCCGCGCCCCCGCGCTGCCCAGGACCTGGATGCCCGCTTCCAGCACCTGCTCCCGCCGTCGTGCCACCCTGAGCGCCCTTCGTGCCGCATTGCTTCCTACTACGTTTGTAGTGTCGAGCCACTATAGGCCGGCTCCGCGGCGTGCTGATCGCGGAGGCGGCCTTCCCGGCCGAGTACGCCGCGACCTACCGGTCCACCGGGGGTGCCCCGTGACGGCGAGGGGCCGGTGCGTACCACCGCGGTGGTACCCACCGGCCCCTCGGGCGCTACGGGCGAAGGCCTCAGCCCAGCAGCTCGTACGCGGGCAGCGTCAGGAATTCCGTGTAGTTCTCGTCCAGGGCGACCCGGAGCAGCAGGTCGTGGGCCTGCTGCCAGGTGCCGGAGGCGAAGGCGTCCTCGCCGACCTCCGCGCGGATGGCGGCCAGTTGCTCCGCGGCGACCGTGCGCACCAGCTCCGCGGTGGCCTTCTCGCCGTTCTCGAAGACGACCCCCGCGTCGACCCACTGCCAGATCTGGGAGCGGGAGATCTCGGCGGTGGCGGCGTCCTCCATGAGGCCGAAGATGGCGACGGCGCCCAGACCGCGCAGCCAGGCCTCGATATAACGGGTGCCGACCTGGACCGCGTCGATCAGGCCCTGGTAAGTGGGCTTGGCGTCCAGGGTGTCGATCGCGATCAGCTCCGCGGCCCGGACGTCGACGTCCTCGCGCAGACGGTCCTTCTGGTGCGGCTTGTCGCCGAGGACCGCGTCGAAGCAGGCGCGGGCGACCGGCACCAGGTCGGGGTGGGCGACCCAGGAGCCGTCGAAGCCGTCGCCGGCCTCGCGGTCCTTGTCGTTCTTGACCTTGGCGAGGGCCTGCTCGTTGGCCTCGGGGTCGCGGCGGTTGGGGATGAAGGCCGCCATGCCGCCGATCGCGTGCGCACCGCGCTTGTGGCAGGTGCGGACGAGGAGTTCGGTGTAGGCACGCATGAACGGGGCGGTCATCGTGACGGCGTTGCGGTCCGGGAGGACGAACTTGGCGCCGCCGTCACGGAAGTTCTTGACGATGGAGAAGAGGTAGTCCCAGCGGCCGGCGTTCAGCCCCGAGGCGTGGTCGCGCAGCTCGTAGAGGATCTCCTCCATCTCGTACGCGGCCGTGATGGTTTCGATCAGGACGGTGGCGCGCACGGTGCCCTGGGGGATGCCGACGTAGTCCTGCGCGAAGACGAAGATCTCGTTCCAGAGGCGGGCCTCCAGGTGCGACTCGGTCTTCGGCAGGTAGAAGTACGGCCCCTTGCCCAGGTCCAGCAGGCGCTGGGCGTTGTGGAAGAAGTAGAGGCCGAAGTCGACCAGCGCGCCGGGCACCGGCCGGCCCTCGAACTGGAGGTGGCGCTCGTCCAGATGCCACCCGCGCGGGCGCATCACGACGGTGGCGAGCTCCTCGGCGGGCCGCAGGGCGTACGACTTCCCGGAGGCGGCGTCGGTGAAGTCGATCCGGCGCTCGTAGGCGTCGATCAGGTTGAGCTGACCGGAGACGACGTTCTCCCAGGTCGGGGCGGAGGCGTCCTCGAAGTCGGCGAGCCAGACCTTGGCGCCCGAGTTGAGCGCGTTGATGGTCATCTTGCGGTCGGTGGGGCCGGTGATCTCCACCCGGCGGTCGTTGAGCGCGGCGGGCGCCTCGGCCACCTTCCAGCTGTCGTCCGCGCGGATCTCCGCGGTCTGCGGGAGGAAGTCCAGCGTGCTGGTCCGGGCGATCTCCGCACGGCGCCCGGCGCGGCGGACGAGCAGCTCGTCGCGGCGCGGGGTGAACCGGCGGTGCAGCTCGGCGACGAAGGCGAGCGCGGCGTCGGTGAGGACCTCGCCCTGCCGTTCGGGGGCGTGAGCGGGGTCGACGTCGACGATGGCCAGCGGGGACGGCGCTGGTGCGGACATGAGTGTCACTCCATTCAGCGGCGGTGCCTGGCGGCCTCCGGAACACCGGGCGGCACGGGGTGCCGCGGGCTCCGGGATGCGGTCGCGGGCGCCGTCAGGGTTCAGGGCGCTTCTGACCAGTGGAGACTAGTTTCCTTATCGCGGAACTTCAATGGTTTGTTGATGTCGAGATTCTCAGAGTCGACACAAGCGGTGATCCAATGGCTCTCGGTGCCATGCCGGTCACTCTCCATTACTCCCGTCCGTGCACCTACTCCCGTTCCCCGCACGGGAGTTGGCGAAGGGCGTGGGTGTCCGCTGCGGGCCGGTCACTGCAGGCGGTGGAGATCCTCCGGCGTGTCGATGTCGTAGGCCTCGGCGATGTCGGAGCACTCGACGAGGGTGAGCGCGTCCGCATGCTCCTGGAGGTAGGCGCGCGCACCGCGATCTCCCGTCGCGCCGGCGGCGATCTCCGGCCAGCGGTCGGCGCCGAAGAGGACCGGATGCCCCCGGCGGCCGTCGTAGGCCGCGGAGGCGAGCGAGGCGCCGCCCTCGTACGCCGCCACCACCCGCGCCACCGCAGCGGCGCCGATGCCCGGCTGGTCCACCAGCGACACCACCACCGCATCCGCCCCCGAACCGGCCAGCGCGGCGAGGCCCACCCGGAGCGAGGAGCCCATACCCTGGGCCCAGTCCGGGTTTTCCGAGATGCCGTACGCCGAGAGATCGGCCCGTTCCCGTACGGAACCGGCGGCCGCCCCCAGCACGATGTGCACGGGGTGGCAGCCGCCGTCCCGCAGCGCCCGTGCGGCGTGCTCGACCAGTGGCCGTCCCCGGTGGTCGAGCAGGGCCTTGGGCCGTCCCCCCAGGCGTCGTCCGCCGCCCGCGGCGAGCAGCAGGCCGGCCACCCTCCCCTCGGGCCGCCCGGCGTTCCGTGGCCCCTGATCGGCGCCGGGCCGGGCGTGTGGTGACTGTCCTTGCGGTTCTCCCGGCTGTCCGGGCGTCCTCGGCGTCATGGGGACTGCTTACCTCATGGGGACTGCTTACCTCATGGGGGTCGCTCGCCTCGTGGGGGTCGCTCGCCTCGTGGGGGTCGCTCGCCTCGTGGAGGCTGCTCACCTCAGGGGGCTGCGTGCCTCATGGCGCCCGGTCTCCCTGGCCCGTTGGTGCCGTCCGCGGGATCAGGCCGCGTCACCGGAGGCTCGCGGACGGGGGATGCCCGGCCGCAATCGGTCGCGCAGGTGGGGCCTGCGTTCCTCCGCGCGCCGATGCTCGGCGACGTAACGGTATATGTGCTCCATCGTGATCTCCGATGCATCGGAAAGGCCGTACGCGCGGCAGATGAGTTGCACCACGCTGACGCGACGACGGTTCGAGCCGGCGTCGGGGCCGGAGTGGGACTCCATGGCATTCTCCGATCCAGTGATATGCCGGATATTTCCTTGAAAGGGAGAATGCTCCATCGTGCTGCGGCATACGCTTCGGATCGCGCGTACCCACACCAAAGGGTGGCGAGGTGAACGCATGTGCTGACGCATCATCAGGCCGATATGGGGTACTGCGTTGCGCGGCCGTTCCCGGTCGTACCCGGCCGTTCCGGGCCGCTTCCGCTCGGTGATCGGGTTTTTTCGCTCTCCGTGTGGCGCGATCAGCGCAGAGTGGCGTTAACTGTCCCGCATTGCGGAACGGGCAACGGCCTTGGAGGACGCCGTCGTTGTGGAACAGCTGCAGAGGGACAGGCGAGTGACCGGGGTCGAGGGCGACCCACGTGTCCAGGAACTACGCGGGGCAGTGGCCCGGCTGCGTCGGCAACTGGCAGTACTTCCGGGCGAATTACCGGATCGGGTGGCAGCCGATGACGAGCTGGCCGCGCTGGACGCGATGGTGAGCCACGGGCTGCCGGAGGTGCCCCGGCTGCGCCGTTCGCTCCTGCTGATCGCCGGGGCGGTCGGATCGGTGAGTGCACTGTCGCCCGCGCTCACGGAGGTGCGTGAGGGGATCGACCGCTTCGGCGAGCTGCCGCGCACCCGGTGACCGGGTGCCCGATGACCGCGAGCGCCGAGCCGGGGACGGGCCGCGGTGTGCCGGCGCCGTGCCCGGAACGGGCCGCCGCGCGTCGCTTCCCGCCCGCACGTCGCTTCCCGCCCCCGGCATGAGGCCCTACGAGGGCATCTGTTGCGCCTGCGCCTGCGCCTGCGTCGGTGCCTGCTGCGCCTACGCCGGCGTCTGATTCGCCAGCGCCACCGACAGCTGTGCCGCGACGTCCTGCAGCACCGGGACGATCTCGTCCGTCGAGGCCTCGGTCACCCGTCCGGTCGGGCCGGAGATGGAGATCGCCGCCGAGGTGGGGGAGTTGGGCACCGGCACCGCGAGGCAGCGGACGCCGATCTCCTGCTCGTTGTCGTCGACCGCATAGCCCAGGCGGCGGACATCGGCGAGTGCTTCCAGGAAGCGGTCCGGGTCGGTGATGGTCTTCTCGGTCGCGGCCGGCATGCCCGTACGGCCGAGCAGTGCACGGACCTCTTCCGGGGCGTGGTGGGCCAGCAGGGCCTTGCCGACGCCGGTGGAGTGCGGCAGCACCCGACGGCCGACCTCGGTGAACATCCGTACCGCGTGCCGCGAGGGCACCTGGGCGACATAGACGATCTCGTCGCCGTCGAGCAGCGCCATGTTGGCGGTCTCGCCGGTCTCCTCGACCAGGCGGGCCAGGAACGGCCGGGCCCAGGTGCCCAGCAGCCGCGAGGAGCTCTCGCCGAGCCGGATCAGGCGCGGGCCGAGGGCATAGCGGCGGTTGGGCTGCTGCCGGACGTAGCCGCAGGCGACGAGCGTGCGCATCAGGCGGTGGATGGTGGGCAGCGGCAGCCCGCTGCTGCCGGAGAGCTCGCTCAGGCCCACCTCGCCGCCGGCGTCGGCCATCCGCTCCAGCAGGTCGAAGGCGCGC
Source organism: Streptomyces sp. NPDC015125 (assembly GCF_043080045.1). NCBI lineage: Bacteria > Bacillati > Actinomycetota > Actinomycetes > Kitasatosporales > Streptomycetaceae > Streptomyces > Streptomyces sp. NPDC015125. Next base: position 99,219 of record NZ_JBIBVF010000020.1, read on the forward strand.
TCAAGGGACTGGACGCCGCCGCTGGCGCCTGCGGGCTTGGCTTCGGCGGCGGAGGTGCTGGCGCTGGACGACGGCACGTCGCGTTCCTTTCGGGGCGGGTCGGATCGGTCTCGGCCGGTGCTGGCGGGCGCCGGGCCCGACCGGAGAAGCCTACCGGTCCCGTTACGTGCGCACACGGTCTCTCGCACACTCGTTCCCGCCGGTCAGGCCCTCTTTGTCTCACGGTGCGGGCCGACCGGCAAGCTCCTGGCCGGGAACCCTTGACGGCGCCAGGGGCCATAGCTACGTTCTGCTGCGCGAAATCTACTGTCCATTCTGTGGAATCCTCCAAATCGTTGGAGAGTCATGCGCCTTCTCGTCATGAACCCGAACACCACGGCTTCCATGACCGCCGCGATCCGCGTCACCGCCACCGCGGCCGCCGCCCCGGGTACCGAGATCATCGCGACCCAGCCCCTGTGGGGACCGGAGTCGATCGAGGGTCACTTCGAGGGCTATCTCAGCGCCGCGGCCGTTCTGGACCGGCTCGCCACCTTCGCTACGCCCTTCGACGCGCTGGTCATGGCCGGATTCGGCGAGCCGGGCCGGGAGGGCGCCCAGGAGCTGCTGGACGTACCCGTCCTGGACATCACCGAGAGCGCCGCCCAGATGGCGATGATGCTCGGCCATGCCTACGGCATCGTCACCACCCTCGACCGTGCCGTACCGCAGATCCGGGACCGGCTGCTGACCGCCGGGCTGCTGCAGCGCTGCGCCGCGGTGCGCGGCACCGGACTCGGCGTCCTGGAGCTGGAGGAGGACCCGGAGCGGACCGTCGAAGTGATCATCGAGACCGCCCGCGAGGCGGTCCGGGCGGGCGCCGAGGTGATCTGCCTGGGCTGCGGCGGGATGGCCGGGCTCCAGGAGAGGGTCGCGGCGGCGCTCGGCATTCCCGTGGTCGACGGGGTTGCCGCCGCGGTGAAGTTCGCGGAGGCTGTCGTCGGTCTCGGGCTGACCACCAGCGCGGGACGCAGCTTCGCGCCGCCCCGCCCCAAGGCCATCGGCTCCTGGCCGCTGAGCGTGCATCTGCGGCCGTCCCCGGAGCGCGCTCGGGACTCACCCCGTAACACCGAATTTTCCGCACAGACATCAGGCATCTGACAACTGGCCCCTAAGCTCCACCCGACCTGCCTGGGAGGACACGTGACCACACCCCCGAAGCCCCCGCAGCCGGACCCACGCCTCTTCAACGGGGACCTCGCGCCGGCCCCCGAGCGCACCTGGGGCACGTACAGCATCTTCGCGCTGTGGATGTCCGACACCCACGCGATCAGCAACTACGCCTTCGCCTCCAGCCTGTTCGTGCTGGGCCTGCCCGCCTGGGAGGTGTTCGTGGCGCTGCTGGCCGGCATCACGATCGTCCACTGGCTGATGAACCGGATGGGGCACGCCGGGCACCGGACCGGCGTCCCCTATCCGGTGCTCGCCCGCGCCAGCTGGGGCGTCTACGGCGCCAACATCCCCGCCCTGCTGCGCGCGATCATGGCCGTGGCCTGGTACGGCATCCAGACCTGGCTGGCCTCCACCGCCGTGGTCCTGCTGACGCTGCAGCTCGCGCCGGGCCTGGACGCCTACCACCACAACTCGGTACTGGGCCTGTCCACCCTGGGCTGGATCGCGTTCCTGGTGATGTGGGGGCTGCAGGCCGTCCTGCTGACCCGGGGGATGGAGTTCATCCGCAAGGTCCAGGACTTCGCGACCGGCCCGGTGGTCTGGCTCGTCGTCCTCGCGCTCGCGGTGTACCTGGTCGTCAAGGCCGGCGGTGACATCTCGCTGACCCGCAGCCTCACCGGCCTCAGCGGTTCCGCGCAGGCCGAGCAGAGCCTGATCGCGGTCAGCCTGACCGTCGCCACCTTCCTGACGCTGGTCCTCAACTACGCCGACTTCGCCCGCTTCACGCCCGACCACCGCTCCTACCGGCGCGGCAACCTGATCGGGCTGCCGGTGAACTTCACCGCCTTCGCCGTGGTCGCCGTCCTCGTCACCGCGGGCACGATCTCGGTCTTCGGCGAGGCGATCTACGACCCGGTGAAGGTGATCCAGAAGATCGACAATCCGGTGGTCACGGTCATCGGCGCGCTGGCCTTCATCGTCGCCACCATCGGCATCAATGTCGTCGCCAATTTCGTCTCGCCCGCCTACGACTTCGCCAACCTCGCGCCGAAGTACCTGAACTTCAAGCGCGGCGGCATGATCACCGCGGTGCTGGCGATCGTCGTCATGCCCTGGAAGCTCTACTCCTCGGCGCTGGTGATCCAGTACTTCCTGGGGGCGCTGGGTGCCTTCCTCGGTCCCCTGGTGGCGATTCTGCTCGTCGACTACCACCTGGTGCGCCGCGGCCGGATCGACGTCGATGCACTGTTCTCGGCCGACGCCCGGGGCGCGTACTTCTACCGCAGGGGCTACAACCCGAAGGCCGTGGCCGCCTTTCTGCCGGCCGCCGCGGTCTGTGCCGCGCTCGCCCTGGTCCCGGCCTTCGCGGTGGTCGCACCGTTCTCCTGGATCTTCGGAATGGGACTCGCCGGGGCGCTCTACGCCCTGCTCTCCCGCCGTGAGCGCGCCGCGGCCGGCGCCGTCCCGCTCCCGGACGGGATCATCCCGTCGCAGGTCGGGGCCGTGGTGGCGGAGGAACCCGCGGCGTCGGAGGAGGCCGGGCCGCTCGCTTCGCCGGTGCCGGTCGAGGGGTCTTGACGGGCCGCGGTCCGGAGTGAAGACTCGTTCAACAGATTGTTGAATATGTGGCATTCCCGTATGTCGTTCCTGCGTGCCTTCGTGTTCCGGACGCCACGGCCTCCTCGGCGGCCGTGCGCCCCGCACCCCCGCACGCAACGATGAAGACAGAAACGAGAAGGGGACCGGGTGTCCGAAACAGAGCTGGTGCTGCGCTCCACACGCGTCGTCACCCCGCAGGGGACGCGCGCCGCGTCCGTCACCGTCGCGGGCGGCACGATCACCGCGGTGCTGCCGCACGACGCCGAGGCTCCGGCCGGGGCGCGGGTCCGGGACTTCGGCGACCACGTCCTGCTGCCCGGCCTCGTCGACACCCACGTCCACGTCAACGACCCCGGCCGCACCGAGTGGGAGGGCTTTTGGACCGCCACCCGCGCGGCCGCGGCCGGCGGTGTCACCACCCTCCTGGACATGCCGCTCAACAGCCTCCCGCCCACCACCACCGCCGCCCACCTCGACACCAAGCGCGCGGTCGCCCGCAGCAAGGCCCATGTCGACGTCGGCTTCTGGGGCGGTGCCGTCCCCGGCAACGTCAAGGAGCTGCGTCCGCTGCACGATGCCGGTGTCTTCGGCTTCAAATGCTTTCTCTCCCCCTCCGGCGTGGACGAGTTCCCCGAACTCGACCAGGAGCAACTGGCCGCCGCCCTCGGCGAGATCGCGGGATTCGGCGGTCTGCTGATCGTGCACGCCGAGGACCCGGGCCACCTGGGCGCGGCCCCCCAGCCGCACGGCCCGAAGTACGCCGACTTCCTCGCCTCCCGCCCCCGCGCCTGCGAGAACGACGCCATCGCCGGGCTGATCGCGCTCGCCCGACGGCTCGATGCGCGGGTGCACGTCCTGCATCTGTCCTCCAGCGATGCGCTGCCGTTGATCGCCGCCGCCAAACGCGAGGGCGTCAGGATCACCGTCGAGTCCTGCCCGCACTTCCTCACCCTGACCGCCGAGGAAATCCCGGACGGCGCAACGGAGTTCAAGTGCTGCCCGCCGATCCGCGAGGCCGCCAACCAGGACGCACTGTGGGAGGGACTGGCCGACGGCACCCTGGACTGCATCGTCTCCGACCACTCGCCCTCCACCGCCGACCTCAAGACCGCCGACTTCGGCGCGGCCTGGGGCGGCATCTCCTCCCTCCAGCTCGGCCTGCCCGCCATCTGGACCGAGGCCCGCGAGCGCGGTCACACCCTCGATGACGTCGTGCGCTGGATGGCCACCGCACCGGCGGCGCTGGCCGGCCTCGGCCACAAGGGCGCCATCGAGCCCGGCCGGGACGCGGACTTCGCGGTGCTCGCCCCCGAGGAGACCTTCACCGTCGACCCGCAGGCCCTCCAGCACCGCAACAAGATCACCGCATACGCCGGGAAGACCCTGCACGGCGTCGTACGGTCCACCTGGCTGCGCGGCCGGGAGATCCACGACGGCGCCACCCTCGCCGCACCCACCGGCGAGCTGCTCGAACGGCCGCACCGCCCGTGACCGCCACCGGCCCGCCCCGCTATACCGGCGACGCACGCCCGTACGCAGGCGGCGATCCCTACGCCGACTACCGCACCCCCGGCCCCGCCGGCTTCGCCTTCACCCACCTCCCCGACCTCGCCGACCGGCGGCTGGGCGCGGGAGTGCTCGCCGCCAATGACGAGTTCTTCGCCGAGCGGGAGAACCTCCTCCGTCCCGGGCCCGCCCACTTCGATCCGGGGGCCTTCGGCCACAAGGGCAAGATCATGGACGGCTGGGAGACCCGTAGACGGCGCGGTACCGACGCCGCGCACCCGTTCCCGGCGGACGAGGACCACGACTGGGCGCTGATCCGGCTCGGCGCGCCCGGCGTGATCCACGGCATCATCGTCGACACCGCCCATTTCCGCGGCAACCACCCGCAGGCCGTCAGCGTCGAGGGGACCCGTGCCGAGGGCTCCCCGTCGCCGGCCGAACTCCTCGCCGACGACACCGTGTGGACGACGCTCGTGCCGCGCACCGCCATCGGCGGGCACGCCGCCAACGGCTTCGCCGTCGACACCGCCCGCCGCTTCACCCATCTGCGCCTCAACCAGCACCCCGACGGCGGGGTCGCCCGCCTCCGCGTTCACGGCGAGGTCGTCCCCGCGCCCGGCTGGCTGGCCGCACTGGGCACCTTCGACGTCGTCGCGCTGGAGAACGGCGGCCGGGTCGAGGACGCCTCGGACCGCTTCTACTCCTCGCCCCTCCACACCATCCAGCCGGGCCGCTCCCGCAGGATGGACGACGGCTGGGAGACCCGGCGCCGCCGCGGCACCGGCAACGACTGGGTCCGCTACCGCCTCACCGAGCAGTCCGTGATCCGCGCGGTGGAGATCGATACCGGCTGCCTCAAGGGCAACTCCGCAGGCTGGGCAGCCCTGTCCGGACGCGACGGCGAGCGCGGCGACTGGACCGAACTGCTGCCGCGCACCCGCCTGCAGCCCGACACCGTCCACCGCTTCCTGCCGACCGGCGCACCGCCCGCCACCCATGTCCGGCTCGACGTCTTTCCGGACGGCGGCATCGCCCGGCTGCGTCTGCACGGCTCACTCACCGAGGAGGGCGCGCGCCGGCTCGGCGCCCGCCACGACGCACTGAACGGCTGACCGCGGCACGGCCGCCATGGCCCCCGCCCGCCCGGGCCCCCTGCCAGGACGGGAGTGCCGCGGCCCGCCCTGACCCTCCGCCGGCGCGCAAGTGCCGCCGACGCCCTGCGCCTGCCGCGCGGCCACGAGGGCCCGCACCCCGATCGATACCGACGGCCGCAGACCGGATCACTCGGCGACGGAGTTCCAGAACATGAGTTCATACGCCTGGAGGAGGCGGCCGTAGCGGTGCGCCGTGGCCGGCCGCGCCTGGCCGGTGTCGAGACCGTGCTGCACTGCCCCGCGCGCCTTCTCGTCGACGGCCGGTGCCGGCCCGGCGAAGAAGCCGAAGAAGGCACAGGCCTCCTCGGGGAAGGCGTAGTGCTCCCGCATCGCGGCCTCGACGACCGCGCAATAGCCGCCCCACGCCGCGAAGTTGGCGGTCAGCGCGATCGCCACATCGGCGGGCTCGCCGCCGAGGGCGAGCCGCGCCGCATAGGAGGGGTAGGCCTGGCAGCCGGGGCGCGGCTGGTACTCCGCGATCTGCCGCTCGCTCAGCTCACATGCCTCCGCCAGCCCGGCCAGCTGCTTCATGGCCAGCGCCTCGCCCTGGGCGAGCAGGTCGAAGAAGTCGGCCACGGGCGGGTCGCCGTCCGCCCGCCGCGCCAGATGCTGGAAGCTGAGCCGGTCGGCGCCGATCACATGATGCTGTTCGAGGGCGAAGGTGGCGAACACGGAGCGTGGCGCCGCCCCCGCCTCGATCCGCGAGACCAGCCGGTTGGCATCGGTGTCCGGGGCGAGGGAACGGACCGCGTCATCGAGCACGGCGGCCGCGGTCGGACGAGGGGCATCGGGCGCGGGTCGGGCCATGGGACGGTCTCCTCCGGGGCGAGGGTGGCGGCCAGAGCCTCAGAGTAGGGCGCACGGCGCAGACCGACGGCCCGATGACGCGGCCCGTCAGGAAAAGGTGGTTCCCTTCAGCCCCTCGGCCCCCCTCAGCGCAGTACCACCTCATTGACCTCGGGCGCCGCCGTCCCGTCCCGCCAGGCCAGGCGTACCGCTCCGATCGCGCCGTCGCCGGCCGGCAGCCGCGTATAGGCCCCGGACAGTGTGCCGAGCGTGCGCCAGGCACCGCCGGTACGGACCTCGACCTTCGCCGCCCCGGCGGGTGCGCCCTGCGGCCGCAGGACGGTGACGGACCGTGCCGTGCGGGGCACGTCGGGCGTGAACTCCAGGGCCTCACCGGAGTGCGCCGCCCGCGCCGCGTGATAAGCGCTCGCCGGGTCACCGTCCCCCGCCGACCGCAGCGTGCTGCCCGCCGCCGCGGGCGGGCCGCCGGCCACCGTTGCCGCATCGGCTCCGGCCACCGAGAACTCCCGCACCACCAGCCAGTTGTCCTGCGCCGCAGTGGCCCGTGCGCGGACGTACCGGGCCTTGGTCCCGGCCGGCGGATCGGCACTGACCTCGGCCTTCCCGTCGAACGAGGCCAGCGGGTGCCAGTTCTTGTGGTCCGACGAGTACTCCAGGACGCCGTGCCGCAGATAGTCGTCCGGGCTGCCGCTCTTGCCCATCGCCAGCCGTACGGTGCCCAGCGGACGCTCCGCATGCAGATCCAGCTCCACGAAGGAGCCGGCCTTGGGCCCGGCGCCGCTCCAGAAGCAGGTGGCGTCATCACCATCGGTCATCCGGGAAACCGCGTTGTCCTGGTAGGCCGACAGATCCGTCGCCCCCTTCGGACGGCCGGCGACGCCCAGTGCCTCGTCGTGCGCGGCCACCGCGTCCTCGACGAAGGTGTCCAGTACCCCGTCCGCCACCAGCACCGGAACCCTCTTCCCCGACATGTCCACGTACACGAACGAGCTGGCGGTCTTCACCAACTCCGGGATCCGCTGCCGCAGTTGCCAGGCCCTCCCGCCGTCCCCCGCCTTGGTCGCCTCGATCAGCTGAAGGGCGGTACGCGCCGCGACGCCCCAGGCCTGCGTGGCATCCAGCCAGGGCCCGCTGTCCTTGACGAACCCCCGGTCGGCGAGCCGGTCCCGCAGCACCGCCGGTGCGTCCCGCAGGTTCCGCAGAACGCCGTCCAGCCGCCGGGCATCGCCGTCCTTGCCGAACGCCGCGATGGCGGCGGCGAGTTCGGGCGCCTGCTGCGGATTGAGCGACGAGCCGTAGTGGGCGTCGGCGAAGGCACGCAGCGCCCGCGCCGTACGGGCGTCGCCACCGGCCAGCTCCGCGATCGCCGCGCCCCAGGAGGCACGGGCGTCATACGCCGTGTCGTTCCACGCGTAGTCGGCCACGGTGTACAGCGCGAGCTTGGACGCGGCAGGCTGGATCATCGGGTTCGCGGTGATCCCCGCCAGCTGCTCCGGCAGCCCCTTCTCCCGGCCGTTGAACGGCCCGAGCAGCAACCGGTTGGTCACATAGTCATTGACCGGGTAGTTGTCCCACGTCAGGATCGGGTGCCCGAACACCTCTTGGGCCTGCCGCGCCTGGGCGACGGTCATCGTCGGCGCAATCACCCCCACGCCCGTCCACTCGACCAGCACATTCCCGTCCAGCTTGGCGGCCAGCGCCTTCTTGTACGGCGACGGCTTCACGTCGTAGTACTCGGTCGGCACCATCTGCAGCGGCTCGGCGCCCGGATGCTCGGCGATGAACTCCTGCTGGACGCGATTGAGCAGCTGGGCCTGGGCCGCCCCCGCCGCCCCGCCGCCGGTCCCGAACGCGTCCTTGTCCGCCGCACAGTTCCAGTCCGTGTAACTGATGTCGTCCAGCGGCACCGCGAAGGTCCGCACACCGATGTCCCACAGCGTCTGGAACTTGGCGGTCAGCGCCCGGAGATCCGCATCGGAGCTGTAGCAGACGGACAGCCCCGGGGAGAGCGCATAGGTGAACTCCACATGCCGCTGGTGCGCCCGGTCCACCAGCTCCTTGAGCTGCGCGAGCTGCCCTGCGGGGTACGGGTCACGCCACTTCTCCCGCAAATAGGGGTCGTCCTTGGGCGAGTAGACATAGATGTTCATCTTGTGCTCGCCGTAGAAGTCGAGCTGGTCGAGCCGGGCCTGGTGCGACCAAGGGGTTCCGTAGAAGCCCTCGATGACACCCCGCAGCGGGGTGGCCGGCCAGTCCCGTACAGCGGTGCCCTGCACCCGCGCGCCCGGCCGCTCCCGGTGGGGCAGCAACTGCCGCAGCGACTGCGCGGCGTAATACGTACCGGTGGCGTCCTTGCCGGACAACGCGATCCGGCCCCCGCCGACGGCCAGCGCATAGCCCTCGGCAGGCAGCCCGTCCGGCCCCCGCGCCCCCAGCGCCTGCAACGCCCGCGAGGCGCCCGCACCGTCCACATACACCGCCAACTGCCCGCCGTGCGGGGCCTTTTCGGCCCGTACGACCCGGTCCGCACCGGCGTCCTTGAGCGATTTCTCGACGACGGCCAGTGCCGGGGCATCGGTGTCCGGCCCGGCGACGACGGTCACGGAGCGGGTGATGGTGACCTGGTCGGACCGGCTCCGGACGGACCGGGGCGTGGGGGAGAGGAGAGGGGAACCGGCTACTCCGGGGCGGTCCCGGGGGCCGTCATCCCCCGCTTTCCCGCCGGTGCCCGGCGGCCCGGCCATGCCCGTCAGCGGGATCACAGCCAAGGCCGCGGCCAATGCGGTGGCCGCCGCGGTGCGCGTACGGTGCATCCTTCGGTCCTCCTCGGTGCGGCGAGGTGCAGGGACGAGTCGTGCGAGCCTTCGCGCCAGCAGGCTTCACCTGCCCACCGCACCGTGGCAATGGACTTTCGAACCGAAGAGATGGACGTTGTCGCACCGGGGGCCCGCCACCGCACCCACGGCCCCGCGCAGCGGACCCCGCCCGCCGCAGGCGACACGGCGCCGCACCCGGCAACGTCCGCGCCAAGCCCGGCGCAGCCCTGCGCCGTGTCACCGTGACTTGGCGACGATCACCAAGAAGCTCATGAACGCCAACAGCACATGCGTCGCCACCACGTAGATGAACACCCGCACATACAGCCCGCGCGGCGGTTTTTGCTCCTTGTACGTCCGAGCGGCGGGCGCCGTCCCGGGCAGCGGCTCCGATGGGGGAGGGGCGGCAGGAATGGTCTGATCAGGCACGACGTGCGGTCCTTCCGTCAAGAACGGCGCCCAGGGCTCACAGCCCGCGGCGCCTCGCGTCGTCGCCGAGGCACCACTCGGCGGCACCGCTCTGCAACAGTGTGTGGACGAACAACAGCTCGGTCCCGCCCTGTGAGGCGGCGGAGATTCGGTGTGGCGTGAGCGAGTCGAAGTGCGCAGCGTCCCCCGGGTCCAGCACATGCACCGCCGCGCCGAGCGTCAGCCGCAGCCGCCCCTGAAGGACGTACAGCCACTCCTCGCCCGGATGCACCCGCACCAGATCGCCCTGCGTCCGCTGCGGCACATGGACCCGCAGCGCCTGCATGGCCCGCCCGGCTCCGCCCACGGTCCAATACGTCCAGCCGCCGACCTCCGACGGCTCCGTACGGTCCGCGCGCAGGACGGGGTCCCGCTCCGGCGCGGTCTCGCCGAGCAGGTCGGATACCGTGGTGCCGTAGGTACGGGCCAGCGCCAGCAGCACCGGCAGCGACGGCTGCCGCTGCCGGGTCTCCAGCCGCGACAGATGCGCGGGCGAGAGTCCCACCAGCCGGGCCGCGGTCTCCAGCGTGAGGCCACTGCGTCTGCGCAGGTCACGAAGGCGCGGTGCGACGGTGGACAAGTCCCCCGGCGGAGCGCCGACAGGCTCGTCGGGAAGCTCGGTCATACCCCTGGTATAGCGATCCTTCACCTCTCAGGCAAAAGATTTGCCTGAGAGGCAAAGGCGCTGGCGCCTGCTTTCGGCCACCCGGCCGCCACCCGCCCCAACACCCGTCCTTCGGTGATGTCGTGGGCCGACACCGCCGCCCCAAGCCCGGAATCCTGCCCAGCGGACCACTGCCTTTGCGTGATGGCGCCTTCACCACAGGTGAAGGAAGGGTCCGAATGGCGGGCGTTCACCTCATACGCGCACGCGTCTCTTCACACTCGTCTGGCTCACCGTACGTCTCGACCAATGAACAGGCACGACCATGAGCCGGACCATCACCCCGTCGCCCCAGGGCTCCCCGCAGGCCGTGCAGAACGGCGAGTCCGTGTTGTCGCACGGCCTCAAACAGCGCCATCTGTCGATGATCGCGCTCGGCGGGGTCATCGGCGCGGGGCTCTTCGTCGGCTCCGGGGTCGGCATCGCCGCGGCCGGGCCGGCCATCGTCCTCCTCTTCGCGGGTACCGGCGCGCTGGTCATGCTGATCATGCGGATGCTCGGCGAGATGTCCGCGGCCCGGCCTTCCACCGGCTCGTTCTCGGTGCATGCCGAGGAAGAACTCGGCTCCTGGGCAGGGTCCACCTCGGGCTGGATGTACTGGCTGATGCTCTGCGCCGGAGTGGCCGCGGAGGCCACCGCGGCGGGCACGATCATGCACACCTGGGTGTCGTTCATCCCTGCCTACGGCTGGGTGGCGATCTTCATGGTGTTCTTCTGCGCCAGCAACCTCACCGCGGTCAAGAACTTCGGCGAGTTCGAGTTCTGGTTCTCCGCCGTCAAGGTCACCGCCATCGTCGCCTTTCTGGTGCTGGGCCTGCTCGGCATTCTCGGGGTGTTCGGCAGCGCGCCCGGCACCAGCCATCTCACCGGCCACGGCGGCTTCTTCCCGACCGGCGCCGCCGGGCTCGCCGCCGGGCTGCTGACCACCATCTCCGGGTTCGCCGGTCTGGAGACCGTCACCATCGCGGCGGCGGAGTCCGATAACCCGAGCCGGAACGTGGCCCGTGCCGTCCGCACCGCCGTCTGGCGTATCGCCGTGTTCTACATCGGCTCGATGGCCGTGGTGGTCACCCTGGTGCCGTGGAACAACCCGAAGGTCGCCACGGACGGCCCGTACGTCACCGTGCTCGACAGGCTCGGCATTCCGGCCGCCGGCACGATCATGCAGATCGTGGTGCTGGTGGCGCTGCTCTCCGCGATGAACGCCAACATCTACGGCTCGTCGCGCATGGCGTACTCCCTCGTCCGCCGGGGCCAGGGGCCGCGTTTCCTGGCCAGGGTCACCAGGGGTGTGCCGGCCGCGGCGGTGCTGGCGTCCTGTGTGTTCGGCTTCGCCGCCGTGATCGCCGGGATCGTCTGGCCGACCACGGTGTTCGCCTGGCTGCTCAATATCGCCGGCTGCTCGGTGCTGGTCGTCTGGTCCATCGTCGGCCTCACTCAGCTGAAGATGCGCCGCCGCCTGGAGCGCGAGGCGCCCGAGCTGCTCTCGGTGCGGATGTGGGCCTTCCCCTATCTGACCTGGCTGGCGTTGGCCGCCATCCTGGGTGTCTTCGCCGTCATGGCCGCCAGTGCGGACGGCCGGCAGCAGCTCGCCGGAACGGCCGTCGTGGCCGCCGCGCTGGCAGGTGCGGGCCACCTCAAGCAGCGCCGCGACCGGCAGGCCGCCGTCAGCGCCTGAGCCGGGCGACACGGCCGGGGAGTTCGGAGGGTCCCCGGGGGCGCCTCGGTGGGCGCCTCGGTGGGCACCTCGGTGGGCACCTCAGGGTCCCGATGGACACCTCGGAGGGTCCCTGATGGGGCACCGGAGAGTCGCCGATGGGGCGCCGTCGAGTCCTCTGGGCGGCGGAGGCGCCCCTCCCCGTCTCAGCGGTGGGACGGGGGAGCAGTATGGGGAGAATTGGGGCAGTTGGTGGGCGTGGTGTTGTGAACTCCCGGAAAACTTCCGCCCGTTGGGATTGACAGGATCATGTCTACGCGCGTCATTCTGGTGGCATGAGAATCCCCCCACGGATCACCAAGTTCGGCGCCGTCGGCGCCCTCGCTTCGGCCCTTCTCATCGGCGGGACCGCGGTCGCCGCCACGCCTGCCGTTGCCACGACCCACCCGGCCACCTCGTACGCCACCGCGGCGCACGCCACGTCCGTACACGTCAAGGACGTCGGCAAGACCTGCTACTCCAAGCTGCCCTCGCAGGCCCACGACACCCTCGATCTGATCGCCAAGGGTGGGCCCTACCCCTACCCCAAGGACGGGACGGTCTTCGACAACCGGGAGGGCATCCTGCCGTCCCAGAGCTCGGACTACTACCACGAGTTCACCGTTGTCACGCCGGGCTCGCCCGACCGCGGTGCGCGACGCATCGTGGCCGGCGAGAAGAAGGACGAGGACTACTACACCGCCGACCACTACAAGACCTTCGATCTCGTCGATCGCGGCTGCTGACGGCCTGCGGCGGGTGGCGATGCGGCCGGCTTGAGATGCCGTCGGGCTGAGCGTCCGGCGGGTTGACGGAACGCCAGGCCGGCAGACCGAAAGGCCGAGAGGTCGAGAGGTCGAGCGGCCGCCCGCACGAGGGGCAGCAGAGCAGCACGCCACAGCGCAACAGGCGAACTGCGAAACAGCGGAACAGCCGAAGAGCGGAACAGTGGGGTGGCGGGCCCGGTCAGGGTCCGCCACCTCCAGCACGACGGCGGCCGGGGTGTGTATGCACCCCGGCCGCCGTCGTGCTGTCCGCGGGTGCTGCGTGTCCACCCCGTGCGCCCATGCCGTGCGCCCCGTCCCGTGTGCCCACGCCGTGCGCCCCCTCCCACCTCCCTCTTCTCCCCATTCTTGGCAGAAGGGGCGCACAGGGCGCACCCCCGAGAGAGGATTGTCAGTGGTTCCCGGTAGCGTTTCGGCAGAAACGAGGAGCGGGCGGGCATCAGCGGAAAAAGACCATGTGGGGTCGGCTGCTGGGGCACGCCCCGGAAAGTGCCGTATTCACCGTGGGGCATGGTGAGCCGGCACAAGGCGTCGGAGACAAGGAAGGACGGCGAACTGCCGTGTATCGCTGGGAGATCACCCGGGCCGCACTGGCGCAGCGGGTTTTCGCCATCGTCCGGAGCAGAACCTATGACGAGGCGAGCGCCACGGCCGACACCCTGCTGTCGGCGGGCATCACCAGCCTGGAGATATCCCTCACCACCCCCTTCGCCCTGGAGGCGGTCACGACTCTCACCCGCGAGCTGGGCGACGACGCCGTCATCGGCGCGGGCACGGTCCTTGACGCGGTATCGGCCCGGATGGCGGTCGACGCGGGTGCCCGCTATCTGGTCTCGCCGAGCCTCGACGCCGAGGTCATCCGTACCGGCCACCGCTATGGCATCCCGGTCTTCCCCGGGGTGTCGACGCCGACCGAGATGGTCCGCGCGCTCGAACTCGGCGCGGACGCGCTCAAGCTGTTCCCCGCCTCGGGGCACGACCCGGCCTGGCTGGCGGAGGTCCGTGCCGCACTGCCGCAGGTGCCGCTGCTGCCGACGGGCGGGGTGACGGTCGACAGCGCGCCGGAGTGGATCGCGGCGGGGGCGGTCGCGGTCGGCATGGGAACGGCGCTCTCCGAGGGCGACCGTGACACCGTCGCCAAGCGCGCCGCCGACCTCCTCAACCGCTTGGACGAAGCAGCCCCCGACCGTTCGACGACCAGGGGTACGGCGAACCTTTACGAGGACTGACGGGCCCTCGGCTCCCCCCCCCGCGCCTGCCCTCCGGCCGTCCCACCGGCCGGTCGAGGGGTTCACCTGAACCACGGGCTCTGCCACCCTGAGCGCTTCGATCATGCGATCACGCCGCTGCGTCCAGGAGTCACAGGAGCCCTTATGAAGCGCGCCGTCACCCTCTCCGCCCTGGCTTGTCTGCTCGCCGTCACTGCCGCCGCCCCGGCGGTGTCGGCCGCCCCGACCGGAGGAGGGGGTGCCACACCCGCAGTCGGCAGGAAGGCCTCGGCCCTCGATGCCATCCCCCGGCGCGGTGTGCTGCGGGTCTGCACCACCGGCGACTACCGCCCCTTCAGCCACCTCGACCCCACGACCGGCACCTACAGCGGTGTGGACATCGCCATGGCCGGGGATCTCGCCAAGAGCCTTGACGCCACACCCCGTTACGTGGCCACGACCTGGGCCGAGCTCGTCGGCGACCTGTCGGCCGGCCGCTGTGACATCGCCATGGGCGGTGTCTCGGTCACCCTCCCGCGCGCTCGCTCCGTCTACTTCAGCGAGCCCACCCGCACCGACGGCAAGACGCCCCTCGTGCGCTGCGCGGACAAGGACAAGTACCAGACCCTGCAAGAGATCGACCGGCCCGGAACCAAGGTCATCGTCAACCCCGGTGGCACCAATGAGGAATTCGCCCGCGCCCATCTCCGGCAGGCCACCCTCACGGTCCACCCGGACAACACCACGATCTTCGACGAGATCATCGCGGGCCGCGCGGATGTGATGATGACCGACGCGAGCGAGACCCGCTACCAGGCCAGGATCCACCCCGAACTCTGCTCGCTCCACCCGGACAAGCCCTTCTCCTTCTCCGAGAAGGCCTACGCCCTGCCCCGCGGCGACAACGAGTTCAAGGCGTACGTGGACCAGTGGGTGCACCTGGCCACCCATGACGGGACCTACCGCAAGTACGAGGATGCCTGGATGAGGTGATGAAGCAGCGCACCCATGGGTACCTGCCGTTGTGGAGAGTTGGCTCTCATATCGGCCGGGTCTTCGGAGGCACGGCGAGAGGCGGGCGGCGAGATGACCGGTGCAGTGCAGGAGAGTGCGGCGTTCGACCGTGTGGCGGCGCAGCAGGTGCTGGACGCCCAGCCGTTCAGCAGGCTGGTGCAGGCGCGGATCACCGAGTTCGGGGGCGGCGCGGCGACGCTGGAGATCGATATCCGCGAGGAACTCCTGCAGCAGCACGGGTTTGTGCACGGCGGAGTGCTGTCGTACGCCGCCGACAACACCCTCACCTTCGCCGCGGCCACGGCCCTTGGCCCGGCCGTCGTCACCGGCGGCTTCGCCATCCAGTGACTGCGCCCGGCACATGGCCGCACGCTGCGGGCCCGCGCCGAGGTCGTACACGCCGGACGCCGGCAGGCGGTGTGCCGCTGCGATCTGACGGTGATCGACGCGGCGGGGGAGGAGAGCGTGTGCGCGGTGGCGCAGGGGACGGCGCTGCCGCTCAACGGTCCGGCGGGCGGCCGGGAGTGAGAGGTGGGCCGTCCTGGCCCTCGTCGTCCGGGCTCTTGGCCTCACGGGGCGACGCCTGGTGTGCAAGGACGTTGACGACCCGGCCGTTCGGATCCTTGACGAAGAACCGGCGGACGCCCCACTCCTCGTCCTGGAGCGGCCGGACGATGTCTGCGCCGGCGGCCAGCAGGGCGGTGTGGACCGCGTCCACGTCATCGACCTCGATGCTCATGTCGGGGGTGACCGGGGCGCCCTTGTCGTGGGTCATGAAGGTGAGCTGGGCGGTGGGGTGGGCGGGGGACGCCAGGGTCATGACCCAGCCCAGGTTCATGACCTCCTCGAACCCCAGCAGGCCGTAGAACGTGCGGCTCTCCTCCAAGGCGTCGGACTGGATGTCGGGGACGACGCGACGTACGGACATGGCCGGCTGACTCCTCGGGGAGGGGCGGGGGCGCAGATGGGCACGGTGTCCATCGGTCTTTGGTTATCAGAAAGGGGCGCGGGGGGCATCGGAAAGAGCTCGGCTGGACTGGGAAATGTCGTGTACGCGGCGGTCCGGTCCGATGGCGGTCCGACGGGTGGCTTCGTCGGAGAGCGTGGTCTGCCCTTGTCCGGACAATGTGACCTCCGGACTTCCCGTCATCTGCCCGGACGGATACGCTCGCCAGCGTGGGGAAACGCGAAACAGAAGCCCAGGGCGCCGAGAGCCCCCTCCAGTTCAGCGTGGACCGGAGCAGTCCGGTCCCGTTGTATTTCCAGCTGTCCCAGCAGCTGGAGGCCGCGATCGAGCACGGCAAGCTGGCTCCCGGCAGCCTGCTCGGCAATGAGATCGAGCTGGCCGGTCGGCTCGGCCTGTCCCGGCCGACGGTGCGGCAGGCGATCCAGTCGCTGGTCGACAAGGGGCTTCTGGTGCGCCGCAGGGGGATCGGCACCCAGGTCGTCCACAGCCAGGTCAAGCGCCCGCTGGAGCTGAGCAGCCTCTACGACGACCTGGAGGCGGCCGGACAGAAGCCGGCCACCCGCGTGCTGCTCAACACCACCACCGAGGCCGATGCCGAGGTCGCCGCCGCGCTGGGGATCGCGGAGGGGGCGGAGGTCGCGCTGGTCGAGCGGCTGCGGCTGACGCACGGCGAGCCCGTCGCGCATCTGCGCAACCACCTTCCCGCGGGGCTGCTCAAGCTGGAGACGGCCGAGCTGGAGGAGACCGGTCTGTACCGCCTGATGCGGTCGGCCGGCATCACCCTGCACAGCGCCCGTCAGGCCGTCGGCGCGCGTGCCGCGACGGTCGAGGAGGGGGAGCGGCTCGATGAGCCCGAGGGTGCTCCGCTGCTCACGATGCAGCGGACCACGTTCGACGACACGGGGCGCGCGGTCGAGTTCGGCTCGCATGTCTATCGCGCCTCCCGCTACGCCTTCGAGTTCCAGTTGCTCGTACGGCCCTGAGCGGCCCTGAGCGGCCCTGAGCGGCCCTGAGCGGCCCTGAGCGGCCCTGAGCGGCGCACTGAGGCCGACCCTCAGTGCACCCCTGAGGGGCTGCCCCCTCAGCGCCCCCGAGCCGACCCTCGGCGCCCCTGAGAGCTGCCCTCGGCGCCCCTTGAGGGGTCCCGGACCGGCCGCTGCGACACCCCGAGGGAAACCGGACCAAGCGGTTCCAGCTGCAATGTCCCCCTATGGGATACCTGCGCGGAGCCCCCTCGTCAGAATGTTCTGACAAACCATTGACGTGGCTCTGCGTGCGCCGTTACAAACTCCTCCAGCCGCAGTCCGGCGGCCGGGAGAAAAGGCGGTCCCACGATGATCGGCGTGCGTACGGCTGGTCCCCTCACTGTCCGCGGCGTCGCTGTGCGCAGCGCCGCCGCCTTACTGACGACCCTCGCACTGGCCACCGGGTGCAGCGCCGCCGGCGGGCAGGGCGCCGAGACTGCGGCGTCCGGGTCCGGCAAGGGCGCCGGTACCCCACGCATGACGATCGGGATGGTCAGCCACTCCGGCGACGGTGACACCTTCTGGGACATCGTGCAGAACGGTGCCGAGCAGGCCGCCGCCAAGGACAACGTCACGTTCCTGTATGCCCATGACAAGGAGGGTGCCCAGCAGGCCGCGCTGATCCAGTCGTACATCGATCAGAAGGTCGACGGGCTGATCGTCACCCTCGCCAAGCCGCAGGCCGTCAAGGCGGCCGTCCGCAAGGCCGTGGCGCAGGGCATCCCCGTCGTCACCGTGAACTCCGGCGGCGAGTTCTCCCGGGCGTACGGGGCGCTGACACACCTCGGTCAGGACGAGTCCGTGGCGGGGCGGGCGGTCGGTGCGGAGCTGAACCACCGGCACCGGAAGAAGGTCCTCTGTGTCGTCCACGAGCAGGGCAATGTGTCGCTGGAGGACCGCTGCGCCGGTGTCCGCAAGGCGTTCCACGGGACGGTCGAGAACCTCGATGTCGACGGCACCAACGCGCCCGCCTCGCAGTCCTCCATCGAGGCCAAGCTCCAGTCCGACAAGGACATCGACGCGATCGTCACCCTCGGTGCGCCGATGGCGGCGATCTCCGTCAAGGCCAAGGAGGAGGCGGGCAGCCCGGCGCAGCTCGCGACCTTCGATCTGAACTCCGCCGTCGTCAAGCTGCTCAAGGCCAAGGACGTCACCTTCGCGGTCGACCAGCAGCCCTACCTCCAGGGTTACGAGGCGGTGGATCTGCTCTGGCTCCACAAGGCCAATGCCGATGTGCTCGGCGGCGGCAGGCCGGTGCTCACCGGGCCCGCCCTGGTCACCGAGAAGGACGTACCGAAGCTGACCGCATACACCGGGCGAGGCACCCGGTGAAGCCCCAGGGAAGACGGGACCCGATGAACCGGGACAGATCACCGGTAACGGATACTTGGCCGGTTGGGCCCGGCCGACCGGTGCCGGAGGCGGTGCATGACACCGTACGCACCCGGACCGGCCGGTCCGGGCAGCGCAGAAAACCAACGCAGTCGATACGGCAGCATCAGCGGGAAGGGCGAGTCCTCGTGGCACGGGTTGGAAGAAGGGGACGCGCCGTCGGCGCCGTGCTGGCGGCGGTGCTCGGCGTGGCTCTGGCGGGGTGCAGCAGCACCGGAGGCCTGCGCGCCGAACAGGAACGCGCCGCCAAGTCCGCGGGCGGCAAGGCCGCGGTGAACACCCCCAGGTGGACGTTCGCGATGGTCACCCACTCGGGAGACGGCGACACCTTCTGGGACATCGTCCAGAACGGCGCCCAGCAGGCCGCCGTCAAGGACAACATCAAGTTCGTCTACGGGCACGACAAGGAGGCCCAGCGGCAGAGCCAGCTGGTGCAGTCCTACATCGACCAGAAGGTCGACGGGCTGATCGTCTCGCTCGCCAAGCCCAACGCCATGAAGGACGTGATCGCCAAGGCCGAGAAGGCCGGCATCCCGGTGATCACGGTGAACTCCGGCGCCGAGGCGTCGAAGGCCTTCGGTGCGCTCAGTCACATCGGGCAGGACGAGACGGTGGCCGGTGAGGCGGTCGGCGAGGAGCTGAACAAGCGCGGCCGGAAGAAGGCCCTGTGCGTCCTGCACGAACAGGGCAACGTCGGCCACGAGCAGCGCTGCGACGGCGCCAAGAAGACCTTCAAGGGCGATCTGCAGAAGCTGTACGTCGAGGGCACCAACATGCCCGATGTGCAGTCCTCCATCGAGTCCAAGCTCCAGGCGGACAGCTCCATCGACGCCGTCGTCACGCTCGGCGCCCCGTTCGCCCCCACCGCCGTCAAGGCCAAGGAGCAGGCCGGCAGCAAGGCCGAGATCGACACCTTCGACCTCAACGCCCAGGTCGCCACCGGCCTCAAGGACGGCTCCCTCGGCTTCGCCGTCGACCAGCAGCCCTACCTCCAGGGCTACGAGGCCGTCGACCTGCTGTGGCTCTACAAGTACAACTCCGACGTCCTCGGCGGCGGCAAGCCGGTGCTCACCGGACCCCAGGTGATCACCAAGAAGGACGCCGCGGCGCTGCAGGACTACACGAAGCGGGGGACGCGATGAGTCACACCGACGCACCGCCGCTGGAGCCCGCGGGGCCGCCCGCCAAGAGCGGCGGCGACGAACGGCTGCTGCACCGCTCCCTGGCCCGCCGGCTGATGGGCCGCCCCGAACTGGGCTCGGTCGTCGGCGCCGCCGCGGTCTTCGTGTTCTTCTCGATCGTCGCCGAACCGTTCCTGCAGGCCTCCAGCCTCTCCACGGTGCTCTATGCGTCCTCGACGATCGGCATCATGGCCGTGCCGGTGGCGCTGTTGATGATCGGCGGGGAGTTCGATCTCTCGGCCGGCGTCATGGTCGTCAGCTCGGCGCTGATCTCCTCGATGTTCAGCTACCAGATGACCGCCGACACCTGGGTGGGCGTCGGGGTTTCCCTGCTGGTCACCCTGGCCATCGGGGCCTTCAACGGCCTGCTGCTGACCCGTACCAAGCTGCCCAGCTTCATCATTACGCTCGGCACCTTCTTCATGCTGACCGGCCTCAACCTCGGCTTCACCAAGCTGATCGACGGCACCGTCTCGACGAAGTCCATCGCCGACATGGAGGGCTTCGAGTCGGCCCGCAAGGTCTTCGCCTCGCAGCTGACCCTCGGCAGCGTCGACATCCAGATCACCATCCTGTGGTGGCTCGTCCTGGTCGCCGTCGCCACCTGGATCCTGCTGCGCACCCGCGTCGGCAACTGGATCTTCGCGGTCGGCGGCAACGCCGACGCGGCACGCGCGGTGGGTGTCCCGGTCACCAAGACCAAGATCGGCCTCTATATGGGCGTCGCGTTCGCCGCCTGGGTCTCCGGCCAGCACCTGCTGTTCTCGTACGACGCGATCCAGTCCGGCGACGGTGTGGGCAACGAGTTCCTCTACATCATCGCCGCGGCGGTCGGCGGCTGTCTGATGACCGGTGGCTTCGGCTCGGCGATCGGTGCCGCCGTCGGCGCCTTCATCTTCGGCATGGCCAGCAAGGGCATCGTCTACGCGCAGTGGAATCCGGACTGGTACAAGTTCTTCCTCGGCGCGATGCTGCTGCTCGCCACACTCCTGAACGCATGGGTCCGCAAGCGGGCGGAGGAAAAGGCATGACCGCACTGGTCGAGCTGACCGACGTCAGCAAGTACTACGGCAACGTCCGGGCGCTGGAAGGCGTGTCCCTTCAGGTGCACGCGGGCGAGATCTCCTGTGTGCTCGGGGACAACGGCGCCGGCAAATCCACCCTCATCAAGATCATCGCAGGGCTGCACCGGCACGACGCCGGCTCCTTCACCATCGACGGCGAGGAGACCGGCCTCTCCTCCCCGCGCGAGGCCCTGGACCGTGGGATCGCCACCGTCTACCAGGACCTTGCCGTCGTTCCCCTCATGCCGGTGTGGCGGAATTTCTTCCTGGGCTCCGAGCCCACCACCGGCGTGGGCCCCTTCAAGCGGCTCGACGTCACGACGATGCGCGAGACCACCCGCAGCGAGCTGCTGCGGATGGGCATCGACCTGCGCGACGTCGACCAGCCCATCGGCACCCTCTCGGGCGGCGAACGCCAGTGCGTCGCCATCGCCCGCGCCGTCTACTTCGGGGCCAAGGTCCTGGTCCTGGACGAGCCGACGGCGGCACTCGGCGTCAAGCAGTCCGGCGTCGTCCTCAAGTACGTGGCGGCCGCGCGGGACGCCGGTCTCGGCGTGGTGTTGATCACCCACAATCCGCACCATGCGTATCTCGTCGGTGACCGCTTCGTGCTGCTCAAACGTGGTGCGATGGCCGGCAGCCACGCCAAATCGGAGATCACGCTGGAAGAGCTGACCCGCCAAATGGCGGGCGGCAGCGAACTGGAACAGCTCAGTCATGAGCTGGCCCGGACCGCGACCCCGGAATTTCCCGGCGGCCATCGGCCCGAGTGATCACCACCGCGCCCCGCACGGCCTCGGAGCTGTGCGGGGCGCGTTACTCCCCGTCGCGGTGCGCCGGACGCCGCCGGTGATGCACAATCGCACCGAACCCGCACATCGAGGCCCCGGCCTCCCGAGACCCCGCAGGGACGAGACGACTCTTGCGCGCACGCAGCAGCCGCATGGGGGCACCACCCACGCCCTCAAGGCAGTGGGGGAGAAACGGCGAAGAGGTGGGTCGATGAGCATGTACCGGGACCGGGTGCACCGAGGATCGGCCAGGGCCACCGTGCTGCGCACGGTCGGCACCCGCGAGCGGCGCTCGCATCTGACCGCTCCCCGGGTGCCCACCGTCGGCATCGACATCGGCGGCACCAAGGTCATGGCGGGCGTCGTCGACGCCGACGGCACCATCTTGGAGAAGGTCCGCACCGAGACGCCGGACAAGTCCAAGAGCCCCCGGGTCGTCGAGGACACCATCACCGAGCTGGTGCTCGACCTCTCCGACCGCCACGACGTCCATGCGGTCGGCATCGGCGCAGCCGGCTGGGTCGACGCGGACCGCAGCAAGGTGCTGTTCGCACCGCATCTGAACTGGCGGAACGAACCGCTGCGCGACCGCCTCGCCGGCCGCCTCGCGGTCCCGGTCATGGTCGACAACGACGCCAACACCGCCGCCTGGGCGGAGTGGCGCTTCGGTGCCGGCCGCGGCGAGGACCATCTCGTCATGATCACGCTCGGTACCGGCATCGGCGGCGCGATCCTGGAGGACGGCGCGGTCAAGCGGGGCAAGTACGGCGTGGCCGGTGAATTCGGTCATATGCAGGTCGTTCCGGGCGGCCACCGCTGCCCGTGCGGCAACCGCGGCTGCTGGGAGCAGTACAGCTCCGGCAACGCCCTGGTGCGCGAGGCCCGTGAGCTGGCCGCCGCCGACTCCCCGGTCGCGTACAACATCATCGAGCGGGTCGGCGGCCGCATCGGCGACATCACCGGACCGCTGATCACCGAGCTGGCCCGGGAGGGCGACGCGATGTGCGTCGAACTCCTCCAGGAGATCGGCCAGTGGCTCGGCGTCGGCATCGCCAACCTCGCCGCCGCCCTCGACCCGTCGTGCTTCGTCATCGGCGGCGGCGTCAGCGCCGCCGACGACCTGCTGATCGGCCCGGCCAGGGAGGCCTTCCGGCGTCATCTCACCGGCCGCGGCTACCGTCCCGAAGCCACCCTCACCAAGGCTCAGTTGGGCCCCGAGGCCGGTATGGTCGGCGCCGCCGACCTGGCCCGCCTGGTGGCCCGCCGCTTCCGGCGCGCCAACCGGCGCCGCGTCGAGCGCTACGAACGATACGAACGGGCGGGCCGCCGATGACCGACACCGACCTGCACACCGTGCACGACGAACCGCATCCCGCACCGCCGCCCCGCGTCAAGCGCCGGCGCCCGGTGCTGATGGCGCTGATCGTCTTCCTGCTGATCGCGATCCCGGCCGGCTACATCGTCATCTCCGCCGAGCAGAGCCGGGACAGCGGCGAGGGCAAGGAGGCCGAGGCCGCCGCCACCGGCCTGACCAACGCCTTTCCCTCCAAGGTCCAGCAGCGGATCTACAACGTCCCGGTGCCGATCGGCTCCACCCCGGTCTACTACTACGAGACCAACTCCTGGCAGACCAGTTCGCTGTTCGTGCAGTTCAGGACCAACGAGTGGGGACTTGAGCACTACCTCAACGCCGTCGGCACCAGCACCGCCGCCCTGAAGAAGAACCAGCAGACCATCCCGCCCGAGCAGGCGTCGAAGGTCGGCTGGGACTTCGGCCTCGACGTGCCGTGGGCCGGTACGACGACCAAGGGCAAGCCACCGCACCCGTACCAGCGGATCATGGTCAACTACGACGAGCCGGGGCACCCGGTCGTCCACACCGTCTCAACCGTGAGGTTCTGACGGTGAGGTTCTGACGGTGAGGTTCTGACGGTGACGTTCTGACAGTGACGTTCTGACGGTGTCTTTCCGACCGTGATTTTCCGACCGTGCCGTTCCGGCAGTGGCGTTCCGGCGTGGAGTTCCGACGGTTCCGGCAGCCGCTCCGCGAAGCCCTCGTTCTCGCTCCGCGAAGCCCTGCCGGGAGAGGCGAGCCACGGCTCGCAGCCTTCATCAGCTGACGCCAACTCACCGTGGCATCACCGCCGTGTGGCGTGAATTCAGTCGTCAGAGCGCAGGTTCTTGGCCAACTGTCGTGCACCGTAAGCGACCGGGGGCACCAGCAGCATCCAGTACCAGGAGCCGGTGAGGATCATGAGGGTCACGGCGATGGCGCCGGAGAGCGGGAAGAGGCCATAGGCCGCATAGCCGGCCAGGGTGAGGGCACGCCCGCCCCGCTGCCGAGGTGCGAGGCTGTGGTCAGAGCGGGGTGCGGGAGGCGCACTGGCGGCGTGCTGCGGATCGGTGGAGTCGTACATGGCCTTTTCCTGGGGTCGGGTCACAGCTTGGGCAGAACCTCGTCGACGAAGAGCTTCAGACTGGAGTGCATCTGCTCGTAAGTCTGCCCACCGAAGTCGACATTCCATAGATAGGTATCGGCCTCGTACGTCTCGTGCAGTTTCCGGATCTGTTCCACGGCGGATTCCGGGGAGCCGATGACCGCGGTGCCATAGCGCTTGACGTCGAAGGTGCTCAGGTGCGTCATGTCACGGCCCATGGACTCGTAGCCGATGTAGCCGCTGGAGCTGGTGGCTCGCCAGGAGCGGGCCGCCTCGGTCCATACCTGCACGTATTCGCGGTAGAGGGGTTCGGCGAGGCGGTAAGCCTCTGCGTCGGTGCGCGCGATGTAGAGCGGAGTGCTCATGGCGATCCGCGGTGTCCTGGTGGTGCCGTGGGTGGCGGCGAAGACTTCGCGGTAGTGGTCGACCAGATGGCGGCTGACGCTGGTGTATTGGCGAGCCGGGGGGAGGGCGAGCAGGACGCCGAAACCCTTGGTGGCAAGCCAGGTGAAGCTCTCGGGGGACTTCACTGCCGCCCCCCACACCGGAGGGTGCGGACGCTGGGTGACCGGGGGGAGCGAGGTGGCGTCCGTGAAGGAGAAGTAGGGGGTCTTCTCGGTGACCTTCTCCTCGGACCACAGCCGCACCACGGCCTCGATCGTGGCCTCGTAGCGCGGCCGGCTCTCGTCCATCGGCACCTGGAACGCGTCGAACTCGTACGGCAGCCAGGCCCGGCCGAAGCCGGCGTCCACGCGGCCACCGCTGATGGCATCGACCTGGGCGATGTGGGCGGCGAGCTGGATGGGGTGGTGGAAGGCCGGCAGCAGCGCGCCCGTCATCAGCCGGATACGGCTGGTCCGAGCAGCGACCGCGGTCAGGAAGGTCAGCGGGCTGGGGCAGTAGCCGCCGTAATCGCCGAGGTAGTGCTCGGTCATCTTGACGTAGCCGAGTCCGGCCTCGTCGCTGAACCTGCTGATGGCGATGGCATCGCGGTAGTACTCCGCGGGCGTGCGTTGCGAGGGACGGCAGTCGGGAAGAAGCGAGATGCCGTGTTCCATGGAGGGTCACCTTCGTCGGAATGGTGGTGCGGGGCGGGACGGCGCACGGTGCAGGGCTCGCCGTCCCGCCGGTCCTCAAGGGGCCAGGCTCAACTGCAGGTGCTGGAGCACGAGGTGGTGCTGGAGCTCGTGCTGCAGCTCGTCGTGCTGGTGCAGCCGTCCATCATGGCGCCCTCGGCGCCGTTGTAGTCGTTGATCTCGAAGGTCTCCGACTCCAGGGCGAGCATCTCGCGCGCGAGGTCAGCGAGGTCGGGCTTGTCCGCCATCGTGGACTCCTTTCACGTGGTTGCGCAGATGATGTGGTTGCGCGGGTTGTGGGACGTTGAATCCGCCGAAACTCACGAGGCGGGGTTCAGCTGCAGCAGCTGCTGCACGAGGTGGTGCTGGAGCTGCAGGAGCTGCTGTCGCAGCTCGTGGACGAGCTGCCCAGCAGCTTGCCGTCGGCCTCGTTGTAGTCGTTGATCTCGAAGGTCTCCGACTCCAGGGTCAGCATGTCGCGTGCAAGGTCGGCGAGATCGGTTTTGATGGTCATACCGTTTTTGTCTCCTCTCACAGGGGTGTGGTCATGCGATGCGGCTGTGGCCGGGCCGCATCGCATGCGGCCCGGGCCAGCCGGCCTGTCTCCATCTACGGGCATGCCGCCGCAAGACGGCTGATAATGGCCTCACATCTCGCTGACATCCCCCAGACCGCAGGCGAGCGCCGCCGTCGCCATGGCGACCATTCCGGTGCGCAGGGTGGGCACCGGATCGGGGGCGAACCGCGGGGAGTGGTTGGGCGGGATGACCGCGAACCGCTCCCGCAGCGGCAGGTCGGCGGTGCTTTCCCACTGTTTACGGCCGACGCAGCCGAGCATCCAGTAGGCGGTGGGCACGGTGCCGCCCGCGGCATATTCGGGAAAATCCTCGGTGGCCATGGAGAGGGGCCAGGGGTGCACCGCGGGCTGCCCCAGCACGGCGGTGTGCGCCGCGCGTACCGTCTTGCCGAGCTCGGGATGGTTGACAGTGGGGGCCGAGCGGGCGGTGACGGTGATCTCAGGGGGCCGCCCTGGGGTGAGCCGTGCCGCCTCCTGCCGGGCCAGCTCCGCGATGGCACCCTCGGCCTCTCCGGCCTGCCGCCCGGTGGGGGCACGGACGCTCACCTCAAGCGTCGCGCGGTCCGGGCGGACGTTGGCGGTGGTGCCGGCGTGCAGGGCGCCGACACCGGCCACGACGTGTGAACCGACCGCATGGGGGAGCCCGGCAACGACGGCGGCAGCCGTCTCGATGGGGTTGGCGGCGCCCTCCGGGTGTGCGGTGTGCCCGCCGGGGCCGTACAGCACGATGCGCAGTGCGCGGGAGGCCGCCAGCACGGTCCGGGCGTGTGCCACAACTCCGGCCGGGAAGGGCGCGAGGTGCTGGGCAAGGACCGCGTCCGGAACACCGAGGCGTTCGTAGAGCCCGTCGGCGAGCACGGCGGCCGCTCCGGAGAGCGTCTCCTCGGCGGGCTGGCCCACCAGCGCCACGGTGCCGCGCCACCGGTCGCGGTGGCGTGCCAGCAGGTCCATCACGCCCAGGGCGATGGCCAGGTGGGCGTCATGGCCACAGGCGTGTGCCACCGGGACGGGCACGCCCTGGGGGCCGGGGGCGGTCACCGTGCTGGCGTAGGGCAGCCCGGTTTCCTCGCGTACCGGAAGGGCGTCGAGTTCGGCACGGAGCAGCACCGTTGGCCCACGACCGTTGTGCAGTACTCCGGCAACACCGTGGCCGCCGATGCCTTCGGTGACCCGGCAGCCCAGACCCCGAAGGACCGTGGCGGCCCGGGCGGCGGTACGCCGCTCGACGCCGGACAGCTCGGGTTCACGGTGCAGGCGCAGGTAAAGCTCAAGGGCGGAGGGAAGCACGGAGGCGACGTCCTGTCGCAGCGGCCGGCTCAAGGGAAGGGATGGGGGACGAGGTGGAGGTCGTCCCGGGTCAGGTCGTGTTCCCGCCAGCCGGCGCGGCGGTAGGCGGAAAACATCCGGGGCATGTGCAGGGCCCGTTGGCGTGCCCAGCCGAAGTCGAGCGGGAGCAGGCCGGGCACGATGGTGGCGACGGTGTGCAGTCCCAGGCCGCGCTGTTCCGGCGTGGTCTGTTCCACCACGATCACCTCGTGGCCGGCGGCGGCCAGCGCGTCGGTGATCAGGGCGACGTCGTCGCGCAGGTCGGTGGTGCGCGGCCGGCTGCGCTGCCAGTCGGCGTAGACGTCCTCGTAGGGCACAGTGGTGCCCGGGTGCAGGTAGCGGGCGGCGTGCGGGGCCATCTCGGGCAGGGAGAAGAGTGCCGGATGGTCTCTGAGCCGGCGCACCAGGAAGTAGTCGTCCGTCATGGCGTGCAGTTCCTCGGCGCGGTCCCGGAAGCGCCGGGGCAGCTCGGGCAGGTAGGTGAGGATCTCCGAAAGCGCGCCCAGGATCGCGCGGCGCGGGTCGAGCCCGGCCGCGGCGGCGAAGGACAACAGGCCCGGCCCGCCGTCGCGGCGCACCGCGAGTCCCGTTACGGCGGGGACCGGCAGGTCGACGCGGTTGTCGAAGAGCTTGACGTCGTAGCCGTGCAGGGCCGCGCGGTCGAGCATCATGTGCAGTTCCGGGTCGGGGACGGCACTGACGTCGATCTCCGGCAAGGCCGCACCGCCGTACCAGCCGAGCACGAAGGAGTCGCGCTCGATGAGTTCCAGCAGGCCGAAGAGCACCGCCTCGGTCAGGGTGGAGCCACTGGCGCAGCCGTTGGAGGAGTCGAAGACGAAGTTGTCGTCGCAGGTCTCGCCGCCGTAGTAGACAAGCCGGCGGGGTACCAGGACGGCGCGGCCGGTGGTGAGTTCACGCCCCCTGATCCAGGGGATGGGCCGGGTCGGGTCGAATGGTGTGCAGGCATCGTCGAGTTGGTAGGTCAGGTCCGAGTAGGTACCGCAGGCGCGAGGGTCGAGGGCATGGTCGCGGATGTCGTCATAGGCGGCGAGGACCATCTCGCCACGGTGCCGGCGGCTGATGCCGGCGTACCGCTCCAGCCCTTCGAAGAGGGCCAGGTCGCGGCTGCTGCGATACGAGTTGGCCTGGCCGCTGAAGGTCAGTTCGGCCAGGCCGTAATGGCCGGTGATCATCACGCGGCCGGTGACGGGGGCGGTGGTGGGCGCCGTGACGGTGACGAACGTGGTGGCGCCGAGGACACCGCAGACCGGGTTGATCAGGGCGTCGGAGGGTAACTCGAAGCTCTCCGTGCTGCGGGCCCGGTCATCCTCGGGGTTCCGCTTGGGCGCCGCGGGGAGTTCCGCGGTCTGAGGTTCGCCGTCGGCCGGGCCGCAGCCGGGGCAGAGGGGGTCCGGGGCGAGCGGGAAACAGCGCACCAGCAGGCTGCCGAGATCCATTGCCCAGACCCGGGCCGTCCCCAGCCGTCGGTCGGCGGACGGGCGCATTGCACCGACGGCCCGGTGCAGTTGCCACAAGGCCTCTACGGCGGAGGGCAGCAGCAGCGGCCATTCCCCCAAGGCCTGCTGCCTGCCGCCGAGTTCCAGCGCCTGGCGCTGGAACTCGGGGCGCAGCCGCTGCCAGCGCAGGGCAAGACAGTGCCCGCAGGGGCCGGGCGCGCCGGAGTCGTCGGGAAACGGGCCGACCACGGCGATGTCCGGCGCGAGGTGGACGGTGGCGGTGGGCCGTGCGGTGGCTTCCGGATCGGGTGCACCGGCAGTCAGTACGTCGTGGATGCCGAGGGTGACGACGCCCGGCGGCTCGACGTGCGGTTCCAGCTCCGCCTGCCGGACAGCGAAGGCGCTCCGCAGGGCCTCGGACGCGGCGGTGTACCGCAAGCGAGTGCGATCGGCCGGGCGGCTCATGCGGCGTTCTCCCAGCGGAACGTCTTGACGGCCAGGGCTGACAGCACTGCGGCGAAGACGAGCAGGGCCAGACAGCGCAGGGCCCAGGGACCGAAAGCGGTGCCACCGTCCAGCACTCCGGTGATCGCCTCGTTCATATAGCGAAGCGGCAGGGCGTGGGAGACCGTACGCAGCCAGTCGGGGGACTGGCTGAGGGGGATGAACGATCCGCTGAGGAACGCCATGGGCACCATCAGACAGTTGGCGAAGGCGCCCACCGCGTCGGGAGTGCGGCAGATATTGCCGACCACCACACCCACGGCGAAGAAGGCCAGTGCACCGCAGAGCAGTACCGGCACGGTGAGAGCGAGTCCGCTCACGGTCACGTGGAGACGGAACGGTGGCGCCATGGCGATGGCGAGGAAGAGCACAGCCTGGGCCAGCGCCACACAGAGCACGATCACCAGTCGGCCGCCGAGCACGGTCAGTACCGACGTGGGCGTGCGGCGGATGGTGTGCAGCAGCGCGGTCTCGCGCCATTTCACCAGTGAGTACGCGACGCCGAAGACGGCTGCGTTGCCCACGCCCCAGGAAAGGACACCGGGGGCAAGGTAGTCGATGACGTTCTTGCCGCCGTCGGCAGGCCGTGAGCCGAAGATCAGGCCGAAGACGACGATGAAGATCAGCGGGAAGGCGAAGGTGAAGAACAGCTCCGCCTTGTTGCGGCTGGTAGCAAGGAAGTGCGCCCTTACCAGCGGCATGAATCCGGTCACTTGGTGAACTCCACTCCGGTCAGGTTGAGATAGACGTCCTCGAGGGTGGGGCGGCGGGTCTCCACCTGCTCCAGGTCGACGACCGAGCCCAGGGAGGCGAGCACCTGCGAGACGGACTCGGTGCCGATCACCACATCGGTGCCGGATTGCTCGGCGCTGAGCACGCCGGGCAGCGCGCGGGCGGCCTCGGCCTTGAGTAGGTCGGCGGGAACGGAGATCCGGCTGGGACCGCCGGCCTCGCGAACGAGTTGCCGGGGGGTGTCCAGCGCTATGACCGCGCCGTGCTGGATGATCGCCGTACGGTCACAGAGCTGCTCTGCCTCGTCCATGTGGTGAGTGGTGCACAGGATCGAGCACCCCTGGGCGCGGATCTCGCACAACAGCCCCCACAACCCACGGCGGGCCTCGGGGTCGAGGGCGGCAGTGGGCTCGTCGAGGAAGAGCAGTTCGGGGCTGTGCACCAAGGCGGAGGCGAGGGCCAGCCGTTGCCGCTGGCCCCCGGAGAGCTTGGTCACCCGCACCGTGGCCGAGCCCGTCAGGCTCACCTTCTCCAGCGCCTCGTCTGCAGCAGAGCGGGGCAGGCCGTAGAGCCCGGCCATGGTCTGCAGGTGCTCCAGCGCGGTGAGGTCGGGGAAGAAGGAGGACGCCTGGGTCTGGATGCCGAGTCGGCGGTAGACGGCCATGCTGCGCGGCCAAGGGCTCTGGCCGAAGAGGGTGACGGTTCCGGAGTCGGGGGTGCGCTGGCCTGAGAGGATCTCGACCAGGGTGGTCTTTCCTGCGCCGTTGGGTCCGAGGATGCCGAAGAACTCTCCCTTCCCCACAACGAAGGACGTTCCGGCCACTGCGACCGTCTCGCCGTAGGACTTGCGCAGGTCCTGGACGATGACTACGGGCTCGTCCGGGGGTGGGGTTTTCACGAGGGGAGCACTCCTTCGACTGTTGCGTGGCAAGGTTGCCCGGGCACGGGACTGCGCCGTACTTGCGGGTGAGGGGTCCGCCGGTTCCGCGGGTGAGGGGTCCGCCGGTTCCGCGGGCGGGGGGTCCGCCGGTTCCGCGGGCGCGGCACGGCGGGCCGTGGGGCGGCGCACCGCAATGGTGAGCGAGACGGCGGTCCACACCACGCCCGCTGCCAGTACGGTCACCCGGGTGATGCCGGAGGTGAAGTGCACCACCAGGAGGACCACGACGGCGGTCACCGCGAGCACGCTCACGGTGAACAGGGCGAGGTAGCCGCGGTAGATCCGCTTCGCCCGCGGGCCGTACCCGGACTCCGCCCGGCGGTCCCGCCGCAGATAGGCCCAGGCCTGCGGGCCCAAATCAATGACGTTCCAACCGTGTTCGAGCATCCGGTAGCCGTCCAGAGCGGGCAGCGGCAGGTAGTTGACCAGGGCCCGCAGCACGCCGAGAACCAGCAGCGCGGAGAGGCTGTCATGGGTGGTGTCGCCGGGCGGCAACACCCACCTCACGGCGAAGAACGGCAGCAGGAACACGAGGTTCATCACTACCCCGACCGCCGCCGTGGTCACCCGCTCCCGCCGGGAGGACAGCACCAGAACGTCGTCGGCCTCGCAGTAGAACGTCACCATCGGCAGTCGCCATCGCATGCCGATGTCGGTGGCCCGGCCGCCGTAGTGGTGACACCACAGACCGTGCCCCACCTCGTGCAGGGCCGAGCTGACCCACAGCAGGTACCCGACCAGCACCGCCAGTTCGGGATGGTGGTAGAGCACCGGGACTTCGTCGAGGAGCTGCGGCGTGTGCAGCGTGAGCCACAGCAGCATCCCGCCGCAGAGCAGCAGGGTCACCGCGGCCGCGGCAGGGGTGAACGCCCAGCGGGTGCGACGGTGCAGCCGGGTGAGCAGCCGTTGCGGGTCGCCCCAGCTCACCGAGCCGGTCAGGCCCCGGGGCCCGGTGGGCTGCGGACCGGGGGGCTTGGGGAGACCGGGGGGCTTGGGGGGACCGGGGCGGCGGCCGTCCGGGGCCTCCAAGAAGGAGCGACGCCACAGGGTGGCCAGGATGGCGCCCCACGCCTGTTCGTCGATGACCCGGCCGAAGGCACGGGCGTACTCCTCGCCGATCTCGGCCAGACTGCGGGCGCCGTCGAGCCGTTCGATGATGAAGCGTTCCTTGGGGCCGATCTCGAAGAACCGCCCGCTGGCGCGGTCCTTGATCAGATGGACGGTACGTGTACCGCGTAACACGGCGGGACCGATGACCAGGCCCGGTGCCCGGCGCGGCCGGCCGTCGAGCAGTGCCGCGGTGCTCATCAGGCCGCGCCTTCCGCTTCGTCACTCGGCTCGGTCAGGGCGCGTACCAGCACATGAGCCAGATAGGCCTCGTCGGTGAGGGTGATGTGCAGCCGGTTGTTGGTCATGTGCAGATAGGCGGAGAGCAGCCGCGCCACGGCCTCGCCCGGGTCGGTGACGGTGATCCGGTGGGTGCGCTCCCAGGAGGGGAAGACCAACTGCCCCGAACGGGCCAGTTCGGTGACGCGCCGACGCAGTTCGAGGCAGTGCTCGGCCCAGGCGCCGAGCGACCCGGGCAGGCGGTGGCCCGCCCCCTCCCTCACGGCCTTGCTGATGGCGCCGAACCGCTCGGCCACGGCGGTGGCCATGGGGTCGTAGTTGCGGTCGAAGTCGGAGCCGGAGACCAGGTCGGTGTCCCTGAACGCACTGTGCCAGTAGTCGCGGTAGCGCTCCAGGAATCTCACGACGGCCGGGTTCTCGTCGAGGAAGGCCGAGCACATCACCATCATCAGCTGGCCGGCGTGGCCGAACAGCACGCTGCGCATGTGCAGGTTCATCACCGCCATGGCGTCGATGACGAGGTCGGTCGAGCGGGTGAAGTGCCACTCCGCGAGCTCTGTTCCGACCGGGCCGCCGTACTTGTCGTACTCCGGCTCGTAGGCGGTCCAGTGGAAGGAGTTGTTGGCTCGCAGCCGCATGCGGCCGTCCTCACCGAGGTGGGCCTGGCGCTGCGCGTCGGTGTACTCAAGGTCGAAGAGGGTGTTGTAGAGGCCGACATAGAAATCGGACTTGACCTCGTAGAGCGAGGGGCGGCGGCGCAGGAAGGCGGAGACCGCGTCCTCGACCCTGGCTTTGACGGCATCCCGCATGACGGCATCGGAAGGGTCGGCAAGTTGGAAGCGCACCCGTATGTGGGGGCCTTCGAGCCAGTAGTTGAGGAAGAAGTACTGACGGATCAGGCCCGCGGAGGTGAGTTCGGCGAAGAGCGGCTTGATGCACGTGGTCAGCAGCGGGCGCGGGCTGCCTGCGTAGAAGATGTAGACCGCGAGCCATCGGTCGTCCGCCGCCGGCACTCCCTCGGCGGGCGGCAGCACGGGGTAGGAGGTCATCGTTCCTCACGGGAGTCGGGGCGGCTGGAGGGCAGCGGGGTGAAGGTCTCCACCGCGACCTCGGTGATGTGGCGGCCGGTGCGCGAGGTGGTGTGCAGGTCGTCGGCGGTGGGGAGCATCTCGGTGACGGTCACCGATTCCACCTCGGCGCTCACCAAGTGCTCGAAGAGGTTCAGGGACAGGCAGCTGTCGAAGTCGAGGTAGTGCGGTTTGTGCCGGCGTACGGGCGCGGCTGCCCCGCCGGTGCCCGGCAACGGTTCCGGCTGCCGTGTGTGGAGGGTGACGAACACCTGGGCGTCCATGCCGTGTTGTCGCCGCCAGTCCTGCCAGCGCAGGAACCAGCGAGCGGTGTTCTCCTCCGGCCGGCGCAGCGGAAGCGCCCGGGCGGGGACGGACCAGTGGCGCCTGCTGAGGACCACGCCGCCGTGGCGCACCCGGGGCCGACACAGTACGCCGTCGTTGGCCGAGCCCTTCGGGACACCTCCCCAGGGGTCGGGGGAGACCATGGCGGAGGGCGAGAGCAGGAGCAGGATGCGCGCCACCTCTGGTAACGCCATCGGGACGAGATAGCCGAAGTAGACCGGAATGACTTCGCGTCCCAGCCTGCGGGAGGTGAGCCTCAGGCGGTCGGAGCCGGGGTCGTGGCTGAGGGTGAGATCCTCCAGCGGGATGCGTGCTGCCTCGGGGGCGGTGCTGTGCTCGCCGGGACAGACGATCTCGTAATCGGTCAGCCGGCCGTGCAGATTGAGGTTGGTACGGGCGGTGCCTCCGGTGACTTCGGCGAAGACGGCGCCCCGCGGGCGTATCCGCTGCTGCCAGGTACGCAGTCGCTCGGCGAGGCCGAGGTCGTCGAAGCCGTGGCTGAACCGGGAGAAGGGGAAAAAGAGCCCGCCCCAGGAGCGGTTCAGGACGGCCGGGGTGTCCGGGGAGGCCGAGAGCTGCAGGAAGTGGGCGGCTGGTCGGAAGTCCGGAGTCAGCGGCTGGAGTTTGCCGGCGACCGCACTCACGAAGTCGTCGTCAAGTTCGATCTCCTTGACGGCATCGTGACCGGAGCCGGCGCCTTCCCACAGGGCGGTCATCTGCTCGGCGAAGAGTCGCCGGGCGTCGTCCACAGCGGTGATCTCCGGCTGGTCGAGCCAGTTCTCCGCGGGCGTATAGCTGCCGTCGTCGGCGAACGGGGTGCGGGCGGAGGCAACCTGGACATACTGGTCGTAGATGTCTTCCTGGAAGTCGCTCACCAGGCCGAGAAGATCGGAGCAGGTGCCGCCGCGGCCGTAGCGGGCAAGGAAGAAGCCGCGCAGTGTCAGCCGGTGCGGCAGGGCCATGTCGAAGGCCGGCATGATCCGCGAGAGGGAGGCCAGGGAGCGACCGGTGTGCCGGTGGAAGGACTCTGCGTCGAGCGGCAGGACGCTGGTGGCGGCCCGGGTGTCCTCGTACACCAGGGTGGGCGGCAGTGTGGCCTGCTGTTCCCAGGCGTGGTCACGATGGACGGCGGTGAGGGTCCGCCGGACCTCGTCCAGGATCTGCCGGCGTTCGGCGAGCGGGGCGCCGCGGTAGGCCTGGACCAGGCCGCTGACGCCGTGCAGCGCCTCGGCGATCTTGTCGGACCACGGACGGTCGAGGGAGCGGAGGGCGTCGGCGAAGCCACGTACCGGGTCCGGGTGATGGATGTCGACGGCGAGCGGGGGAACGGAGAGCAGGCCGAGCCGCAGCAGGGTGGCCAGATAGCGCTCGCACTCCTCGGCGTCGGCCGTGACGCGCTGGGCGAAGAGGGTGAGCAGCTCGCCGTAGCGCAGGGTCGAGCCCCCCTCGCAGAGGGCCATGAGTGCGTCCAGTCCTCCACTGTGGCGGAGGAAGAACATGGTCTCGCTGACGGAGTCGAAGCTGGCGCTGACGGTGTCGTCGCCCGTGGTCACGGTACGGCGGACGTATCGGATCCGGTCGGTGTCGCTGGTCCAGCCGGTGACCAGGGTGACCGGCAGATCCGGCCGCAGCCGCTCGTCGGCGGTGATGAGTTCGGCGAGCCGCCCGAGGACGGCGATGTTCAGCTGGGTGTGGTCACTCCAGAGGTCGTCAACGGTGAGGGTGAAGTCGGGACCTGCCGTCTGCCGGAACTCGCCGAGGGCCAGACCGGTGAAGGAGCTGAACGGGCTGGTCTTGCAGGCGCTGCGGTAGACGTACTCCAGCAAGGAGCGTTCGATGCGCCGCTGCTTCTTGGAGAGCCGGGCGGTGCCGGGTGTGGTGTGCAGATAGGCGCCGAGCTGTTCGTCCAGGGTGGAGGAGGCCAGCAACAGTCCTTGACGCAGCCGTGGTTGTGCGGACAGCTCTCTGAGCTGCCTGCGGGCGAGGGTGAGCTCCTCGTCGACCACCGGGTCATCGAGCATGCGGTCGAGCTCACGGTGGCCTTCCATCCAAGCGCGCAGGGCGGCACCGAGGCCGCCGCCGATGCGGTCGGCCAGCTCCTCGCCGTTCCGGGGCATCGCGCCGGTGAAGAGCTTGCGACGGGCGTTGAGCAACTGGCCGCGCAAGCGACTGTCGTTGTTGGCCTTGACCAGGCCGTGGAGCTCGTCGCTGAGCCGCTCGCCTTTGGTCAGCAGCCGGTGCCTGGCATCGGCCACCTGCTCGGCCCAGGCCCGGGAACGGGGCTGACGCAATCCGGCGACCACGTCGAAGGGGAGACCGCTGACGCGGGCCATGAAGCGCGGGCCGAGCAGAGTGTCGTACGACGGCAAGGGCGTCTCCGTGGCGGAGAGCGGGTGGGATGCGGTGGTCATGGTGTGTGGTCTCGCCTCACCTGTTCTCGAACCGGCAGCCGGCGAAGCCGCCCCGCTCATGGCCGGCCATCAGCATCAACAGCGGCATCTCCCGGGTCTCGGCCAGCCCGAGTTCCTCCATGTAGGAGATGTTGTCGAAGCCCAGGGCGGCGCCGCAGCCGATACCCAACCCGGCGGCTGCGGTGTAGACGGCCTGGGCGACGGCGCCGGTCAGGGCGTTGATGAGGCGGTAGCCGCGCGGTCCGACGCCGTCGATGACGGCGTCGCCCCGTATGACGGGCACGATGACGGCGGCGGCCTGCTCGACGTTGTAGTTGTTGAGGAAGTAATTGCGCTGCAGGAACGTGCCACAGTGACCGGCCTTGACGGGGGCCAGGGCGGATTGGTCCGGGTCGTACTCATAGCTGCCGGGCTCGACGCCCTCGACGTGGTTGACGAAGACACCGAACTTGACCAGGCCGAGGCGTTGGTCTTCGGCCGGGGAGAGGTCACAGGGCAGGGCGGCACCCGCTTCGGCGGCAGTGAGCAGGGTGCTCAACTCCCCCTGCGAGAGGGGGCGTACGTCGGAAAAGCCGCCGAAGCTGCTGCGGCGGTTTCCCAGGGCGTCCGCCAGGCGTGCCTCGCCGAACTCGGCAGGTTCGAGCGGGATGCGCGCGGCGGAGCGCGGCGGCAGGGCCCGGGCAGACGACAGGGCGTGTGCGTCGGGGCGACGAGCTGCCCCGGTGAGCGTGTCGCTGTGGATGGCCTGGAGCGTCTCGAACCGCAGCACCCTGCGGGAGCGTTCTTCCTCGGGGTGTGCCACCGAGGAGCGCATCGGCACGGTGTCCGCAGGCCGCTGGGTGCGGGCCGGGGCCCAGGTGAGGGGGACGACGGCGAGAATTCCCTCGTCATCGGGGTGTACGCCGATGAGTTCGCCCAGCCGGGGCTCGTCGAACCAGAAGGCCGGCTGGATGTCCAGTCCCCGGGCGCCCGCCCACTGCCGCCAGCTCTGCGCAACGGTACCGATGTCCATGGTGGTGGCGTGGTAGCTGAAGCTGTTGTACTTGAAGGCGTTCTGCCAGAACTTCAGGCCCAGCAGCATGAACTGGTCGGTCTCCACCGGAGGTTCACCGCTGACGGCCAGGGCCTGGGCAACCTGGCTGCTGACGTCCCCGCTGAGCAGCCGCTGCAGACCATGGTGGGGAGAGCTGTAGTAGTAGACGCCCGGTTGGACCGGGGCACTGGGGCCGGCCACCCAGTAGATGCTCACCGGGTACAGGCCACCGCCGGAGGCGGTACCGCGGCTGAACTTGGCCGATCGGTAGAATTGGACCTTGTCCACATCGTCGTTGGCATTGATCTCGATGCGGCGGCTGAGCCGACCGTAGGACTCCAGGAGCATCCCTGAGAGCAGGTCCACGGTGAAGCCGGCGGTGCCGCCGGCGGCCGGCGGTATGAAGGCGTCGCGGAGCAGGGCGTCGGACTCCGTGGCATCGGCAGAGCTCACCGGTAACTCGATGAGGTCCAGTCCCCGGTAGAGCTTGGTCTGCCGGGGGGCGTCGGCCCAGTTCGGCTGGAAGCCGTAGGGCGGCATTCCGTCACGTGCGCGGTTCAGCACGGCGTTGAGGTAGTCATGGGCGTAGGCCACGGCGCAGGTCCTTTCCGAAGGCTGGTGTGCGGGTCGGTCGTATCGGCGTCGGGTGGCGGGCAGGGGCATCGATCAGGGGAAGGGGTGCGGCACGCGGTGGAAGTCGGCCTCGGTCAGGTCCCGGTCGGCGAATCCGGCCTGGCGGGGAGCGGTGCGCAGCCTCGGCGAGAGCAGCGCGCGCTGTCTGGACCAGCCGAAGTCGATCGGCAGCAGTCCGGGGACGATCACTCCAGCGGTGCTCAGCCCCAGCCTTCGCTGCAGCTCCAGACTCTGGTCCACGGCGATGGCATCGAAGCCGGCCTCGGCGAGCAGGCCCACACATGCCTCCACGTCCTGAAGCAGATCCGGTGCGGGTCGCAGCCGCTGGTCCAGATCGGCGTAGGTCTCCGCCATCGAGCGTGTGCCGCGTTCGGCGAGCAGGAATTCCGCGTGCCGCCGCATCTGGGGCAGCCCGTAGAGCAACGAGTGATCGTGCAGGGCGATCACCTGGTCGAAGTCGTCCACCATGGGCGCGAGCCGGTCGTGGTTCCAGGTGGCCCGGCGCGCCAGCTGGGGCGCGTCAGTGGCGATCTCCACCAAGGCGGCCCGCAGCGCCTGTTCCGGGCAGAGGCCGGCGCCGGCACCGAAGGCGAGTGTGCCCCGGCCGCCGTCCATCCGTTCGGCGACGGCGACGACCACGGGCACGCCGAAGGTGATCCGGGCGTCGAAGAACCGGGCACGGTAGCCGTGCAGGGCCAGCCGGTCGATCAGCACGCGGGTGGTGGCCGAACGGCTGGTGGTGCCGTCGATCTCCGGCAGCGGCAGGGCCGCGTACCAGGCGAGCAGGAAGGCGTCCCGCTCGATGAGCTCCATCAGTCCGAAATAGACTGCTTCCGTGAGGGAGCTGCCGGAGGCGCAGCCGTTGGAGCACTCCTGGACGAAACGCTCCGCCAATGGCGCCGCGTGGTAGTAGCTGAGCAGCTCGGGTATCAGCACCGGTTCCCCGTCGCGCAGGGAGCGGCCCCAGACCCAGGGGATGGTGCGCTCTTCGGTGAAGGGCTCCACCCCGCGCGGATTGTCGCGGTAGAACTCCTCGGAATACACCCCGCAGGCACGCGGGTCGAGCACCCGATGGCCGGTCTCCCGCAGTTCCCGCAGGCTGGCCACGGTGGCTGCGGCGCGGGTCCGCGACCGCATGCCCGCGTAGCGCTCCAGCCCCTCCAGCAGCCCGACCCGGGCGCTTTCCCGGTAACGGAGTGTGTGGCCGCCCCAGAAGGTCTCGTGCAGATGAGTGCCGGAGCGCAGATCCATCCGGCCGATGGTCGAGGCCGTGGTCGGCGAGTCGTACTCACGCATCACCACGGTCCCCAGTACCCCGCACACCGGGTTGGCCAACTGCGCCTCGTCCAACGCCAGTTCGTCCAGCGACTTCGACCGGAAGGAGCCTTCCGCCGGCTTTGGGGAGGGCGTCAGTTCGAGCCCGGCGTGCTGCTCGTCCTCGCTGGTGACCTCGGCGCACGCCTGGCACTCGGGGTCGGCGGTGAGCACGAAACCGCGCGAGCGCAGCGAGCGCAGGTCCAGCAGTACCACGCGCGCCGAAGCCGCGGCGGTGTCACCGTCGCACCGGCCCGGGGCGGCGGCGAGCCGGCTCAGCGTCCGGCCGATGACCTCGACGGTGAACGGGACGAGGTAGGGGGTGCTGCCCACCTCGGTGGTGCGGCCGCCCAGTTCCAGCGCATCGCGCAGTTCCTTGCTGCGCACCGCCTGCCACCGGCGATTCAGGCACTGGCCGCACGGGCGCGGGGCGCCCGGCCCGTACACCGGGCCGATGACGGCCAGCTGCCCGTAGAAGCGCAAGGCGACAGTGGGCCGGTCCGTGGCGGCGGCCGCAGGAGCGGTCAGCTCGTCGCGGACGCCCAGTCGGCCGGTGTCGGCCACCAGGCCGAGCTCATCGAGGAAGGGGGCGAGGACGGCGGGCAGCGTGGCCCGGCCCGGCCCGGATTGTGGCTCCACCTGCCCTACCGTCGTCCCGGCGCGCATCATGACCGGGTGGCGGCGAGGAGCACCCGCACCGCGTGCAGGCCTGCTTGCCGCAGGTCAGGAGAGCCGTCGGCAACCGCGTAGGGCTCGTATCCGGCGGCGCGCAACGTCGTCAGCGCGGCGGGCATCTCCGTAGCCTGCTCCGCGAGCGCGGTCACTTCGCCGCCCAGGACGGTGTACGGGTCGAAGGAGTCGACCAACTGGTGACCGCCCGACCCTTCCTCCGGCCGCTCGGCGAGGATTTGACACTGCCCGAGCAGATCGCGCAGCGCGATCCGGGCCGCCCTGGTGGGGGAGCCGTCCGCGCCGACCGCCCACGACGGCGTGCCGTCGGCCGCCCGGGTGCGGGCCAACAGCACGGTGGCCGCTCCGGCGACAGGGAGGTGCAGCAGCTCGGCGTCGACACCGAGGTTCGCCGCGCTGCTGAGCAGGAAGGCCAGTTCGGCGTCGCCGGTCAGGCTTTCCGGGGCGACGAGCGGAGCGCGGGCGCCGGAACGCATGGCAGTGGTGACCGCCAGATGGGCCAGTGCGGAGTACAGCCCCCGGTAGGCGCCGTCGGCAAGAGAGGTGCCCGTGCCCAGTCCCGCCGTGGTGGCCGTGAAGGTGCCGGCGGGGTTGTGGAACGGTGCGTACGGCCGTACCGCGGCGGCCGGGACGAGCAGCTCACTGCCGTCGATCAGGGAGGCGGCCAGGCACCACGCTCCGGTGGGCAGGTCACCGAGGTCCATGCCGCTGAACGTGGACAGCACGGTGGGGTCGATACGCTCGGTCCCCTGGGCCCGCTCGGCCGGCACCACCGGCGCCGGGGTCACGAGATCGAGGTACTCGCCGGCCGCAGCGCGCAGCGCCCGCATCCGGGCACCGGCCACATGATGCAGGTCGAAGGCGGTGACCACACGACGGTTCCCGGCGCCGGTGCCGAAGCGCAACCGGCTGACCTTCAGCGGCAGTTGAGTGGGCCACTCGTCGTCGAACTCGCGGAAGACACCGCTGGCTCCTGCCACCAGTCGGGCGGTGAGCTCGTCGAGCGGCTCGATCGCCGGGTCGGGCCCGTCGTCGGTGGACGAGGGCACGGAGGAGTCCAGCGGAGTGGTCGGCTTCAGCCCCGGCCAGTTGACCACCGGTGCGTCCGGGACGGCGCCGGCACTGTCACAGAGCGTGCACAACGGATGAGGCAGGACTGTGGTGACGCCCGTGTCGAAGGAGTCGACCTCTTGCACGATGACCGAGCCCTCGGTCTCCGGCGGCAGGACGCCGGAGATCTCGCGGAAGACCTCGAAGCCGAGCAGGTTGCCGAGGATCGCGGACAGATGACGACCGGGGCGGACTCCCGTGTGGTCGCCTCCGGTGGTCACCGCGCGCCAGACGTCGGCGGCCGCGCCCGCGTCGCCATTGAAGCCGAGCCGCAGCATGGCGCACGACCAGCAGGCGCCCGCATCGCCGGAGGTCAGCGGTCCGACCACCACACGGTGACCGAACATGGTCAGCGGCAGCACTCTGCTCCCTTGCGGTACGCCTTGCGACAACAGCCGCACGACCTGGGCAGGAGCCTGACGTCCGGTGCACACGACCAGTTCCGCACCGTCGAGATCGGCCCAGTCGAACAGGCCGTTACGTTCGGGAAGCTGCTCCACCCGAGCCGGGCAGCCGGCTTCGCTGAGCACTCCGGCTTCCTTGACGGCCTGGGCAAAGACCTCCGCAGGGCCGGAGAAATGCACCGCCGCGATGCCGTTACGGAGGGCGCTCGTCGCGCACCAGTTGGCGATCGCGTCGTCGCCCAGGACGACCAGCCGGGCGGTGCGGAAGCGGTGGAAGCGCTGTGCGGCTTGGTCTTCGTAGTGGTCGATGTACTCGATCTGGGGTGCGAAGTGTTCGGCAACGGACGGTTCGAGCGGTACCGATGCCCGGTCGTCCAGGAGCGGTACGTCGCGGGCGAGTCCACGGTCCATGAGCATGCGCACCAGGGTGTTGACCATCTGCTGCTGGGACGGCGGGAGCATGTCGCACAGCTCGCGCACGGTGTGTTCGCCATTGAGGTAGGGAACGATCAGAGTGGCGAACCGGTAGGCCGAGCGGCCGGTGAGCTGGAAGCCGCCGGAGGCATTGTGGAAGAGCACCCCGTCGTCGGTCTCCGTAAAGAGCACATCACGCTTGATCCGTACACGGGCGTTGCCGAACGGAATCACCTGTGGCACTGACACGTTCTCTGTCCGTCCTTGTCTCCCGGACCGTGCGGTCCCGGGGATTCGGCCCCATGGGCCTGGTTGAGTGCGTGCTGATGACGCCCCGTGGTGCGCCGGAGCACGATGGGGCGAGGTCTTCCCGGCCTTTTCAGCTGCCGAAGGCGAGGTAGCTGCGCATCAGGGTGTGGATGCCGTAGAGGCCGCCCGGGCGGTACTCGACCGCGCCGGCCT
The DNA here is from genome assembly GCF_043080045.1 of Streptomyces sp. NPDC015125. Lineage (NCBI taxonomy): Bacteria > Bacillati > Actinomycetota > Actinomycetes > Kitasatosporales > Streptomycetaceae > Streptomyces > Streptomyces sp. NPDC015125. The sequence goes on from NZ_JBIBVF010000020.1 coordinate 140,788, forward strand.
CGAGGAGTTCGTCGAGCCGGCTTTGGAGTTCGTCCTCCGACCGGCCGAGCAGGGCCGCGCCCTCTGACAGCTTGAAGCGGTTCTCCGGCGCGGCGGCCAGCTCCCGCAGGAGCTCCGCGCAGGGCGGCGGAAGGGTGCCGAGATAGTCGTCGAACCTCTGCCCCACTGAGGCGCCCTGGCGCCCGCCGACCGTCAGCGAGGCCGGAGAGGTGGCGCGCACCGTCCCCACCGCCGATGCCAGATCGTGCCCGGGGCGCAGGAGCAGACGCGTGGTCAGGATGCGCAGGGCGAGCGGGTGGTCGCCGCAGAGAGCGGCCAGCTCGTCGGCCGCCTCCGGTTCCGCTTCTGTGCTCCGAGGACCGAGCACGGAGGTGAGAAATGCCAGCGACTCAGCCCTGCGCCAGGATCTCAGCCGAAAGACGGTGGCCCCCCGGCTGATCACCAAGTCGGCGAGGCTGTGCCGGCTGGTGATGACTACGGTGTGGGCTTCGGCCCAGTCCAGTGCCGGCAATGCCTCATCGCTGCTCCGTACCCCGTCGAGCACGATCAAGGCGTGTTCCTGGGGCGCGGGCCTGTCGGGCAGGGCCTTGTGGCGGGCGTCGAGGAAGTGCCACCCGCCAGGAAACCCGCTGCTGTCCGGAAGCCCTTCGCACAGGTGCCGGGCGAGCCGGACGGCGAGTGCGGTCTTACCGACCCCGGGAAGCCCGGAGACGACCACGATGGCGGGTGTCGACTGGTGGACCAACAACTCCTGGATGTCGGCCAGTTCGCTGTGGCGCCCGGAGAAATCCTTGAGGTCGGCGGGCGGACGGGCGACGGCCACCACTGTCCCCTGGCGAGCGGGAGGGACGGCGGCTCCGAGCATCTCACCCCGGAGAATGGCCAGGTGAAGCTGGCGCAGTGCGGGACCGGGGTCCACCCCGAAAGTCTCGCGCAGAAAACGGCTGATGGAACCGTAGGCGCCGAGGGCCTCGCTCTGCCGCCCGGCGCGGTAGAGCGCTTCCATCAGCTGGGCGGTGAGTTGTTCATTGCCCCGGTACTCGGCGGTCAGCGCACGTAGGTGAGGAATGATCGCAGCGCAGTTGCCGAGCGCCAGCTCGATTTCGTGACATCGCGCCAGGGAGTTGATGCGTTCCTCAGCCAGGGCCGCCGCTACTCCGTCGTGCAGAGCCGGTGAGACCAAGTTGGCCACCGGAGCTCCTTGCCAGTTGCTCAAGGCGCTTCGCAGCAGGCCGAGTTCGTCCTTCTCCGAGGCCGCCTCGCCCGCCCGTTGCACGGCCTTGCGGAAGGCGAGGAGGTCGAGTGTGCCGGCGTCGGCGGAGATGCGGTAGCCACCGGGTACGGTCTCGATGTTGCCGGCGGAGGCGCCACCCAGCGCGTATTTGTCCAGCAGTTTCCGTAGCCGCAGCATGGTGGTATGGATCGCAGCACCGGCCGCGGTTGGCCGTTCATCGCCCCACAGTGCGTTGCGCAGGTACTCCTGCGACACCGTTTCATTGGCGTGCAGGAGCAAGGCCCCTAATAAGACGGTTGGCTTGGAGGAAGGAATCACCACGGATTCCGTTTCATTGCCTATGCTCAGTGGGCCGAGCACGCGAAATAAAAGACGCGGAGTTCTCGTCCCTCGCTGCTGGGGAACGGTATCTCCCACGCCGCCATGCCCCGGAATACCGTGCCCTGTGGGACTTATCTGTACAAACTGTGGTTTGTCTTGGTGCACCATCAACGATTTATCCCCCCGTCGACGCAATCCACGGAGGCACGGGTTCTCTTCCTGCCCTCTCGGCGCACCCCGCGCTATCCCCGCTCTGCGCAACCCCGTTGTGATTCGAGGCGACGCTAACACACCCGGAAAGGGCTGACACCGGAGACGCCTGGGCGTCAAGCACGCGACCCGCGTCTCGCTCAGGTACCGCCGATCGAATTCTCACCCGGCACATTACGATCTCTTGACTAATCATTTACGCCCGGCGACTCGCTTTGCGAAAAGTTGACCAAGTAGCCGCCCGGGGATCGCCGGCCGGGCGTCCGCCCATCCTGCTGTTCCGGGATTCCGGGCGGGTGGTCGAGCGAGAGGTCGCCTGGCATTACTGCATTGATCCAGCCATTCTGGCTCGTTGGCCGAGACGGCGCCCCGAGGGGGCGCCCCGCCTGTGCCCGTGCCGCGATCTTGCGGAAAGTGCTGCACGGGAGGACTGGCTGCGGCGCGGGGCAGCCGTCCGTCGAGGCTCTCGCCAAGGGGAGAGCGCATTTCTCGCACAGCCGGAATCGGCCAGATTGCGTTGGGGTTTTTGGTTGGCCGTGACCACAGACATCACTCCCTTCTCGAGGGTGACAGTGATCTGTCAGTTGGGTGTCAGTGATCCGCCAAGGCGACTGTCAGTGTCATCGGGCATAACGGAGTGCAGGAAGCGACCCGCATTGTCCGACGGCATTCCTTAGGGAGGGCTCCCTCTCGGGAACGGTATGTGACGTGCGGATCTCTTGCGACTCAGCGGTCCCGTACCCGATGGCCTTGAGTCGATGGAAAGAACCGACGCATCGGTACGTAACAAGTCAGGAGACAGAACATGACGAAAAGCAGCACCGCCAGGGCAGCGGCATCCTTACTTCTCGCCGTCACCGCCGTGACCGGAGTGGCCGGTACCGCTCTCGCAGCGCCGGCTTCTCAGGGGCACAGCGCCGGGGCGGCGGCGGGTGCGCCGAGCTGTACTGAGTTGAAGAAGATCTTCGACGTGCTTTCGACGAGCAACGATGTCGGAAAGGTCAAGAGCTCTTTCGACCGGTGGATCGGCATGCTGGATGCCGCGAAGTCGACCGTGCCGAAGGACCGCCAGGCGATGTACGCCAAGTTCGTCGCACATGCCAAGGCCATGCGTGCCGGGCTGAATGCCGCCAACCCTAAGGCGGCGCTTCAGAAGGTCCACAAGTTCGCCAAGCCTCTCGACGACAAGCTGGAGCACTGCAACCACTGACCGCGGTGTGCGTTCGATGCCCGGCGATCACCGATGGGCGCCGGGCATCGGGCGCGCCGCGCTGCGCGCGAGCGACCCCACAGGCCCGGTCGGTCACCTGCGCAAACACCACAGAGGTGAACCCCGTTACACGGCTATGACGTAGCCGACTTGAGCCCCTGCCGCCGCACAAGTAGGTTCACTGGGAAACGAGTTCTACGACATGCCGGCGTCCCTTCGCCGGAAGGATGGACGCCCCATGGGTTCCCACGCCAAACCCAACCGAATACACCGCACCGGAGTCCGGGTCGCGATGGTCGCACTTGTCGGTGCCGCCCTGCCGATCTCCGCCGGCGGCCTCGCCGAGGCGGCCACCCCCGGCGCCACGCACTCCGCAGACGAGAACGGCCGGCAGGGCGGCGAGGCCACCACGCCGGCCGGCCAGAAGCAGGGCGCGCAGCGGCAGTTCCGGTCCGCCCAAGCGGCGCAGCACGCCGTCAAGGGCAAGGCCGCCGATGGGCAGGACGCGAAGGACCAGGCCGCTCCCCAGATCAACGCCGACCACGCCTTCCTGCTGGACGCCCGTGACGGCAGCCAGGAGCGGGAGCTGTGGGGCGGGGCCAAGGCGGACGAGAGCGTGTCGATGGCCAGCACCACCAAGATCATGACTGCCCTGGTGGTGCTCAAGCATCCGGAGTGGCTGAACCGGCAGATCACGGTGAAGCAGGAGTACCGGGACTACGTCCAGAAGGTCGGCGGCAGCACCGCCGACCTCCAGACCGGCGACACGCTGACCGTCGGGCAGTTGCTGCACGCCATGCTGATCCCGTCCGGCGATGACGCCGCGATGGCCCTGGCCGACAACCTCGGCTCCGGGGACACCGAGGACGCACGGATCGCCGACTTCGTGAACCAGATGAACGCCGAGGCGCAACAACTGGGCCTGACCGGCACGCACTTCGACAGCTTCGACGGTATTTCGCACGGCAACAACCACAGCACCGCCCGCGACCTGGCCAAGCTCGGCCAGCGCGCCATGCTGCAGCCGGTGTTCGCCGACATCGTGAAGAACAAGCAGTTCAAGGCCGAGGCCCCGGCGGCCAACGGCCACACCCGGTACTACACCTGGGACACCACCAACACCCTGCTGAGCAGCTACGACGGTGCCCTGGGCATCAAGACGGGCAGCGGCCCGGAGGCCGGCTACGCCCTCGTCTTCGCCGCCAAGCGGGACAACCGCACCCTGGTCGGCGCGATCCTCAAGGACGACAAGGGCCGCTTCGACGACGCCACCAAGATGCTCGACTGGGGCTTCGCTCACTGAACGGGCAGCGCCCCCGCCTGCCGAGATGTCACCTCGCCTCGCGAGGAGCGACTCTCATCAGGAGGTTGGCGGGGTGGTTGGTAGATGTCATGACTCCCCGTACCTGCGCCCCTGGGAGCGGCTCCAGGCGCCACCGGCGCGCCAGGGCCGCGACCACCGTGGTCATTTCCGCGCGCGCGAACGATTCACCGATGCACCTGTGCCTTCCGGCGCCGAAGGGAAGGAACGCGCCGCGGGGAGCGGCCTTCTGGCCGGGCAGCCAGCGGTCGGGATCGAACGTCAGGGGGTCGTGGAAGTGGTGCGGGTTCCGGTGCAGGACAAGGGCGCTGAACATGAACTCGGCACCTGAGGGAAACCGGTAGCCCGCGAGTTCGACCTCCGTGGTCGCTCGTCGCATCGTGACGCCTCCGGGGTTGCGCACACGCAGTGCCTCGTCCACCACCCGCCGCGTGTACGGGAGATGGCCGAGGTGTTCCAACGACGGCGCCTCTCCGCTCCTCGTCCGCAGCTCCTCATGGAGTTTGCGGTCGACGGCGGGGTGCCGGCCCAGCTCGTGGAAGAGCCAAGCCAGCCCGCCTGCCGCTGTCTCCGTGCCGGCGACCAGCAGTGTGATGAGTTCGTCGTAGACCTGTTGGTGGGTCATGGTGGTGCCGCCGTCGGCGTCCTGGGCCTGCAGGAGCATCGACAGCAGGTCCGGCTGCTCGGCGGGGAGGCCGGTGCGCCGGGTGCGGATGAGGTGGTCGATGGCCCGGCGCAGCCGGTCGTGTGCGGCCGCAAGGCGGCGGTTGCCGGGAGTGGGGAGCTTCTGCCAAAGGCCGGTCGGATCGATGGCCCGGTTGTACACGCCGCGGAGCACGACGGGCACGTCGTGGCGGATGTCCGCGGCAATGTGCTCGTCGAGTGCGGTCGAGAACAGCGTGGAGGTGACGATGGCGAGGGAGAGGTCAACCATCTCCTGGGTGACGTCGACAACCTGTCCGGCCTGCCAGGAGGCGAATCGTTCGTCGGCCAGCCGCGCCATGGCTCGCGCGTAGTGATCGATCTGCCGGTGATGGAAGGCCGGCTGCATCAGGCGCCGCTGGCGGAGGTGGAAGGGCCCTTCGGAGGTGGCGAGGCCCTCGCCGAGGTAGTCGCGGAGCTTCTCGAACGAGCGGCCCTTCGCGAAGTGGCCGGCGTCGGCGACCATTACCCGGTCGACGACCTCCGGTCCGGCGAGGACGTAGGTCGGTGTGGGTCCCAGGTAGACGGCAACGATCTGGTCGTACGCGGTGAGGGAATCGAGGAATTCCAGGGGGCGCCGCCACATTTCGAGCGCGTGGCCGATCAGCGGAAGGCGTCCGGGAGCGGTGGGAGGAGCCGTGAGACGAGCGGCGGTGACCATATGTGCCTTCCTTTGGCCGCGGGCCCGTGCCTGCCCGGCGACCGCGTAGTGCTCCTCGGGACGTGAGGGGCCGGTGATGCGGGTGCCGGCGTTCGGGACACACCGGGAACCACTCGCCCGGCGACGTCCCCCCAGGTCGAGCAGCGCATGCATCACGGAAGGTAGCGCAACGGGCACTCAGCGCGATATCGGGATCTCGGCCAGTCGAGGGCGCCGGGGGCTGGAATGAGCCGCCCCGGTGCACACCGAGGCGTGCCTCATATGGGGCCTGGAGATGCGCGCGCCCACTACGCCTCCAGCGCCGTCCCGGAAGCGTCGTACAGCTCCAGAAGCCTCGTACAACTCCAGCGGGGCTGACCTGCCGAGCGACGACGGCACCAGCGCTGCCCTACCCGAACTCTCCTGATGGCAGGCGACCCGGGCGCAGTGACGCCCACCGATCGATCCAGCGATGGCACCACCACACCTGTTGCGCTCGAATCGGCCGCAGCACTGGCGCTGAGCTGCATCAAGCCGCCCCACCTCGCCCCGCCCCGCCCCGCCCCACCTCGCCCCGCACCCTTTGACCCCAGAGAATCCGCTCTGCCCGGAATCTCGTACTCGGGTAGCGGCGGCGCCCGGGAGAAGTCCCGTGTCTGAATCGCCCGTTTCCGCGGCCCTGTGGCGTGTCTCGGATGGGTGAATTCGGGAACCTGGCCGCTCCCCGATTCCGGTAGGACCGTTGGGCTGGGCGGATAGCCGGATGATCGCTCTTCGGGCGTCCCCTGCTCATTCCTGTACACGTGCTTGAGGAGACCTCCCCTTGGCTACCGCTGATCTTCCTGGTCCTGATTCGCTGCTGCGCCGCACGCTGGGGGAGTGGCGGATCGGGTTGGTGGCGTGGCGGCTGCTGGTGCTGCAGACCGCGGATCCGGCGGTCGCCGCCGGCATGGCCAACTTCTCCACCTACCGCGCGCACCCGTGGCGGCGTATCGAGCACACCATGGACAGCGGGAAGCGGCTGTTCTTCTCCGACCGTGAAGGGCTACGCCGTGAGGTTGCCCGTCTGGAGCGCACGCACCGCCGTCTGGCCGGGACCGACGAGCAGGGCAGGCCGTTCACCGCGTTGGACCCGGCGGTGCGGGTGTGGGTGCTGGTCACCTTGTACGAGTGCATGACGGCGATGCGGGAACTGTCCGGACGCCCGCTGGCGCCGCCTGAACTGGATCGGATGTACGGAGAATTCCGCGCGGTGTGTGCCGAGTTCGGCCTCTCCGACGACCTGCTCCCGGCCACGGCCGCGGACGTGCCCGCGTATATGGACCGCACGATCCGCGAGCGCCTCGAATACAGCGAACCCGTGCGCTATCTGCTCTACGACATGCTCCGTGAAGCACCCGCACCCCGCCGCCTCGGCCGCCTGAAGCCGGCCTGGCCGCTTGTGCGGGCGGTGGCCGCCCACGTGATCGGTGCGCTGACCATCGCGGACCTGCCGGAGGCGTTCCGCGAGCGCTTCCACCTGCCCCGCACCCGCAGCGCGGCCCTGCTGTCCTTCATCCTGCACCGTGGCATGCGCGTGCTGATGAATGCGCTGCCCGAGCACCGCCGCTACCGCACCCCACTGGCGGGCAACTCCTCGACTTCGCAGCCTCCCTCCGCCTCCACCGACCGTCCTTCCCCGCCGGAGGCAAGCCCGGTCCGGCTTCCCGCACCACGCCGCCGCAAGGGTGCCGATTCCCGCCCGGCGCGTCTGCGGACCTTCTTCCGTCAGGTCCTCGACCAGACCGGCGACGGCCGCATCAGCTCGGCCGATCTGCAGGCCATGGCGCACAACGTGTGCTGGCCGCTCGAACTCACCCCTGAGCGTGAAGCCCGCGTCTATGCCGCCTTCGAGACCTGGTGGCAGCACCTGCGGACCGGCATGGATGCTGACGACGACGGACAGGTGACCTGCGAGGAGTTCGTCACGGCCATGCTCACCGGGATCGACGCCGGCCCGGGCTATCTCGAGCAGGGGTTGCAGGTCGCGGTGCGGGCGATCTTCCACGCTGCGGACACCGACGGCAGCGGACACCTGTGCGCCGATGAGTACCGCACGATCTTCGGCGGCTCCCGGGTCCACCCCGCCGAACTCAACCACGGCTTCCGCCGGCTCGACCACGATGGCGACGGCCGCATCACCGAAGACGAATTCGTCCAGGCCTTCACCGACTACTTCACCGCCCGCACCGACAACACGGCCGGCAGCCAACTCCTTGGACGCCCATAGCGGCCGATGCGGGCGAAGTGCCGGGGCGGCCACTGATGGCCTTGGCAATTCAGTGGCGATTCCCGCAGGTGCCTGACGCGGCGGGGCGGCGGGACGGGGGCGTCGTCGCGCTCGCGGTCGCCGACCCGGTGGTGGCCTTCCGCGAGACGAGAAGTTCCGCCGGAATGCTTCCGGTGGGACTTCATCTGCGTGCGGCGGGGCTACTGGGCGTCGCCGGAGCATGGGGGCGGGAACGGCGAAGGGTCCCCGCCTCAAGAATGGCAGGGACCCTTGTGTGGAGCGCCCGGCAGGCCTTGCACCTGCATTTCCCACCGGCTGGCGGGCGTCTTTCCTTGGACCACAGACGCGTGACTCCGTGCTGTGCACCGAAGTTACCTCATGATCATACAGGTTTGACGGGGTGCCAAGGCCCGATTCCCCCACCGTCGCCAACCTGGCCTGTTTCGCTGGGCTCGACGCGGTCGCCTCTCATGGGTATTGCCGACCATGCTGCCCCCGTACGCGCCTGCGGGGCACGAACGGGAGCAGTACCGGTGAGTCGCTCAGGAATCCTGCAGGGCACGGAACGAGTCGAACCAGACGGTGGTCCGTCCGACCCTTCCGTTTTCCTCCCTGACCGTGCGGTTCGCGTACAGGGGGTTGAGGATCCACGGCTTCTTGTCGGCGTCCCAGCCCGTCTGCATGGACTCGATCTGCGCCACCCCGTAGGTGGCCACCGCGAGCTTCCCGGTCTCCCGGAACAGCTGCACCTGCTGTGTCAGATAGTCCTTGTGGGATGCGAACCACGGACTCATCGCGAGGAAGTCGTCCCACCTCTTCTGAGGGAAGGGCTTGTCGAACGCGTTGCCGATCACCTGCCACACCCGGGTGTTCGGGGGCACCGTGTACTTCTCGGCGTAGGCCGCCGGGATCTTGTCGCTCATGTGGTTCTCCCAGTGCTGCACCAGGGAGAACTCCGTGGCGAGGAACTTCTTGCTCTTGTCCAGGCGGGACACGACGTACTGGACGTACCTGCCGGCCGCCTGCAGGGAGTCCACGTGCGGATGGATGTCGAGGCCCTCGATCTCCGGCTTCCTGTTGACGAAGCCGACCCACCGCTCGGTGGCCTTCGTGCGCCCTTCTTTCTTGTCGAGGCGGGTGAGAGCACCCATGTACAGGCGGGTTCTGCAGCCCTGCGGGAAGTTCTTCCTGCGGTAGGCGATGACGTGTTCGGCGACGTGCTCGTAGAACACATTGAGACGCGCATCGCGCTCGTCCTTCATGGTTTCGAGGAAGGGCTCGTTGCCGATGGTGAGGATGTCCATCTTCCCCATGACAGCGTGCAGCACCCGGTCCACGCGCTTCAGCTGCGCTCCCATCTCCTTGCTGCCCACCTGGGGAAGCGACTGCCCGAGAGTCAGGAAGGGGAACTTCAGCGAGAGGATCGTCTTGAAGTCGTTCCCGCTCGCGTCGAGCAGCCTGGCGACGGACCGCTGCTGGGCCGGGGCGTGCGTGTCGAAGTAGTCCGTCATCGGGACGAAGCCGCGCACCCACTTCGCCGAAAGGGCCCGCACCTGGGCGAAGTTCATGTCGGAGGGGTCCTCGTTGAAGTTCACCCCGAGCGCGCCGTTCGGCGCCTCGCCCGTGGGTGCGCCGCCGCCCTTCGCGTCCGGCTGCACACTCCCCTCCCCACCCGACTGCTTACCCCCCGTGGGATGGCACGCCGCTGTGAGGAGGGCCGCGCCGGACACTCCCAGCAGCCGGCGACGCGAGGTCGGCCTCGCGAAGGCGGGTGTACCGGGCGTGTCGGGGTGCGCGGACGACTCGTACCGCATTGCTGTTCTCCGATTCTGATGACGTCGTTGCCGACCGTCGTCCTCCACCGGCGTCGTCTGTGGCGCGCCCGTCGGGCGAAGGTCGCTGAACTCCCTTTGCCGACAGCAAGCTTTATCCTCCATGCGACGCCCCGGAGTCGGTCCGTGCATGATCAACGTAGTTCATCGGCACCAGCGCACGAGCTCGGCTCCCCCTGCCGGAACAGCATGCGAATCCGCTGGGGACGCGGCCGTAACGGAGCCCGGGCAATCTCCTCGATGCACTCCCGGATGCACCGGTGGCAGGGGCTGGTTGCATGCCCCACCGTCTGCTCACTGCGTGTGCAGACCTGCTCGTACCGGCTCCCCATCCGCTGATAGCAGGTGTGCGATGCGGGCAGGGCCCCACCGGCGCAGGAGCCGGACCTTGATGATCCGCCGTTCGGTGCGGGTCGGGGTGCGGCGCGGGCTCGTGTGCGGGCGGCTTGAACGGTCCGCCATGCCCTCCTCGCCGAACAGCCGGTAGCGCTCAGCCCATCGCTGAGCCGTCGTCGGCGATACCTGGAAACGCTCGGCCGCCCGACGCAGCGGCCAGCCATCCCTGACCACGCAGCGGGCCAAGCGGAGTCGACCGGTCTCGGTCAGGGGTGCATTACGGTGTGGTATGAGGGCCTCTCTGGTCGCCGGTGCAGATGTCGCAATCCACACCAGGCCAGAAGGCCCTCACCCATTTCAAGATCACTCAGCCGAGACCTGCGTCACCAACCTCCGTGGACAGAACAGCTAGTGCACGCTCAGGCTCACCAGGCAGGAGAGCGGCGAGAGGCTTCAGCGGTGGCGATTGCGGCAGGTGGGTATCGAAGCCGGTCCCCTATGAGCACGGCCTGAAGAAGTGGTCTCGGCGCTCGCGTAGCAGTATCAGAGACTCCTGCCCGATCTCGACGATGAACCCGGGGCACAGCAGCAGCTCCAGTGAGGCGCTGTGCTTGTCATTCTCCGCCCGGCGGCGTTCGTAAAGGGCACGACCGCCGGGGTAGCTGAGCTCGATGCCGATCGCGGCGGCCGCGGGCGCGGTGTCGGGCAGAACGGGGTGCTCGTCGTCGCTGTGTGGGCAGGTACCGGCGTCGTAATGGGACAGCGCCTTCTCCAGCGCGCTGATCAGCTCGTCGAGGACCGATTTTCTGCGTACCACGCCGGAGGCCGCGTACCAGCCAACTGCCCGGACGACCATGATCCGCCCGGACCGGTCGTCCGGGTCCGCGGCGGCCTTCAGGGCCCAGCCCTGCTCCTCGATCTCCGCCTCGACATCGGTGCCGGGCTGCGGATAGCCCGCGAGGAAGGCAGACAGCGAGTCGAGGGTGTCGTGGGCCTCCTGCGGAAGGCGTGGCGGGACGTTGGCGACGGAGCCGGGGTCGAGGGTATCCAGGGCGATCCGTGCGAATCCGGCGGCGTTGCACGGGCAGCGCCAATGGTCGCGTGACCAGTCCTCGTACCATTCCTCCGAGTCGTCGAGGAGCGGCACCAGCCAGCCCGCCAACTCCTCGTCCTCCTCCTCGTCATGGGTCTCGTACGGATGGGAGGCATGCGTGCAGCTCTGTGCCGACAGGGCCGCCTCGGCCGTCCGAAGCGCCCGGAGCGCGGCCTCCTTCACGCCGTCGCCCGGCAGCCAGTTGAGATAGCGCCCGGCCACCACCATGCCGAATACCCATACATAGGCCAGCGAGCCGCCGGGGTCGGCGCCGAGCCGTGCCGCGCAGTCGAGGACACGCCGGTCGTAGGCACTGTTGTGGCCGTAGTCGTACTTGAAGGCGAGTTCCTCCCAGGACGCGACGAGTTCCTCGATGTCTTCAATGCCGGCGTCGACGGAACGGGGGGCCGGGCTCGTCTCTTTCCTCGTCACAGTGATCACGACGTGCCAGCGGCTGGCCGAGTTCCTTCCAAGACCGTGAACTCGTCCCTAAGGCTTGTCCAAATGCCGGGCGGGGCTTTTGCCTTGGGGTTGTCCGCGAGAGCGGACCGGGACCACGCTGACTCCCGTTATTTTTCCAAAGCTATGGGACTGGCGACGATCTTGGGACGCGGCCGCTTGTCCGTGTGGCTGGGCGGTCGCTTCTCGTTGTGGGGCGGCCCGGTGGAGGCGAACGTCAGCCTTCCGGACCCATCGGGCGCACTGGGGGCCGGGCAGGGGACGAACCGGGTCGGTCCGGTGCTGCGGAAACTGGTCGGCCGATTGGAGGAGGTGATCAGATCGGCGAATGCCTGGGACGCTCCCGCGGCGGCTTCACCACCAAAATCCACCTCGCCGCCGAGGGACGATGCCGGCCCCTCGGGCTCGTTCTGACACCCGGGCACTACGGTGACGGCCCCAGCTCGAGCGGGTGCTGGAGCAGGTTTCCGTGCCCCGCACCGGAGTCGGACGGCCCCGCAGCCGACCCGACCACCTCCTGGCGGACAAGGCCTACACCTCCCGCAAGACCGCCGTTACCTGAGACGACGCGGAATCCGGCACACCATCCCCGAACGCCTCGACCAGCAACGACACCGGCACAACCGCGGCTCCGACGGCGGCCGGCCCACCGGATTCGACAGCGAACGCTACAAGAAACGCAACACTGTCGAGCGAGCCATCAACCGCCTCAAGGGCTTCCGGGCCGTGGCCACCCGCTACGAGAAACGCGCCTACGTCTACCTCGGAACCGTCACGGTCGCGACCCTCATGATCTGGCTCCGAACATGATCCGAGAAACAGTGCCTAGGCGCGAGACTGCGGGCCGTGAGCACCACGTTGTCGGAAGCGACGGTCGCCGGCCTGCCCCGCGGTGCCGCCGAATCGCTTGCCCGCTTCGTCGCGCAGCCCGCATAGCTTCGTCGACCTGACAGCTGACCATGGCGCTCCCCGTCGCCCGCTGCCGAGCGCTGCCCTCAGCCGGACCGTTTCCCGGGAGTTTCGGCCCTCGCGGCACGACGGGTCCCGCCTCCCTGCGGGCCCGCTATAGAGGCTTCCGCGATACGGCGAATCCCCGTCGGGAAGCATCCCGACGGGGCCTGTGCCCGACCCCTTCCGCCAGTTCCGTCGCGAACTCACGTGATGTGGATACGGGACCTCGGGGGCGTGCCCCAGGAGTGGTGGCACGCTGCCCCGCCACCGAGGACCGGTCCCTGCACCTGACCTGGTGCTGAAGCCCGCCACCGGAGCGGACCTCCTGTCATGGCTGTCGGACCGGCTGGGGGCCTCGGACGCCGGCCGTGCGGCCTTCGCGCCGCCGGGCGACTCGCTGTGACCAAGCTCCTCATCGCTTGGCTCAGCCGAGGACCTCGGCGAGGATGACCCGAAAGTCGGGCTGACGCATTGTGGGTGGCGGGCATGCGCCCCGTAGGTCCGGTCAGTACGCCCGTTCAGCAGAGCGCCTGAGTGCCGATGCGTCGGGAAGCGTCTTCGAGGGCTCCGCAAGGAAGCCGGCGCCGGCCTGGCGTCATCGTCGCCTCACCGGGGTTTGTACGCCATGGTCCGAGCGAGGTGGGGCGAAGCGCAGAGAGGGCTGTACCCGTGGGAGCTCGTACAGCCCTCCCCCTGTGTGTGGGCGTGTCAGCCGAGGCCGTCCGGCCTCAGCGGCGCTCGCAGGCAAGTGTCAGGCACAGCATCAGCACTTCGTAAGGGGTGCTGTCGCTCTGTGCGGTGGGCGTCTCCTCGGAGTCCGCGACGAACCGCCACTGCGATGGCTGGGCGTGCTTGGTCTCTCCCTTCTTCTCCACCTTGACATGGAGGGTGCGGGCCTGGGGGTTGTTCGTCTCGACGGCCACTTCGTCGCTGTCGACCGGGAAGTGGTCGTGTAACAGGACCAGACCGAACCGGTCCAGATTGCCGTGCTTCTCCAGCACGGCCTTGATGTCCCTGGCGAACTCCGCGTCCTGTGGGCCGAGCGGTTCTGCGTCTTCGAAGCGAGGAAGGTTGTGCGAGGCGAGTCTGGTCTGCGTCGGCATGTGGATCTCCCTTCGACCGCGCTCTGCGGTCTCAAGACACCATAGGCAGATGGTGAGTTGCGGCAGAAGTGCCCGACAAGGGTAAGGATCCCACGCGAGCCGGACGGCGCTGCAGGGACTCGATGCCCACGCCGGGACGACGGAAAGGCGATACTGCAGGCCACCCGCATCCCCCTGTGCCTGCCGGCCCACCGAATCCAGCAGCCCACCGCCTGGATCCAGGACCTGGAACGCCGCCTGGCCCGGCTCGTGGAACGCCACGCCCCGCGGCTGCTCGCCGCGATGGGGATCGGCCCGGAAGCGTGACGCCACGGCGAACGCTTCCCGCCGGACGCCAGTGTGCAGCAGACCCATACCCCACGGCCTTCGTGCTGGGCATGTGCCTCTCCGGTCGGAGCACAGGATCAGACGAAGGCCGTGTTCACGTGCCCGGAATCCTCGTACGGCGATCAGATTCGGGGAATCGTTCGAGGTCGGACGAGGGAGAACAAGCTCAGCGCATCCACTCCGAGTAGAAGTTGGGGAGCCCGGGCTGGGGGTCGCTGACGCAGGTGGCCTCGTGGTACTTGGGGTTCTGTGACAGGTCACTCTGCATCTGGTCGTAGCACTTCTGCCAGGAGTCGAACGACTCGCCACCGACCGGCTGCCAGCCGTCACCGGGCGGAGGGCCGGCGGCGAAAGCGGCCGTGGCGGTCAGCGGCACCGTGACCACCGCGGCACCCACGGCGAGACCGAGAGCGATACGAGTGCGCCAGGACTTCATGAATTCCTCCATCGTGTTGTGAGATCTTTCTACGCACAGCTCTCCTGGAGAGACGCCGCGGCCAAAGCCGCCTGCTCTGTGCGTGGTTCACCAGGGTTTGATGCACGCACTGGGCCAGTACGTTCACCAGAGTGGCGAGCTTTCGGGCCGGTGCTGCCCGGGGGCCGGGGAGGAGGCGCTCGTGCTCAGGCCGGGCACCCCGCCGATTCCGCCGGCTCCGGGGGCGAGGTACTCCTCCGGCTGTGCTCCGGCTCACCGCTTCCGACTCTGCGGGGACCCCGGGGGGCTGCCGCCGTCGGGCCGCGACGGCGGCAGCCCTCCCCGCAGGTTTCAGCCCTTGCGGGGGGAGAAACCGCCCTCGGCGACGCCGTCGGACGTGCAGTCCGTGTCGCGGTAGCGGTCGATGAAGGTGCCGGTGAGGCCGGTGAACGCGTCGTACGCGTGGTCCAGGGGCAGGTCTTTGCTCACCCTGAACCGCAGCTGCACGTGGACGGACTCGCGGGGCTTCAGCGTCTTCGGGCCGGGGATGGTGCCGCGGGCGTTTCCATCGGCCTGGCGCAGCGTCTTCCAGGCGCGCTGCGAGGTGTCCCAGTACTGCAGATCGCCGTACGGGCTCAGGTCGCGCTCGCCCTCGTTGTAGACATAACTGCCCAGCGCGCCGCTGAGGTCGAACGACTTCAGCTCCTTCGCCGAGGCGTTGGTGAGTGTGGCGGTGTAGGTCGTCCAGTGAGTGCCGAGAGTGATCGACGTGGGTATGCCGAACGAGCGGCCCACTAAGGCGTTGTTGTGGTACTGCCCGTTGCTGACGTCGGAGCACTTCGGGAGTTCCGCGGCAGGGGCCGCCTGGGCGGCGGGCGCGGCGGCCACCACCACGGGGAGCAGGGCGGCCGTCGCGGCCGAGACCGACAGGGCGCGGCGCAGGTTCATGAAGACCTCTTTCCTGGTTCTTCGGACCCTTGGAGCCTTTGTTCCCGGTGTCATTGAGTTCAAAGGGCGTGGTTCCTTGGGTTGTCAGCTTCTTGGAGGAAGGGTGGGGCTTACGCGGTGACGTCCGTGTCGCCCGGACCGGCCACGCCCCTCCGGCGGCGCACGCCGATGACCGCACCCGCGCCGACCACCATCGCGGCTCCGCCGGCGAGAGCGATCGCCGGGAGCGCGGACGAGGAGCCGGTCGCGGCGAGGTGGGCCCCGCCTTGCGGGCTGAGGCCACCGGTGGAATCGGAACCACCCGTACCGCCGCCGGACGCGGCGCTCTGGCCGGGCTCGGTCGTGTCAGCCGGCTTGCCCGGGTCACTCGGCTTGGTGGTCGGGGGCTGCGTCGGCTTCGTGCCCGCGGGGAGGATGGTGAAGTCTTCCCAGGCTTCCTTGGCCGAACCACAGGAACCGTCGCGGTTGCGGTAGTCGCCGGCGGCGAGCGCGTACCCGGCGCCGGGCTTGGCGTCCTTGACCGCGCGGGTGCGCAGTTGAAGCGTGAGGGTGCTGCGCGGACCGACGGTAAGGAAGCCGAACAGGGCGTCGGGCGCCGCGTCATGGAAGGTCTTCCACCGCCCCGTCTTGGCGTCGTGGTACTCGGTCTCCAGCTCCCAGTACGGCCGGTCGACATCTTCGGCGGAGGACACGAGCAGGAAGGGCTGGACCTCCTCCAGGGCCTTGCCGGTGGTGTTGGTGAGCGTCATGGAGAAGGGGGTCCAGGCGCCGCCCGCAGCCAGCTGGTGCGGCAGCCCGCGGACGGCCACGTGCAACTGGTCGGACTCGAACGCGCAGGGCTGACCCGCACCATCGGAATCACCGGCGTCCTTGCCTCCACCGGTGGCACCACTCGCGCCGGTGGTCCCGTCAGTGGTCCCTTCGGTGGTCCCGGCGGCTTTCGGCGGCTTCCCCGGTGCGGGACGGGCGGCCCCGTCGCGGTCCTGGGATGCCGAGCCACCGGCAGCGGCTTTGCCCGGGCGCCGCGGCTCGTCCGGGGTACCCGTTCCGCCGCCGCTCGTTGCGGACTCCGCCGGCCGGTCCGCCGGTGTTGCGGCACCGGGGGAGTCGGGAGAGGCGGGCGTGCGGGGACCGGCCTCGGACACCGGCTCCGTTGCGAATGCGGCGGCGGGCGCGGCCAGTACGGCGGCGGGCGCTAACACGGCAGCCGTCAGGGCGCGGCGAATCTTCATCCAGCAGACCTCTCGTATCCCAAGTGCCGCCTGGGCGGCTCAGGTTGACGTTCGTCATGGTCAGGCCGTGCATGACGCTTGGTGTGCGTGAGTGCGCAGATCGCCTCCGTCGCTGTGGCGGTGGGGCTGCCCTGCCGGATGTGGCTGCACCGCCGCAGCCGGGCGGGTCTTTACTTGTGGGCGCTGATCACGCCGCCGGCGCTGAGCACGATGTACACGCCGTTGGCGTCGACCCCCACGTCGTGCCCGTTCGTCTCCAGCGTGGCGGCCACGCCCTCGAAGCCGATGATCTGCGCGCGGTACCGCAGCTCGCCGACCTTCGTGACCTTGGCCTTCCAGCCCCCCGCGAGCTTGAAAGTGCCCGGTCCCTGGTGCTCGCCGCCCATCCAGGAGTGGACCTCGCCGCCCATCGTGAGCACGACGTACATGCCGTTGGCATCGAGCCCGGCGTCGGCGTCCTGCCCCGTCGTCTCCATGGTGGCCACGACCGAACCGTCGCTGACGATCTCGGCGCGGTAGCGCTGGGAGCCGAGGTCGTAGATCTTGGCCGTGCTGCCGTCCACCAGGGTCTGGGTGCGGACCGGGGATCCCGTCTTGGCCCTGGCGGACTGCGCGCCGCCCGACTGTTTGCCTGCAGCGACCGACTTGATGCCGAACTTGGCATCGGGACCCGTCTTGCCATCAGAGCTCTGAATTCCGGACCAGCCCGAGGCGGTGGACTCGGCGGCGGCAGAGCTCGTGTTCGTGTGGCCCGCGGACTTCGCGTCGGCGGCGTCCGAGCCGGAGCAGGCGGTCAGGGTGAGGCCGGCGGCTGCGGTCAGGGCCGCAACGGCAATGCGCAGGGTGCGGCGACGGGCGGTGCGGACAGTGGTGCTGGAGCTCATTTTCAGGTTCCCCGGGGGCAGTCGGTGTGGTCTCCTCGGTACGTCACCCACTCTGGTCCGGGCCACTATCGAGAAGCTGCCGTTCCGCTAACAACCGGCTAACACGGGTGCGAGGAGGGGAAGAAGCCACCCGACCCATCGGACACCGCCCATGGAACTGCCCGGCCACCAGCACAAACACCGTTGCTGCCGTACCAGCTCG
The DNA here is from genome assembly GCF_043080045.1 of Streptomyces sp. NPDC015125. Lineage (NCBI taxonomy): Bacteria > Bacillati > Actinomycetota > Actinomycetes > Kitasatosporales > Streptomycetaceae > Streptomyces > Streptomyces sp. NPDC015125. The sequence goes on from NZ_JBIBVF010000020.1 coordinate 158,477, forward strand.
GTACCTCGATCCTCCACCATCGTCCGGCGAGTATGGCGCCGACCCACCAGGTCACCACGAGGTGGAAACAGCGGTGCGCTTCGAGGCTCCCTGCACCATCCTGTTCGTCCCGCTGGACGCCGAGTGCCCGGCAGATCACCGTGACTCACCATGGCTGACACACTGACATGAGGTCCGGACTGCCCGCCACGCGCGCCCGCCTCGGAGCACCGAGGCGGGCGCCCCAAGAGAGGTGAACGCCGTGCCGGAGCCGCCGCGCAACTGCCTCATCACCAAATCCCCAAACCCCGTCGACCTGCTCAATGCCGCCGCCCGGCTGTTCGGCGGCTCGATCACCACATCGCCCCTGGACGGCCTGCGCAGTGGAGATCACGAACTGCGCGGCCGCGTCCCTGGCCGTCGCCGTCACCCGTCCCACCGCCGTCACCTGGCTCCGCCGCCCCCGCACGTCACCTGACACGCATATCGACCACGGCCCTCGCATCCGTCCACGCCCTGACGAGGTGGCTCGGGGAATGCGACGCCTTCCCAGGCGAGCACGGCGCCGAACAACGCCTCGCCGCGCCCCGGTACCTCACGCCGAGGGAGCCAGGTACCGGGTCAGCATCGCCACGAGTTCGCCCTCGAACTGCTGCAGATCCACCGCTTCGCGCGTCGCGATGACCTTGTGCACGATCAGCTCCACCGAGTTCACCACGATCTGTGCGGCCATGTGCACATTGCCCACCCGGACCTCGGGGTACCGGACCAGCAGCTCGCGCATGTAGGCGACCCGGGCCTGCTCGTACTCCTGCACCTTTCGCAGCAGTTCGGGCGACTTCGGCACTTCCTCGATCATCACGCGCAGGAGCTGCGGATCGTCGAGGTGGTTCTCGATGGCGACCCGCACGAGAGCGCGCATCGCGCCTTCCACCGTGTCCGGCAGCCCGCACTCCTGCTGACGGCGCAGAAGGTTCTCCCCGGCGTCGAGGTGCCGGGCGGCGAGCTCGACGAGGATGGCGTCCTTGTTCGGGTAGTACTGGTACAGCGACCCGATCGACACGTGCGCTCGCTCGGCGATGCGGTTGGTGGTCCCCGCGGCGTAGCCGAACTCGGCGAAAACCTGAGCAGCCGCGGTGAGAATGCGCTCCCGGGTCAGCTCACCACGGACCTGCTTCGGCTGTTTGCGCGGGTGCAGCGACTGTTTCCCCGGCATCACGGGAGTCCCTTCCTGAGGGGTAAAAGCGAGTAGCCAAACAAGTGAGCCATTGCTCACAATAGCCACCTGAGCAGGCAAAGAGCTCACCACATCCACTCCGACCGCATCGGGCTGCGCCTTGCGCCCGAGGAGGAGAGAGCGATGTCCCACGTCGCACACCGCCCGCGAAAACTGTCCCTGGCCGACGTCCGCGCGCGTCTCGGCGGACCCGATCCGATGGCCGCAGGCAAGATCATCGACCATATCGACGAGCAGAGCCGCATGTTCATCGCGCACGCGCCGTTCGCCGCGCTGGCCACGGCCGACGCCTCCGGCCGTGCCGACTGCTCACCACGCGGCGACTATCCGGGGTTCGTGAAGGTCCTCGACGAGCACACCCTCGCGATCCCCGACCGGCCCGGCAACAAGATCGCCGACTCGTTCCGCAACCTCGCGGAGAACGACGGTGCCGGCCTGCTCTTCCTCGTCCCCGGCTACCGCGAGACCTTGCGCGTCAACGGCCGCGCCTACCCCACCGACGAACCCGACGTGCTGGCGCGGATGCAGACCGAGGCGAGCGAGCCGGAGTTGGCGATCGTCGTCGAGGTCGAGGAGGCCTACTTCCATTGCGGCCGCGCGCTCGTACGGTCGCGGCTCTGGGATCCGGCCAGCCAGGCACTCGCCGCGGAGATGCCGTCGGCGGGCGAGATGGCGGCGGCGCAGCTGAAGATCGGCGTCCCACCCGAGCTCATCGACCAGGGCCTGGAAACGGCCTACCGCAAGCTGTACTGATCGGACCCCCATGCCCTCCACCCAGCAAGCCGTCCTCGACCGGATCGAGCCGGTCGCCGACGGCGTGGTCGCCCTCACCCTGCGCGGCTCGCTCGCGCCCTGGGAGCCCGGCGCGCACATCGATGTCTCGCTGCCCAACTGGCTCACCCGGCAGTACTCCCTGTGCGGCGACCCGGCCGAACGCGACCACCACCGCATCGCCGTCCGCCACGAGCGGCTGAGCCGCGGCGGCTCGGACTACATCCACCGCTACCTGCGGCCCGGCCGGACGCTCGACATCTCCCTGCCACGCAACAACTTCCCGTTGGTCGAAGCGGAGGACTACCTTTTCCTCGCAGGCGGCATCGGGATCACCGCCATCCTGCCGATGCTCCGCCACGTCCTCGCAAACGGCTCCTCGGCGCATCTCGTGTACACGGGCCGCGCCCGCGCGACGATGCCGTTCACCGACGAGATCCGCTCCCTCTGTGGGGACGCGGCCACCCTCATCGACAGGCAACGAGACCCTCGCCCCGACCTGAACGCACTCGGTGCCACCCTGAAGTCCGGCACCGCCGTCTACTGCTGCGGTCCGGCCTCGATGCTGGCCGCCGCCGAAGCGGCCTTCGATCCGGCCCGACTCCATACGGAGCGCTTCCGCCCGGCGCGGAAGACGTTCGCCCCCAACACTGCGTTCACCGTGCTGTGCGCCCGGTCGGGACGGTCCGTCGAGGTCCCCGCCGACGAGTCCCTGCTCGACGCCCTCACCCACGCCGGCCACCCGGTGCCGTCCGGCTGCCGGGAGGGCGTCTGCGGAAGCTGCGCCGTCCGGGTCCTCGACGGCGATCCCGAACACCGCGACGACATCGGCGGGAATCAGGGGGAGATCTACACCTGCGTGTCGCGCTCGCGGTCACCGCACCTGGTCATCGACCTCTGACTCCGGTAAGGAGAATGCCTGACCGGCTTCGTGGGACGCCTTTCACGCCCTGTCGATGATCCCGCCAGTGTGCGGCCGCAGCATCCCCCGTCGCCTGGCAGCTTGGTCAACTCCCCGAAGGAATTCCGGAGCTGACCACGTGGCTCGAGGTCAGGCTGGGAACGCGTGGCGTGCCACGGCTGCTGGTCGGGAGCGCCGCTCGGCGGACCGTACTGGTGGAGGCGGCCAGCAACGGCCGGGTGCCGCGGCCAGTGCGGGCGTCAATGCGGCTGCGGCGGCGACGTCGGCCGCGGAGGCGGGGCGCTGGGCCGGTGAGGCCGGTGCGAAGGAGGCCGAGGCGAAGGCGGCGGCGGCCCGGGCCCGGCGGCTGGCGGGCCAGGCCACGCGTGCGGCCGAGGCGGCGCAGGCCAATGCCCGTCAGGCGGCGGTGGTCGCACGGCAGTTGCGCGACGCCGCCAACGACGCAGCGAAGCATGCCGAGGCAGCGGCGAAGGCAGCGGCGAAGGCGGCGGACAAGGCAGCGGACGAGGCGGGGCAGGCGGTGGATGCGGCCAAGGAGTCGAGGGCTGCGGCGGACGCTGCCACGAAGGCCGCCGATGACGCGCAGACCGCAGCCGATCAGGCCAGGACCGTGGCGGAGCTGGCCCGCAAGGCCGACACCGAGCGGCTGGCCGAGCAGCAGGAGGAGAACGTCCTCGCGGCCGAGGAGGCCAAGAAGGAGCACGACGCGAGCGCGGCCGCCGCCCAGTGGCAGGCCGGCCGGGTCCAGAGGTTCATCACCGCGACCCCAGAAACTCCGGGAAGAGGCCACCGCGGCGTCCGACCCCCAGGCCATGGTGGCCAAGGGGCGGCAGCTGGCGGTCAACACGTTCCTGGCGAACAAGACGACGGCATGTCCAGGCCGCCGTGACGACCTCGTCTACGCATGCACCACTTGGGCGGTACCTCGCGCCGCCCGGTCTCGCGAAGCCCAGTGGTCTTCGGCAGCTTCTTCCTCAGGCGTTACCCCACCGAACAGCGGGGTGTCCTGCGGCACCCTGTCGGTGCGGACACCTGGTATCCGTCACGTATGCGGGCAAGAACCAGCTCTCCGGATGGCCGTTGGACCGCTTCTGGCGCGCGGGTTCGGGAGGTTGGGCGCCGAGGGGTCTGCTTGTCTCGGCCGCTACAGCTTCGCCTTGGCCGGAGGGCTACCCCTTGGCCGGGTCGGCGCCCGGCCGCTTGACGACCCGGTCGCCGACCGCGATCGATTTCCAGAGCCGGCGGTCGATCCGGACCTTCACGGGTTCGTCGTCGGCAAGGCGAACTTCAACGAAGTGGTACATGTTCGAGCCGTCGAGCATGCCTCGGGACTTGTCGATGACGACGCCTTCCCAGGAGTCATCTCGTCCGAATTCGAGAGATTTGATCATGGTATGGAGTCTATGAGGATCGGCAGCCGACCATGCAGGGCCGGGAGTCACGTCCTGGAGATGACTTATGTCATGGGCGCTCCTGCAACGGGGGTGTATCACGGTGCAGTGTCCGGCCACGGTCGGCTACGGGAGCAGAGCGCTCGCCCTTGCTCGGGTGGAGGGTTCACGGGGGTCGGGCGGATAACGCAGCGATTACCGTTTCCGTTTATGTTTGCTCGGGAGGCCGCGATGCGGCTGTCCTCGATCCGCGGCCCGGCGCTGCTCATGGTGCTGACGCTCGCGTTGGCCGGCGGCTGCGGCGGTGCCTCGGTCGCCGATGCGCCCGGCCGCTCCCGGCACGACGCCCGCTCGTTGGCCATTCCGGTCGTCGCCTCGACCAACGTGTACGGGGACGTCGTCGAGCGGATAGGCGGCGACCGGGTCAAGGCCACCCCCGCCGACGCCGACGCGTTCCGCCACAACGCCAAGACGTTCAAGGACAAGCTGACCCGCCTCGAAGAACAGGAGCAAAGGAGCAAGGCGGCTCACGGGGGCAGCGCCGTGGCGCTCACCGAACCTGTGCCCCTGCACCTGACCGAGGCGAGCGGGCTGCGGAACAAGACACCCGCGGACTTCAGCGAGGCCGTCGAAGAGGGCAGCGACGTCTCTCCGCAGAGCCTGCGGCAGACCCTTGACCTGTTCACCCGCAAACAGGTCAAGGCTGCTGGTCTACAACCAGCAGACCTCCGGCCCCGAGACGGAGCAGGTCAAGAAGGCAGCCGAGGACCACGGGATTCCGGTGGTCCCGGTGACCGAGACGCTGCCCCGCGGGCAGGACTACCTCAGCTGGATGACGGCCAACGTCGCCGCCCTGAAGCAGGCATGGGGCACGTGATGGACCGCATCGAGGCGGTAACGCCGCATCCCGGGCCGGGCGGGGCGACCGGACGCGGGCGCGAGGATCCGGCGGCCGCGCCCGTGATCAGCCTGCGTGGCGCGACACTGGGCGTACGGCGACCGTGTCCTGTGGCGCGGGCTGGATCGCGATGTCCGGCCGGGGGAGTTCCTCGCCGTGGTGGGACCGAACGGATCGGGCAAGACCAGCCTGCTGCGGGTACTGCTCGGCCGGCAGCAGCTCAGCGAAGGTGCGCTGACCGTCCTCGGACACGCCCCGCGCCGTGGCGGCCGGCACATCGGATATGTGCCCCAGCAGACGTTCCGGCCCGCACACGCCCTGTTGCGGGCCCGCGACCCGGTGCGGTGGCCGTCGAGCCCGAGGCGCTACGTCACCGCCGTCGGCGGTACCTCGCTCAAGAAGGACAGCAGCACGCGCGGCTACTCCGAGTCGGTCTGGGGCATGTCCGCCGGTGGCGAGGGAGCCGGCTCGGGCTGCTCGAAGTACGACGCCAAACCGTCCTGGCACAACTGAGCGCAACGCAGTGGCACGGGGCGACGCCGGCGGACACCGGGGGACGCCGGTGGTGACCCGGACGAGCGGCCTCACCGCCGTCCGGCAGACTGTCGAACTCACCGGCAGCTGCCCCGACTCCGGCCCCTCGAAGGAGGGTTCTCCCCGGCACTGAAACGACCCCGGAGCGCCGCCGCTGGACGCGACGGCGGCGCTCCGGGGTAGATCCGTACGGCAGCGGGGGAGAGCTGGGGGCGGCCGGGTGCTCAGGAGACGGGGTCGAGGAGCGTGTCGAAGGACGCCGGGAGGCGCTTCCATGCCTCACGTCCGTCGGCGAACTCGTTCTCCGTCAGCAGGCAGGAGTCGAGCAGCCGCTCCAGCCCTTCGCGGTCCAGGCCGGGTGCGGTGAAGACGAGGTGCTGACAGCAGTCGCCGTGTTCGGGATGCCAGTCGAGGGCTGCGGCCGCTCGGCGCATCGGGGGAATCATGTCCCAGGCGGCGTCCGGGAGGGACGCGAGCCACGGGCCGGCGTTCTCCACGCACAGCGCGCCGCCCGCGGCGTCCCAGGACAGCAGGGTGTCGGGGCGGTCGGCGAGCCAGAACCGGCCACGGCTGCGAACGGCGGCGCAGGCCAGGTCTTCCAGCGCTTGGTAGAGCCGTTCCGGGTGGAAGGGACGCCGCCGGTGCCACACGAAGGTGGCGACTCCCGACTGCTCCGCTTCCTGCGGGAGCAGCGCGCAGGCCGGGTGCTGGGCGGCGGCGGCCGCCTCGACGTCGAATCCGGCGAATGCGGCCTCCGCGAGCTGACGGGAGGCCACGGGCACCTGGCGCGCCGTCGGGTGCAGCTGCGCGAGGACCGCACGGTCCTCGTCGTCCGCCTCCTCTCCGTCGACGAGCGCGAGCACAGGGGCGTACTCCAGCTGACGCGCCCAGGTGTCCCCGATGGTCCGCTGATCGGTTGCGGCCGCCGCGAACCCGGCCTCCGCCAGGTCGTCCCCATTGGCGAGATACGGCAGCACGAGCACGGGGTCGACCGCGGTCATCACATTGGAGAGCGTCAGCGTCTCGCCGCCGTGTGCAGCGATGACCTCGGCCATCGCCCTGGTTTCGACGGAGTCCCAGAGTTCGACCACCGCCAGCCGGTGCAGACCGCTCTCGGCCAGCCGCCGGAGTTCGGGCACCAGGTCCTCGCGCAGGGCGCAGCACGCGCAGTCGTTGATGAGGGGGGCCTCGCCGGAGGACAGCTCGCCCGAGGCGTCCCGCACCGTGCGACGTACCGTTCCGTCCGCTGCCGTGGAGAGGTCGTGGTGGAGCGCGACGCTGCCGCGCACGGTGTGCAGCAGTCGCAGCACGACCTGCTCGCGGGCGTCGGAATGCAGCCCGCCGACGAGGACGACGGGGAGTTTGCTGTTCTCCGCCATCACCGTGCCCCGCGCCGGGCGTACCGCCGCTCGAAGCGCTCGACCCGGCCGGCCGTGTCGAGTACACGGGCCGTGCCGGTGTAGAAGGGGTGGCTCTGCGACGAGATCTCCACGTCGATGACGGGGTAGGTGTTGCCGTCCTCCCACTCGATGGTCTGGTCGCTGGTCGCGGTCGACCGGGTGAGGAAGGCGAAATCGGCTGCCTTGTCACGGAAGACGATGGGCCGGTAGGTGGGGTGGATGCCGGGTTTCATGACGGTGTTCCTGTCTGTGAGTTCAGCTCGGGGGGCAGCGCTCGGGGTCAGCGTTCTTCGCGGAAGTCGACGTGCCGGCCGACCACCGGGTCGTACTTGCGCAGGACCATCCGGTCAGGGTCGTTCCGCCGATTTTTGCGGGTGACGCAGGTGGTTGGGGCCTCCCCTGCTCGAACGAAGTGGAGAGCTTGGGGAACGGTGCCCGCGGTGGAGCGGAGTCTGATGACCGGGCGGAGTTCGTTGCGTGCCATTGGCGCTACTATATGGGAATGGTTTCCATTACCGATAACGTCCCCGGCGAGAGGTGACCCACTCCATGTCCGCCCACTGTCAGCTGACCGGCGCCGAGCCGGGCTTCGGCAAGACCATCTCCCACTCGCACCGGCGTACATCCCGTCGGTTCGACCCGAATGTCCAGCGCAAGCGCTACTGGCTGGCGAGCGAGGGGCGTCACATCCGGCTCACCCTCAGCACCAAGGCGATCAAGACGGTCGATTCCATCGGTATCGAGGCCGCGGTGGCCCGCATTCGCGCACGAGGGGTGAAGGTCTGATGGCCAAGCAGAGCAAGATCGCGAAGAACGAGCAGCGCAAGGTGATCGTCGAGCGGTACGCGGTCCGGCGCGCCGAGCTGAAGGAGATCATCCGGCGGCCTTCGTCCACCGACGGCGAACGCGACGCCGCCCAGGCCGAGTTGCGGCGCCAGCCGCGCGACGCCAGTGCGACCCGGGTACGGAACCGGGACAGTGTGGACGGCCGGCCCCGAGGTCATCTGCGCAGGTTCGGTATGTCCCGGGTGCGGATGCGCGAGCAGGCGCACGCCGGATTCCTCCCCGGAGTCACCAAGTCGTCCTGGTGATGTCCGACGACCGTCACGGTGGATGGCGCTGCGGCCCGGGCCCTTGCCCAGGCCGCGGCGTCGTCCCGGCCAATCCCTCCAGAAGGGGGTACCGATGAACCGCGCAACACCGGGCGTCCCGGGGCGCCCCTTCACGCTGGTCGCGTGCATCAACTGCGCAAGCGATGTGGGTGAACCGGTGAGGGACCGGTTGCGCGCGGCACCCGCGCCCCGCCACGTCGCCCACCTCGACTGAGGGGAAGTCCAGTGCCCAAGGGGCTGTTGAGCATCGTGGTCGGGAACACCCCGGCTGCCCGGGGGCTCGCGGTGGACACGCTGGTGCGCGCTTCGCCCTGCGCCGTGGTGCTGGCCGCATCCATCCACTGCCGGGATACCGGGTACCCGGTCGTCCAACGCTTTGCTGCCGGTCCCCGGGTATCGCCGTCCCTCTCGCAGCACATCTCACGGGTAGCCACCGGCGACCCGGCGGTGATCCTCCGGCAGGACCTGCTGGCGATCAGACGCAGCGTGCGACCCCCTCACCTGGTTCTCGCCCTCTCCGACGAGCTGGATCTCCTCCCGTTCCTGGTGGAGTTGTGGCGACCGCGGACCGGCGCCAGTGCGCTGGGCGACCACTACGTCCCGGCCCCGGTCGTGGCGGGGCTTGACCCAGCGGCCTTCCTGGCCGAGCTCGGATGCGTCCACCGGGCCGCACGCTTGTGGGACGGTACCGATCGCACCCGTGTCCTGACACCGGCCGAGGTAGCCGCCCGCAGGGTGGAAGCCGCCCACGGCGTACTCGTGACGGCCCAGCCGAGCCCCACCGACCGTCGTACGGACGGGGTAGCCGCCCTGGCGCGTCACCTTAGCCCCTCCGCCACGCTCGTCCCGATCGCCCAACAGCGGCAAACGGCAGCGGAGTTGCCGCCGTCGTTGCTGCGACCTGTCCCGGACGCCCTTGAAGAGTGGCGGGCCCGGCTGGAACCGGTGACCGTGGCGCCCGCACGCCTCGGTACCGACCCGGGTGCGACTTCGGTGGTGTGGCGGGCCCGGCGACCGCTGCACCCCCAGCGGCTCGCGGACGCACTGCCCACCGTCATGGCCGGCGTGGTGCGCAGCCGAGGCCACCTGTGGCTGCCCAGCAGGCCCGCAGCCGTGGTGACCTGGCGGTCGGCCGGACCGCACATGGAACTGCGAGAAGCGGATCGCTGGCTGGAGCCCGAAGACGAGAGTGCCTGGCGGGGCGCATCCCCACAACGGCGCACCCTGGCCTCGTGGTTCTGGCACGACTACTACGGCGAACGCCGCAACGCCCTCACGTTCACCGGCACCGACCTCGACCGGGGCCGCCTGTGCACCGCCCTCGACGTTGCCCTGCTGGACGACAGAGAGTTGTCACTGGGCTGGGACGGCTGGGCAGCCTTCCCCGATCCCTTGCTGGGCGACGTCCCGCTCTGAGCCGAGCCAGGGCCTCGGACCCGGGCACGAACACAGCGTGCGCGGCGACCTCGCCCGATGGGCTCATCGCGGCCCGGCGTCCCGGGTTCTGAGGCACCTCTCAGTGGTACGGGCGTACGGCGGATCGATCGGGCGGATGCCGCGAGCCCAGGAGCGGCGCAGGGGGCAGGCATGCCTGAACCTCCGTTCACGGCGAATGCCGCTGTCATCGCGGCGGCGGGTACCTGGTGTCCGCCGCCGCAGGGCGCGGCAGCTCGGACGTACCGGTGCCCCTGTGCTCCGCAGGAGCACAGGGGCACCGGTGTGCGCACCTCGTGAGTTGCCGGGTTGGGCGGTGCCGTGGCTGCGACCACCGCCCAACCCGGAGCTTGTCAGGCTTGCGGCACCAGATCCGGATGCTCGTGTTCGCAGGCGTCGTTGATTCCGTACGTGTCCCAGGCGGGGAACGGGTCGTCGGAGAGCTGTTCCCCGTCGGCCAGGAGGCAGTTGGCCAGGGCCGCTTGAAGTGGCTCGGCGTGCAACCCGGTGCCGATGAAGACCAGTTCCTGGCCCTGGCCGTCTCCGACGCCGCGGGCACCGGAAGGCTCGAAACGGGCGACTGCTCCGGCCTGCGACCACAAGCCCGTGACCTTCGGGCGGCTGGCCAGCCAGAAGAAGCCCTTGGAGCGCAGGATCTGACCATAGGTGCCGCTGTCCAGGCCCTCGGTGACGAAGGTCCACAGTCGGCCCGGGTGGAATGGCGTATCGGCGCGGAAGACCGTGCTGGAGATGCCGTATTCCTCGGTTTCCGGGATGTGGTCGCCGTTGAGTTCCTGCACCCAGCCAGGGGCCTGCTGGGCCCGCTCCAGGTCGAAGAGTCCGGTGCCGAGGATGTCGCCGGGGTTCACCCGGCCGTGCCGGGCGGGCACGATGCGGGCAGCCGGGTTGAGGCGGGTGAGCGCGGCCTGAAGGCGTTCGGCGCCGGCCGCGTCGACGAGGTCGGTCTTGTTGAGGACGATGACGTCGGCGAACTCGATCTGGTCCATCAGCAGGTCGCTGACGGTGCGTTCGTCGTCCGCGTACTGGTCCAGCCCCCGCTCGGCCAGCCCGTCGCCGCCGGCCAGCTCCGGCAGGAAGCCGGCGGCGTCGACGACGGTGACCATCGTGTCGAGCCTGGCGAGGTCGCCCAGGGTCGCTCCGTCGTCGCGCGGGAAGGCGAAGGTGGCCGCGACGGGCATCGGTTCCGAGATGCCGCTGGATTCGATGAGGAGGTAGTCGAAGCGTCCCTCGCGGGCCAGCCGATCGACCTCTTCGAGCAGGTCGTCGCGCAGGGTGCAGCAGATGCAGCCGTTGGTCATCTCCACGAGGCGTTCCTCGGTGCGGGAGAGGGCGGCCTCGCCACCGCGCACCAGGGTCGCGTCGATGTTGATCTCGCTCATGTCGTTCACGATGACCGCGACGCGCAGGCCCTCCCGATTGCCCAGAACGTGATGGAGCAGGGTGGTCTTGCCCGCTCCGAGGAAGCCTGACAGGACGGTGACGGGTAGTCGGTGGTGCGTCATGCCGTCGTCTCAGCTCTCCGGACGCAGCAGCCCGCGCTCGTACGCCTTGGCCAGCCGCTGCGGTACGAGGTAGGGGGTGCCGTCGACGGTGACGGGCACGAGCTGGGGAGTCGTGGCCTTCCACTGGGCGCGGCGGTGGCGGGTGTTGCTGCGGGACATCTTCCGCTTGGGTACGGCCATGACGACCTCCTGCGTGACTAGGCGACCCCTGCAGGCTATATGAAAATGGATGCCATTTCCAAATGGGTTTCGTGAAGCGGCTCGGCTGCCGCACAAGAACCTCAACCCTCCGGGCCGTCAATCGGCTCCTCCGCCACCTCAAGGAGCGCGCGTGACATCGGGGTTGATGCCCAGAAGTGTGCCCCGGCCTCCCCGTTCCGCCACGGCGAGCAGTTGTCGCCCGGTCCACGCAAGGGACGTGGCAGGGGTGGTCGGATGCCATGCGGCCAGGGAGCTGTACCCGCTCCTCCCGCCTTGGGTGTCGGCGCGCCACAGCCGGACGGTGTGGTCGGATCCGGCCGTCGCGAGTGTGTCCCCATCGGTGGGGTGCCAGGCCGGCGCCGATGCGCATACGGGGAGGACGGCCAGTCGCCTCGGTCTCCTGGGGCCGATGGCCCGGAGCGAGAGGTGGCGCTCGGCCGATACGGCCAGCCGGTGCCCGCTCTTCCTGAATGCCGGGGCGTGCCGGCCAGAGGCGCCCTCGCACTCCACCGGCTGCGCCGCTGAGCAAGGGCGTCGACAAGGGTGGGCCGAAGATCAGGTTCACGGCGCGCGCCACGGCCATCGAGCCCGGCCGCCGGCTCGTCCTCGCCTACGTCCACGGTGCCTTCCGCGGCTCGGCGGAGTTCACCGTGGACCTGCTGGAGGACGGTGGCACCGGCTGGCCCTGCGCATCCGTGCCCGGCCGCACGGCGGATTCGCGCTGCTCGCCCGGCTGGTGGACGTCGGCGCGCAGCACAGCCGCGCCACCCGCGCGGCCCTCGAACGCCTGCCGGGCCGCTTGCTGGCCGCAGCGGTCGCGGCGCCTGGGCGGTGAGGCGTCCTTCGCCGCGCTGTGCGGAGTCAGCCCCGTCGAGCGCTCCTCGGGCCGCCATCATTACCGTCGGCTCAACCGCGGCGGCGACCGGCAGGCCAACGCTGCCCTGCAACGGATTGTGCAGGCCCGGCTGCGCTTCGACCCGCGCACACGTGACTACTACGAGCGCCGCACGAAGGAGGGCAAGACCCGGCGCGAGATCGTCCGAGGCCTCAAACGCTACGTGGCCCGAGAGTTCTCCAACCTGGTCAGGCCCTCACCATCATGACCTCCGTAATAGGGGCAGCGTGAGAGCGCGGCCTGGCGTCCGCGCATGTGGAGCGGCCACGCCGGGCTCAGCGAGCTCGGCGTGGCCCACCACGGCCCAACTCGCGCTGGCCCAGCTGCCCAAACACCATCTACGTGGCCGGCAGACACTCATCCACACCGACTCTGGCGGCGGCACCCACGAGTTCGTGGCCTGGCTGGCCCAGCGCGGCCGGTGGCTGTCCTACTCGGTCGGCATGACCATCACCGACGCCATCCACCAGGCCGTTCTCACCGTCCCTGCCTCGGCCTGGTCAGCGGCGGTCGAGCCCGGTGGCGAGATCCGCGACGGCGCCTGGGTCGCCGAGCTCGACGGCGACGTCCTCACGGGCTGGCCTCAGGGTATGCGGCCGATCGTCCGCAAGGAACGCCCACACCCCGGCGCTCAGTTGCGTTTCACCGACGCCGACGGTCTGCGCCTCACCGTGTTCGCCACCTACTTCAGGAACACGCCGATCGCCGCTCGCGAACTCCGCCGTCGCCAGCGCGCCCGTGCCGAGGACCGTATCCGCGCCGACCGCGCCACTGGCCTGCGCAACCTGCCCCTGTCACCACCGCCCGCCGCCGGCACCTCAGGTTCGCCCGCCACTGGCCCTGGACCAATGTCATCACCGAGGCGATCCAGCGACGCGCAACCCTTCCGAACCCGGGCTGACCAGCACGTCCCCATCCCTACGAGCAGCACGTTCCCACCGGAGCCGTGGAAACGCGGCGCCCACCCGACACGACAGTCGGGCCGCCGTCACGCCCGAAGAACACCGTCGAACGCAGATCGGCCGCCGGCAAGAGCTGACGGCCAATCACGAAAGATCGAGCCGCGGACTGCCGGGTGACGGTGGACTGCCTCTATGGCTTGACTTTCGTTGGCTCCAGGCGTCGCCTTCCGGTACTGCTGCTCATCCGAAAGGCGACGCTGCGGCTGCGGTATTCTCCTCGGCCAGGGTGCTCGGGTGCTGTGGGGCACTGAAGGAAATACCGCCGGCCACCACAGTCGCCAGCTCCAGGAATTCTTCCTGAGCCCCGAGTTCCTCCGTGGACAATGTGACCGCTACTGCTTGGGGCGTGCGGGGGAATGCCATCTGGAAACTGACGGAGAGTACTTCGGCGGCTCCGTCTGTCGGGACTCCGAAGAATGCTCCTGGCACCGGTACCACGGCGTCTGACACCACGACCGCAGCGATTCCCGCGGGAAGCTCGATGACGCCTTTTTGCAGACTGGTGCCGCCATCTGGATGGGCGTCAAGCAAGCTGCGGGCAAAGAGGTTGGGGTCTCCCGGCGGTCGGTCGGCCACGGAGATCTGGCAGGTTCCGGTAAGGAGCAGATCGTCGTCCGTGCAGAGAGTGAAGGAGCTTAAGTGGACCAGCCCGTCCTCGGCCAGCTTGCTCAGTGCGGCTTCGAAGCTGAAGACGCTGGTGATGATCTGTCTTTGGGTTGCCGAGGGACAGATCTGGGCGAGCGCGTCGTAGTTGGCATCCATACGCGCCGCGGCATCTCCCGAGACATCGATGGGGTGGAAGCCTTCGGGGAGCGTGTACCACATCGGCAGGAGTCGGGTGGATCCTGGAGTCACGGCTTCTTGCATCATCACAGGCCCTTAGCGACGGAAAAAATCTTTTTCAGTGGATCAACTGCCATACCGGCACCGACGATGCCATCGTTCATTTCCGTGCCCTGCGTTGCTCCGTCGGTAGTGCTGTCGCTGTGAGTCCAACCCATATCCAGGGTCTGGGCGGTGGGGACTGCGAGACCCCCGGTCACGACTGCCTGTGTCACGTCAGCGGCCATCTCAGCAGCCCCTTGTGACGACCCGAGTTTCTTGGCTGCCCATTCAATCGGTGTCCCTATGACGCGATTCGAGGGGCTTGCTGCTTTGGTGAAATCCTTGAAGTGCACGGCGCCGGTTTTCGCTGCCTGCGAGACGGTTGTGGCAGTCTTCGCCACCGCGCCGGCGCCACGTGCCGCGCCGAAACCTGCGCGCCCCGCGCCGATGGCCGCTTTGGCCCCCCTTACGGCCGGGCCGACGCCGGGGACCGCGCCGAGCACGTCTCCGCCGAGGGTTGCCCATTCACTGATGTTCTTCGACGTCGGCGGGAACATGTCCTTGCCGCTCTTCGCGTACTGGTTGGCGTGTTGGGCTGCCGCAGCCAGGCTGAGACCGATTGCGAGCGGTGCGAGCACCGGGACGAAGATGGCGGCGATGCCGGCAACCGTGGCTGCGATGGTCAGCAGATCGCCCCCGTGCTCGTCCCACCAGTCCCCAACTGTGTCCCAGAATCCGCCCCCTGGCGCGTGGTCGCTGGAGTGCTTGCGTATCTGGTCGGCGAAGTCCTGCGCGGTATCACCGTGGTGACTCTCCAGCTTCTTCGCGTCGTCGATGAGATCCCGCAGCTTGGTGCTCGCGTGGTCCAATGCCTGTGATGCACTGTCCACGCGGCCCTGGGCGATATCAAGGCGGCGTTGGGCACTGTCGAGTTCGGTCTTGGTCTCGAAAGTCTGCCCCGCCAGCCTCAGATCGGGGTGGGTTCGGGCCGTCTCGTACTGTTGCTCAGCGTTTTCGGATTTTTTCCTCGCGTCCTTGGCGTCTTCTTCGAAGTTGTTCGCTTTCACCTTCATGTCGTGCAGCGCGTCGCTCCACTTTCCCAGTTCACCACCAGCGGCTTTGAGCGAGTCATGGGCACGCTTGAGGTAATCGGGAAGATCCGTCACTTTCTCGGCAAATGCCTTGGCCGCTTCTCCGGTCCAGTAGGAGCTTTCCTTGTCCAAGGAGTCCAGAAGGTTATAGGTACTCTGGAGGGTTTCTGCGGTCGCCTTGAGGTTGTCGGCAAGGTTGGTCGCCAAATGGGGGTGGCCCGGAGTCGGGTTCCAGCCAAGTCCGCTCCAGTCGTCGCTCACTTCGCTCCCCCTCCGACCTTCGCGAACCCGCTCTTGATCTCCTCTTCGGTCTTCTCATACGCCTTGAGGATGGCCGGCAATGCCTCGTTGAGCGTCTTCAGTCGCTTCTTCGTTTCCTTCAGCCCGTGCTCCCAGTCGCCCTCGAAGTCTTCGCATGCCTTGTCGAGCGACCGCTTCCCGAGATTCTTCGGGCCCGTGCCCTTCATCCTGCGCAGAGCCTCTTCCAGCTGACTTTCACTGTCTTCCAGCTTCTTCTTCAGATTCCGCAGCTGAGCCAGGTCGGTCGTGAAATCCGCCATGCCCCCCCCTACTGTTCGATTGACGCGCTTCTTCTCGTACGGTTCTACTGGCCTGGTTTCTTCTGCTGGTTCTCACGTGCGGCGACGGTCTCCCGGTAGGCAGCGACAGTCTTACCGTGCAACCGGTTTCCTTCCTTGCGCAGCCGCCGAGACCGCGTGATCAACCGGATGCTCAGAATCAGTAGCGCCACGGCGCACACCTGGAGAACGGTGTAAGGCAGCCAGAACCCCCAGGCGATCCCTGCGATTCCTTCTGCTGACAGGCCGGCCATCATGGCCAGGGCCGCGCCCACGATGGCCCGTTCGCTCTTGGCGCGGTATTTCAGCAATCCCCTTTCCGCCGCTTCCAGGGTGGCTTCGTCCAGGGGGTCGAATCCTTCGCGTTCACGGATCCAACCGGCCGTGCGCTGAGCCGCCGCATTCTCTCGTACGACCTCAGGAGCGGGGCCACCCCGCACATCCGAATCCGTCGATAAACCTGGCTGCGTGCCCATGCGATAGAAGAGCCACTGCCCCCTTGCTCCATGAGACTGCCGCAGGAACCCCTCTTCACGTGCGATGTCCTCAGCCTGCCCGACGGACGTACCTGGATAGCTGGATGGATCGATTCGAATATGCCCCCGGATATTTGGGGTTCCTGAACGCAAATCATGTCGAAATTCTTCGACAAGTCGCTCCGACGGAACGTTTCGGCGCTGCCTGCGCGTGTCCCAGGAAGCGAAGGCACCCAAAAGAAACAACACTCCCAGGCCGACTGTCACCCATTTCAGAAAGCTGGGATCGGCGTGTCCGCCTGGTGGGGCCGCCCACTGGTCGACAGCAAGGAATATCTGACTCACGCCCACCCCTTTAGACGCGCCGGCAACGCCCGGCTTTCGCTACAGAACCGACCAGGATCGCCCTGGTGGAATCATCACGAGAACAAGTTGCTGCGGCAAAGAACGGCTGACGCCTTGCGCCCTGCCCGGCGCTCACGGGCAGCGCTGTTCTTCAGGATGCCGGGTGCACTTCCATTCCCCTCCGGTCTGCTGGTCCCGCAGCTCCATCATGTTGGTCATCTCCGAGCCCAGCCGGCCCGACCAGAACTCACCGCCAAGGGAGACCGATGCCCCGATCGTGGCGTAATCGTCGGAGGTCCGGAATAAGCGCGAAGATCTTTTCCCGTAACGTATCCCGTGCCGAGGTATCCCCGTAGCAATGGCCTGTGTTTCTTGATGCGCCACATACGCGATTGCTGCGGTTGTGCTCCTCCTTTACCGTACCCAAGCGTCACGCTAAGGGCTGTCCCGTAACTGCTGGTCACGGATGAGATGATCTTGGTGTGGCTGGTGTGATCACGGCGTCGGAGTCGTCCTGGATAGCCCCGTTCACCGGGCTGAGCCCGCGTCAGTTCAGCAAGTCGATCACCGCGTTGCGCCGCGAGGGCGCGGACCCGGTCCGCAAGGGCCGGCCCTGGAGCCTGTCGTTGAAGGACCGGGTCCTGCTGGTCGCCGCGTACTGGGGCACCAATCTCACCCTGCGCCAACTCGCCCCGCTGTTCGGGGTGTCGAAGTCGGCCGCCGACCGCATCGTCGACCACCTCGGACCGGCGCTCGCGCTCCAGCAACGCAAGCGGTTCCGCAAAGACACCGTGCTGATTGTGGACGGCACCTTGGCCCCCACCCGCGACCACACGATCGCTGAGCAGTCGAAAAACTACCTGTATTCCACCAGCCACCAGGTCGTCATCGACGCCGACCCCCGGCTCGTCGTCGCCGTCGGCCGGCCACTGCCGGGCAACCGCAACGACTGCAAGGCGTGGGAACTGTCCGGCGCGAAGGACGCAGTCGACAAGGCGACCGTGATCGCGGACGGTGGCTACCGGGGCACTGGCCTGGTCGTCCCGCACCGTCGCGAGCGCGGCCAGGCCGAACTCTCGACTTGGAAGGAGGAACACAACACCTCCCACCGCAAAGTCCGCACCCGTGTCGAGCACGTCTTCGCCCGGATGAAGGGCTGGAAAATCCTTCGCGACTGCCGTCGAGACCGACCAATGAAGCAGCGCGTCCGCGCCATCCTGATCACCCAGGACAACACCCTGCTGCTGATGAAGCGCATCCGACCCGGCACCGCCCCCTACTGGGTGATCATCGGCGGTGGCGTTGAGAACAGCGACGCCACCCGCAAGGACGCACTCCTGCGTGAGGTCCGCGAGGAGATCGCCGGTGAGGCCGAGATCGGCCGCCTGTTCCACCAACTCGAAAACCCCAAGGGCGAAACCGAATACTTCTACCTCGCCCACATCACGCAGTGGAACTTCGACGACAAGACCGGACCCGAGTTCCAGCGGGACGACCGCGGCGAGTACCTCCTCGACGAGATCCCCCTCAGCACCGATGCCCTCGCCAGCGTGAACCTGCTCCCCGAGGAGATCTCCCACGTGCTGCGCGCGGCCCTTGAACGCGGGGATCTGCACACCACGGTGTAGCCGCTGGATGTACGCGATTCGTGGACAAGGCGATTCGACCGGCAGTGCGACGCCCGTACCGCCACTTCGTCTGGGGCGCGGGTGCCCGCCGTTCGTGTCCGGGCCGACAGCGTGAGTCATGACAGACCTCCTTTCGGGGGGAGTTCCGTGATCGGTGACGGTGCGGCGAGCGGGATCCCCCATCGCGTCCTGGCGATTCGTGCCGCTTGCTCCGCTTGCTGATAGCCCTGCTCGCCCCAGCCCAGGAGGGCGGCAGCCTGATGGGGGGTGGCCAGCAACCGGGCGAACTGTCGCCCGCTGGCCGGATCAACCAAGGAAGGCCCGGCCCCGGTGATCGGCGCCGCCAGCCGCAGTCGGGCGCACTCGCCGATCCTTCCGTAGGCCTCCCCGGTGGCGTCGTAGACCCAGCCCAGCCGCTCCACCTCGCCGAGGGTCAATTGCGCTTCCTCTGCGGCCTCGCGTACCAGGGCGGCTTCCGGTGAGGCGTCGGTGGGTTCGACGGTGCCGCCGGGCAGCATGGCCAACGGTTCTGCCGGGTCGATGACCAGCACTACCCGGCCGTCGGGGGCGAACAGCCAGCCCCACGCTTGCGGGATGGGGAGGTGTTCCGGGGCGCTGCCGGGGTGCCAGGGCCAGTCGCGTCCGGCCCGGGGCCGGGTGTGCACCCGGTACCGGTCCAGGGGCGGAACGGGGCCGACGTGCCGGCCTCCGCTGAGGTGGGCAGTGGTGTCGGCCAGGCGAGCGCGCAGCGCGGCCAGCAGGATCTGTGCGTCGACCGGGATCATCCGCTCGGCCGCCGCCCGCGCGTCGAGGAACTCGTATCCGCTCAGCTCGTCCTGGGGCAGACGCATTCTGGCGATGTCTCGCGGGGTGAGGGTTCCGCCGTCCACCACGTAGCGGACCTCGCCGGGAAAGGGCATTGCTTCGGTGCGGTCCGGGTGCCCGGGGGCGAGCCAGTGCACGGCCAGAAGCCGTCCCGGTGGCATCGACAGGCCGAGTTCCTCCTGGACTTCGCGCCGGCAGGTCTCATCGGGGCCTTCGCCTGCTTCTACGCAGCCGCCCGGCAGCAGCCACTGCGTGCGGTAGGTCGGCTTGACCAGGAGGACACGGCCGATCTCGTCGGTGAACAACGCCGCCGCGCCGAGCCAGACCGAATGTCGTGAGCGTGCGTATTCCTCGTGTGACATCTCTGGTTGTCCGGGTGCGACAGCCGAGGTGCTGCTGGCGGAGGTGTCCACTGATGCTCCTTCGGATGGGGGCGCTGGTCGCCCCAGGGGAGCGGAGACGCAAGCGCTCCGCTCCCACTCGGGCTATGGCGTGGCTGTCTGCTCCAGGTAGCAGACCGATCGGGTGTGGCGGGCTCGGGCGACCGCCTGGAGTCGGGCGAAGGAGTGCGTGGACATCTCCTTCTGCCAGACGTCCAGTGACTTGACGGCGACCTCGGTGTGTTCGTCCGGGTCCAGGACGATGCTGTCGAGCTGCTTCCTGGTCAGCCGGCCACCGTCGAAGATGAAACCGATCTTGTGGGTGGTCCAGCCACCCAGTGGAGGCAGGAAGTGCACGGCTAGCAGCCGCGGTTCGATAGCGAGGCGCAATCCGGTCTCTTCGAGGCATTCGCGGAGCGCGCACTGCCAGGGCGTTTCATCCGGGTCCATGTTGCCGCCGGGCCACTGCCACAGGTCGGCGTTGCGTGCAGCACGCAGTTGGAGCGGGCGGTTTGCCTCATCGGTGACGAAAAGGCACCCGTAGACGGTGGCTTTGGGCAGAGTCGCGATGTACTGCTCGGGAGGAAGCCACGTTCCACTCATGCTGTCTCCCCGGGGGACGGACGGTCGGCGGCCGACACAGCCGGAAGGAACTTGGCTGCCTTCGCCGCCTTGACGTCCGAGATACTGCTCCGCGTCGTCGGGGCGCATGCGCGCGAGGGCGACCATGCCCGTGATGACGACGTCTGCGATCTCGGAGTGGACGTCCTGCCAGGTGTGGCTGTCGCCCTTGCGGGGGTTGGTGCCGCGGGCACCGATGACGGCCTGGGAGGCTTCGCCGGTCTCCTCGGCAATCTTCAGTACCTGCAGTGTCCACTGCTGTGCCTGATCCAGGCTGCGGGCGTCGTCGTGGGCGTCGAAGCGACGGGCAAGACGACCGACCGTCTCCCAGACGACTTCTTCCACGGTGCGGGGTTCTGCCGACGGAGGCGTTGCTCGGTCGTATGCCATGGGGCACTCCTAGCCAGCGGTGGTGTAGTGCGGTTCATAGGCGGCACGGAGGTGTGCCAGGTGCGGCCGGACCGCCGAGCAGGTCGGGCTGCCGCGGACGTCTCGGGCCGGTGGTGGACTGTCGGGGCACCGCGTCCGAGGGAGCACAGATCTCTGATCGCGAGCGCAGGCGGTATGGACTTGGAGAGACGGGCAGTTGCAGGCCCACTGTCACGGCCGGAATGGAACGGATGCTCGTTGCGAGGTCAGGTGACGCTGCTGCTGTGCTGGGCGTCTGGAACCTGGGGCAACCAGGAGACGGCGTCCTCGCGGAAGCTCTGGTTGACCGGCACGAGGCCGGACGCGTCATCCAGCGCCGAGAGGGTGATCGCGATGCTGTTGGCCCCGTCGTCGAGAGCGCACAGCTGGCTGCCGCAGTCCGGGCAGAAGCCACGCCGGGAGTCCGGCCAGGTGTAGTGCCAGACCGGCTCGCCGCCCTCCCCGGTCCAGGTCAGGCCGCTCAGAGGGAAGGAGACCCAGGACATCAACGGGCCGCCCGACAGCCTCTGGCAGTGCGTGCAACTGCAGGTGTGGGGATAGTCGGCGACGCCAGTGAGGGCGAAGCGGATCCTCCGGCACAAGCACCCGCCGGACCGCAGGGGGCTGTCGGCGCTCATGCCCATTGGCTCGTCTCCCCGTGGTGGTGTGGTCATTACGTTGCCTCCTCGGTGACGGTGTGCGGCGTGGCCAGCCGCCAGGTCAAGGCGCCCTGCCCGCGGCCGGCGCGCACCCGCTGTTCGCCGTCGGACTCAAAATCGAGCCGGTAGGCCTCCGGCTCCCCGGCGGCCCGCCACCGGACGGTCGTCTCGCGGATCTCGGCCCAGATGTCCCGCGGGCCGCTGGCCGTGACCGTCCACGTGCCGGCCACGTCCGGGCGGGCGACCATCCAGGAGCCGCAGCCGGGCGCGCCGATCACCAGGTCGTCGACCCCCCTGTGCCGCACCAGGCCCGGGTGCAGGGCGTCCAGCGCGAGCCAGAAGCCGCGGGCATCGTCCGACGGCGGTACCTCAGCGGATCGGAAGGGCGGAGCCTCCGCGCTACCAGCGGACCGCGCTGCGATGCGCTCGCGGAATGCTGCGGACAGGAAGATCTGCTGGCGGCCGTGCCCCGCACGGTGGGCGAACTCCACCGCCCGCAGGTGCGAGGTGACCTGCCCGTCCGGGCTCCGGGAGACCACCGCCAGTGCGGGCCACGACGGCGACGTCGTCGTGATGTGCATCAGCATCCGCCCTCCTGGGGCGAGTTGCTCCACCAACGCTCCCGGCACGCAGGGGAGGGCGAAGGAGACGAAGATCCGGTCGTACGGGGCGCGCTTCGGCCAGCCGGCCTCACCGCTGCCGCTCACCACGGCGGGCCGGTACCCGAGGTCCCCCAATCGCGTCTGCGCGGCCACCGCGATGTGCTGATCCCGGTCGAGGGTGACCACCCCGGTGTCCCCGCAGATGTGACAGGCCACCGCCGCGGTCACCGCGGCTCCGGCGCCGATGTCGAGTACCCGATGTCCGGGCTGCAAGTCCAGCTCCTGCAACAGCTGGGCGGTAAGGCTCATCACGGTCGACATGGACGTGATCCCCCCGCCCGACCGGGCGCGGCCGGTCCGGCCCACGAGAGGCTCCCCGTCGTGCTGGATGAGCACGCTCTCGCCGCCGTAGAGCACCGCCAGCAGCTCCTCGCGGTCACCCGGTTCCGACCAGTCCAGCAGGTCCCAGCGCGGCGGACGTTCGTCGAGTGCGCTGCGGCGGACGTACGCCTGCGGCATGAGCACCTCGCGAGGCAACGCGAGCAGGGCCTCGCGCACCCGGCCGGGAACGAGGGCACCGGCCGCCTCCAGCCGGGCGACCATCTCCGCCCGCGCGGATGCTGCTTCATCTGCGAGGGCCGGTCCTGGGCCGCCTGTCCCTGGCGACCGATCACGGCCCCGTCGGGGTGGCACATCGCCTTGCGTGCCGGTTCGGTCCGCTCCTCGGCGCGTCTCGGCGGTCATGACCAGCCCATTTCCGTATAGAGGCGGCCTGCACGAATGCCTTCGATGGCGGCCCAGGTGTAGGGCACGATCGGCGCCGGAAGCCTGGCCGGGTGCCACCAGCCCCAGCCCGTGCACTTGTCGGGCTCCCGGACCGCCGGAGTTCCCGACCACTCGCGAGCCCGGAAGACCACTTGCATCAGTGGTCGGCCACCGGGACTGTCCACGAGGTGTACGACGTGGACGAGTTCGACGTCGCCGGGCTCGATCAGCAGCCCCGCTTCTTCCTCCGCCTCGCGGACGAGGCAGGAGAGGGCGGACTCCTGCTCGCAGTGGCCGGCCAGGAAGTGCCACGTCGATCCTGCGTAGGCGGAGTCGGGGTGGCGCAGACCGAGCAGCACCTCGCCGTCGGCGTTCTCCAGGTAGAGGTGGACGCCGATCCCGTTGAGCACGGTGTTCCTGCCCGCGGTCGCCACACGAGCAGTGCGTGGGCGCGGGGTGCGGTGGGCGGCGGAACTCGTTTCGGCGTGGCGGCGGATCAGATCGAGGGTGGTCGGGGCCATCCGCAGGCGTGGCATGACGTCCGGCCGGAACCAGTGGAGCATGACGCCCTCGGTCAGTGGCAGCGTCGCGGGGTCGCCGTTCCACTGGCCGGCAAAGATCTGAATCGGGACGGCGGTGCCGTCGCTGCTCCGTGCTTTCTCGACGGCGAGGGGGACGAGGTCGGGGATGTCGAGGCCGGCCTCTTCGCGCAGTTCGCGCCGGACCGTCTCCTCCAGGGACCGGTCGCCCGGTTCACGGCCGCCGCCGAGCAGGGACCATGACCCCGGCTCCCAGATCCCGGGGACCTCGTCCCGCAGGTGCAGCAGGTACGCGCCGGCCCCGTCGTGAATCAGCGCCGAAGCGTTCGCCTGCCTACGTCCCGTCGGCAGGGCAGAGAAGAGCTGCGGAGTCTTCTCGTTCATGGGTGCACCGTCCTGGAGTCGGAGGCTTTCGGATACGGTCTGATGGCCGCCCCCCCCTGAAGGGTGAGCATCTGGGCGCAGTCGCCGCCGAGGGGCATGAGTTCTTGATGGGGTCCCGCCTCGGTGGCGCTCACCGGGCCTTCTTGTGTTCACGTGACTCTTCGCGCCGAGGTGCGGGGAGTGCGTCTGCCGGGGGAAGGGCGATTGCGTACTGGGCGGCCTGCGCTTGGAACATGCCGTGGTACAGGCCACCGGCGGTCATGAGCTGGTCGTGCGTGCCGTGTTCGGCGATGCGGCCGCCGTCGAGGACGTAGATGTGGTCGGCGGTGGCGGTCGCGGCGAGACGGTGGGTGATCAGCACGACGCCGGTGCCGTTGCCTGCCACGGACCGCAGGCGCTCGAACGCTTCGATCTCGGCGTGCGGGTCGAGGGCGGAAGTGGGTTCATCCACCAGGAGAAACGGCGCATCGCGGTAGCGGCTGCGGGCGTTGCCCAGCTTTTGCCACTGCCCGCCTGAAAGCTGCACGCCGCGTTCATAGCCCTTGAAGACGATGGAGTCCCATCCGTGCTCCAAGCCCTCGATCAGGTCTCCCACATCGGCGGCCCGTGCGGCGGCCTTGACCTGGCTCATGTCCCGTGGGCGGTCCCCGGCACCGACGGCGATGTTCGCGGCGGCTGTCATCTGCCAGTGCGGGAAGTCCTGCGCCAGCAGCCCGACGGAGCCGAAGACCTGGGCCCGGTCGGCCTCGCGT
Source organism: Streptomyces sp. NPDC015125 (assembly GCF_043080045.1). Taxonomy (NCBI): domain Bacteria; kingdom Bacillati; phylum Actinomycetota; class Actinomycetes; order Kitasatosporales; family Streptomycetaceae; genus Streptomyces; species Streptomyces sp. NPDC015125. The sequence continues at coordinate 182,614 of NZ_JBIBVF010000020.1, forward strand.
ACCTCCACCCGTTCCCCGTCCGCCCCCACCCACCACACTTCTCCTTTGCCGGGCAGCAGCAGCCCGGCCAGGAGTTTGGCCAGCGTGGTCTTGCCGGAGCCGTTCGCACCCACCAGTGCCGTCACTTCGCCCCGGCGCACGGTGACGCTCACCTCGCGCAGTGAGGGCGTTGTCGCTCCCGGATAGGTGAAGCAGAGGTCCTGGACCTGAATCGCCCGTACCGGGGAGGGGAGCGGCATACCCGTCGTCGGGATGGCGTGCTTTGCCGCCAGCTCGGTGGCCGCCTCGGTGTCGCCGAGCTGCAGCATCTCCTCGTACATGCGGTTGATCTGCTGCACGAGGGAGGTGAGCTGGGCTGTGGAGTTGCGGATCGCGACCACGGCGGTGCCACCGACCGCCAGCGGCAGTCCGCCGCTGGTCAGCAGCCACCACAACATCCCGTAGCAGCCCAGGGACGCCAGACCGGAGAACGCGCCGGCGACAAGGTCCGTGCGAGCTTGAGCCCGGGCCAGGCGCCGCTGTTCGGTCTCCATCAGCCCCGACATCTCCCCGTACCCGCGCAGCAGCAGCGAGGAGGCCGCGTGCACTCGGATCTCGCCCGCCGCGTGCGGCATCGTCAGGTACTGCAACAGGGTGGCCACGGCCCGGCGGTGGTCGACCCAGTGCAGTCGCGAGATGTATTCGCGCCGGGCGGACCGCACAGCCCCCCAGCCCTTGGGCAGGGCGATGGCCAGCAGCATCGGAAGGAGAGCCCAGTGCAGCGAGGCCAGCACGACGGCCGCGGCCACCATGCCGATCACGACGCCGGCGACGCCCACGGACAGGCCGAGCATCCGCCTGGCGGAGTCGGTGCCGAACTTCCCCGCCTCCAGGTGCCGCTGCACGTCCGGCTGTTCGGTAGCCTCGACCTCCACCCGTGCGACGGCACGGTAGTACTGGGTGGTCACGGCCCGCTCCACCTGCGGTTCCAGCCGTCCGGACATCGCTGTCGACCAGGCCGACAGCAGGGCTGCCCCCACGGAGACGACGGCCAGCACCAGCAGCGCAGGCAGTGACTGCCGCAGCTTGTCTGCGGTCGGACCGTCCGCGAACAGCTGGTTGAGCACACCGTTGACGGCCACCAGGCCGAGCGCGGCCGTCACGCCCTGTGCGATCTGCGAGACCACCAGGCCGATCAGTGCCCGTCGGTCTGCGGTCCACCCGGCCCGTAACACCACACCCACCATGCGCGGCAGCGCAGCGGCCATCTGCCCGAACCGCATGCGGGCGACGGCACCTTCGTGCTCAATGAAGGACTGGTCCCAGCGCAACCGTCCCCCGAACAGCTCGCGCTCCGCCGCTGAAATGCCGTCCGCGTCTGCCTGCTGGCCCCTCACAGCCCGGGCGAAGCGGGCCACGTCGCTCCATAGCTTCATGCCCGCCACCAGGTATCCGGACGGGATGAGTGGAGAGTACGACGGGACGAGGCGTCAATTGCGTGACTAGGGGGGCCCGCCGCCACGGGCGCGGGCTGTCGCCGTTCGAATCGAATGGGGTGATGTGCATGGATGTGCGCAGAGTTCATGGCTTCTCCTGGAAGGGCGTTGGTGGGCACAGATGCTCTAAAGAACGGCCCGTGCTGCTCCCCGTAACGGGTACTTCGGGGGCAAATGGTGAACGCATGTTCCAGTCGTTGGTGCGGGGAGCATGCCAGTTGGCCTGGGAGCATCTGCGGGAACTCGAACAGCACGGGCCGCTCTTTTGGGGGATTGCGCGTGCAGTGGGTGGGCGCACGGGGCCGAACCAAGACGTGGCGGCGGATACGGCGGTATGGGAGGAGGGCCCCAGCCAGCCACGCAGGGCCAAGTCCTCCTCCATGGAGGCCATCACGGACTTGCCCTCGGCATCGGCTCCCCACATCTCCTGCCGATAGAGCAGGTCCGGGTGGAGTGAGGCGAGGAGCTGGTTGGCTTCCTTGAGCTTGTTGGAGTCAGCGCCGCCGTTGGCCTCGAAGTTCCAGCAGAGCAGGGTAATGCTGCGGCCCATGCGATCAGTGATCCTTTCGTGGGTCCTAGCAGATGAAGCCAGGCGTCTGGTCTTGTGCACCGCACCCGCCCAGGGCGTGACGGAAGAAGGCGGAGTTGCGGGACGGCGGGGATTGCGGGGTTCAGATGTCCGTCTCGGTGGTGGCGAGGGCGAGGAAGCCGCGGCGGGCGTGGATCCGTCGGAGGGCGTCCTCGTAATCGCCGTTGAGGTGGGAGATGTCGGTCCGGGACATCGCGGCGATGCCGTCTATGTCGTCGTGGTCGAGGGCAACCAGCAGGCGGGCCGGCTGAGGTCGAGTGACGGGGCCGGTCATCCCTGTGAAGTCCACGGCCGGAGCCCGTTCCAGGACCGGCCGTTCCGAACGGCCAGGCCGCGGGCTACGGCCAACCGCACGGCAGGGTCCTGGTGCGCCTACACCATGGTGTAGATGCCCATGCCCATGCCCATGCCCATGCCCATGCCCATGCTGATGCCGATGCCGATGCCGATGCCGATGCCGATGCCGATGCCGATGCCGATACGGGGGCGGGGCGTACGGCAGATGGCCGCGGCAAGGCCGGCTTCGCGTATCGCCTGGAGTTCGGCGTTGGTCTTCTGAGGACGGATGCAGCGGGGGACCACTCTGGCCAGGTCGGTCTCGATCCGAGTCGGGTCGTGGTGGGTGGGGGCTGCTGTCGCTGCGGTGTACCGGTAGGTGGTCACAGGCATCCCGTAGGGGCAGTTGTGTGAGAGCACGTGAGACGAGAAGCCCCGCCGGAATGCTCCGGCGGGGCTTCTCCGCGCGGCGAACTAGACGACGCAGTGTCAGGCTCTGGCACTGTTGTACTCCGGCTCTCCGCTTCGAGCACACGGAGCAGGAACGCGGTGACGACACGTGCGCTACGGCAGCTACGCAGCACGCGGCATAAGAACTCCGCGAGGGTCCAGGGGCCTACCCCTTCGCACGCGAGAACCCCAACGCGCTGGAAGCATCTGCCAAGCTCCCGGTTTTGTCCGAGGTGGCGTGGACGTAGGGCTGTACCGGGCGCCCATCTCCGCGTGCGCGGAGCGGACTCACCAAGTTCGGCCCGGTATCGCATCTGAAGCGGAACATCTCCGCGTGCGCGGAGATGTTCCGAGCCTGTGGCTGCTCCCGGAGGACCACGAGACGCTCCGGACCGCGCAGCGCCATGCGGGCGACTCCGACCTGGCCGCTCTGCTTCATCGCGTCCCGCAACAACCGGTACGGGCGGGCGCCGGCTCCCTCGACGCCCAGGAAGTACGACCTGTCCCATGCGATGGGGCCGATCTGGTCTGACGGCAGGAAGCCGAGCACCTCGATCGTCTTCACGCCGGGAAGGGGCAGATCCGCGAGATCGCTGGCGTTCAGCACGACGGGTGCGGCCATCCGGAGCCTCCTGGCCGCGAGCGACCCACTGGTACGGCACCTCGACGCCTTCAGCCTCGCAGCTGTGCCGTTGCCGGATTCTGGCCCCATCGACGGCATGCACGAGAGGAAGGCAGGGTCTGGGCGGCCAACTCGTGCAGCTGGGTCACGAAGTGTTCCTCCCGTCGCAGCAGACAAGGTGACCTGGGATTTTCGGAGCCGACGAGGTCAGCCGGGGAGGGGGATGAACAGCAGGATGTTGTGGGCGGTGGCGGCGGTGTAGCAGGAAGTGCCGGGGAAGGTGGCGGTGTAGAAGGGGGTGGCGACGGCGAAGACGGGGACGACGGCGTTGTGGAGGGTGGCGGTGCCGTTGGCGTCGGTGACGGCGGTGCCGAGGTTGACCGGGCCGAAGAGCGTGGTGGCGGTGAAGGTCACCGGCTGACCGGCCACCGGCATCCCCGAGGTGGTCGTCAGGGTGGCGCTGAGGGTGGGGATGTAGAACTCGGGCAGCGGGGTCAGCCGGAGCCGGATCGTGCCTGGCTGCGCGGTCAGCGTGGTGGGGGTGGGGTTCACGGTGACGGGGGTGCCGGCGGTGGAGCCGATGAAGCAGCTGTCACCGCTGTAGGTGGCGGTGAGGGTGCCGGTGGTCAGGGCGGTGGTGGTGAAGCAGGCCTGCCCCGATGCGTTGACGGGGACGATCTGGGTCTGGCCGTTGGGGAGGGTGAAGGTGACCGTGCCGGTCGGCACGGAGGTGGTGGCTGGTGCCGGGGTGATGGTGGCGCATACGGTCACGCTCTGCCCGCAGGTGGAGGGGTTCGGCGTCACCGACAGCGCCGTCGTTGTGGGGTTGGGGCTCAGGGTGACGGAGGTGGGGTTGCCGTTCACGGTCGCGGTGAACGTACCCGCGGTGTAGGTGTGGGTGGTCTGCCCGCTCCCGGTGGCGTCCAGGGGGACGGTGACCGTGGGGCTGGCGTCCCCGAAGTTCACCACCGCTGTCCCGTTCGGAGTCCCCCCGGAAATGGTGAACGTCACCGGTTGGCCGCACACCGGCGACGCCGGCGAGGTCGTCACCGTCAACGGCGAAATCTCCGTCACGTTGGCCGAATTGGCGTTGGTGACGTAGACATTGCTGTTCTGCGCCGCCGCCACCGAGAACGGGAACGCGCCGACGGGGACGGTGGCCAGGACCGTGTTCGTGGTGCTGCTGATCACCGTCACGTTGTTGGAATTGCTGTTGCCGACGTAGACGTTGCCGGTCGGCGCCACCGCCACTCCGAACGGGCCCCCGCCGGTGGGGACGGTGGCCAGGACCGTGTTCGTGGCGCTGTCGATCACCGTCACGTTGTTGGAAACGGTGTTGGTGACGTAGACGTTGCCGTTCGGCGCCACCGCGATCACCCCCGGGACCGTGCCGGCGGGGACGGTGGCCAGGACGGTGTTCGTGGTGCTGTCGATCACCGTCACGTTGTTCGAGGTCTGGTTGGCGATGTAGACGTTGCCGTTCTGCGCCACCGCCGCCGCGCCCGGGAAGCCACCGGTGGGGAGGGTGGTCAGGACGGTGTTCGTGGCGCTGCTGATCACCGTCACGGTGTTCGCGTTCCGGTTCGCGACGTAGACGTTGCCGTTCGCCGCCACCGCCACCGCGTCCGGGACCGCGCCGACGGGGACGGTGGCCAGGACCGTGTTCGTGGCGCTGCTGATCACCGTCACGTTGTTCGAAGTGCTGTTGGCGACGTAGACGTTGCCGTTCGGCGCCACCGCCAGTGCGAACGGGCCCCCGCCGGTGGGGACGGTGGCCAGGACGGTGTTCGTGGCGCTGCTGATCACCGTCACGTTGTTCGAGCTCTGGTTGGTGACGTAGACGTTGCCGTTCGGCGCCACCGCGATCATGGCCGGGTTCGAACCGGTGGGGACGGTGGCCAGGACGGTGTTCGTGGTGCTGCTGATCACTGTCACGTTGTTGGAATTGGCGTTGCCGACGTAGACGTTGCCGTTCGGCGCCACCGTTACCGCCAGCGGGCTCGTGCCCGCCGGGATCGTCACCGTGGAGAACGCCGCACTGAAGGGCGCGACCGCAAGCCCCCGTACCGCGGCCACCTCGGATCCACCGGCCGGTACAACCGGCCGAACCCCGCCGGCTACCGCCGGAGCTCCCCACCAACCCGTAATCGGTTCCATGACAAACCTCTCTCAGCTGAGAGGGCCGCCCAAGAACTCCCACCGGGGCCCGCGTCGCACGGCGCCGGTATACGCGAACCGGATCACCGCTTGCACACCGGGACAGAGAGGGGGCACGCCGACATGTACCACGCACCCGCGCACCACAGGGGTTGCCCATCTCTCCCCGGAGAGATGGGCAACCCACCGGAAAACAGTCCCCACCATTAACCCGAAATGGCCAATAGAGCACCATCGCCTTGACTCGATATCACCCGGACAGACCAATACACAGTCCAACCCGGGCACGCCGTACGAGACGACGAACTGCCGAAGAACGACGAGGACGGTGAAGAGACGGTGCTGCACGCCACCCGCATGACCCTGGGTCTGCTGACCCAGCGAATCGGGCAGCTTACCGACCAGATCCAGGACCTGGAAGGCCGCCTGGCCCGGCTCGTGGAACGCTATGCCCCGCAGCTGCTCAATGTGGTGGGCATCGGGCCGGACACGGCCGTCACTTTGCTGATCACGATGGGGGGCAACCCGGAGCGCCTGGGCGGTGAGGCGTCCTTCGCCGCACTGTGCGGGGTCAGCCCTGTCGAGCGTTCCTCGGGCAGTCGGCAATACCGTCGCCTCAACCGCGGCGGCGACCGGCAGGCCAACGCCGCCCTCCACCGGATCGTGCAGACCCGCCTGCGCTTCGACCCACGCACCCGGGACTACTACGAACGCCGCACCAAGGAGGGCAAGGCCCGGCGCGAAATCGTCCGATGCCTCAAACGCTACGCCGCCCGCGAGGTGTTCCACCTGGTCAGGCCCACACAGCCATGACCCCCGTCATAGGGGCTGTTGTGAGATCTGAGAGCGTGAAGGGGGTGAGTGAGATATCGACACACCCTGCAAGGCCGCTTTGATGGGCCGGTAGACGCCCCGGTCCTGGTCACGAGCAAGGCACCCGCGTCCGTACC
>NZ_JBIBVF010000021.1:0-174823 GCF_043080045.1 Streptomyces sp. NPDC015125
TGCAGGGGGGACCCTGTGGGAGAGTAGGACGCCGCCGAACAATTTTTCAGCTCCGGTCCCTGAACCTTTATGGTTCAGGGACCGGAGCTTTTTTGTTCTGATTTTCGGGTGGTGGGTGTAACTCGACGTTCATCTGACGTGAGCAGGATCCGTTTCATGCGGACAGTAGGAGCGCTCAAGTCGGCCGGGGTCAGTGCTGGTGACGAGGTCGTGGTGCCGGCGTATGGCAACGCCGAGGTGGCCCGGGCCGTGCTGGAGTTGGGTGCGGTGCCGGTGTTCGCCGATGTGGACGGCGACAGTTACTGCCTGGACCCGGCCGCGGTGTCGGATGTGGTGACCAGTCAGACGGCCGCGGTCGTGGCGATTCACCGGTTCGGTCGGCCGGCGGACGCCGGGTGGATCCGTGAAGTGGGTCAGCGGCGCGGTCTGTTGGTGCTTGTGGAGGACGAACCCGGGGCGGACCCGGAGGGCGCCGAGCTGCGGCGGGCGCATGCGTCGTACCTGGACGGCAAGCTGCGCGGGGTCCGGAGGCCCACACCGGCGGCGGGGCACACCTACGAGCAGTATGTGGTGCGGGTACCCGGCAACGGGCGGCCGGACCGGGATGCGTTCGCGCGGACGCTGCGGGCCAAGGGTGTGGCGTGCAAGGTGCCCGTACTGGCTCCGGTGTACCGGATGCCGGGACTGCGGCGGGATGTCTTTCTGCCGGAGACCGAGCGGGCGGTGGACGAGACCCTGGCGTTGCCCGTGCATGCGGGGATGTCGCGGCGGGAGCTGCACAAGATGGTCAGTGCGTGCAATGCGCTCGGCGGGCTGCTGCAGCCGGCCTTTTAGCCGAGAGGCAGTGGACGATTCGAAGCTGACGCGGAGTTGGGGTAATATCTATTCCGTTGCCGCGCCCCAATAGCTCAGTCGGCAGAGCGTCTCCATGGTAAGGAGAAGGTCTACGGTTCGATTCCGTATTGGGGCTCCAGAGGACAAGGCCCCCGCCATTCGGCGGGGGCCTTTGTCGTATGCGGATCCGGTGATGTCGTATCAGCTCTGCGGAGAGGTGCAGTGGACGTTGTGCGGCCGGGGTGGGGGGCTGGAATACGTCGCGCGGGCCCGTGTCGGTGAAGACCACCGTCCGTGGCGTGGGCGGCGGTTGGGGGCGGCTGTGGGAATGGCTCCCGTGCGGGGCGGGCCGGGGTGGCCGGGCAGCATAGGAGGAGGGCGGTGGGAGCGGGGGAGCGGCCGAGGGCCGTCAGCGGTGGGCGTCGGCCGCTCCCTCGGGGTCAGCCCGCCGGGGCCTCGGGGATGCGCATGGCGAGGATGGCCATGTCGTCGGAGGCCGGTTCGGCGGCGAAGCGTTCCACGGCGCGCAGTACGCGGGCGGCGACCGCGCCGGCCGTCAGTCCCGTACAGGTGGTCAGGAGGTCGGTGAGGCCGTCGTCGCCGAGCATGCGGGTGCCCTCGCGGCGTTCGGTGACGCCGTCGGTGACGCACAGCAGGACGTCGCCGGGGTCGAGGGTGACGGTCTGTGCGTAGAGTTCCAGATCGTCCATGACGCCCAGGAGCGGCTGGGGTTCGGCGGCCGGCTCGACGGTGCCGTCCTGGCGCAGACGGAGCGGCAGGGGGTGGCCGGCGCAGACGACCTTGAGGACGGCGCTGCCGTCGTCCTGGGGCCAGAGCTCGCCGTAAAGGAGCGTCAGGAAGCGGCTGCGGGCGCCCTCGTCGAGGATGGCGGCGTTCAGGCGCTCCAGGACGGCGGGGCCGCCGAAGCCCTCGCGGGCGAGGAGGCGCAGTGCGTGCCGGGCCAGGCCCGTGACGGCGGCCGCCTCCGGGCCCGTACCGCAGACGTCACCGATGGCGAAGCCGTAGGCGCCGTCGCGGATCGGGAAGATGTCGTAGAAGTCGCCGCCGACCTCGTTGCCCTCGCCGGCCGCGCGGTAGATGACCTCGACCTCCACGCCGGGGATCTCGGGCTGCTCAGGGGGCAGCAGACTGCGTTGCAGGGACTGGCTGATGGCCGTGCGCTCGGAGTAGAGGCGCGCGTTGTCCAGGGCGAGCGCGGCCCGGCGGGAGAGGTCCTCGGCGAGTTCGAGGATCTCCTGGCGGAAGTGCTCCTCGGTGGGCTTGCCCAGGGTCAGCATGCCGATGACGCGGTTGCGGGCGACGAGGGGAAGGACGACCGTCTCGCCGCCCACGGCGGAGGCGGTGGCGAGGGTGGCGCCGGGGCCGGTGGAGGGCCGGGCGGAGTTGCCCAGGCCCAGGCTGCGCATGGAGGTGCGCAGGGCGGCGTCGTGCGCCGCGTCGCCGGGAGCGGTCCAGATACGGGCACCGGGGGTGGGGACCGGCTCGGGCGGGTCGACCTTCATCAGCAGCGTCTTGAGTCCGTCGATCCGGTCCTCGTCCTCGTGCAGCACATAGGACAGCTCGGGCTCGGAGGTCTGGTCGGCGACGGTGTAGACGGCGCACCACGTGGCAAGGGTCGGGACCGTCATCTGGGCCATCAGGGCCAGGGTCTGGTCCCGGTCGAGGGTGCCGGCCAGCAGGTCGGAGGCCTCGACGAGGAAGGAGAGGGAGCCGCGGCGGAGCTTTTCCAGCTCGGTGAGGCGGGCGCGTTCGACGGCGAGGGCGATGCGGTCGGCGGCGAACTGGAGACGCAGCGCCTCCTCGTTCGTGTAGCGGCCGGCGCCCTCCGCGGCGACGCCGAGCGAGCCGGTCAGCCGGCCCTCGACCTTGAGGGGGACGGTGACGACCGAGCGCATGCCCGTGCCGCTGAGGAGAGGTACGGCGCCGGGGACTGCGGTGAGGTCTTCGTGGACGGCGGGCATCCGTGCGGAGCCGTAGCGTCCGGATCCGGCCTCGACGGGGACGCGGGCGAACCGCTGGCGGGCGGAGGGCAGGCCCGTGGAGGCGCGGACCTCCAGTTCGGTCTCGTCGTCGGTGGCCAGGAGGAGGTAGGCGGCGTCGCCGTCGAGCATGTCGCGGGCCCGTTCGACGGTGCGCTGGAGCAGGCCGTCGAGGTCATCGGGGGCCGGTGAGCCGATGAAGACCTCGAACGGATCGGAGGGGCGTCCCTCGGGCTGGGAGGCGGCGTCCGGGGCGGGGGTGCGCTGGGGGCTCTGCAGGATCGCGCGCTCGTGGTCGCGTACCAGGAGGCAGACCGTGGAGGCCTCGCCGTCGGCGTCGCGGACGCGCAGGTGGGAGGCGTAGACGGGGACGACCCGGCCGTCGGAGCCCCGGATGCCGTAGGAGCCCTCCCAGCGGGAGAGCTGGAGGGCCTCGACGATGCCCGTGCCGGTTCCCGGGGTGTGCGGCCAGGCGGCGAAGTCGGTGAGCGGTTTGCCGATGACCTGCTCGGGGTCGTAGGCGAAGAGGTCCTGGGCGTCGTCGTTCCAGAAGCTGATGCAGCCGCCGCGGTCGATCTGGATCACCGCGACGCGGACGCGGGTCTCGGCGACCGGGAGGGCGTCCACCGGCAGGGCGGGGCCGGCGGAGCGGGTGCCGGCCGGGCGCTCGGGGAGGTCGAGCTGGAACCATACGTGCTTTTGTGCGGCGGTGTACTCGACGCCCCAGCGGGTGGCGAGCGCGCCGCACAGCAGCAGGCCGCGGCCGCCCTCGCGGTCCGGGTGGACGACGACCTGGCCGGCGTTCTGGAGCGGGATCTCACGTTCGGGGTAGCGGTCGGCGACGGAGATCCGTACGCCGCCGTCGTTGCGCAGGCACAGCACATCGGCGGCGGTGCCGGCGTGCACCACGGCGTTGGTGACCAGCTCGCTGGTCAGCACCACGGCGTCGTCGACGATGTCGGCGCAGCCCCAGCCCTGGAGGGTGTCGCGGACGAATGCACGGGCAGTGGCGACCGAGCGCCCGACCGGCTCGAAGGTTGCGGCGGCCCGCGCGGTGATCACTGGTCTCCTCATGCGTGTGTCGGTGATCTGCTCCCCCATGGTCGCGGCGCCCCTCCGAATAAACCTGTTGTGCGTGCACCACCGCCCGTGCTCGATGGCCGGGACGGTGGACAGCCGTATGCCAGGTTACTTACCTTCGCCGCACCCGAGGATGCCGGTCACGTGTGTTTCCGCCCCAATCGTGCCCCGGGACGGTGTGCGATGCTGCCGAACTGTTATGGCCTGGTTGGGCCATGGTGAAACACTGGGCACGTATCAAGAGAAAGCCCGGGTAGAACGGTCGACCCTTGCGGGAGGGACACGGTGGAGTCTGGCGCAGCAGCGCGGGGCGCAAGCACGCGCGCGAAAGGCGGACGATCCCGGAACAACGGGACGACCGAGGTGGATACGGCTGCGCTGAATCGGCTGTTGGTCGCTCTGGTCGCGATGCGGGACGGGAACTTCCGCAAGCGGCTCACGGTTTCCGGCGATGGCGTCATGTCGGAGATCGCGGCGGTCTTCAACGAGGTTGCGGATCGCAATCTGCATCTCACGGGTGAGCTGGCGCGGGTGCGCCGGGTCGTGGGACGTGAGGGAAAACTCACGGAGCGGCTGGAGGTCGGCGCTGCCGAGGGCTCCTGGGCCGCGGCCATCGACGCCTCGAATGCGCTGGTGGACGACCTCGTACGGCCTGTCTCCGAGGTGGGGCGGGTGCTGTCGGCGGTGTCCGAGGGCGACCTGGAACAGCGGATGGATCTGCGGTCGCGCAGTTCGGACAGCTCTTCGGAGCACCCTCTGCGGGGTGAATTCCTGAAGGTCGGCCGGACGGTCAACGGGCTGGTGGATCAGCTCTCCGCGTTCACCGACGAGGTCACCAGAGTGGCCAGCGAGGTCGGTACGGAGGGCAAGCTCGGCGGTCAGGCGCGGGTGCGCGGAATGTCGGGTTCATGGAAGGACCTGACGGAATCCGTCAACACCATGGCATCCCGGCTGACGGCGCAGGTGCGTGACATTGCTCTCGTCACCACCGCGGTGGCCAAGGGTGATCTGTCGCGCAAGGTGACCGTCCATGTCGCCGGCGAAATGCTGGAGCTGAAGAACACCGTCAACACGATGGTCGACCAGCTCTCCTCCTTCGCCTCCGAGGTGACGCGGGTCGCCCGTGAGGTCGGCACCGAGGGTGAGCTCGGCGGTCAGGCGCAGGTCCCCGGCGTCGCCGGGGTGTGGAAGGACCTGACCGACTCGGTCAACCTCATGGCCGGCAACCTCACCGCTCAGGTGCGGGGGATCGCCCAGGTCACCACTGCCGTCGCCAATGGCGATCTGTCGCAGAAGGTCACGGTCAGTGCCCGCGGCGAGGTCGCGCAGCTGGCCGACACGATCAACACCATGACCGAGACGCTGCGGACCTTCGCGGACGAAGTGACGCGGGTGGCGAACGAGGTCGGCGCGGAGGGCCAGCTCGGCGGTCAGGCGCAGGTGCCGGGCGCGGCCGGGACGTGGAAGGACCTCACCGACTCGGTGAACACCGCCTTCCGCAACCTGACGGCACAGGTGCGGGACATCGCGCAGGTGACGACGGCGGTCGCCAACGGTGATCTGTCGCAGACGGTCACCGTCGATGTGGCCGGTGAAATGCTGGAGTTGAAGAACACCGTCAACACGATGGTGGGTCAGCTCTCCTCGTTCGGTGCCGAAGTGACGCGCGTTGCGCGGGAGATCGGCGTCGAGGGCGAGCTGGGCGGCCAGGCCGCGGTGCCCGGGGCCGCGGGGACGTGGAAGGACCTCACGGACTCCGTGAACACCGCCTTCCGGAACCTCACCGGGCAGGTGCGCAACATCGCCCAGGTGACGACCGCGGTGGCCAACGGTGATCTGTCGCAGAAGGTCACCGTCGATGTGTCCGGCGAGATGCTGCAGCTGAAGAACACCGTGAACACCATGGTGGATCAGCTGTCCTCGTTCGCCGACCAGGTCACCCGGATGGCCAGGGACGTGGGCACGGAGGGCCGACTGGGCGGCCAGGCCCGGGTGGACGGCGTCAGCGGCACCTGGAAGGAACTGACCGACTCCGTCAACTTCATGGCGGGGAACCTGACTTCTCAGGTGCGGCAGATCGCGCAGGTGACGACGGCGGTCGCCCGTGGCGACCTGTCGCAGAAGATCGACGTGGATGCGCGCGGCGAGATCCTGGAACTGAAGAACACCATCAACACGATGGTCGACCAGCTCTCCGCCTTCGCCGAGCAGGTCACCCGGGTCGCCCGGGAGGTCGGCACGGACGGCAGGCTGGGCGGCCAGGCACAGGTGCCGGGTGTCGCCGGCGTGTGGCGCGATCTGACCGACTCGGTGAACGGCATGGCCGGCAACCTGACGGCTCAGGTCCGCAATATCGCGCAGGTCGCCACGGCGGTGGCGCGCGGTGACCTGTCGCAGAAGATCGACGTGGACGCCCGGGGCGAGATCCTGGAGCTGAAGAACACCCTGAACACGATGGTCGACCAGCTCTCCTCGTTCGCGGAGCAGGTCACCCGGGTCGCCCGCGAGGTGGGCACCGAGGGAATCCTGGGCGGCCAGGCCGAGGTGCAGGGCGTCAGCGGTACCTGGAAGGACCTCACCCAGTCCGTCAACTTCATGGCGAACAACCTCACCTCACAGGTGCGCAACATCGCCGAGGTGACAACGGCGGTGGCCCGCGGTGATCTGTCCAAGAAGATCACCGTCGACGCCAAGGGCGAGATCCTCGAACTGGTCACGACCGTCAACACGATGGTCGACCAGCTGTCGTCGTTCGCCGAGCAGGTCACCAGAGTGGCCCGTGAGGTGGGCACCGAGGGTCAGTTGGGCGGCCAGGCACGGGTGCCGGGCGCGACCGGGATCTGGCTGGACCTCAGCGACAACGTGAACCTGATGGCCAACAACCTGACCATCCAGGTGCGCAACATCTCGCAGGTCTCGGCGGCGGTCGCCAACGGAGACCTGACCAAGAAGGTCACGGTCGAGGCGCGCGGCGAGGTCGCGCAGCTCGCCGACACGGTCAACACGATGGTCACGACGCTGTCGTCGTTCGCCGACGAGGTCACCCGGGTGGCCCGTGAGGTGGGCACCGACGGCATCCTGGGCGGCCAGGCCCGCGTCCCCGGCGTCGCCGGTACGTGGAAGGACCTCACCGAGTCCGTGAACTCGATGGCCAACAACTTGACCGGCCAGGTCCGCAACATCGCCATGGTCACCACCGCCATCGCCAAGGGTGATCTGACCAAGAAGATCGACATCGATGCGCGGGGCGAGATCCTCGCGCTGAAGACCACCATCAACACCATGGTCGACCAGCTGTCGTCGTTCGCGGAGCAGGTCACCAGAGTGGCCCGTGAGGTGGGCACGGAAGGCCAGCTGGGCGGTCAGGCACAGGTGCGGGGCGTGGCCGGCACCTGGCGGGACCTGACCGAGTCGGTGAACGAGATGGCCGGCAACCTGACCCGTCAGGTGCGTGCCATCGCCGCGGTCGCCGCGGCGGTCACCCTCGGCGATCACAACGTCCGGATCGACGTGGACGCGGCCGGCGAGATCCTGGAGCTCCAGGACAACGTCAACACGATGATCTCCACGCTCCGCGAGACCACCCTCGCCAACGAGGAACAGGACTGGCTCAAGGGCAACCTCGCCCGGATCTCCGGTCTGATGCAGGGCCGGCGCGACCTCAAGGACGTCGCCACGCTGATCATGAGCGAGCTGTCGCCCGCGGTCTCCGCCCAGCACGGCGCGTTCTTCCTCGCGGCACAGCCCGACAGCCAGGAGATCGGCGCGGACGGCGGCGAGGCGGGCGCCTACGAGCTGCGGCTGATGGGCTCGTACGGCTACGCCATGGGCGGGATGCCGACGACCTTCCGGCCGGGCGAGACGCTGATCGGCACGGCGGCGGAGGAGGGGCGCACCATCCTGGTGGAGAACGTCCCGTCCGGGTATCTCAAAATCGCCTCCGGGCTGGGCGAGGCGCCGCCGGCGAATGTGATCGTGCTGCCGGTGCTGTTCGAGGACAAGGTGCTCGGCGTGATCGAGCTGGCGTCGTTCCAGCCGTTCACCCAGATCCAGAAGGACTTCCTCAGCCAGATCGCCGAGATGATCGCGACCAGCGTCAACACCATCTCGGTCAACACCAAGACCGAGGTGCTGCTCAAGCAGTCGCAGGAGCTGACCGAGCAGCTCAAGGAGCGCTCGGGCGAGCTGGAGAGCCGGCAGAAGGCGCTGGAGCTGTCCAACTCCGAGCTGGAGGAGAAGGCCGAGCAGCTGCGCGCGCAGAACCGCGACATCGAGGTGAAGAACACCGAGATCGAGGAGGCGCGGCAGGTTCTGGAGGAGCGTGCCGAGCAACTCGCGGTCTCCATGCGCTACAAGTCGGAGTTCCTGGCGAACATGTCGCACGAGCTGCGGACGCCGCTGAACTCCCTGCTGATTCTGGCCAAGTTGCTGGCCGATAACGCCGAGGGGAATCTCTCCCCGAAGCAGGTCGAATTCGCCGAAACCATCCATGGAGCCGGCAGCGACCTGCTCCAGCTGATCAACGACATCCTGGACCTGTCCAAGGTCGAGGCCGGAAAGATGGACGTCAGCCCGACGCGGATCGCGCTGGTCCAGCTGGTCGACTACGTGGAGGCGACGTTCCGTCCGCTGACCGCGGAGAAGGGACTCGACTTCTCCGTACGGGTCTCCCCGGAGCTGCCGGCCACCCTGCACACCGACGAGCAGCGGCTGCTGCAGGTGCTGCGCAATCTGCTGTCCAACGCGGTGAAGTTCACCGACAGCGGCGCCGTCGAGCTGGTGATCCGGCCGGCCGGGGCGGATGTCCCGGTGGCCATCCGCGAGCAGCTGCTGGAGCACGGTTCGCTGCGCGACCCGGATGCGGACATGATCGCCTTCTCGGTGACCGACACCGGTATCGGTATCGCGTCCAGCAAGATGCGGGTCATCTTCGAGGCGTTCAAGCAGGCCGACGGCACGACCAGCCGCAAGTACGGCGGCACGGGCCTGGGCCTGTCCATCAGCCGGGAGATCGCCCGGCTGCTGGGCGGCGAGATCCACGCCGCGAGCGAGCCCAACCGCGGCTCCACGTTCACGCTCTACCTCCCGCACAATCCGGGCGGACTGCCGCCGCAGGGCTATCCGCAGCTGGTGGCCGGCGGGATCGCGATGGACGCGGAGGCGCGGGAGACGGAGGCCGGGCGCCAGGAGGCCGAAGAGCAGCAGAGCCGCGAGCTGGACTCCGGGGGCAGCCTCAACCGGCGCCGCCGCCGGGCGGTTTCGGGCTCTGCGCGCCGCTTCGAGCTTCCGGGACGGCAGCAGCCGTCCGCGGCGCCGCCCGAGGCGCTCCAGGCGCCGCCCCAGGCGCCTCAGGCGCCGCCGCAGCCGGTTGCGCAGCAGCCCGCCGAGGAGCCCTGGATCGGCAACGGCCAGGACCTGGTGGATCCCGCCTTCGAGGGCGGCTTCCACGGCGAGAAGGTGCTGATCGTCGATGACGACATCCGCAACGTCTTCGCGCTCACCAGCGTCCTGGAGCAGCACGGGCTTTCGGTGCTGTACGCGGAGAACGGGCGTGAGGGCATCGAGGTGCTGGAGCAGCACGACGACATCGTGCTGGTCCTGATGGACATCATGATGCCGGAGATGGACGGCTATGCGACCACGGCGGCGATCCGCCGGATGCCGCAGTTCGCCGGACTGCCCATCATCGCGCTGACCGCGAAGGCGATGAAGGGCGACCGGGAGAAGAGCATCGACTCCGGAGCCTCCGACTATGTGACCAAGCCGGTGGATACCGATCATCTGTTGTCGGTCATGGAGCAATGGATGCGCGCGGAGTGAGGGAGCGTCCAATATGGAGGCGTAAGAGGATCATCGCGTGCTGACTCAGTGTCGCCGTGCACGTGTGGAAGCGCAGGATTCGGGGAACCTTCTGGTCTCTGTCTGCGTTTCTGCTACGTGCACAGTGACATCGCGGTGACAGGGTGTGGCGACAGGCGGGGTGCAGCTACCATGACCGGCACAAGGACGGGCGGCGTGACGGAGTCGTCCCCTGGGGCGGCGTCCGGTTCCATGCCGGGGCGAGGAGGACGGGCCATGGTGCAGAAGGCCAAGATCCTCCTGGTCGATGACCGGCCGGAGAATCTGCTGGCGCTGGAGGCGATCCTCTCTGCGCTCGATCAGACACTGGTGCGGGCATCGTCCGGGGAGGAAGCGCTCAAAGCACTGCTCACGGACGATTTCGCGGTGATTCTGCTCGATGTGCAGATGCCGGGGATGGACGGTTTCGAGACCGCCGCGCACATCAAGCGGCGGGAGCGGACCCGCGACATCCCGATCATCTTCCTCACGGCCATCAACCACGGCCCGCACCACACCTTCCGCGGCTATGCGGCCGGTGCGGTGGACTACATCTCCAAGCCGTTCGACCCCTGGGTGCTGCGCGCCAAGGTCTCGGTGTTCGTCGAGCTGTACATGAAGAACTGCCAACTGCGCGAGCAGGCCTCTTTGCTGAGGCTGCAGCTGGAGGGCGGGCGGCCGAGCGCCGACGAGGCGCGGGAGTCCGCGGGACTGCTCGCCGAGCTCTCCGCGCGGCTGGCCGCGGTCGAGGAGCAGGCCGAGGCGCTGTCCAAACAGCTGGACGAGACGGCAGATGCGGCGGCGGTGGCCACGGCGGCCCATCTGGAACGCAAACTGACCGGTCTGCGCCGGGCTCTGGATGCTCTGGAACCGGGGTCGGGCAGCGTCGCGGGGTGACTGACGCCCTTTCATGAGGTGGGCGCGCGACACGTTCGGGTGAAGCGCCGTGCGCTCGTGTGAGGCCCGCGTTCGCCTGTAATCTCGTCGCCATGGCCTCACGTACGTCCGGCAAGGGAACCCAGAGCACGGCGGGACCCTCCAAGCAGCGCGCCGGACGGACCGCGGGCGCCGCCAAGAAGACCGCCGCGAAGAAGGCGCCCGCCAAGCCGCCGGTCAAGAAGACCGCGGCCGCGAAGAAGGCACCGGCCAAAAAGGCTCCGGCCAAGAGGGCTCCGGCCAAGAAGGCCGCTCCCAAACCGGCGCCGTCACCCACCGGCGGCGTCTACCGCCTCGTCCGTGCCTGCTGGCTGGGGCTGGCGCACGCCATCGGGGCGGTGTTCCGCGGTATGGGCCGCGGCGCGAAGAACCTCGATCCGGCGCACCGCAAGGACGGGCTGGCGCTGCTGCTGCTCGGCCTGGCGCTGGTCATCGCGGCCGGTACGTGGTCCAACCTCAGCGGCCCGGTCGGTGATCTGGTCGAGCTGCTGGTGACCGGGGCGTTCGGCCGGCTCGACCTGGTCGTGCCGATACTGCTGGGCGGCATCGCCGTACGCCTCATCCGGCACCCCGAGCAGCCGGAGGCCAACGGCCGGATCGTCATCGGGCTGTCCGCCCTGGTCATCGGTGTCCTGGGACAGGTCGCCATGGCCTGTGGATCGCCGGGCCGGGACGACGGTCTGGCCGCCATACAGGACGCCGGCGGCTATCTGGGGTGGGTCGCGTCCAAGCCGCTGATCTTCACCGTCGGACAGACCCTGGCCGTGGCGCTGCTGGCGCTGCTCACCGTCTTCGGGCTGCTGGTGGTCACCGCGACGCCGGTGAACGCCATCCCGCAGCGGCTGCGGGCGCTGGGCGTCCGGCTGGGCGTGGTGCAATCCGAGGAGCCCGAGGAGTACTTCGACGAGGTCGAGGACTATGCGGAGGAGTGGCGTGAGCAGCCCGCCCGCACACCGCGCCGCGGCGCCGCCGCGCCGGCCGCGAGCGACCCGGAGGCGATAGAGGAAGCGGCCCTGGCCCGACGCCGCCGCCCGCGCCGGGCTTCCGTACAGCCCGCCGCGGACCGGCCGATGGATGCGGTGGATGTGGCGGCCGCGGCCGCCGCGGCGCTGGACGGTGCGGTGCTGCACGGTGTCCAGCCCTCCCCGCTCGTCGCCGGGCTCAGCAGCAGCATCTCCGGGGAGCGCCGGGGGCACGACGGCGAGGACACCGCGGGGGAGAGCGGCACGGTGCCACCGGCCCGCGGGGCGGAGCCGAAGCCGTCCGCGGCCGAGGACACCCCGGCCGTACCGGACTTCACCAAGGCGCCGCCGGAGCCGTCCGGCGAGCTGCCGGCCCGCGCCGAGCAGCTCCAGCTGTCCGGTGACATCACCTACTCGCTGCCCTCGCTGGACCTGCTCGCGCGCGGCGGCCCCGGCAAGACCCGCAGCGCCGCCAACGACGCCATAGTGACCGCACTGACCACGGTCTTCCAGGAGTTCAAGGTCGATGCGGCGGTCACCGGGTTCACCCGCGGCCCGACGGTCACCCGCTACGAGGTCGAGCTCGGCCCGGCCGTCAAGGTCGAGAAGATCACCGCGCTGGCCAAGAACATCGCCTACGCCGTGGCCAGCCCCGACGTCCGGATCATCAGCCCGATCCCCGGCAAGTCGGCGGTCGGCATCGAGATCCCCAATACCGACCGCGAGATGGTCAACCTCGGCGATGTGCTGCGGCTGGCCGATGCCGCGGGTGACGAGCATCCGATGCTGGTGGCGCTCGGCAAGGACGTCGAGGGCGGCTATGTCATGGCCAACATGACCAAGATGCCGCACGTCCTGGTGGCCGGCGCCACCGGCTCCGGCAAGTCCTCCTGCATCAATTGCCTGATCACCTCGGTCATGGTGCGGGCCACGCCGGAGGACGTCCGGATGGTGCTGGTCGACCCCAAGCGCGTCGAGCTGACCGCGTACGAAGGCATCCCGCACCTGATCACGCCGATCATCACCAACCCCAAGCGCGCCGCCGAGGCGCTGCAGTGGGTGGTGCGCGAGATGGACCTGCGCTACGACGATCTCGCGGCGTACGGCTTCCGGCACATCGACGACTTCAACGAAGCGGTGCGCAGCGGCAAGGTCAGCTCACCCGAGGGCAGCGAGCGCGAGCTGGCGCCGTACCCGTATCTGCTGGTGATCGTCGACGAGCTGGCGGACCTGATGATGGTCGCGCCGCGCGATGTGGAGGACTCCATCGTCCGCATCACCCAGCTCGCCCGCGCGGCAGGCATCCATCTGGTGCTCGCCACCCAGCGCCCGTCCGTCGATGTGGTCACCGGCCTGATCAAGGCCAATGTGCCCTCCCGGCTCGCGTTCGCCACCTCCTCGCTCGCCGACAGCCGGGTCATCCTCGACCAGCCGGGCGCCGAGAAGCTGATCGGCAAGGGCGACGGGCTGTTCCTGCCGATGGGTGCCAACAAGCCGGTCCGTATGCAGGGCGCGTTCGTGACCGAGGCCGAGGTCGCGGCGGTCGTCCAGCACTGCAAGGATCAGATGGCGCCGGTCTTCCGCGACGACGTCACCGTCGGCACGGCGAAGAAGAAGGAGATCGACGAGGACATCGGCGATGACCTCGATCTGCTGTGCCAGGCCGCTGAGCTGGTGGTTTCCACTCAGTTCGGGTCGACATCGATGCTTCAGCGCAAGCTGCGGGTGGGCTTTGCCAAGGCCGGCCGGCTGATGGACCTGATGGAGTCGCGCCTCATCGTCGGGCCGAGCGAGGGGTCCAAGGCCCGCGACGTTCTGGTGAAGCCCGATGAATTGGATGGAGTGCTGGCGGTGATCCGGGGGGAGGCTACCGAGTAGCACAGATATCCGGGTCCCGCATACGAGAGAAGAAAGCAACCGTTTCGCCTGCCGATACGTCAAGTTGAGGGAGACGAGGGAACGATGCTTCACCATCAAGCACCGGGGCACCGCCGGCGGCGTTCCGATGGCGTACAAACTCCGCTCTCCCGCTTGCCCGACCCTTTCGCTCCACCCCTAGACTGAACTTCCAGCAGGTGGCTACACGCTCGAAAGGCGCCCCCGTGTCCATCGGCAACTCCCCCGAAGCAGACCGGCCTTCCGTCGGCGCTGCCCTCCAGAAGGCCCGTATCGGAGCGGGACTGACCGTCGAAGAGGTCAGTACGACGACACGGGTGCGCATCCCCCTCGTGCACGCGATCGAGCAGGACGACTTCTCCCGCTGTGGCGGGGACGTCTACGCCCGGGGGCACATCCGGGCGCTTGCCCGCGCGGTATCCCTTGATCCCCGACCGCTGATCGACCAGTTCGACGCCGAGCACGGCGGACGGCCCGCGCCGACCCCTGCCGCACCGCTCTACGAAGCCGAGCGGATCCGTTCCGAGCCGCGCCGCCCCAATTGGACCGCGGCGATGGTCGCGGCGATCGTCGCGGTCGTCGGGTTCATGGGCTTCACGCTCTTCACGGGCAACGGCAAGAGCGACAGCGGCCCGATCGCGGGCGGCGACGCCAATGCGAAGCCGGCGCCGGCGCCCACCCGCCACCCCTCGACCATCAAGCCGCCCGTCAAGCCCGATCCCTCCGACAGCGCCGTCGCCGGACTGCCGAAGGACAAGGTCACGATCAAGGTGACCGCCCGTGACGGCCAGAGCTGGATCTCCGCCAAGGACGCCAATGGCAAGCTCCTGGAGGACGGCCTGCTCAAGAAGGGCGAGTCCAAGACCATCACCGACAAGGAACGCATCGACCTGGTCCTCGGAAACGCCGGAGCCGTACAGCTGTACGTCAACGGCAAGGAGGTCAAGCGGGTCGGCGACAAGGGCACGGTGGAGCGGCTCAGCTATACGCCGGGGGACCCCCAGGCGGGCTGAGAGCCCGTCGTCGGTGTGCGTCCGCCGCCCGCGCCGGGCACCCGGGACGGGCGGTGGAGACCTGCGCGCCAAGGGGGTGGCCGGGACAAAGTAGGCTGAGGCCTATGCCCGAACGCCGTACCGTCGCCCTTGTCACTCTTGGCTGCGCCCGTAACGAGGTGGACTCGGAGGAGCTCGCAGGCCGCCTGGCAGCGGACGGCTGGGACCTCGTCGAGGAAGCCGCCGATGCCGATGTCGCCGTCGTCAACACCTGTGGCTTCGTCGAGGCCGCGAAGAAGGACTCCGTCGACGCCCTGCTGGAAGCCAACGATCTGAAGGATCATGGCAGAACCCAGGCCGTGGTGGCCGTCGGCTGCATGGCCGAGCGCTACGGCAAGGAGCTCGCCGAGGCGCTGCCCGAGGCCGACGGTGTGCTCGGCTTCGACGACTACAGCAGCATCTCCGACCGCCTGCAGACCATCCTGAACGGCGGCATCCACGCCGCGCACACCCCGCGCGACCGCCGCAAACTGCTGCCGATCAGCCCGGCCGAGCGCCAGGGCTCCGCCGGTGTCGCGCTGCCCGGCCACGCTCAGGCCGGCTCGGACGAGCCGCCGGCGGCCCCGCCCGAGGATCTGCCGGAGGGCATCGCGCCCGCCTCCGGGCCGCGTGCGCCGCTGCGCCGCCGGCTCGGCAGCAGCCCCGTGGCCTCGGTGAAGCTGGCCTCCGGCTGCGACCGGCGCTGCTCGTTCTGCGCCATCCCCTCCTTCCGTGGCTCCTTCATCTCGCGCCGGCCCTCCGATGTGCTCGGTGAGACGCGGTGGCTGGCCGGGGAGGGCGTCAAGGAGATCATGCTGGTCTCCGAGAACAACACCTCCTACGGCAAGGACCTCGGCGACATCCGGCTGCTGGAGACGCTGCTGCCGGAGCTGGCGGCCGTCGACGGCATCGAGCGGATCCGGGTCAGCTATCTGCAGCCCGCCGAGATGCGGCCGGGTCTGATCGATGTGCTGACCGGCACCGACAAGGTGGCGCCGTACTTCGATCTGTCGTTCCAGCACTCGGCGCCCGGTGTGCTGCGCTCCATGCGGCGCTTCGGCGGCACCGACAGCTTCCTGGAGCTGCTGGAGACGATCCGTACGAAGGCGCCGCAGGCCGGTGCCCGCTCCAACTTCATCGTCGGCTTCCCCGGGGAGAGCGAGAGCGACCTCGCGGAGCTGGAGCGCTTCCTCACCGAGGCCCGGCTGGATGCCATCGGCGTCTTCGGCTACTCCGACGAGGACGGCACCGAGGCCGCCTCGTACGAGGACAAGGTCGATCCGGAGGTGGTCGCCGAGCGGCTGGCGCGGGTCTCGCGGCTGGCCGAGGAGCTGACCGCGCAGCGCGCCGAGGAGCGGGTCGGCGAGACGCTGCGGGTGCTGGTCGACCGGATCGACGACGAGGACGGCGTGGTCGGCCGTGCCGCGCACCAGGCGCCGGAGACCGATGGCGTCACCTTGCTGTCGACCGACCAGGAACTGGAGCCCGGTCGTATGGTCGAAGCAAAGGTGGTGGCGAGCGAGGGC
This sequence comes from Streptomyces sp. NPDC015125, assembly GCF_043080045.1. Lineage (NCBI taxonomy): Bacteria > Bacillati > Actinomycetota > Actinomycetes > Kitasatosporales > Streptomycetaceae > Streptomyces > Streptomyces sp. NPDC015125. Next base: position 16,104 of record NZ_JBIBVF010000021.1, read on the forward strand.
GTGGACCTCGTTGCGGAGGTGCTGTCGGTGGAGGGACCGGGGTGTACCGAGGAGGCGGCCAGATGAGCGGAGTCCCGGCTTCCGCAGCTGGCGGCCCGCGCACGGCGCCGGTCGCCCGGCAGGCCGGGCTGTGGAACATCGCCAACCTTCTGACGATGCTGCGGCTGGTGCTGGTCCCGGCCTTCGTGCTGCTGCTGATGCACGACAACGGAACGGACCCCGTCTGGCGCGTCTTCGCCTGGGCCGCCTTCGCCGTCGCCATGATCACCGATGTCTTCGACGGACATCTGGCGCGCACGTACAACCTGGTCACCGACTTCGGCAAGATCGCGGACCCGATCGCGGACAAGGCGATCATGGGTGCGGCGCTGATCTGCCTGTCGGTGCTGGGCGATCTGTCGTGGTGGGTGACCGGCGTGATCCTCTTCCGGGAGCTCGGCATCACGCTGATGCGGTTCTGGGTGATCAAACACGGAGTGATTCCGGCCAGTCGTGGCGGCAAAATCAAGACATTGGCACAGGGCACCGCGGTGGGCATGTACGTCCTGGTGCTGACCGGCCCCCTGGCGACCTTCCGCTGGTGGGTGATGGCGGTGGCCGTCGCGCTGACCGTGGTCACCGGGTTCGACTACATCCGGCAGGCCGTGGTGCTGCGCCGGGCCGGACTGGTCCGGGAGCGGGCCGAGCGGGCCGAGCGGGACACAGCCCGGTGAGCGGGCCGGGTTCTGTCGCGGCCGGGGCGCTGGAGCTGCTCGCCGGGCGGGGGCAGAGCCTGGCGGTGGCCGAATCACTGACCGGTGGGCTGGTGGCGGGTGCACTGACCGCCGTCCCCGGGGCCTCGCGGGTCGTCCGCGGTTCGGTCACGGCGTACGCCACCGACCTCAAGCGGGAGGTGCTGGGCGTGGACGCCGCCCTGCTGGCCGCGCGCGGGGCCGTGGACGGCGAGGTCGCGCGGCAGATGGCGCGTGGTGTGCGGCGGGTGCTGGGTGCCGACTGGGGCATCGCCACCACGGGTGTGGCCGGCCCCGATCCGCAGGACGGGTATCCGGTGGGCACCGTTTTCGTGGCGGTCCAGGGACCGGACGGGGCCGGGCGGGTGCGGCGGCTGGCGCTGGAGGGCGATCGTGACCGGATCCGCCAGGACACCATTCATGCCGTGCTGGCAATGCTGTTGAGCGAACTGACAGAAAATACGCGGGCACAGGATACGGAACAACACGGGGGGAATGGATGTTTGCAGCCCTGAGTGAACACGTACTTGCACCCCGCACGCCTACAGCCCGAGGCGGTACGGTGGGGCGAGAAGGATCCGGATCCGAGGTCCGAGGAGGGAGCCAGCGATGATTCTGCTTCGTCGCCTGCTGGGTGACGTGCTGCGCCGACAGCGTCAGCGCCAGGGCCGAACCCTGCGCGAGGTCTCTTCCTCCGCCCGGGTATCGCTCGGCTATTTGTCCGAGGTGGAGAGGGGGCAGAAGGAGGCTTCCTCCGAGCTGCTCTCATCGATCTGTGACGCGCTGGATGTGCGCATGTCCGAGCTCATGCGGGAGGTCAGCGACGAGCTGGCACTCGCCGAGCTGGCAGCGTCCGCGGCCGCGAGCGACCCGGTGCCCGCACCGGTGCGGCCGAAGCTCAATTCGGTGTCCGTCACGTCCCTGGCCGGTGTGCCGGAGGAGCGCGTGACCATCAAGTCCCCGGCCGACGTCGTGGATGTCGTCGCGGCCTGACACCCCTGTTTGTACGTACCGGAGCCCCGGTGGGCAGCAGCCCGCCGGGGCTCCGTGCTGCCCGGGCGCGGGCGGGCGTGCGGGGCCGAACGGCGCCCCGGGGAGGCGCCCGTACGGGCCGTCCGGGCCGCTCGGAACGGGCGATTCATTTGTACGATGGCCAAATCGGATCTAAACCGGATATATCGCCTGAATCAGGAGTGTCTGGATGTCTGTCGTCAAGAGCACGCTGTCCGACGAAGATCGCGGGATTGTCGGGACCGCTCTGCAGGGAGCGCTCGTCGACCTGGTGGACCTGTCTCTCGTGGCGAAGCAGGTGCACTGGAATGTCGTCGGGCCCCGCTTCCGCTCCGTACACCTGCAACTCGACGAGGTGGTCGCCAGCGGTCGGCAGCATGCCGACACGGTGGCCGAGCGGGCGTCCGCGATCGGAGTGTCCCCTGACGGGCGGGCCGTCACCGTCGCCAAGACCAGTGGCATCAGTGAGATCACGGACGGCTGGATCAAGGACGGCGACGTGGTGCGGGCGATGGTGAACGCGCTGAGTGCGGTCATCGGCCGGATGCGCGAACGGATTGCCGCCACCGCGGATCCGGACCCGGTCACCCAGGACATCCTTATCGGGCTGACCGCTGATCTGGAGAAGCACCACTGGATGTTCCAGGCCGAGTCCCACTGACGGCCGCGGCGCCCGCCGAGGGACTGTGGCGCACGCTGGGGGCCGGTTACCGGGGTGTGCCGTGCGGGCCTGTGGTGAGCGCTCCGGGGTGCGCGGCGTCGAGCTCCGCTGCGGGGCTTGCGGGGCCGGCTGCGCGCCGGAAATGCCCCGGTGCGCCCTCCCGCCGGGCGGCGGGGCCCGTCTAGCGTCGGCCGGAGGAGGCAGTCATGGGGTGGCGTGACGTCGCGGCCCGGGCGTCGGCCGGCCGGCACCCGCGAGCCGTACCCGGGCGCTGGATATCCGGGGCCGTCGTCGGGGTCCTGTGGTGGTGGGCGGCGGTCCGGCTGGTGGTGTGGCCGCAGTCGGCGGGGGTGATCGAGGGGGTCGTGGCGCTGGGCGGCTGGGGACTCAGTCTGCTGCCGGTGCACTGTGTTCCGCGGGCGGACGGGCCTGACGGCGGTCCGCGGCGCGCCCTGGTCCGGGCGGTCCGGGGGTTTCACGGGGTTCGGGGGGTGTGGGGGGCGGTGGTCACCAAGGCATGGCGACGCCGCCGTTAGGGCGGAGGATCTGGCCGGTCATGAACGACGATGCGTCCGACGCCAGATGCAGCACGGTGTGGGCGATGTCCGCCGGCTCTCCCACCCTCCCCAGCGGTGACATCCGGATCATCGGTCCCTCCGCCTGCTGCTGGGCCCGGGCGGTGTGGCGCTCGGTCATCGCCGTACGGACCCAGCCCGGGGCGACGGCATTGACGCGGATGCCGTGCCGGCCCACCTCCGTGGCCAGGGTCTTGGTGAGCTGGACGACGGCGGCCTTGGCGGCGCCGTAGCAGAGCAGGCCGGGCGCGCCGGTGTCGATCGCGCCCGAGGCCATGTTCACGAGGGAACCACGGGTGGCGGTGGCAATCATGGCGCGGGCCGCCTCCTGGCAGCCGTACAGCACGCCCTTGAAGTTGGTGTTCCAGACCCGGTCCAGCTCCGCGTCCTCGGTCTCCAGGACGGCGGAGGAGTACATGATCCCGGCGATGTTCGCCATCACCTCGATGCGGCCGGTGGCGCTGCGGGCGGCGTCGACGACGGCGGCGATCTGGTCGCGCCGGGTGACATCGAGGTGGTGGGCGTGTGCCGAGCCCCCTGCCGCGGTGATCGCCGCGGCGGTCGCCTTGGTGCCCCGATCGTCGAGGTCGGCGCAGTGGACGGTGGCCCCGGCCTCGGCGAGGAGGACGGCGGTGGCGCGGCCGATTCCGCTTGCCGCGCCGGTGACGATCGCGGTGCGGCCCGTGAGGTCGTACGCCGTGAAGGGCATGGGGTGAGGGTAGGGAGGAATCTGACGGGGCGTCAATTGGTGGGACGCGATGCGGTACGGCTCAGTCCGTGGGCCGGGGGTCCGGCCGGGCGTCCGGCCGGTCGGGCTGGCAGGCGGGGCACCAGTAGGTGGCGCGCTCCTCGGAGGCGGGGTCCTGGTCGGCGGCGCGGATGGCGGTACCGCAGCGCAGGCAGGGGCGGCCGGCCCGGCCGTAGACCCACAGCCGGCGGTCGGGGCGGGCTCCCCTGCTGCCCTCGGACGGGTGGGGGCGGTAGCCCCAGGGCGTGGTGGTGCGGGCGGGGCGGTGCTTGTTGGCCTCCAGGAGCTTCTTGGCGAGGGCGGGCACGCGCTCGGGCCGGGGCAGCCGGCCCACGGGGAGCCAGGGGGAGGCGCGCAGCAGAAAGCACAGCTCGGACTTGTAGACATTGCCGATACCGGCGAGATTGCGCTGGTCGAGCAGGGCCTCGCCGAGAGGGCGATCCGGGGCGGAGAGCAGCCGTCCGAGGGCTTGTTCCGGGTCCCAGCCGGGGCCGAGGAGGTCGGGTCCCAGGTGGCCGACGACCCGGGACTCCTCGGTGGTGCGCAGCAGATCGAGGACGGGGAGGCGGTAGCCGACGGCGGTGTGTTCCGTGGTGCCGAGAACCGCCCTGATCTGATGGGCGGGACCGCCGCGCCAGCGCTCGGCCGGGGCATAGATCTTCCATGCGCCGTCCAGCCGCAGATGGGAGTGCAGGGTGAGGCCGCCCTCGAAGCGGGTGAGGAGGTGTTTGCCGCGGGAGAGCACCTCCAGCACCTCGCGGCCGGTCAGATCCACCGTCGCGAGCCGGGGGACGCGCAGGTCGCAGCGGGTCAGCGGGCGGCCGGCCAGCGCGTCGCCGAGCCGCTGGGCCAGGCGCCAGACGGTGTCGCCTTCGGGCATGTCACCATCATGCCGCGCGGGTGTGCGCGGGGGCCCCTGGCGCGGGGGTGCGGCTGCCGCTTGCGTCACCCTCGCAGCCGCAGTCCCCTCGGGGTCGGGTGGAAGCCGGCGGACTCCAGCGCGGGGGCATAGGGGGAGGTGAGCGCCGAGGTGCCGTTGATGCGCTCGGTGGTGAGGGTGCCCAGGGCGCCGGCGCGGGCGGCATCCGTGAGCGCCTCGACGGCGAGCCGCAGGCGGGGGTCCATGGCGGCCGGGGCCGGGGCGTCGCCGAGCGGCCAGATGAGCAGGGTCTTGCCGCCGCGCTCCAGGTAGAGCGTCAGCTCGCCGTCGACGAGGACGACGAGGGAGCCCGCCTTGCGGCCGGGTTTGTGGGCCGAGCCTTCGGGCGGCTCGGGCCAGGACAGGGCGGCGCCATAGGCATTGGCCGGGTCGGCGGCGGCCAGGACGACGGCGCGCTGCGGGCCGCCGCGCCGGGCCTGCGCCGGGCCGCCGTCCGGCAGGGCGTCATCGGCGGCGCGCTCGCGCTGGGTGCTGACCGCGCGCAGCCGGTCCACCGCGCCGTCCATCGCGAACTGGGCGGCGCCCAGCCCCTCCACCACATAGCCGCGGCGGGCCTGGCCGGACTCCTCGAAGGCGGCCAGTACGCGGTACGCGGCGGAGAACCCGCCCTCGACCCCCTCGGCGGCGACCGCGCCGCGGGTGACGATGCCGTGCCGGTCCAGGAGGGTGCGGGCCAGGGCGTGGGCGCGGTGGGTGGGGTCCGGTTCGGCGGCCGGCAGCAGTGACCAGCGGCCGCCCACCGTCGGTGGGCCGGAGCGGGAGGCGGTGGGGCGGCCGCTGCGGCCGGTGGCCGCGGTCAGCGAGCCGTATCTGCCCCGGGGGACGGCCCGGCGGGCGCGATGGGCGGTCGAGCCGGCCGTACGGCCCGAGCCGAGGAGGGCACGCAGCGGGGCCAGGGTGTCATTGGTCAGCCGGCCCGACCAGGCCAGGTCCCACAAGGCATCGGCCAGCTGGGAGTCGGTGGCCTCGGGGTGGGTGGTGGCGCGGACCTGGTCGGCGAGCTGGCGGAAGAACAGCCCGTATCCGGGGGCGAGGGCGGTCAGCAACGACTCGTGCAGCGCGGTCAGTTCCAGTGGGAGGGGCTGCGGGAGCAGGAGGGGGGCGGAGTCGGCGAGATGGAGAGCGACCCAGCCGTCCTTGCCGGGGAGCGCTCCGGCGCCGGCCCACAACACCTCGCCGGTGGTGGTGAGTTCGTCCAGCAGGGCGGGGGTGTAGCCGCCGACGCGGGAGGGCAGCACCAGCTTTTCCAGGGCGGAGGCGGGTACGGCGGCGCCCTGGAGCTGCTCGACGGCGCGTACCAGACCGTCGATACCGCGCAGGCTGTGCGACGAGCCGGTGAGCGGCGCCGGCACCCCGCTCACCGGCGCCGGCCGGGGCGCGCCGAGGTGCTGCCACTGGGGGAGGAAAGCGGCGAGCGCGGCGGGCGGCACCGGCTCCAGCTCCTCGCGCAGCGCGGCGAGCGAGCGGCGGCGCAGCCTGCGCAGCACCTGGGCGTCGCACCACTCCTGGCCGATGCCCGCGGGGTGGAACTCACCCTGGACGACCCGGCCGGCCGCGGCGAGGAGATGCAGCGCGCCGTCGGTGACGGCCGTGCCGAGGCCGAAGCGGGCGGCGGCCTGCTCGGAGGTGAACGGGCCGTGGGTGCGGGCGTAGCGGGACAGCAGATCGCCCAGCGGGTCCTTGACCGGTTCCGTGAACGACTCGGGGACGCCGACCGGCAGTGCCGTGCCCAGGGCGTCGCGGAGCCGGCCGGCGTCCTCGACGGCGGCCCAGTGCTCGGTCCCGGCGATCCGCACCGCAATGGCCCGGCGGGCGGCGGCCAGCTCCCCGGGCCAGGCCGGATCCGCGCCGCGCTCGGCCAGCTCGGCGCCGGTCAGCGGCCCCAGCAGCCGCAGGACGTCGGCGACGCCCTCCACGTCCTTGATCCGCCGGTCGTCCGTGAGCCACTGCAGCTCGCGCTCCAGCCCGGCCAGCACCTCGGCGTCCAGCAGCTCGCGCAGCTCGGCCTGGCCCAGCAGCTCGGCCAGCAGCCGGGAGTCCAGGGAGAGTGCGGCGGCGCGGCGCTCGGCGAGCGGGGAGTCGCCCTCGTAGAGGAACTGGGCGACATAGCCGAACAGCAGCGAGCGGGCGAACGGGGACGGCTCGGGAGTGGTGACCTCCACCAGCCGGACCCGGCGCGCCTCGATGTCCCCCATCAGCTCCGACAGGCCCGGTACGTCGAAGACGTCCTGAAGGCACTCGCGGACGGCCTCCAGCACGATCGGGAAGGACCCGAACTCGCTCGCCACCTGCAGGAGCTGCGAGGCACGCTGACGCTGCTGCCACAGCGGGGTGCGCTTGCCGGGACTGCGCCGCGGCAGCAGCAGGGCACGCGCGGCGCACTCCCGGAACCGGGAGGCGAACAGCGCGGAGCCGCCCACCTGGTCCCTGACGATCTGGTCGACCTCGCCGTGCTCGAAGGCGACATCGGCCGCCCCCACGGGGGACTGCTCGGGGTCGTACGCCGTGCCGCGCGCGGCCAGGCCCGGATCGGCGGCCGGATCGAAACCGCCGTCGCCGTCCAGGAGGTCGAGGCCCAGCAGATCGGCGTCGGGCAGCCGCAGCACCATGCCGTCGTCGGCGTGCATCACCTGGGCGTCCATGCCGTAGCGCTCGGCGAGTCGGGCGCCGAGGGCCAGTGCCCACGGGGCGTGGACCTGGGCGCCGAAGGGGGAGTGGACGACCACCCGCCAGTCGCCGAGCTCGTCACGGAACCGCTCCACGACGATCGTGCGGTCGTCGGGGACATGGCCGCAGGCCTGCTTCTGCTCGGCGAGATAGCTCAGCACATTGGACGCCGCCCAGTCGTCCAGCCCGGCGGCGGACAGCCGGGCCCGGGCGTCCTCCGGCCCGAGCGCCCCGAGCTCGCGGAGGAACGCGCCGAGTGCACGGCCCAGTTCGAGGGGCCGGCCCAGCTGATCGCCCTTCCAGAAGGGCAGTCGTCCCGGTACGCCGGGAGCGGGGGTGACCAGTACCCGGTCGCGGGTGATGTCCTCGATGCGCCAGGACGTCGTGCCGAGCGTGAAGACATCGCCGACGCGGGACTCGTAGACCATCTCCTCGTCGAGCTCCCCCACCCGGCGGCCGCCCTTGCCGGAGTCGCCGCCCGCCAGGAACACCCCGAACAGGCCGCGGTCGGGGATCGTGCCGCCGGAGGTGACGGCCAGCCGCTGGGCGCCGGGGCGCCCCGTGACGGTCTGCGCCACGCGGTCCCACACCAGCCGCGGCCGCAGCTCGGCGAAGGCATCGGAGGGGTAGCGGCCGGCGAGCATGTCCAGCACGGCCGTGAACGCCGACTCGGGAAGTCCGGCGAACGGGGCGGCCCGCCGGACGACGGCCAGCAGCTCCTCGACGTCCCAGGTGTCCATCGCGGTCATGGCGACGAGCTGCTGGGCGAGGACGTCCAGTGGATTGGCGGGCACCCGCAGCGCCTCGATGGCGCCCGAGCGCATCCGCTCGGTGACCACGGCGGCCTGCACCAGATCGCCGCGGTACTTGGGGAAGACGACGCCCGTCGAGACCGCGCCGACCTGGTGCCCGGCCCGGCCGACCCGCTGCAGCCCGGAGGCGACCGACGGCGGCGACTCCACCTGGATGACCAGATCGACCGCGCCCATGTCGATACCCAGCTCCAGACTGGAGGTGGCGACCACGGCCGGCAGCCGGCCGGCCTTCAAGTCCTCCTCCACCTGGGCGCGTTGCTCCTTGGACACCGAGCCGTGGTGGGCGCGGGCCAGCAGCGCCGGGGCACCCTTGGCCGCCCCGGCCTCGGCCATCAGCTCCGCGGGGGAGTGGTGCTCGGGCAGCGCCTCACCGGTCTGCCGCTCGTAGGCGATCTCGTTGAGGCGGTTGCACAGCCGCTCCGCCAGCCGGCGGGAGTTGGCGAAGACGATCGTGGAGCGGTGGGCCTGGACAAGATCGGCGATCCTCTCCTCGACCTGCGGCCAGATGGACGGCTTCTCGCCGGTGTCGCCCTCCTGGACCGGCGAGCCGCCCAGCTCGCCCATGTCCTCCACCGGGACGACCACCGAGAGGTCGAAACGCTTCCCGGACGGCGGCTGGACGATCTCCACCCGGCGCCGCGGCGACAGATAGCGCGCCACCTCCTCCACCGGCCGCACCGTCGCGGACAGCCCGATCCGGCGGGCCGGGCGGTCGTGGTGGAGCCGCGCAGGGCCGGCGCAGCGGAGCTCGTCCAGCCGCTCCAGGGACAGTGCCAGATGCGCACCGCGCTTGGTGCCGGCCACGGCATGGACCTCGTCCACGATCACCGTCTCGACGCCCGCCAGCGCCTCCCGGGCGGAGGACGTCAGCATCAGGAACAGCGACTCGGGGGTGGTGATGAGGATGTCCGGCGGGCGGTTGGCGATCGAGCGGCGCTCGGCGGGCGGGGTGTCGCCGGAACGGATGGCGACCGTGATGTCCGGCTCGGGCAGCCCGAGGCGGACCGACTCCTGCCGGATGCCCGTCAGCGGACTGCGCAGATTGCGCTCGACGTCGACGGCCAGCGCCTTCATCGGGGAGACATACAGCACCCGGCAGCGCTTCTTCGGCTCGGCGGGCGGGGGAGTGCTCGCCAGCGCGTCCAGGGACGCGAGGAAGGCGGCGAGGGTCTTGCCGGAGCCCGTGGGCGCCACGACCAGGACGTCGGAGCCCGCGCCGATCGCCTGCCAGGCCCCTTCCTGCGCGGCGGTGGGCGCGCTGAACGCCCCGGCGAACCAGCCGCGGGTCGCGGGGGAGAAGGAATCGAGCGCTGCCTTGGCCATGTCCTCCATCGTGCACCGGACCACTGACAACGCGGTCGTCGCGCGCTGCGCCGTCCGCCGCGGACCGGGTTCCCCGGGCCGTCCACGCCACGGACGCGCAGGTCGGCGCCCACCTGGCGGAAGCGGAAGGGGGCATCACCGGTCGGCAGACCTTCGGCGGCGGCCGCCCGCAGCAGACCTTCGACGGCGGCCGGCCCGCACCTGATGCTCGGGGCCAAGGCCGCGGGGGTGGCCGCCGCGGCCGTCGCGCCGGTGCCGAGGGCACCGTTCGTGCCGGTCATCGCCGTCGCCGTGGTCGGCACCGCCGGGGTACGGGCCCTGGGGGGAGGGAAGCGCTCAGATGAGGCGGCGCCCGTACGCCCGTAGGGTCAGCAGCGCCTTGAGCGTCACCATCGGGCGGCTCTCCAGAGCCGTCCCGGGTGCCCACGCCCGCCAGTTGACCGGCCAGCCGCCGTCCTCCTGCTGGAGCGCGCCGAGATGGTCCAGCGCCCGGTCCATCTCGTCGTCGGTGAACCAGTCGCGCGCCAGCGAGCCGGGCGTGGGCGCGAAGTCGTACGCCAGGTGATGCTCGCCGGGGGCGTACCCCTGAGCCACCGGGACATCCGCGGCCCGCTCCGGGTCCAGCAGCACCAGCCGCTGGTCCCGCACGAGCCTGCCGAGCCGCTGCGCCGCCGCGGCGGCCCGCGGCCGGTCCGGGGCGCCGTCCAGGAAGGCCACCGCCGCCTCGACCTCGTACGGATGGGTCCGGGTCAGCGACTCCACGGTCGCCCAGCAGTAGTCCGTGGCGCGGAAGAGCCAGGCGTGCCAGACCTCGTTGCGGTGCAGCACCCCCACCACGGGGCCGGTGGCCAGCAGCGCGCTCGGCGGGTCGTCGACCACCGGGATCCAGGGCGCGGCCGGATAGCCCCGCTGTGAGGGGTGCACCGCGGGCAGCGCCCCCTCGGGGGTGGAGATCTTCGTCAGATAGCGGCAGATGCGCTCCACCTGGCGGCCGTCACAGCGCCCGATCAGATCGAGGACGTGCAGGGCGTGGGCGGTGTGCAGCGGCTGGCTGACCGGGCCGCGAAGATCGGGCTCCAGCGCGTGGCCGAACCCGTCGTCGTCATTGCGGTAGGCGGCGAGCGCGGTCTCGACCGGGTCGGCCCCGCCGCCCAGGAAGTGGTAGGCGAAAAGCCGCTGTTCGAGCACCCGCGCGGTCAGCCAGACGAAGCGCTCGCCGCGCGCGAGAGGGGTCGAAGGAGGAAGTGCGTTGTCGGCCATGGCCTGACCGTAGGGCGGAAATCCCCCGGCGGCACCGGCTCGCGCACCGCTGCCCTCCCAGGCGGGATACTGAAGGCATGCGGTTGACGGATCTTGCGGCGGTGACCGCCGGCCCCGGGCCGGCTGCAGGCCGCGGGAGGCACCGCGGATGCGGTCCGCTGTGCGCACGCCGTCCCCCGGCGGTGCGACATCAAGGGAGATGCGGGGCCGAGGTGACGCTATGCGCTGTCCGCGACGTCGCCGTCCCGGGGGGCCGCGCCGTCCCGGTCCGCCGCGAGCCGGGCGGACGCCGAGTGGAAGGCCTCCAGGCCCGCCGCGAGCCGGGCGACATCGGCGGGTTCCATGCGGTCGAGGGTGGCCGTGACCTCCCGGCTGCGGGCCACGCGGTACTGCTCCAGCAGCACCCGGCCGCGCAGGCTCAGCCGCAGCTCGACCTCCCGCCGGCTGGTCGCGCTGGGTCCCCGCTCCGCGAGGCCCATGGCTTCCAGGCGGTCGCAGAGCCTGCTGACCGCCGGTGGACGCGAGCCGAGTGCTTCGGCGAGGGTGCGCAGATTGGTGCCTTCGCGCCGCTCGATCACCAGCAGAGCGCGCAGCTGGGACAGCGAGACCTCCGCCGAGCGTGCCGCTTCCTGTCCGCGTCCCCACAACACCTCGAGCAACTCGGCCGCGGCAAGCGCCGCCGCGCTCGCGCGCTCGTGGGAATGGGGCCGACCGGTGAAACGGGACACACGAACACTCTGTCACCCTGTGCGCGCCCTTGTCAGACCGACCCTGCCCTAGGACCTGGACGAAGGGTGTTCGCAAAACCATGACTCAACGCCTCGAAGCGGAGACGGCGCTGCGCGCCGCGGCGCCGCATGCCCTGGTCGACGCCCTGCGGGACGTCCTCACCACCACCTACCGGGCCACTGCGGTGCGGCTGTTGCTGACGGATTACGGCGGGACGGTGCTCAGATCGTGCGACGGGTCGGGGCACGGCGAGGACTCGTTGTCCGTCTTCGGCAGCCCGGAGGGGCGGGCGCTGGGCAGCCAGGAGCCCCGGGAGCAGCAGGTGGCGCACGGGGATGCCGTCGACCACCATCTGCCGGTGACGGTGCGTGGCGACCGCATCGGCATCCTGACGGTGCGGCTCCCGGACGACCGCTCCACGCCCGACGTCGTCGACGAGCTCAGGTACGTCGCGGACCTGCTCGGGCGCGAAATCCTCGTCGCCGAGCGTGACACGGACGTCTACCAGCGGGCACGCAGGATCAGCCGCCTCACCCTGGCCGCGGAGATGCAGTGGCAGCTGCTGCCCGCCCGCGCGTACAGCGACGCACGGTTCGCCCTCGGGGCACAGCTGGAGCCCGCGTATGCCGTGCACGGTGACAACTTCGACTGGTCCGCTGACGCCGACGGGCTGACCTTCACCGTCACCAACGGGATGGGCGAGGGCATCGAGGCCTCGCTCCTCACCCACCTTGCGGTCAATGCCCTGCGCAACGCCCGCCGGGCCGGTGTCGGCCTCGCGGACCAGGCGGCACTGGCCGACCAGGCCGTCCACGACCACTACCGGGGCGCGGCCCATGTGTCGACGCTGCTGCTGCGCATCGAACTGGCGACGGGGCGGGTGGAAGCCATCGACGCGGGGTCGCCGCAGATGTGGCGGATGCGGGGGAAGTCGGTCGAGCGCATCGATCTCGATGCCCAGCTGCCCCTGGGCATGTTCGAGGAGTCGCACTACACACCGCAGGAGTTCACGATCACCCCGGGGGACCGTCTGATCTTCGTCAGCGACGGGGTGTACGAGACGCTCTCGCCACGGGGGGCGAGGTATGCCGAGCACGCGCTCTCGCGCGCCATCCACGCCACGAGTCTGCTGCCGGCCGCCATGGTGCCGCGTGAGCTCCTGCGCGACGTGGCCGATTACCGTGAGGCGGAGTCCTTGGATGACGCCTTGGTGCTGTGTCTTGACTGGCTCGGCAACGGTCACTGCTGAACGGAGACCATTGCTGTCCCTGTGCGGGAGCACGGCCGGCCGTGTGACACTCCGGTCACCGGCGTTGTGCCTGGACAGGAGGTCGCCGGCGCCTCGGGAGAGCCGACCGCAAGGATTCGGCTGCCCGGCCGCTCGCGGCCGCCGGTGGGTGAAGAGCGGGCCCGTGGGTTCCCGCCCTTGATCGCGCTCGCTAACATTTGCCGGGCGACAACTGTTAACGGTGTGCGGACCGGCCCACCGCAACCGCAGGGCGAACCGGCCCGAGGCAGCCACCCGGGCCGGCCGACCGAAAGGACGATGAGTTGGGATCCGCTGAGGTTGCCGCACGCGAACGCGTCGTGAGCGTGCTGCGCGAAGAGGCCGACGAGATCTCGGACCGTTGGGTGCAGTTGCAGCTGGCGCAGCCGACGCTGGACGGGGAGGTGAGCGAGGCCGAGCTCGGCGAGGAAGCCGATGCCCTGGTCAGCGCCCTGCTCTCCGGCCTGGACCGCGGTCTGGCGGTGGAGCACGTGGTCACCTCGCACGAGGAGATCCATCAAGCCGTATCCGAAATCTCCCTGCGACGCGCCCGCCGGGGGGTCTCGCCCACCGCGACGTCGCTGGCCGTGATGTCGCTGAAGGAGGCCCTGCTGAAGGCCGTTCAGCGGCATACCCGTGACGGTGAGGACCTCTTCCACAGCGCGGTGCTGATCAACCGCCTCCTGGACAGCGCCGGAGCGCTCTCCTTCGAGATCTTCGTGGAGGGCCGGGAAGAGATCATCCGCCGGCAGAGCCAGCAGCTGCTGGAGGTGTCCACCCCGGTCGTCAGGCTGTGGCGCCAGGTGCTGGCCGTCCCGCTGATCGGCACGCTCGACACCGCACGCACCCAGGTGGTGATGGAAAATGTGCTCCAGGCCATCCAGGAGCACGAGGCGCTGGTCGCCATCATCGACATCACCGGCGTACCCACCGTCGACACCGCCGTCGCCCAGCATCTGATGCACACGGTCAATGCGGTACGTCTCATGGGCGCGGACTGCATCATCAGCGGCATCCGGCCGCCGATCGCCCAGACCATCGCCCAGCTCGGTATCGACCTGTCGACGATCATGACCCGGGCCACCCTGGCCGACGCCCTGGGAGAGGCCGTGAAGCTCACCGACGCCGCGCCGTCGAAGTCCGCCCCCCTGGCGCAGCGGTGAATGTCCCCGCGTCGGCCGGTGTGCCGATTCTGCGGCTGGGCGACGTCCTGGTCACCGGGCTCCTCAACGAACTCGACGACAAGACGGCCGTGGCCTTCACCGAGGAGCTCACCGCCCGCATCACGAGCGATCGGGCGCGTGGGGTGCTCATCGACATTTCCCGGCTGGAAATCGTCGATTCTTTCGTGGCCCGTACTTTGATGGAGCTGACCACCATGGCGCGGCTGCTGGGCGCCCGGGTGATCGTTGCCGGGATGCGGCCGCCGGTCGCCATCACCCTGGTCGAGCTGGGGCTGCAGCTGACCGGGGTGGAAACGGCACTCAACGCCGAGCACGGCATGGCCGCGCTGGGCTGGCATCAGAGCCTGCAGCCTTCCGAAGGGGTGCTGCGTGAGTTCGGCACGGAATAGTGACCACGCGGTGGGCCTCGCCACGGCCGCTCGACACGTCCCCGACGCGGAGGGCAGCACATCGGTGCACCAGGTGCGGACCGAAGAAGACCTGCTGACCGTCCGCCACGCCGTACGGGCGGCCACCGTGCAGGCCGGATTCAGCATCGTCGATCAGACGCGTGTGGTCACCGCCGCCAGTGAGCTGGCACGTAACGCCTACATCCACGGGGGAGGGGGCACCGTGACCATCGACTGCCTGATGTCGCGCGACACCGCGGGACTCCGTCTGACGATCACCGATGACGGGCCCGGCATCGCGGACGTCGGCGCCGCACTCGCCGACGGCTTCACCACCGGCGCGGGGCTCGGTCACGGTCTGGGGGGCGCCCGACGGCTGATGAACGACTTCGAACTCCGCTCGGCTCCGGGGCAGGGCACGACCGTGATCGCCACGCGATGGGCGAGTCGTTGACGCTCCCCTGCCCCCGGCCGACGGCACGTATCGCCGTGGACCACTACAGCGCCGTTCATCTGGCCGCCGAAACCGCCCGGGCGGTCGCCGGGCAGTGCGGGCTGCCGGGAGCGCTGCCCGACCGGGCCGCGGTCATCGCCTCGGAACTGGCCAGCAATCTGGCCAATCACGCGACCAACGGTGCGCTGTTCATCCAGGCCCTGCCCCTTGGGGGCGGCATGGAGATCGTCGCTGCGGACCACGGGCCCGGCATCGGCGCACTGCACCAGTGCCTCGCCGACGGCTACACCACCGGCAGCACCCTCGGCGCCGGCCTGGGAGCCGTGAAACGGATAGCCACCACCCTCACCATCCGCACGGCGCCGGGGGACGGAACCCTCGTCTGCGCCCGCCTCACCGCACCCGACGAGACGGCGTCGGCCGACCAGGAAGCAGGGGCCATCTGCGTACCGGCCGACCGTGAACAGACCAGCGGCGACGGGTGCGCCCTCGCCGATCACGGCTCCGCGCGCACCGCACTCGTCGTGGACGGCCTCGGCCACGGACCGCACGCCGCCGAGGCCGCGCAAGTGGCGCTGCGGTCCTTCCACCGCGGACCGGACGCCCCCCTGCCCGAGATCCTCACCGGCCTCCACCGGGCACTGCGCCGCACCCGCGGGGCGGCCGTCGGCCTGCTGCGCCTGCACCCCGGGCGGGCGGAGTACTGCGGTGTCGGCAACGTACGCGTCGTGACCCTGACCCCGCTCGGCCCGGGCCACCGGCTGACTGGTCAGCCGGGAATTGCCGGACTGAACATGACGCCACCGCATGTGCGAGCCTTCCCCGTACCGCCCGGCGGCACGATACTGCTCCACTCCGACGGCATCGACCACCGCTGGGCCCAGGCGCCCTCGGCCTTTGTGCGCCGCCTGCCCCCGTCCCTGCTCGCCGCCTCCCTCGCCCACAGCCACCGCCTCCCCCGCGACGATGCGACCGTGCTCGCCGCCCGTCCCCGCCAGAGACTTCCGTGACCCCCCATACCTTCCACGACCTGCCGGCCCTCCGCCGCGCCCTACGGCGGATCTGCGAAGCGCACCGGCTTCCCTCCCGGACCGGTGGGCGCCTGGTGCTCTCCGTGGCCCAGGTGGCCGGCGCCGCCTTGCGCGCCGGCGGCCCCGTCCGCCTCGAAGCCGCCGAGCGGACCGCTCCGGGCGGCACCGCCCTGCTGGCCGTCACGCTGCACGCCGCACCGGCGCCGGCACCGCCGAGCTGGGCGCACCTGCCGCTGCCGGGTCAGGCCATGCCCGACGGCGTGGTCGCCTGGCACCTGCCCCTCGGCGAGGAGCAGCCCGAACCCGCTCCCCTTGCCGGCGCGCAGGGCTGCGTACCCGGCCAGGCCGGGGGGCGCGAGGCGGATACCGCCGAGACGTACGAGGCACGGATCGCGGCGCTCGAAGGCGATCTCACCGCGGCCCTCTCCCGGGTGGACACCCTCTCCACGGAGCTGCACCGCCTCAAGGACGAACTCGCCGAGACCAACAGCGGCGTGCTCGCCCTCTACGTCCAGCTGGAGGAGCGGGACGAACAGCTACGACGGGCCCACGGCCAGATCCTGCGGGAGCTGGAGGACGCGCTGCGTCCCTCGCCGATCAGCGTGGAGGGCCTGGAGTTCGCCGTCCACTACGAACCGGCCGACACCGATGCGCCCACGGGGGGCGACTTCTACGACTGGCTCAGCCTCCCCGACGGCACCGTGCACATCACCGTCGTCGATGCGCTGGGACATGGCGTGCGCAGCACCCGCAGCGCGCTCAACGTCACTCATGCCGTGCGCACCCTGGCGCTCGAAGGCCACCCGCTCGAATCCATCGTCGCCCGTACTCACGACATCCTGGCCCCGTTCGACCCCGAGATCATGGCGACGGTGCTGCTCGCCCGTATCCACCCCGAAACCGGTGAACTCCGCCTGGCCAACGGCAGTCACCCGCCGGCCCTGCTGCTGCGTGCCGACGGGACCTCCGACTATCTGGAGGTCCGCGGCCGGGGCATCGGGTTCCCACTGCCGGGGAGCGAGGCCGTGCGGGAGGACACCCTGCACGAGGGCGACCTTCTGGTGCTCTACACCGATGGCCTGACCGAGAGCCGGCGAGACCCCATCGAAGGCGAGGCGCGACTGGTCAGGAGCGCCCGGGCCCATGCCCGCCGACCGGTGGAAGAGATCCCCGGCGCCGTCGCGGAGGACATGCACACCGTCATTCTGCACTCCGACGACACCCTTGCCCTTGCCGTCCGCCGGGCCCGGCGGGACACCTCGCGGGCGGGGACGACGACGCAGGTGTGACCGGCCCGGCCCCCGGCGCTTCCCCTTGCCGCCGGGGGCCGGGGCGCAGCCGGCCACCCGCGTCCTCGGGCGCCCGACCGCATCGGTCACGAGCACGCCAAGTTCCCCGTTCCCCCAGGGATCTGCTGGGTAGGCGCCTCACGAACACCTGATGACGCTTGCACACCAGCCGACCGAGGCGTTCCACTGACCGGGGTGAAAGCTTGTGCACCAATCTCTTGCGACTGACGACCCCTCAAACCCGCCCGCCCAGGACCTCTGCAGTCCGGGAACGGCGGCAGCCGCCCGCGACTTCGCCAGAAGCTTCGCCGACCTGCTCCATCCGGCGCCGGCTGCCCGGACCACACAGAACCTGCTCCTGCTGGTGTCCGAACTCGTCACCAACGCGCTGCGTCATGCGGGTGCCGTCACGGCGCTGCGTCTCACCGCGGATCACGACAGCATCCGGATACTCGTCGAGGACGCCAGTCCCGCCCGGCCGACGGGGCGCAGCCCCGACCTGACCGGCCGCGACGGCGGCTTCGGCTGGCCCCTGGTGTGCGCCCTGGCCCGCGAGGTCACCATCGGGCCCCGCCCCGGCGGCGGCAAGATCGTGCAGGCCGCTCTCGCACGCTGAAGGCAACCCGGGTGCCGGGGAGTTGGCGTGCCCGGGCTGTGTGATCCCGTCAGAAGCGGGCAGGGCACAGGGACCGTGCGCCTGCGGATGCTCCTCGGCTGGTCCCCGAGCCCTGCCCGCAGGGCGCACCGCACCTGTCGTCGGACCGTGGGAACGGAATGCGCCATGCAACGCCACAGCGCCGAATGGCCGGCAAAGACACTGCGCGAGGCCGCGGAACAACTGGCCGCCGCCGGTGAGGCGATCGCTGCCCTGCTGCGGGACGCGGCCGCCCCGGTGGAACCGCGGCTCTCCCCGGGCGGCCTGAGAGTGCTGTCCGTCGTCTCGGTGTGTCCCGGGCGGAACCTGACCACGATTGCCGCCGCCGTGGGTCTCGGGCTGCCGCGCGCCAGCCGGGTGTGTGCCGCACTGGAGTCCGCCGGTCTGCTGCTCCGCCGCCCGACGGCTGCCGACCGGCGCGAGATAGGGCTGCAACTGAGCCCTGACGGCGAGGCGTTCCTGGAGCGCTTCCGGGCGACCCGGGTGGACCGTATGGCCGCGGTGCTGCGCCGGATGCCGGCGGACGAACGGGGCGCGCTGGTCGCGGCGTTGGGCGAGCTGACCGCCGCCGTCGCCGCCGACGGTACCGAACGGAGCTGACGCTCAGGCGTCGAGAGCCGCACGGACTGACCCGTACAGCGGCAGCACCGTGTCCAGTCCGGTGAGCGTGAAGAGCCGCCCCAGAACGGCGGAGGGGGCCGCGAGGCGCAACGCGGTGCCCAGTGCGTCGTGCGCCTGGATCAGGACGTTGACCGTTGTCGAATCCGCGAACGAGACGTCCGACAGGTCGATGACGACCGGGCCGGCGCCGTCCTGCGCCACCTGCTGCAGTGTGGCGTCGAGCGGCGCGATGTTGTCCAGGTCGAGTGGTCCGGCGACGGTGAGAATCACCGCCCCCTGCTCCTGTCGCGTGTCGATACGCAGGGGCCGGCCGCCATGGGGCTGGGGCAACACGATGAACCTCGCTGTAGGGGCTGACGCTTCGTGAGTGGGCAGGTCCTGGGGGTGCGGCACCGCCAAGGATAGAAGTCACAGTTGCCGTTTGACAACATTCGCCATAAGGCAACAATCTGTTCCCGATACCTGGCAAGACGGCCGCGCCCGGCGCGGCTTGGGGACGAAAAGCGGCCCGAGACCCGCTACGTGCTGTCAGACACCCGAGCGTGGCCGCCGACGACGAGTGGGCCGTCACCCTCAGCTGCGAAGGGGGAGGAGGCCGCCGCGTGGAACGCTCTGCGTCCCGCCGCACGGTGGGCGACGGCCGCCGATTCCCTGTGCCCGAGCACTGCGGCGGCCTCCCGTATGCACGCTGCCGCGTACCCCTGCGCCAGGGCTTCGCCCCGCAGCGCCGCCGGCGGCTCGGAGGTGGTGAGCGGCCGCGCCCGCGCGCTCGCGGGGAGGCGGCGAACCAGTGAAACGGGACACCCGATCACTCTGTCATCCGGCGCGGTCCCCAGCCGGCCCCCGCCTTTGCGTCGTCCGCGGACGAAGAATGCCTGAGAGACCGTGACTCAACGCTGTGATGTGGAACGAGCACTGCGGGCGTCGGCCCCGCATGCTCTGGTGGACACGCTTCGTGAGGTGCTCACCGAATCGTATGGAGCGCTCTGTGTGCAGTTGTTGCTCGCCGACTACGGGGCAACGGCACTCACCCCCTTCGATGCACTGGGCACGCCCGGCGCATCGATCCCGGTGGCGAACAGCGTCGAGGGCAGGGTGTTCGGGAGCCAGGAGCCCCATCGGCAGGTCCGGCAGGGCGATGTGGTGGAACACCACCTGCCGGTATCGGTCCGCGGTGAGCGCACCGGCATTCTCACCGTGCGGCTGCCCGTCGAGCGGTCCGTACCGCACACGGTCGACGACCTGGTGTACGCGGCGGAACTGCTCGGGCACGAACTCCTGGTGGCCGAGCGCGACACCGACGTCTACCAGCGGGCGCGGCGCATCAGCCGGCTCACGCTTGCCGCCGAGATGCAGTGGCAACTGCTGCCGGCCCGGGCCTGTTCCGCCGCCGAGTACGCCATCGGCGCCCAGTTGGAGCCGGCCTATGCCATCCACGGCGACAACTACGACTGGGCCTCGGACGCCGATGAGCTGACCCTCGCCGTCACCGACGGCATGGGCACGGGCGTCAACGCGTCGCTGCTCACCCACCTTGCCGTCAACGCGCTGCGCAACGCCCGCCGGGCCGGCATCGGCATCGAAGACCAGGCGGCACTGGCCGATCAGGCCCTCTACGCCCAATACCGCGGCAGTGCGTACGTCTCCAGCCTGCTGTTGCGGTTCGATCTCACGACCGGCCGGGTGCAGGCGGTGGACGCGGGATCGCCGCAGCTGTGGCGGATGCGGGGGAAGACGGTCGAGCTCATCGGCCTCGATCCGCAGATGCCGCTCGGCATGTTCGAGGAGACCCAGTACGTGGCGAAGGAATTCGAGGTACTGCCCGGAGACCGGCTCCTCATCGTCAGCGACGGGGTGTACGCGGCTCTCTCGCCTCAGGGGGAGGGGTACGCCCAGCGCGCCCTGGCCCGGGCCCTGTACGCCAGCATGCTGCTGCCCGCCGCCACCGTGCCCCGCGCCGTGCTCCGTCACCTGGCCGAGTACCGCGCCGCGGAACCCCTGGATGACTCCTTGGTGCTGTGCGTCGACTGGTTCGGCAAACCGTAGGCGGTGGGGGAGCGGCGCCGCCGGCGCGCGCATGTTCAGCATGGCACGGCGGCACGGCGGCACGGCGGCCCGGGATCGAGCCCGGACCGCCGCCGTGCTGTGGCAGTAGTCGAGTTCCGTCCCCTCCGCCCGGCTCGGATCGAGCGGGTCGCCGCCGCGCCCGCCCGGACACCACCCCTTGCCGCAGTCTTCCTCACCGGGTCTGCCCTGCCCCTGATCATCCGGAACCGACCCGGTGGGATGCGGCCGGCCTGGGTACGCGGGCCAAAGCGGCACCGCAAAGGCGCAGTTGGAGTCCGCGAGGGCTCGCCGCTTCCTTGCCGTCCCACGCATGGGAAAGGAGCATCATGCTCTTCCTGGTCGTAGCGCTGTTCCTCTTCGGGGTACTGATGGGGACCGCAGGGCACGTCCCCGTGCCCGTCACCGTCGTCGGCTCTCTCGCCATCGCGGCCTGGCTGGTGGTCTTCTTCACCAAGGAACGCCGTAAGGCGGCGAAGGGAGGCGGCCGATGACCTCCGCCCGGATCGCCGTCAGGACCGGACCGCACCCCCAGGCCGACCGGATGGCCATCGCCGCGTTCGTCTGCGGTCTGCTGGGCGCCCTGGCATTCAACATCGTGCTCGGCCCGTGCGCGCTGCTCTTCGGTGCCGCGGCCCTCTACCGGGGAACCGTCCGCCGCCTCCGCGCTTACCTGGGCCTGGCGTTCGGCGCCCTCGACCTCGTGCTGCTCGTGGTGCTGTCCTCCCGGAGCGGGACCCTCAGCTGGCACCTCTAGGGCCTGCCGGCGGCCGGGCCGCCGGCCGTGGCCCGGCCCCGCGGCCCGCGGCCGATGGTGTACCGCGCGACGGCACCGGCCTCTGCGTCCCCCCAGGCCACTCCCAAACCATCAAAACCACTTTTCCCGAAGGGAATCCGGCCCGCGGCGGATACTGCTGAAGCGGATACTGCCGAAGGGGCCGTTCCGGGACCTGCCGGCCTCATGGATCTTGCCTGGTGAGCAATGCCGGATGCCCCGGGAACCGGCTAAGAAACACATAAGTTCGCGAGGTTGGGGGGAATTCGGCGGGGCACACGATGCCTCACACGATTCCTCGGAGGTTGATAACTATGGTTCCCCTGCTTCTCGTACTTCTTCTCGCACTGCTTCTCTTCGGCGCCGGGTTCGCATTGAAGGCCCTGTGGATCGTGGCGGTCATCGTGCTCGCCGTGTGGCTGTTGGGGTTCGTCCTGCGCTCCGCGGGTGCCGGCGGCAAGCGTGGCCGGTGGTATCGCTGGTGAATTTATGGCACGACATCCTCTTCCTGCGGGTGGGGCCGGACACCGGTGACCAATAACGTCACCGGTGTCCGGCCCCACCCGTGTGTGAGGACGCCTTCTTCCGGAGGTGAAGAAAGATCCTTCCGAATTATTCGGGGGTGCGAAAGCTGCCCTTTCCTCGGGGTGGGAAATTCGAGAATGCGGTGACTTTTCTCTCCGGCCGCGCCGCGCCGCGCCGCGCCGCTCCGCTCACCGGCCACCTCTGCCGTCCCTGAGCTCTCCGCACTCCGGACACCTCGGGATTCCCCGGCGTGCCGGGGTTTGCCGGGGCTCGCCGGACTCGCCGGCTCGGGCACGGTTGCCGGCCCGGCCCGGGCATGGCGTCCCGGGCCTTACCCTGCGTACATCCGTCTGCGTCACGCCCGAAGGGGGCGCACCGGCCCCCGCCACCAGGGATGCTTGCGGCGACGGGGGAGGTCGGCTCTCCCCGTCGCCTCCCCGTCGCCTCCCCTGACGGTCGTGCGGGGGCGTGCGGGCAGAGAACATGCAGACATACAGGTCACAGCGGGTACGGAGCGGAACTCATGCGGTTGACGATCTTCTGGCAGCGGATGGCGGACCACTTCGGTGCGGCGTATGCCGACTCCTTCGCGCGCGATCATGTGATGGCGGACCTCGGTGGCCGGACCGTTCAGGAAGCGCTGGACGCGGGGTGGAGCGCCAAAGAGGTGTGGCGGGTGGTCTGCTCGGTGATGGACGTGCCGCCCGAAAAGCGCTGAGAAGGGCCGGGCGCGAGGCTCTGACCTGGGAACAAGCGAGCCCGGCGGCCGGGTGTCGCGGACGGATGCACGGGCCAGGACCCGGGGTGTCGCAGCCGTGCGCGACACTTGGCTCCGTGCCCGAGTCAGATGAGATCACCAGCAACGACATGCCATGCCCCGAGGACCGGCCCGAAGGCCGGTCCGATGCGCGGATGCCGCGCTGGCTGCCGCGCGCCATGGTGCTCGCGCTCGCTCTGGTGGCCTGTTTCCAGCTCGCCACCTGGGGATTCCACCAGCTGATCACCCTGCTGCTGAATGTGCTGATCGCGTTCTTCCTCGCGCTGGCCGTCGAACCGGCCGTCGACTGGATGGCGGCCCGGGGCATGCGGCGCGGACTCGCCACGGGCCTGGTCTTCGTGAGCATCCTTATCGCCGCGGCCGGTTTCTTCGCGCTCCTGGGCTCCATGCTCGCCGGCCAGATAGCCAACATGGTGGAGGAGTTCCCGCAGTATCTGGACTCCGTCATCAGCTGGATCAACAGCACCCTGCACACCCACCTCTCGCGGGTCGAGGTGCAGAACAACCTGCTCAGGTCCGACTGGCTGCAGAAGTACGTCCAGGACAGCGCCAACAACGTCCTGGCCGTCTCCGCGACGGTGCTGGGCAGCCTGTTCAACCTGCTGACGGTGGCCCTGTTCTCGTTCTACTTCGCCGCCGACGGCCCCCGGCTGCGGCGTGCGCTGTGCTCCGTGCTCCCGCCGCACCGCCAGACGGAGGTGCTGCGCGCCTGGGAGATCGCCGTCGCCAAGACCGGCGGTTACCTCTACTCCCGCGGCCTGATGGCGCTGATCTCCGGCGTCGCGCACTATGTCCTGCTGCAGGTCCTGGAAGTGCCCTATGCGCCGGCACTGGGCATGTGGGTGGGACTGGTCTCCCAGTTCATCCCGACCATAGGCACCTACCTCGCGGGCGCACTGCCCATCCTGATCGCGTTCACGGTCGACCCGTGGTACGCCCTGTGGGTCTTCGGTTTCGTGGTGACCTACCAGCAGTTCGAGAACTACCTCCTGCAGCCGCGGATCACCGCCAAGACGGTGGACATCCACCCCGCTGTCGCCTTCGGCTCGGTCGTCGCCGGCACGGCGCTGATGGGCGCGGTGGGTGCACTGATCGCGATTCCGGCCACGGCGACGCTGCAGGCGTTCCTCGGCGCGTACGTCAAGCGGTACGAGGTCACCGACGACCTGCGGGTCCACGGCAGGCGCCGGCGCGGCGTCGGCATGCTGGCCCGTGTCCGGCGGACCTTGCACGACGAGCAGCCCTCGGCCCCGCTGGAGGACCGCAAGGCGGCCGGTGGTGTCCAGGAGGACGGCGGGGGCGTTCGCTGACCCGTGTGGCGCGAGGCCCCGGGCCACCTGCGCACGGCCGGGAGGCCGTAGGGGACTGCTGCGCACCGCCGGGAGTCCCAGGGACTGCGGTCCGGCAGCCGGAAGCGGAGGGCCGGCCGGTCCGGCCGGCGACCCGTCGGCGACGCGCGCCGGTACCGCTTGACACCAAAATCGAACATCCATTCTCATGGGAGATCCGGCCTGTGTCCTCGGGCTTTTCCGCGGAGTTATCCACAGGCCGGAGCCGGGTCCGGGCGCATTGTCAGTGGCAGGCGTTAGCGTCATGGACGTGAAGCGATCGACTCAAGCAAATCGGGTGGAACCCATGGCAGGCACCGACCGCGAGAAGGCGCTGGACGCCGCACTCGCACAGATTGAACGGCAATTCGGCAAGGGCGCCGTGATGCGCATGGGGGAGCGGCCGAACGAACCCATCGAGGTCATTCCCACCGGCTCCACCGCGCTTGACGTCGCGCTCGGCGTGGGCGGCATCCCCCGCGGCCGGGTCGTCGAGGTCTACGGCCCGGAGTCCTCCGGTAAGACGACCCTGACCCTGCACGCCGTCGCGAACGCCCAGAAGGCCGGCGGCTCCGTCGCGTTCATCGACGCCGAGCACGCCCTCGACCCCGAGTACGCCAAGAAGCTCGGCGTGGACACCGACTCCCTCATCCTGTCCCAGCCGGACAACGGCGAGCAGGCCCTGGAGATCACGGACATGCTGGTCCGCTCCGGCGCCCTCGACCTCATCGTGATCGACTCCGTCGCCGCCCTGGTGCCGCGGGCCGAGATCGAGGGCGAGATGGGCGACTCCCACGTCGGCCTCCAGGCCCGGCTGATGAGCCAGGCGCTGCGCAAGATCACCAGCGCGCTCAACCAGTCCAAGACCACCGCGATCTTCATCAACCAGCTCCGCGAGAAGATCGGCGTGATGTTCGGCTCGCCGGAGACCACGACCGGTGGCCGTGCGCTGAAGTTCTACGCCTCGGTGCGCCTCGACATCCGCCGCATCGAAACCCTCAAGGACGGCACGGACGCGGTCGGCAACCGCACCCGCGTCAAGGTCGTCAAGAACAAGGTCTCGCCGCCCTTCAAGCAGGCCGAGTTCGACATCCTCTACGGCCAGGGCATCAGCCGTGAGGGCGGCCTGATCGACATGGGTGTGGAGCACGGCTTCATCCGCAAGTCCGGTGCTTGGTACACCTACGAAGGCGACCAGCTCGGCCAGGGCAAGGAGAACGCGCGCAACTTCCTCAAGGACAACCCGGATCTCGCCGACGAGATCGAGAAGAAGATCAAGGAGAAGCTCGGTATCGGCGTGCAGCCGCAGGGCCCGGCGGTGGAGCCCGGCGCGGACGCCGTGGTGGCGGCGGGCGAACCGGCTGTCGCAGCTCCGGCACCGGCGGCCAAGGGCGCCAAGGGTTCCAAGGCCGCCGCGGCCAAGAGCTAGCCCGCCATGACGCGGCGAACGGAATGGCCGGGCAGCGAGGACGACACCAGCAGTGCTGCCGCCGGCGACGCCGAGACCCGTCAGGGCCGCAGGGACCGTCATGGCCGGGAGAACGGCGGTGGCCCCGACGCGTCGAGGGCCGCGCCGGGACCACCGCGTACGCCCGAGGAACAGGCACGGGCCATCTGCCTGCGCCTGCTCACCGGGAATCCTCGTACGCGCAAGCAGCTCGGGGACGCCCTGCACCAACGGGGCATCCCCGAGGAGGCCGCGGAGGAAGTCCTCTCCCGCTTCGAGGACGTCGGACTGATCGATGACGCGGCCTTCGCCGAAGCCTGGGTGGAGTCCCGCCATCACGGGCGCGGCCTGGCCCGCCGCGCCCTGGCCCGTGAACTCCGCACCAAGGGTGTGGACTCCACCCTCATCGATGTGGCCGTCGGCCGCCTCGACTCCGAGCAGGAGGAGTCCACCGCCCGCGAGCTCGTCGACCGCAAACTGCGCGCCACCCGGGGCCTGGACCGCGAAAAGCGCCTGCGCCGTCTGGCCGGAATGCTGGCCCGCAAGGGGTACCCGGAAGGCCTCGCCCTCCGGGTGGTCAGGCAGGCCCTGGAGGAGGAAGGCGAGGATCCGGAACTCCTGGAGGAGCACTATCTGCCGGACATATGAGGAAGCCGGGGCCACGGGGCGGGGGAGGGAGGGGGCGGGGGGAGAAAGACAGCGAAGAAGCCGCCGACCTCTCACCTCCCGTCTCAGCCCCCTGTCTCAGCCCCCTGTCTCACCCCACCGGCAACCCCGCCCCCCGCCAAGCCTGGAACCCGCCCTCCAGGTCGGTTGCCCGATGCAGGCCCAACTCGCGCAGGGAGAGTGCCGCGAGGCTCGATGCGTAGCCCTCGTTGCAGACGACCACGACCGGGAGGGCGTGATGGGTCGCCTCCGGGGCGCGGTGCTCGCCCGTCGGGTCGAGCCGCCACTCCAGCTCGTTGCGCTCCACGATCAGTGCGCCGGGGATGATGCCGTCGCGCTCCCTCAGCTCCGCGTAGCGGATGTCCACCAGCAGCCCGCCGGCCTCCTGGACGGCGGCGGCCTCCCGGGGGCCCACCCGGTGCCCCAGTTCGCGCCGGGCACGGGCCAGCAGCTCGTCGACCGCGCTCATGTCCACTCCTCGGGCTGCTCGACCGCTTCGAGCCGCAGCACCGGACCGGTGCGGCTGTAGCGGCGCATCAACGGCAGCGGCGGGTAGTAGGCGTGTACCGACACCGCATGGGTCTTCGGGGACAGGTTGAGCACCTGATGGACATGGTGCGGGCCGAACGCCCGGCCGCGGCCGTCGCTGAGCTTGCGCTCCCGGTCCACGCCATCGGCGAGCTCCAGGGTCTTCCAGCCCTCGGTGGGGAGCTGAGCGGTGAGCGACTGTTCCGTCAGCTCGCCCGCGGCCGTCGCGAAGGCGCCGTGCGAGCCGCCGTGGTCGTGCCAGCCGGTACCGGTTCCGGGTGGCCAGCCGATCAGCCAGGCCTCACTGCCGCCCGGCCCGTCCAGCCGGATCCAGGTACGGCCTTCGGGGTCGAGCGGGAGGGAAGCGATGAGCTCCGGGTCCGCGGCGGTGCGGTGGGCGAAGTCGAGAAGTTCACGGGCGCTGGGCCCACCGTCATGGCCGGTGGCACGCGGGCGCGCAGGTGTACGTACGTCGGGCACGGAAAACCGTCCTGGGTGATCGCGAAGAGGCGCGGCTGCCGGAGGGGGCAGGCGGCCGCGCGGGGGAGGAACTGCGGATCAACAGGACGGACGACACATACAGCCCGCATAGCGGAGCAGGTCGAGATGGACCCTCCGCCAGAATCGCGAGCTGTGATCAGTCACCCTCGGAGTGAAGCATGGACGTTCGCACAGGGTCAACAGCGGAGGGCCGACTCTCTCCGGCTCCGCCCGCCCCGGCTCGGCCCGCCCCGGCTCCGCCCTCTCCGGCTCCGCCCGCCCCGGGCTGACCCGCCTCGGCTCCGCCCGGCCCGCCTCCGCCGTCCCGGGAGACCGTGGAGTCGCCGGTCCCCTCGGACCGCCGGGCCCGGCCGGGCTCCGCCTCCTGCCCGTACTCCCTGCCGTGCGCCCTGCCCCGTACCGCGTCCGCACAGGCGGCCATCTCGGCCGGGCGGACCCCCGACAGCGCGGTGACCAGATGGCCGTCCGGCCGTACGAGCAGCACGGTGTGCGCGGCCGCACCCGGATAGGCCTCGGTGACCAGGATTTCCGCGGCCATCGGCAGTGCGCCGACCGCGTCGGCCAACCGGGGCATCAGACCCGCCGACTGCCAGTGCCGCCGGTCCCAGACGCCGGTGCCGGGCGCCACCAGCACCACCAGGAGGCCCTTCCCGAGCCGGTCGCGCAGCCGGACCACCGAGCCGTCGGACGCGGTCACCGGCACATCCGTGACGGCCGCGCCGGGGAGCGTCTCGACGACGGGGCCCCCGGTCACGGGTGGGGCGAGCGGGGTGCGGGCGTACACCGGCGGCGCACCCAGCGGGCCGCGGCTCAGATGACCATCGGTGAGCAGGGTGCTGCGGCCGCGCACCGCACCCGGGAGCACGGTCCGCCAGCGGGCCGAGCGGCCGTCGCGCAGCAGCGGCAGCGCCTGGTCCGCGGCGCGCAGCCGGGCCGCGACCGCGCCCCGGCGCTCGGCGTGGTAGCTGTCGAGCAGCACCTCGGAGGCGCCGTGGTGCCAGGCCAGGCCCAGCTTCCAGGCGAGGTTCTCGGCGTCCCGCAGCCCCTCGTCCAGGCCCTGGGTGCCGAGTGCGCCCAGCAGGTGGGCGGCGTCCCCGGCGAGGAAGGCACGGCCCTGCCGCCAGCGCCGGGCCAGCCGGTGGTGGACGGTGTGCACACCGGTGTCGAGGAGTTCGTACGGCGGGACCAGCCGCCCGTGGCCGCGCCCCCGTGCGGGCGCCGCGCCGCCGTCCGTGCCGCTGTCGCCGGTCGCGTCCGCCGGGGATTCGGTGGTCCAGCCGGCCAGCGAGTCGCGGATCCGGGCGACCAGGGCATCCGGTGTGACCAGCTCGCGCCCCGGTGGCAGCAGCCAGTCCAGCCGCCAGATGCCGTCGGGCAGCGGACGGGCGGAAACCTCGCTGCCCGGTCCCCCGCCGTGCCGGGGCGGCGAGCGGTGCAGCAGCGCCTCGCCGGGCCACGGGAGCTCGCAGCGCAGCGCGGCCACCGCATGCCGTTCCACTGCCGTACGGCCGGGGAAGCGGATGTCCAGCAGCTTGCGGACCGTCGAGCGGGGGCCGTCACAGCCGATGAGGTAACTCCCGCGCCACCATGTCCCGTTGGCCCCGCGGGTGTGGGCGCTGACGCCCTGCTCGTCCTGTTCGAGGCCGGCGAGCCGGCTGCCGGTGACGATCTCGGCGAGCTTCTCGTGGGCGAGTGCGGCGCGCAGGGCGCGGGTGAGCTCATGCTGCGGGAGATGGACCGGGGACACGGCAGCGGTGGGGACGGCCCCGTCCGGGGCCGGCGGGGCGAAGGCGATGCGTTCCAGCAGGCGCCGGCGGCGCATCGTGCGCCAGGCCGTCCAACGGGTGCCGGCGCTCTCCAGGGTGTCGGCGCAGCCGAGCCGGCCGACGAAGGCGGCGGTGTCCTGGTGGAGCACGGCGGTGCGGGCGGGCCGGGTGTCCTCCTGGCCGGTGGTCTCGTCGAGGACGACACAGGGCACGCCGAGGCGGGCGAGGGCGAGGGAGAGGGAGAGGCCGACCGGGCCGGCACCGACAACGATCACCGGGTCCACGGCGCAGCTCCCCGGGGCCGCTGGTGCATACGGGACAGGCGGAAACTGACAGTTGGAGCCCGGTGCGTGATCACACAGCGTATGCAACCCACTGCGGCCGCTCGCGTCAAGTGACGGAGGCGGTGGCAACGATGCCACCGCCTCCGGACGGTCTCATCTCGGCCGCGCAACAGCTGTCGCACCGTCAGGGCGGCGCGGGGGCGCAGCGGCGGGAGCTCAGTCCTGCCGGTCGGCCGGCTTGTCCGGTACCGCGTCGGCAACCTCCATCGCGTCGCCGGCCGCCACCGGCTCGCCGGCCGCGGCAACCTTGATGCCGGTCCTGGCCCGGCTGCCGCGCCGCTCGATCCAGTTGGCGAGGGAGGACAGCGCCAGGCACATCGTGACGTAGATGGCGCCGGTCACGATGATGAACGGCACATAGGTGTCATTGCCGTTGACGAGGATGTTGGTGCTCATCTGGCGGGCGGTGAAGAGCAGTTCCTCGAAGGTGATGATGTAGCCCAGGGAGGTGTCCTTCAGGGTCACCACGAGCTGGCTGATGATCGTCGGGAGCATCGCGCGGACGGCCTGCGGGAGCAGCACCGTCGTCATGACCTGGGTCTTGGTCATGCCGAGCGCGTAGGCGGCCTCGCGCTGTCCCGGAGGGACGGAGTTGACGCCGGCCCGGAGCACCTCGGCCTGCACCGAACCGTTGTAGACCGTCAGCCCGATGACCAGTGCCCAGAACTGCGGCCCGTCCTCGCCGAGGCCGAGGCTCTCGCGGTTGGTCAGGAGCACCACCCACAGCGCGTAGATCGTGATCAGCAGCGGGACGGCGCGGAAGAGCTCGATGAAGCCGGTCGCCAGCCAGCGGACCGGCTTGTGGTCCGACAGCCGCGCCACCGCGAGCAGCACGCCCAGGACCAGCGACAGCACCGCCGCGACCGCAAAGACCTGAAGCGTCGTCAGGATGCCGTCGCGGATATTGGTCCGCACTCCGGCGTTGTTGAAGATGTTCCACACCTCGGGTTCGAGCTGGCCCTTGGTGTTGAGCCGGACCACGGCGAACACGAGCAGCCCCAGCATCGCGAGCGCACCGCAGACGCCGTAGATGCGGTTGCGTGTCTTTGCCTTCGGCCCGGGTACGTCGTAGAGAACGCTGGCGCCGCTCATGCCCTTACCTCACTAGTTTCCGCCCCGCCTGCGCGCGGCACCCACGTCGTCCCGTCCGGCCTCCCGC
The DNA here is from genome assembly GCF_043080045.1 of Streptomyces sp. NPDC015125. Taxonomy (NCBI): domain Bacteria; kingdom Bacillati; phylum Actinomycetota; class Actinomycetes; order Kitasatosporales; family Streptomycetaceae; genus Streptomyces; species Streptomyces sp. NPDC015125. The sequence continues at coordinate 46,335 of NZ_JBIBVF010000021.1, forward strand.
GTCCGTTCACCGCACGACCCCCATCCGGCGCTCCAGCACCCGGAAGGCGCCGCTGATGGCGAAGGTGATGACGAGGTAGGCGAGCGCCGTCCACAGGAAGATCCAGGCGATCGGATACCCCTTGTCGTTGAGCAGCTTGGAGACGTTGAACAACTCGCCGTAGCCGAACGCTCCGGCGATGGCGGAGTTCTTCGTCAGCGCGATGAAGATGCTGCTGAGCGGTGCCAGTACGGTGCGCGTGGCCTGGGGGAGCACTATCTGGCGCAGCGTCTGGGAGAACGTCATGCCGATGCTGCGCGCGGCCTCCGCCTGGCCCAGCGGCACGGTGTTGATGCCGGACCGCACCGCCTCGCAGACGAAGGAGGAGGTGTAGAAGCCGAGGGCCAGGGTGGCCAGGATGTACGGGCTGGCGCCGCGGAAGAGCACCTGAGGGACGACGAAGAACGCGACCAGGAAGAGCAGCGTCAGCGGGGTGTTGCGCAGCACCGTGACCCAGGCCGTGCCGAAGGCGCGCAGCGGCGGGACCGGAGACACCCGGAAGCCGGCTATGGCAACGCCGAGGACCAGTGCGAGCAGCGCGCTGGACGCGGTGATCGCCAGGGTTCCGAGGAACCCGTCCCGGAACTCGGGCAGATAATCGAGGAGTACGTTCATGGGGTCTCCGCGGTAGCGGTCGGGTCGACGGCGGGAAGAGGGTCAACGGGGGCGGGCGCGGAAGACACCGCGCCCCGTACACCCGCCGCGGCGGGCGTACGGGGCGGCGCGGTCCGGTGGGCGGGGTGCCTCAGTCGCGCGGAAGCGGGGTCTCCGGGGCCTTGAAGGGCGAACCCGACTTGCCGAGCGTGCCCTTGTAGGCCTTCTCGTAGTCGCCGTTCTTGATGTGGTTCTCCAGCGCCGTGGTGACGGCGGTGCGCAGGGCCTTGTCGTCCTTGCGCATACCGACGCCGTAGGGCTCCTTGGTGAACGACTTGCCGACGACCCGGAGCTGGCTGGGGCGCTGTGCGGCGTAGCCCTTGAGGATCGCGTCGTCGGTGGTGACCGCGTCCACCTGGCCGTCCACGAGGTTCTTGACGCAGTCCGAGTACTTCGACTGCTCGCTGGTCTGCGCGCCGTACTTCGGCTTCTTGATCTCCTGCAGCGGAGTCGAGCCGACGATCGAGCAGACCTTCTTGCCCTTGAGGGACTCCGGGCCGGTGATCGACTTGTCGTCCTTGCGCACCAGGAGGTCCGCGCCGGCGGTGTAGTACGGGCCCGCGAAGCCGACCTGCTTCTTGCGTTCCTCGTTGATCGTGTAGGTGCCGACGTAGTAGTCGACCTGGCCGTGGGAGATGGTGGTCTCACGGACATTGGAGTCGATCGTCTTGTACTCGATCTGCTTCTCGGAGAAGCCCAGGTCGGCGGCGACCATCTTGGCGATCTCGATGTCGAAGCCGGAGTATTTGCCGGCGGTGTCCTTGAAACCCAGGAACGGCTGGTCGGCCTTCACACCGATGACGATCTTCTTGGCCTTCTGGGCCTTCTTCAGCACCGGGGAATCGGTCTTCGGTGCCGTGGCGACCTTGTAGGAGCCGCTGAAGACATCCCCGCCGGCCGGCTTGTCGCCCGCCGTTCCGGTGTCGCCGCCGCACGCAGTCGCCGTGGCCGCCAGCGCGAGCACCACCGCACCGGCCGCAGCCGTTTTACGAATCCTCATGGTGAACATCCTTTGGTTCAGCAGGTGTGGGCAATGACGGTGGCCCGACTGCGGCCTCAGTGGTGGAGGATCTTCGACAGGAAGTCCTTGGCGCGGTCGCTGCGCGGGTTGTTGAAGAACTGGTTCGGCTCAGCCTCTTCGACGATGCGGCCGTCCGCCATGAAGACGACCCGGTTCGCCGCGGAGCGCGCGAAGCCCATCTCATGAGTGACCACGATCATCGTCATGCCGTCCCGGGCGAGCTGCTGCATCACGTCCAGCACCTCGTTGATCATTTCCGGGTCCAGCGCGGACGTCGGCTCGTCGAACAGCATCACCTTCGGGTCCATCGCCAGCGCACGGGCGATCGCCACCCGCTGCTGCTGACCGCCGGAGAGCTGTGCGGGGTACTTGTCCGCCTGGGTGCCGACGCCGACCCGGTCGAGCAGGGCGCGGGCCTTCGTCATGGCGGCGGCCTTGTCCGTCCTGCGGACCTTGGTCTGCCCCAGCATCACGTTTTCGAGCACCGTCTTGTGCGCGAAGAGGTTGAAGGACTGGAAGACCATGCCCACGTCGGCGCGCAGCCGGGCCAGTTCCCGTCCCTCCTGTGGCAACGGCTTCCCGTCGATCGTGATGCTGCCGGTGTCTATGGTCTCCAGGCGGTTGATCGTGCGGCAGAGCGTCGACTTGCCCGAGCCCGAAGGCCCGATCACGACGACGACCTCGCCGCGGTGGATCGTCAGGTCGATGTCCTGGAGCACGTGCAGCGCGCCGAAGTGCTTGTTCACGTTGTCCAGCACGACCAGCTGGTCCGCTGCCGGTGCGGGACCCTCGGCGTTCTTGGTCACCGATACTTCGCTCATCGGCGTGTAGCTCCGTCCTCCTCGGTTGGGAGGACCCTAATGACGCCCTGCGACCAGCGTCATTACTTCTGAGGGGAACTTGAGGATAACGATCCGGCCGCAAACGGACACTCTGCGTCGAGCGGGGTGCCCGGAGGGCGACGCCGGCCCGGCGCCGCGGGCGTACCGGCTGGGTAACGGATGGCGTCCAGGAGGTGGCCTCCTCTTGACGCGCATGCCTCGTATCGCCGTAGATGCCCTGTGGCCCGTACACACGCACCCCGGGAGGAGGCCCGAATGAGACTGCTGCTCGTCGAGGACGACGATCATGTCGCCGCTGCCCTGTCCGCGGTGCTGGCCAAGCACGGCCTGTCCGTCGTCCATGCACGCAACGGCGAGGAGGCGCTCAAGGCCCTGCTGCCCGACCATGCGGAGCCGTTCGCGGTGGTGCTGCTCGATCTCGGGCTGCCCGACCAGGACGGCTTCGAGGTGTGCGGCCGGATCCGCAAGCTCTGCGCCATCCCCGTCATCATGGTCACCGCGCGCTCCGATGTGCGCTCCCGCATCCACGGCCTCAACCTCGGCGCCGACGACTATGTCGTCAAGCCGTACGACACCGGTGAGCTGCTGGCCCGTATCCATGCGGTGAGCCGGCGCACCGCGCCCGGCGGCGCCGAGCAGCCCGCCGACGAGGGTGTCCCCGGCGAGGCGCTGTATCTGGGCGCGGTCACCGTCGAACTCCCCACCCGCCAGGTGTCCGTGGACGGCGCCGCGGTCCCGCTCACCCGCAAGGAGTTCGACCTGCTGGCGCTGCTCGCCCAGCGACCCGGTGTGGTCTTCCGCCGGGAACAGATCATCAGCGAGGTGTGGCGCACGAGTTGGGAGGGCACCGGCCGGACCCTGGAGGTCCATATCGCCTCACTCCGCGCCAAGCTGCGGATGCCCGCCCTGATCGAGACGGTGCGCGGCGTCGGCTACCGCCTGGTCGTCCCGGCCGCCGGCGCGGGGCGGCGGCTGCCCGCCTCCCCGGCCTCCTGAAGGCCGCCGCTGCCACGTGCGCACCCGACTCCTCCCGCTCCTCATCGTCCTCATGGCCGGAGTGCTGCTTGCGCTGGGCATCCCGCTGGGCGTCATCACGGCCGGTGTGGAACAGCAGCGGGTGGTCGTCGACCGGATCGACGACGCCGCGCGCTTCGCCTCCCTCGCCCAGTTCGTCACCGCCCGCCCCGCCACGGACACCGAGAAGACCCCCGAGGAGGACGAGCGGCGCGCCACCCTGCGCAGCGAGCTCGCGCGCTACTACGGCCTCTACGGGATACGTGCCGGCGTCTTCTACCGCGATCACACCCCGATGGCCACCGCCCCGGCCGGTATGCCGGTGCCCCGCGACGGTGAGGGCGCCCAGGCCTTCCGCGAGGCGCTGGCGGGCCGTCGCAGCCATGATCCCCACCAGATCTGGCCCTGGGACGACACCGGCCGTATTCCGGTCGCCTCACCGGTGATCCGCGACGGCGATGTGGTCGCCGTCGTGATGACCGACTCGCCCACCGGACACCTGCGCTCCCGCGTCCTGCGCGGCTGGCTGCTGATCGCGGCCGGGGAGTGCGCGGCCATGCTCGTCGCCGTTGCCGCGGCCTTCCGTCTCACCGGCTGGGTGCTGCGGCCGGTACGGGTCCTGGACACGGCCAGCCACGACATCGCCACCGGCCGGATGAACGCCCGCGTGGCGGCCACCGCGGGCCCGCCCGAACTGCGCCGGCTGGCCCGCTCGTTCAACGAGATGGCCGACCACGTCGAGGACGTCCTGGAGCAGCAGCGGGCCTTCGTCGCCGACGCCTCGCACCAACTGCGCAACCCGCTGTCCGCGCTGCTGCTGCGCATCGAGCTGCTGGCCCTCGAACTCCCCGACGGCAACGCGGAGATCGCCTCGGTCCGCACCGAGGGCAAGCGGCTGGCCCGCGTCCTGGACGATCTGCTCGACCTCGCGCTTGCCGAACACACCGCCGCCGACCTCCAGCTCACCGATGTCGCGGCGCTGGCCGCCGAACGCGTCGACTCCTGGCGCCCGCTGGCCGACGACAAGGGCGTCCTCCTCACCTACGAAGGTCAGCGCGCCGTCACCGGCTGGGCCGATCCGGTCGCGCTGTCCAGCGCTCTGGACGCCGTCGTCGACAATGCCCTGAAGTTCACCCCGGAGGGCCGGCCGGTCACCGTCGGTGTCGCGCCGGAGGGTGAGCGCGTCCATGTCACCGTCGCCGACCGTGGCCCCGGCCTGACCGATGACGAACTCGCCCGGATCGGTGATCGCTTCTGGCGCAGCGGCCGCCACCAGAACGTCTCCGGCTCCGGGCTCGGTCTCTCGATCACCCGCGCCCTGCTCACCGCGGGCGGCGCCACCATCGCCTACGCCCCGCACCCGCCGCACGGGCTGAAGGTCACGGTCACCGTGCCGCGCACCGGACCGTGACGGGGCGCAGTGGCGGGGCGGCGCGCACGGCCTGTGGGGACTCCCCGGAACCTGTGCTACCGTGAACGGCGTTGCAGTTGTGGTACCCATGATGAACTTTGTGCGCGCCCGGAGGCTGGATGCCCCGGGCGTTCCTTGTTTCCCGGACCTGTTCCGGTGTGGGGCAATCATCTCGGCGACAAGGAGGCCGCGCAGTGTGGTCTCCGGCTTGCCCCATGAAGGAGAAAAACATGGCTTCCGGCACCGTCAAGTGGTTCAACTCGGAAAAGGGCTTCGGCTTCATCGAGCAGGACGGCGGCGGCCCCGACGTCTTCGCCCACTACTCGAACATCGCCGCCCAGGGCTTCCGTGAGCTCCTCGAGGGCCAGAAGGTCACCTTCGACGTGACCCAGGGCCCGAAGGGCCCGCAGGCGGAGAACATCGTCGCCGCCTGACGCTCTCGCGTCCCGTGATCGGGGCCCGCACCGGTCCGTCCGGTGCGGGCCCCGACCCGTTCGCGGACGCGGTTACCCCGCCGGGCGGCGGGGGAGAGCGCTTTCCGGAGACAGTGCTTCCGGCTCAGGCCCCCGGCCTCAGGGCTTCTGGGACAGGTAATAGCGCCGGGCGCCCTCGTGGAGCTCCAGCGGATCGGTGAACACCGCCGTCCGCAGATCCACCTTCTGCGCGGCATGGACCTGGCGCCCGATCCAGTCACGGCTGTCGATGACCGTACGGGTGATGCCCTGGGTCATCACCGGATCCTCCCGGTCCGTCGTGACCAGCAGATTCGCCACCGCGATCGTCTTCACCGCCTGCCCGTCCTGGGCCAGGGGATAGGCATCGGCGGGCAGCACCGCCGCCCGGTAGTAGCGGGTGCGCTCGCCCTGCCGGTGCAGCGCCGGGCTGAGATCACCGAGCGGGACCAGCCGCACCGGGAAGCGCTGGGCCAGGTGCTGCACGGCCGTCGTCGGCAGCCCGCCGGACCAGAAGAAGGCATCCAGTTTGTGCTGCTCCAGCAGCTTCGGCATCTGGTCGATGCCGACCCGCACCGGCTCGATGTCCTCGTGGAAGTCCAGCCCGGCCGCCTCCACCAGCCGCCGGGTGACCAGCTGTACCCCGGAGTCGTCGGTCCCCACCCCCACCCGCAGCCCCCGCAGATCCTTCGTCGAGCGCACCGCGGACTTCTTCGGCACCACCAGCTGCATGTAGTCGTCGTACAGCCGGGCGCAGGCCCGCAGCCGGTCCGCGCCCGGCTCGCCCCTGACCTCGTACGTGGCGACCGCATCGGCCGTCGCGATGGCGAAGTCGGCGCGCCCGGAGACCAGTTGCCGCAGATTGTCGATGGATCCCTCGCTGCGGGCCAGCCGCAGATCGACGTCCGGCAGGTCGTGGCCCAGATCCTGCTTGAGCAACTCCCCGTAGCGCGCATACACCCCGGTCGGCACGCCCGTCGCCAGCGTCAGCGGGCCACGGGGCACGGGCTCACCGCCCATCGCCAGCAGCCACCACAGCGCCAGTCCGAGGGCGACCAGTGCTGCGACCGCCGCCTGGAAGGCCCGGCGGCCGGTGCGGGAGAATGCTGTGACCATGGGCGGGATCCTGCCAGTACCGCGGCGGGAAAGGGAGGGGCAGGACCTCCTGACGGGAGGTGCGGCACCCGGGCGGGGCGCCCCGGTGTGCGACCGCCCTTTGCAGACGGCGCTTCGCGTAGCACGATCGATAGTGGAGGTTTCATCCTCCCGATCTCTCGACGTAGCGGGGACCCGGCACGTCTCCCACCGCGCGCCGACCGGCGTGCACCCACGCGATCCCTCCACCATGAGCGCACCGGCGCCGGTGCTCGACACCGCGGCCATGACGCGCCGGTGCGGGAAGCGAGCCCCCATGAAACCGCTGAAACCGCACACCGAGCCGCGGACGGATGTCCATGCCCGGCCCGACACCCTCCGCTCACCCCCGCTCGCCGCCGACCTGGGCCTGCTCCTCCTGCGCCTGACCGTGGGACTGATCCTGGCCGGACACGGCGCCCAGAAGCTCTTCGGGATCTTCGGCGGCCACGGCCTGGCCGCCACCGGCAAGGGCTTCGCCGCCCTCGGTTACCGCCCCGGCGAGGTCTTCGCCTGCCTCGCCGGAGTCTCGGAATTCCTCGGCGGCCTCGGCCTCGCCGTGGGACTGCTCACGCCCCTCGCGGCCGCCGCACTCATCGGCGTGATGATCAACGCCATGGCCATCTCGGCGCCCCGGGGGTTCTGGGCGATGACCGGCGGTATCGAATATCCCCTGACCATCGCCGTCGTCGCGCTGGCCGTCGCGGCCACCGGACCCGGCCGCTTCGCGCTCGACCGCCCCTTCCGCTGGGGGCACGGCGGCTTGCTCAGCGCGGCCTTTGCGCTGGTGGCGGGTGGTGTCGGCGCCGCCATCGTGCTGGCTCTGTGAGGCGGGCGGCCCGGGGCGCCGCACGTCCGGGGGCCGGATCCGGCCCGAAGACTCCGGGGCGGGAGGCACTTCCCGTACCGCCTACCCTTGTTGCATGACCAGCAGCGACCGGAGCCAGGCAGTGGGCGTGAACAAGAGTTACGAGATCCGCACCTACGGGTGCCAGATGAACGTCCACGACTCCGAGCGGTTGTCGGGCCTGCTGGAAGAGGCCGGCTACGTCCCCGCGCCCAAGGACGGCGAAGGCGCCGACGTGGTGGTCTTCAACACCTGCGCGGTGCGGGAGAACGCCGACAACCGGCTCTACGGCAACCTCGGCCAGCTCGCTCCGAAGAAGGCCGCGCGCCCCGGTATGCAGATCGCCGTGGGCGGCTGCCTGGCCCAGAAGGACCGCGACACCATCGTCAAGAAGGCCCCCTGGGTCGATGTGGTCTTCGGGACGCACAACATCGGCAAGCTGCCGGTGCTGCTGGAGCGTGCCCGCATCCAGGAAGAGGCGCAGGTCGAGATCGCCGAGTCGCTGGAGGCGTTCCCCTCGACCCTGCCCACCCGGCGCGAGAGCGCGTATGCCGCCTGGGTCTCCATCTCGGTGGGCTGCAACAACACCTGTACGTTCTGTATCGTCCCGGCGCTGCGCGGCAAGGAGAAGGACCGCCGGCCCGGCGACATCCTCGCCGAGATCGAGGCACTGGTCGCCGAAGGCGTCAGCGAGATCACCCTGCTCGGCCAGAACGTCAACGCCTACGGCTCCGACATCGGTGACCGCGAGGCCTTCAGCAAGCTGCTGCGCGCCTGCGGGCGGGTCGAGGGCCTGGAGCGGGTCCGTTTCACCTCCCCGCACCCCCGCGACTTCACCGACGACGTCATCGCCGCCATGGCCGAGACGCCCAACGTCATGCCCCAGCTCCACATGCCGCTGCAGTCCGGCTCGGACACCGTGCTCAAGGCGATGCGCCGCTCGTACCGCCAGGAGCGCTTCCTCGGCATCATCGAGAAGGTGCGCGCCGCGATGCCGGAAGCCGCCCTCTCCACGGACATCATCGTCGGCTTCCCGGGCGAGACCGAGGAGGACTTCGAGCAGACCCTGCACACGGTCCGCGAGTCCCGCTTCGCCCAGGCCTTCACCTTCCAGTACTCCAAGCGCCCCGGTACCCCGGCGGCCGACATGGCGGGGCAGATTCCCAAGGCCGTGGTCCAGGAGCGCTACGAGCGCCTGGTCGCCCTCCAGGAGGAGATCTCCTGGGAGGAGAACAAGAAGCAGGTCGGCCGCACCCTCGAGGTCCTGGTCGCCGAGGGCGAGGGCCGCAAGGACGGGGCGACCCACCGCCTGTCCGGCCGGGCCCCCGACAACCGTCTGGTGCACTTCACCCGCCCCGACGAGCCGGTCCGCCCCGGCGACACGGTGACCGTCGAGGTCACCTACGCCGCTCCGCACCACCTCCTGGCGGAGGGCCCGGCCAAGGCGGTCCGCCGTACCCGGGCCGGTGACGCCTGGGAGAAGCGCAACGCCGCCCCGGAAGAGAAGCCCAAGGGCGTGCTGCTGGGCCTGCCCACCATCGGCGCCCCGGCACCGAGCCCGGCGCCCACCGCCGGCTGCGGCTGCGACTGACCGGCTGCGACCGACCGGCCGCGACCGACGGGCCTCGTGCCGGTCGTCCTGCACTGCGCCCCGCAGGGCGCCACGTCCGGCCTCGCACCAGGGGCGTTACGCTGCGTGGCATGCTCGTAGCCGCCGCTGTCTGCCCCTGCCCGCCGCTCCTCGTCCCGGAGGTGGCCGCCGGGGCGGCGCCCGAACTCGATGCGCTGCGCGCCGCCTGCCTGGACGCGATCGGCGTGCTCGCCGCGGCCCGCCCCGACCGGCTGGTCGTCCTCGGCCCGGCCGACGAGGCCGGCCGGGGCCCGCACCCGCAGGGCGCCCTCGGCTCCTTCCGCGGCTTCGGGGTGGATCTGGAGGTGCGGCTGGGCGCCGCGAAGACCGTCCCGGAGCGGGAACTCCCGCCGTCGTTGTCGGTCGGCGCCTGGCTGCTGTCGCGTACGGACCGGGCCGACGCCCCCGTGGAGGCGCTGGGGGTGGCCGAGTCGCTGCCCCGCGACCGTGCACTGCCCATGGGCCGGGAGATCGCGGCATCCGCGCCCCGGGTGGCACTGCTGGTGATGGGCGACGGCAGCGCCTGCCGGACGGTGAAGGCGCCCGGCTACTTCGACGCGCGGGCCGAGGCCTTCGACGCCGCCGCGGCCCGCGCCCTGGGCACCGCCGACACCGAGGCGCTGGCCGCACTGGACGAGGAGCCGGCCGCCGCGCTCCAGGCGTCCGGACGGGCCTGCTGGCAGGTGCTGGCGGGCGCGGCCGAGGACGCGGGCCTGAGCGGGCGGCTGCTGTGCGAGGAGGCCCCGTACGGCGTGGGCTACTTCGTGGCGTCCTGGTCGTAGCGCGCACCGGGGCGGGTACGGCGACGGCCGCGAGGCACTGCGCCCCGCGGCCGTCGCGCTCCGTACGGTGAGCCGGGCGGACTACTGCCGTGCGCTCTCGCTGTCCGCGGCGGCCTGAGCCGACTGCTGCCGGGGGATTCCGGCGCTCTCGCCGGCCTTCTCGCCGGCCTTCTCCGCCGGCGGCTCGTCGTCGGCGGCCGCTCCGGCAACAGCCGCTCCGGTCGCTTCCGGGGCCGCCGGCTCGGGGGGCGCGGCGTGGCCGACGGCGCCCTCGTCCGCGCAGGAGTCCCCGGTGCAGGATTCCGCGGCCTCTCCGGCGGCATCGGCCTCCCCCGCGGCCGCCGGAACGACCGGCCCCGCCGGCTTCTCCACCGCTGCCACCGCCTCCGCCGACTCCTCCGCCTCCGCCGGCTTTTCCGCCTCCGCCGACTCCTCCGCCTCGGCCGTCACCGCCGCGGCCGTGTGCTCCTCCGCCGACGCTTCGGACTTACGGCGGCGAAACCGCGAAAACACGCCCATAACTGCTCCTACGCTCTTCAGATGGCGACATCCCTGCCGCCGGGGAACGGCCCCTTGCGCCGCCCGCGGGCGCCGGTGAGGCGCACCGGCTTCTCGGGACCTCGAACAGGCAACGACCCCATCGGTTGCCCGTCACGTCGCTCGTTCGGGACAGGGGTGCGATGTTTGCGAGACTGACGGGGTGAACACCGTCGTTCCCGCTCCGCGGGTCATCGCCGTCGTCGGTCCCACCGCGGCCGGAAAGTCCGATCTGGGCGTCGCGCTCGCACAGCACGTGGGGGGCGAGGTCATCAATGCCGACTCCATGCAGCTCTACCGCGGCATGGACATCGGCACCGCCAAACTCACGCCCGAGGAGCAGCAGGGCGTCCCGCACCGCCTCCTGGACATCTGGGACGTGACCTGCGCCGCCAGTGTCGCCGAGTACCAGCGGCTGGCCCGGGCCGAGATCGACCGGCTGCTCGCCGAGGGCCGCACCCCGGTCCTCGTCGGCGGCTCCGGTCTGTATGTACGCGGCGCGATCGACGCCCTCGACTTCCCCGGCACCGACCCGGAGGTGCGCGCCCGCCTGGAGGCCGAACTGGCCGCACAGGGCAGCGGCCCCCTCCATGCCCGGCTGGCCGCCGCCGACCCCGAGGCGGGCCGCGCGATCCTGGCGAGCAACGGCCGTCGCATCGTGCGCGCCCTGGAGGTCATCGAGATCACCGGCCGCCCCTTCACCGCCAACCTCCCCGGCCACGAAGCGGTCTACGACACCCTGCAGATCGGTGTCGATGTCGAGCGCCCCGAGCTCGACGAGCGGATCGCCCGACGGGTCGACCGCATGTGGGAGGCGGGCCTGGTCGACGAGGTGCGCCGACTGGAGGGCCAGGGGCTGCGTGAGGGCCGTACGGCCTCGCGGGCGCTCGGCTATCAGCAGGTGCTGGCCCAGCTTGCGGGGGAGTGCACCGAGCAGGAGGCGCGCGACGAGACGGTACGCGCCACCAAGCGTTTCGCGCGCCGCCAGGACTCGTGGTTCCGCCGGGACCCGCGGGTCCACTGGCTCAGCGGCGCCGCCGAGCACCGGGCGGAACTTCCCGGGCAGGCGCTGGCGTTGCTCGAACGACCGGTCACAGCCTGATCACGTCATGGCATCGGGACGCTCCGGCCGTCATCCGGGCCCCTGAGGGCGTGTCATCATCGACCTTCGATCGAGGCGTGCAGTCTGCAGTGGGGAGGGCGCGTGGCAATGGAGGCCGGCCCGCGCAACCGAGCGCAGCAACCGGACAGCGGCGCTGACCCGGCACCCCTGACCGACGACGGTCCGGACCCCGAAGACGGTCTGCCCGGCACCGAGGGCGCCGGCGCCGGACCGCTCACCGGCCCGGACACCCTGGACGACTCCGACGCCCCGGACTCCGGAGCCGACGGCCCCGGGGAGGGCGGCGAGTCCTTCCGGGAGCTGCGCCCGCCACCCCGGCTGCGGCTGTGGCAGCTGGCGCCGATCGTCGCCCTCGCCGCCCTCGGCTCGCTGATGTTCGCCTTCCCCCTCGCCTTCGAGCTCGGCGGCGACGGCAGTGCGATGATCGCGATGCTCGGCCTGCTGCTGTGCTGCTGCGCGGCCGGCTGGGGCATGATGGCCGCCCGCCGCGTCGGCCACACCTGGCCCGGCCTCCCGGTACGCGGCTCCGGCCGCCGCGCCGACTGGCGTGTGGTGCTGCTCTACGCCGTCGTGGTGGCGATCCCGGCCTCGCTGGCCATCTGGCGCGTGGCCCGGCTGCGCTGAACCCGCGGGGCTTCCCCTCCGCGGACGGCTCTTGACGGGGCCGTGCACGGGCGCGCACCCGGCCCCGTAAGGCCGATCCCCCCGGTGGCCCCGTACGATGCAGGGGTGACCAGCACGCAGCGCCTCGCCTACCTCAAGGGCCACGGCACCGAGAACGACTTTGTGATCGTCCCCGACCCGGACGGCCTCCTCGACCTGCCCGCGACCGCCGTCGCCAGGATCTGCGACCGACGGGCCGGACTCGGCGGCGACGGCGTGCTGCGCGTCGTCCGGTCCGCCGCGCACCCGGAGGCGCGAGACCAGGCCGACGAGGCCGAATGGTTCATGGACTACCGCAACGGCGACGGCTCGATCGCCGAGATGTGCGGCAACGGCGTCCGCGTCTTCGCGCGCTATCTGCTGCACGCCGGCCTGGTCGAGGCCGGTGACCTCGCCATCGCCACCCGCGCCGGCGTGCGCCGCGTCCACGTCGCCAAGACCGGTGATGTCACGGTCTCGATGGGCCGCGCCGAACTCTTCGAGGAGAGCGTCGTCGTCACCGTCGACGGCCGCAGCTGGCCGGCCCGGAACGTGAACATGGGCAATCCGCACGCCGTCGTCTTCGTCGACGACCTGGCCCACGCCGGCGACCTGCTGGCCGTGCCGCCGTTCAGCCCGGCGTCGGTTTATCCCGACGGCGTGAACATCGAGTTCGTCGCCGACCGCGGACCGCACCATGTGGCGATGCGGGTCCACGAGCGCGGCTCGGGCGAGACCCGCTCCTGCGGCACCGGCGCCTGTGCGGTCGCCGTCGCCACCGCCCGCAGGGACGGTCCGGCCCCCACGGAGACCGGCACACCCGCCACCTACACGGTCGATGTGCTCGGCGGCAGCCTCTCCATCACCGAGCTGCCCGACGGCACGGTCGAGATGACCGGACCGGCCGAGATCGTCGCCGAGGGCACCTTCGACCCCGCCTGGCTGGCCGCCGCGCTCGCCTGACGCGGCCTGCGACGTCCCGGGACCGGGCCGTGCACGGGGAACGGCTACGGCCGAAAGGTTCGCTCGAACGGGTGATCCGTATCACTCTGAGCGAGAGCCGGACAGCGCTGCGTGATGGGGTCGATAGCATCAAGCACCGGCCCGGACGTCCGAACTGACGCGTCCCACCGCCGGTCGACGCTGCCGGAGGTGCCCATGAGCGCAGAGGCCACAAACCCTGGTAACCCTGGAGCAGCGGGCCGCAAGCGCGGACGCCGCCGGCTGGAGCTCAGAGGGCTGCGCCGTATCGGCCGGGCCGCGCTGCTCGGACCCGCCCCGCGCGACGGCCTCCCGCACGCCCTGGAGCACGTCGCCAAGGTGCACCGCGGACACCACCCGGACGCCGATCTGGACACCCTCACCCGGGCCTATCTGCTCGCCGAGTCCTCGCACCGCGGCCAACTGCGCAAGAGCGGCGAGCCGTACATCACCCATCCGCTCGCGGTGACCCTCATCCTCGCCGAACTGGGCGCGGAAACCACGACCTTGACCGCCTCGCTGCTCCACGACACCGTCGAGGACACGGAAGTGACGCTGGATCAGGTGCGGGAGCGGTTCGGTGCGGAGGTCTGCTATCTGGTCGACGGCGTCACCAAATTGGAGAAGGTCGACTACGGCGCGGCCGCCGAGCCCGAGACCTTCCGCAAGATGCTGGTGGCGACCGGCAACGACGTCCGGGTGATGTCCATCAAGCTCGCCGACCGGCTGCACAACATGCGCACCCTCGGTGTGATGCGCCCCGAGAAGCAGGCCCGGATCGCCAAGGTGACCCGCGATGTGCTGATCCCGCTCGCCGAACGCCTCGGCGTCCAGGCGCTCAAGGCCGAGCTGGAGGACCTCGTCTTCGCGATCCTGCACCCCGAGGAGTACGCCACTACCCGGGCCCTGGTCATGGAGTACGCCGCCAGGCCCGACCCGCTCACCGCCCTCGCACAGCGGGTACGCACCGTCCTGGACGAGGCCGGTATCGGCGCCGAAGTCCTCGTCCGGCCCCGGCACTTCGTCTCGGTGCACCGCGTACGCCTCGCCCGCAGTGAGCCGACCGGCGCGGACCTCGGGCGGCTGCTGGTGCTGGTGGCGGAGGACGCCGACTGCTATGCCGTCCTCGGCGAGCTGCACACCTGCTTCACCCCGGTCGTCTCCGAGTTCAAGGACTTCATCGCGGCCCCCAAGTTCAACCTCTACCAGTCACTGCACACGGCGATCACCGGCCCGTCCGGGGAAATCGCCGAGACGCTGATCCGTACGCACCAGATGCACCGGGTCGCCGAGGCGGGGGTGATCGCGCTGGGCAACCCGTACGCCCCCACGGACGGCGCGGACGCCCCCGAGGGCGAGCGGGCCGACCCGACCCGCCCTGGATGGCTCTCCCGGCTGCTGGAGTGGCAGCGCACCACCCCCGACCCGGACACGTTCTGGACCTCGCTGCGCGACGACCTCGCCCAGGACCGGGAGATCACCGTCTTCTGCGCCGACGCCCCGTCGGACGGCTCGTCCGCCGTCACGGGCGGCGCCATCGGTCTGCCCGCCGGGGCGAGTTGCGTGGACGCCGCCTACGAACGGCACGGCGAGGTGGCGCACTGCTGCATCGGCGCCCGCGTCAACGGCCGGCTCGCCACCCTCTCCACCGTCCTGCACGACGGCGACAGCCTGCTGCTGCTGATGGCCCCGGACTCCGCGGCCGGTCCCTCGCCCGAATGGCTCGACCACGCCCGTACGCCCGCCGCCCGGCTCGCCATCGCCCGGTGGCTGGCCGGGCCGGGGGAGCCCGGCGCCCGCCCGGCGGGCGCCGGTGAGGGGCCCGTCGCGGCGCCCCCGGCCGACCGCCGGGCCGCGGGGCCCGACCGGCCCGGAGCGGACCCGGTGGCCCCCGCCTCGGTCCTGGTGGTGGCGGATCTGCCCGGTGCGGCGGTCCGGCTGGCGGGCTGCTGCACCCCGGTGCCGCCGGACACCGTCACCGGATTCGCCGTACGGGGCGGCACGGTCACCGTCCACCGCGCCCTGTGCCCCGCCGTGGCACGGATGGCGGCCACCGGCCGGCAGCCGGTCGGGGTGCGCTGGCGGGGCGCCGGCCAGGGGGGCCACGGCTGCCGGGTCACCCTCCTGGCCGAGGCCTTCAGCCGGCCGCACCTCCTGGCCGACCTCACCGAAGCCATCGCCTCCCAGGGCGCCGCCGTGGTGTCCGCAGCCGTCGAACCCCCGCGCGAACAGCGGGTCCGCCACACCTACACCCTGCATCTGCCGAACGCCGCCGGACTGCCGTCCCTGATGCGGGCCATGCGTCAAGTGCCCGGCGTCTTCGACGTGTTGCGAGCCGGCCGCTCCCGCCCGGCGGCGGCGCTGCGCCCCTGAACGGGGCCGGTTGGCCTACAGGGTGACGGTCCGTCGGAAGCCGCTCCGTCCGGCGGCGTAAGACGGACGCACGATCCGCCGCCCGTTCGGGTGCCGTTTGCCCTGTCACCCGCGGGGGAGGGGGCGGCGTTGGTAGCCGTAGTGCATGTCCCTTCCCCCGCGCCGCCCTTCAGGCGACCCCGATCGCCCCGTCCTCGCCCGTGCCCTGCCCCGCGACCCGAGCGGGCGGCTCCGTCGGACCGGCCGTCGGACCGGCCGCCGGGCCGCCGCCCTCGGGCTGGCCGCGCTCGCCACCCTCGGCATGGCCGAACCGATGTCCCTGGGGCCGCAAGGCCTCGGCGACCGGCTCTTCCCCCTGCTCGGCAACACCGGCTACGACGTCACCTCCTACGACGTCTCCCTGGACTACTCCGGCCACAACGACCGGCCGCTGAACGCCACCACCGTGATCACCGCCCGTGCCACCGCCGAGCTCGACCACGTCAACCTCGACTTCGCCCGCGGCACCGTACGCTCCGTGAAGATCGGCGGCCTGCCCGCCGTGCACCAGCAGCACGGCGAGGACCTGGTGCTCACCCCGGCCTTCCACGTTTCCAGCGGCCAGGAGGTGAAGATCGCCATCGAGCACACCAGCGAACCCCGCGGCAAGGGCGACGGCGGCTGGCTCCGTACCTCCGACGGTCTGGCGATGGCCAACCAGGCGGACGCCGCGCACCGCGTCTTCCCCTGTAACGACCACCCCTCCGACAAGGCGCTCTTCACCTTCCACATCACCGCACCGCAGGAACTGACCGCCGTCGCCAACGGACTGCCCCTGAGCCCCGGTGCCCGCGCCGGGCGCCGCACCTGGACCTATCGCACCACCCACCCCATGGCCACCGAACTCGCGCAGGTCTCCATCGGGAAGTCCAGCGTGGTGCTGCGGCACGGACCGCACGGTCTGCCCGTCCGCGATGTGGTCCCGACCGCGCACCGTCGGGCACTGGAGCCCTGGCTGGCGAAGACCCCGGCCCAGATCGCCTGGATGGAGCGCAAGGTCGGCCCCTTCCCCTTCGAGGCGTACGGGGTGCTGATCGCCAGCGCCCGGACCGGCTTCGAACTGGAGACCCAGACCCTCTCGCTCTTCGAGAAGGCCATGTTCACCACCGACCGGCTGCCCGCCTGGTACGTGGAGTCGGTGATGCTGCACGAGCTGGCCCACCAGTGGTTCGGCGACAGCGTCAGCCCGCGCCGCTGGTCCGACGTCTGGCTCAACGAGGCCCATGCCACCTGGTACGAGGCCCTTTACGCCCAGGAGCGGAGCAACGGCCGGGCCACCCTGGAAGCCCGTATGCGCCACGCCTACCAGGAGTCCGACGGCTGGCGCGCCGAGGGCGGGCCGCCCGCCGCGCCCAAGGCCCCGAGCGCGGGACAGAAGATCGGCATCTTCCGTCCCATCGTCTACGACGGCAGCGCGCTGGTCCTGTACGCCCTGCGGCAGAGGATCGGCACCGCCGCCTTCGACCGCCTGGAACGCACCTGGGTCGAGCGGCACCGCGACGGCGTGGCGGACACCGCCGACTTCGTGCAGCTGTCCTCCCAGGTCGCCGGGCAGGACCTCACCGTCTTCTTCCAGGACTGGCTCTACGGCGACCGGACTCCGCCG
Source organism: Streptomyces sp. NPDC015125 (assembly GCF_043080045.1). Lineage (NCBI taxonomy): Bacteria > Bacillati > Actinomycetota > Actinomycetes > Kitasatosporales > Streptomycetaceae > Streptomyces > Streptomyces sp. NPDC015125. The sequence continues at coordinate 63,462 of NZ_JBIBVF010000021.1, forward strand.
ATGCCGGGGCATCCGGAGTGGCTGCACACGAGGCCTGCGGCAAAGCCCGGGCATCCCAAGGGGGCTGTCGCAAAGCTCGGGCACCCCAAGGGGGCGGGCGCCGGCCTAGGGCCCAAGGGAGCCGCTGTCGGACCCGGCCCCACCGGGGCGGCCGGCGGGACCCCCGCGCCCAGGGGAGCCGCCGCACACCCCGGAAAACCCGTGTGACGGCCTTCCCGGGGCGTGGGACCATCGTCGGGACGGCACCGTCCGGCCCGGGAATCTCCGGGACCGATCGGACGTTGAGAAGGACGATGGCTGCGGCAGCGCCGCGGCGGTCGCCGCACCACCGACAGTCCCGGCGGGAACACCAGGTCCCCGCGAGGGCTTACCGACGACGCAAAGGATCAAATGACCTCCTCTTCTTCCCTTCCGCAGGACCGGCAGCGCCTCCCCGAGAGCCTTCGGGCCAACGCCCTGATGGAAGAGGACGTCGCCTGGAGCCACGAGATCGACGGGGAGCGTGACGGCGACCAGTACGACCGTTCGGCCCGTGCCGCGCTACGCCGTGTAGCGGGTCTTTCCACCGAGCTCGAGGACGTCACCGAGGTCGAGTACCGGCAGCTCCGCCTGGAGCGGGTGGTGCTCGTCGGCGTCTGGACCTCCGGCACGGTCCAGGAGGCCGAGAACTCTCTCGCCGAGCTCTCCGCCCTCGCCGAGACCGCGGGCGCCATGGTGCTCGACGGCGTCATCCAGCGCCGCGACAAGCCCGACCCCGCCACGTACATCGGCTCGGGCAAGGCGCTGGAGCTGCGCGACATCGTGCTGGAATCCGGGGCGGACACCGTGGTCTGTGACGGTGAGCTCTCCCCGGGCCAGCTGATCCACCTCGAGGACGTCGTCAAGGTCAAGGTCGTCGACCGGACCGCCCTGATCCTCGACATCTTCGCCCAGCACGCCAAGTCCCGGGAGGGCAAGGCGCAGGTCTCGCTGGCGCAGATGCAGTACATGCTTCCTCGGCTGCGCGGCTGGGGCCAGTCGCTGTCCCGGCAGATGGGTGGCGGTGGCTCCGGTTCGGCGGGCGGCGGGATGGCCACCCGTGGTCCCGGTGAGACCAAGATCGAGACGGACCGGCGGCGGATCCGCGAGAAGATGGCAAAGATGCGCCGGGAGATCGCGGAGATGAAGACCGGCCGGGACATCAAGCGCCAGGAACGCCGGCGCCACAAGGTCCCCTCGGTCGCCATCGCCGGCTACACCAACGCCGGCAAGTCCTCGCTGCTCAACCGCCTCACCGGCGCCGGTGTCCTGGTGGAGAACGCCCTGTTCGCCACCCTGGACCCCACCGTCCGGCGGGCCGAGACGCCCAGCGGACGGCTCTACACCCTCGCCGACACCGTCGGCTTCGTCCGGCATCTGCCGCACCACCTCGTCGAGGCGTTCCGCTCCACGATGGAGGAGGTCGGCGAGTCCGATCTCATCCTGCACGTGGTCGACGGCTCGCATCCGGTGCCCGAGGAGCAGCTGGCCGCGGTGCGCGAGGTGATCCGCGACGTGGGCGCGACGGACGTGCCCGAGATCGTGGTCGTCAACAAGGCCGATGCGGCCGATCCACTGGTGCTCCAGCGACTGCTGCGCCAGGAGAAGCACGCCCTCGCGGTCTCGGCCCGTACGGGCCAGGGCCTGGACGAGCTGCTGGCCCTGCTCGACGAGGAACTCCCCCGGCCGCAGGTGGAGATCGAGGTGCTGGTGCCCTACACCCATGGCGCACTGGTCTCACGGGCCCACGCCGAGGGCGAGGTCATCTCCGAGGAGCACACCGCGGACGGCACGGTCCTCAAGGCACGGGTACACGAAGAGCTGGCCGCCGAGCTCCAGCGCTTCGTCCCCGCGGCGTAGCGGCCGGGCAGCCCGGACAGCACAAGGCCCGCCCCCGGGAGACCGGGGGCGGGCCTTTGCGCCACGCCCACGGGAAACCGAGGGCGCGGGCCTTGCGCGATGCCCGCAGGCGATGCGCGGGCGGCACCGTCCCCGGCACCACCCGCCTCACCCGCTTACTGCTTGGCGGCCCACTTCTTACTCATGGTGTCGAACATGCTCTTGGCCTCGGGACCCAGGTGGGGGCCGGCGGACCAGCGGGCCGGACGCGGCCCCATCGACATGTTGGAGATCAGTTCCGGCTTGCCGTCCTTGCCCTTGGCGAACCAGGGGCCGCCGGAGGAACCACCGGTCATGGTGCAGCCGATCCGGTACATGGTCGGCTTCTGGGCGTCCATCGACAGACGGGTCGGCTTGTCGGTGCACTGCTGCTCGGCCGCACCGTCGAAGGGCGGCTCCGCGGGGTAGCCCTGCGCGGTCAGGCTCGGGATCTTGGCCATCGCGGGCGCGTTGAAGTCGACCGCGTACGCACCGCCGGCCACCTCCTCCAGCGACTTGCCACCCGTGCTCTCCTCCGGCTTCACATGCATCAGCGCGAAGTCGTACGGAGCCATCGGCACACCCGGAACGGCGCCACCGGCCTTGATCCACTGCTGGGACGTCGCCATGTCGTCCGCCCACCACTTGCCCGACGGGACCCGGTCCTCGTAGGGCTTGCCCTTCAACTGGCCGGCGCTGCCACCGGTCTTGTTGAAGTTCGGCACGAACATCATGTTGCGGTACCAGCCGCCGCTCTTGCCGGCGTGCACACAGTGCGCCGCGGTCCACACGAGGTTGGACTTACCGGGGTGTGCGGGGTCCTTGACGACGGTGGCCGAGCAACGCGACCCGCCCTCGGGGGTGCTGAACAGCAGCAGGCCCACACCGGGAGCGGTCGAGGTGTACGGGGTCTTGACGGCCTGAGCCGGGACGGCGGCGGGCTCAGGGTCGGTCTTGCCCTGGTCCTCCGAGATGTCCTCGGGCTTGCTGGGGTCCTGGGGCGGCTTGACCTTGTCGATCTTGTCCTTGTCCCAGAAGTCCTTGATGATCGGGTTGATGAACTCCCCGGCCTCCCGGAGCCACTTGTCCCGGTTCCAGTTCTTCCACTCGCCGTTCTTCCACTTGTCCAGGTCGAAGCCGTGCTCCTTCAGCTTGTCCTGGATGTCCTGAGGAATCTTGAAGTCACCCCCGCCCGTGGAGTCCTGCGCCGCGGACTGGCCGGGCTTGGCGTCCGCGTTGTCGCTCTCGGGTCCGCAGCCGGTGGCGGTGAGTGCCACGACAGCGCTGAGGGCGGCGGCGGCCAGGACTGGCCGACGTATGGATCGCATGGGTGAGCTCCCCCTGGTGAATCCGGACTGAGCCGGTGTGGCTTGTTCGGTGTTGGACCGGTCTGTCTTTGTCATGAACCTCAAGATCCCGGCGCAACACCCCACTATGCCGGTGACGATGGGGACGGCGGTACTCGGGTCCCCGGTTCCACGCCATCAAGGATCTTGCCGACAACCGTGATCCCGGGTCGCCGCCGTCGTTGGTACGTACGGGGGACGTCCCGGGCTGCCCCAGCCCGCGCGGCACCAGCAGCTCACCAGCAGGAGGACACAACTGCCGTGGCGTTGACCGAAACCGTGCCGGCGGCCGTGCCGCCGGCCCATGAGGGGATCCTGCGGCGGCAGTCCCTGCGCGAGTCCGCCGCCCGTACCTACGCGCGCTCGCTGCCCATCGTCCCGGTGCGCGCCCGCGGGCTGACCATCGAGGGCGCCGACGGCAGGCGCTATCTCGACTGCCTCTCCGGCGCCGGCGCGCTGGCGCTCGGCCACAACCACCCGGTGGTGCTCGAAGCGATCCGGTCGGTCCTCGACTCCGGCGCGCCGCTGCACGTCCTCGACCTGGCCACCCCCGTCAAGGACGCCTTCACCACCGAGCTCTTCGCCACGCTGCCCGGGGAGTTGGCCGAAAAGGGGCGCATCCAGTTCTGCGGCCCGGCCGGCACGGACGCCGTCGAGGCCGCCTTCAAACTCGTCCGCACCGCGACCGGCCGGGACGGCCTGATGGCGTTCTCCGGCGCCTACCACGGCATGACCTCGGAGGCGCTCGCCGCGTCCGGGGGAGCCCGGCACACCAGCGTGGTCCGGCTGCCCTATCCGTACGACTACCGCTGCCCCTTCCAGACCGGCGGAGAGCGCGGCGCCGAGCTCTCCGCGCGCTGGACACAGAGCCTGCTCGACGACGACAAGAGCGGGGTGTCCTCTCCGGCCGGGATGATCCTGGAACCCGTCCAGGGCGAGGGCGGGGTGATCCCCGCGCCGGACGGCTGGCTGCGGCGGATGCGGGAGATCACCGCCGCCCGGCGGATCCCGCTGATCGTGGACGAGGTACAGACCGGTGTCGGCCGCACCGGCGCCTTCTGGGCGGTCGACCACAGCGGCATCGTGCCCGATGTGATCGTGCTGTCGAAGGCGATCGGCGGCAGCCTGCCGCTCGCCGTGATCGTCTACCGCGAGGAACTCGACGCCTGGCAGCCCGGTGCACACGCCGGCACCTTCCGCGGCAACCAGCTCGCCATGGCCGCCGGCGCCGCCACCCTCGCCTACGTCCGCACGAACGGCCTCGACCGGCGCGCCGCGGAACTCGGCGCCCGGATGCTCGACCGCCTCACCTCCCTCGCCGCCTCCCACGACTGCATCGGCGACGTCCGCGGCCGCGGACTGATGCTCGGCATCGAGCTCGTCGACCGCACCGCCGACGCCGACGCCACGGGCGCCCGACCCGCCGACCCGCAGCTCGCGGCGGCCGTCCAGCAGGCCTGCCTGGATCGCGGCCTGATCGTCGAACCGGTCGGCAGGCAGTCCGCCGTCGTCCGGCTGCTGCCACCCCTGACCATCACCGACGAACAGGCGGACGCCATCCTCGACCGCCTCGCCGACGCCCTCACGGCGGCGGTCCGCACCACCCCCGGGCCGACGGGCTCGTCCCCCACGACAATGCGAGGCACCTCCCCATGAACGAACGCCCCGGCCCCGACGGTGGCCAGCCCGCCGAGCGCGTCCCCGCCCACCAGGGCGCGGGCACGATCGAGTCGGTACCCCGCCAGCATCGGCGCGCCCCCGACGCCGCCTGCCACCAGCAGACTCACGAGGCCGCGGACCGGGCCGCCCCCGGCCCTTACGACCGCGCCCGGGTGTCCGGTGACCACGACCCCCTCGATCACCCGGACCCGGCGGTCGCCGCCGACGCCGCGGGCATCGAGCACCTGCTGCGCTGCTGGCTCCGGGAGAGCGGCACCCACCACCCTGCCGACGGCGGGGTGGTGATCCCCTTGCGTGCCGCCGCGGGCGCCCTGCACATCCCCGTCCGCTACTGGTCGCCCACGGGCTGGCACCGCCTGGGCGCCCCCACCCTGGAGGGCGCCCCGGCCGGGGCCGCCCCGCTGGACGCCGTCACCCTCGCCGCGCTGCTGCGCCGGGAGGCCGCATACGGCGACCGCCGGGCCTCCGACGGCGGCGAGCACCGGGTGGCGGACACCGACGAGCGGCCGGACCCGGACGGCGAGCGCCGGCAGGCACCGGACGGCGGCGGCGCCGAACTCGTCGGCCGGGTCGCCAACTCCGTACGCAATGTCGCCCTTTTCCTCACCGATCGCCGTGCCCGGCCCGCCGACGACCACGGCGCCCTCTTCCTCGAAGCCGAACAGTCCCTTCTGCTCGGCCACCCGCTGCACCCCACACCCAAGAGCCGTGAAGGACTCTCCGCGGCCGAGACCCGGGCCTATTCGCCCGAACTCCGCGGCGCCTTCCCGCTCCACTGGACCGCCGTGCACCGCTCCGTCCTGGCCGCCGACTCCGCCTGGACCGAACGCGGCAAGCCCGTACCGGCCGAGCAGCTCGCCAGGGGCCTCGCCGGGGACGGCCTCCGGCTCCCCGGCGACACCGTGCCGTTGCCGCTGCACCCCTGGCAGGCCAGGGAGCTCGCCGACCGCCCCGACATCGCCGCCCTCCGCGAGGCCGGCCTGCTGTACGACCTCGGCGCCCACGGCCCGCTCTGGCACCCCACCTCCTCCGTCCGGACGGTCTACCGTCCCGGCGCGAACGCCATGCTGAAGCTCTCCCTCGGGCTGCGCATCACCAACTCCCGCCGGGAGAACCTCCGCAAGGAACTGGCCCGCGGTGTCGAGGTGCACCGACTGCTGCGCACCGGCCTCGCCGAGCAGTGGCAGACCGTCCACCCCGGCTTCGACATCGTCCGCGACCCGGCCTATCTCGCCGTCGACGGCCCCGACGGCGCACCCGTCCAGGGGCTCGATGCGGTCATCCGCCACAACCCCTTCAGCACCACCGACGACGCCGTGTGCATCGCCGGCCTCACCTCCCTGCGGCCCTGGCCCGGCCGCTCGGGCGTGCGCTCCCGGCTCGAAGGCCTCGTCGGTACGCTCGGCGCGCGCACCGGCCGCCCCCTGGGGGCGGTGGCCACCGAGTGGTTCCTGCGCTACCTCGAAGCAGTCGTACGGCCCGTGCTGTGGCTCGACGGCACGGCCGGCATCGTGCTCGAAGCCCACCAGCAGAACACCGTGGTGCTGCTGGACCCCGACGGCTGGCCGGTGGGCGGCCGCTACCGCGACAACCAGGGCTACTACTTCCGCGCCTCCCGCCGCGCCGAGCTGGAGCGGCGGCTGCCCGGTATCGGCGCGGCCAGCGACAGCTTCGTCGCCGACGACGTCACCGACGAACGCTTCGCCTACTACCTCGGCATCAACAACGTCCTCGGCCTCATCGGAGCCTTCGGCTCCCAGCGCCTGGTCCGCGAGGAGATCCTGCTCGCCGCCTTCCGGCGATTCCTGGCCGATGCCGCCGCGGCCCCGCAGGCGCACCGCTCCCCGCTCCCGGAGCAGTTGCTCGCCGCCCGCACGCTGCGCTGCAAGGCCAACCTGGCGACCCGGCTGCACGGCCTGGACGAACTCGTCGGGCCGGTCGAAACCCAGTCCGTCTACGTCACCCTGCCCAACCCCCTCGCCCCGTAGCCGCCCACCGCAACCTCCGACAGCAGCCTTCCGCCCCCTTCCCCGGCGCCCCGCGACCCACCAGGCCACGCGGCACGTGGCCACGAGAGGAGAGTCGCCGTGCCACCCACCGATTCCGGCCTCGGTTCCAGCTCCGATGACACCCTCGACCTGCAGCTCCCGCCCGAATTCGGCGCGCTGTCCGCCGAGGGGCACGGGCAGGCCGAGGGGCACGGGCAGCAGCTGTCCCCGGACGTCCCGGGCGCCGGCCCGCTTCTCGACAACCTGGCGGGCTGGGGAGCGGCCGGCACCCCCGCCGGGCCGTTCGAGCTCGTCCCCGTCCGGCCGGCCCGCGATCTCGACCGGATCGCCGGCTGGATGAACGATCCGGCCGTGGCGGCCTTCTGGGAACTGGCGGGCCCGCCGGAGACCACCGCGGCCCATCTGCGCGGCCAGCTCGACGGTGACGGCCGCAGTGTGCCCTGCCTGGGGGTGCTGGCCGGTGTCCCGATGAGCTACTGGGAGATCTACCGCGCGGATCTGGACCCCCTCGCCCGCTGCTATCCGGCCCGCCCCCAGGACACCGGTGTCCATCTGCTGATCGGCGGCGCCGGCGACCGGGGACGCGGGCTGGGCGGCATGCTGCTGCGTGCCGCCGCCGATCTCGTACTCGACCACCGGCCGCAGTGCGCACGGGTCCTCGCCGAGCCCGATCTGCGCAACACCGCCTCCGTCGCGGCCTTCCTGAGCGCGGGATTCCGCTACGGCGACGAGATCGAACTGCCCGGCAAACGCGCGGCGTTGATGGTCCGCGACCGCGCCCACCGCCACCTGTTCTGACTCCGGGGCCGTCCGCCGACGGCCCCGCTCCGGTCCGTCGTCCACCCCCGCTGCCCCGGTTGTCCCCCGTACGTGCCGGGGCGGCCCCGCTTCGAGGAGCCCGCCTTGTCGCCCGAGCCCCAGCCTTCGCACAGCGCCTGGCAGCACGCCGCGCGCCGACTGTTCGCCAAGACCCTGGCGGAGTTCGCGTACGAGGAAGTCCTCACCCCCGAAGCCGACGGCACCGCACCCGACGGCACCCCGCAATACCGCCTGCCGGTCACCGACGGCCTGGTCTACCGCTTCCGCGCCCGCCGCGGCGCCTACGGACACTGGCGCGTCGACCCCGATTCGATCACCCCCGACGCCGATCCCTTCCGCTTCCTCACCCACGCCCACGACACCGTGCTGGGCCTGTCCGGCGACACCACCGGCCATCTCATCCGCGAGCTGACCGCCACCCTCGCCGCCGACACCCGGCTCGACGCCACCGCCGTCAGCGCCGCCGACCTCGCCGACCTGGACTACGCCACCCTCGAAGGCCACCAGACCGGCCACCCCTGGCTCGTCGCGAACAAGGGCCGGCTCGGCTTCTCCGCGCACGACGCGGCGACCTGGGCCCCCGAAGCCCGCACACCCCAGCGCCTGCCCTGGCTCGCCGCGCACCACAGCATCGCCCACTACCGCGGTATCCCCACCCTGGCCACCCCCGACCGTCTCTACGGCGAGGAGCTCGACCCCGCCACCCGTCACGCCTTCGCCCGCACCATCGCCGACGAGGGCCACGACCCCGCCGACTACCTCTACCTCCCCGTCCACCCCTGGCAGTGGGACGAGACCATCGCCCCGCTCTTCGCCCCGCAACTCGCCGACAGATCCATCATCGCGCTGCCCACTGACAACGACCTCCGCCTGCCGCAGCAGTCGATCCGTACCTTCCTCAACCTCAGCCGCCCACGGGCCCGTACGGTCAAACTGCCGCTGTCCATCCTCAACACCCTCGTCTGGCGCGGGCTGCCCACCGAGCGCACCCTCGCCGCGCCCGCCGTCACCCGCTGGGTCCACGGCCTGCGCGACGCCGACCCCTATCTCCGCGACGAGACCCGGGTGATCCTGCTCGGCGAGACCGCCTCGGTCACCGTCGAGCACCCCCTCTACGACCGGCTCCCCGGCGTCCCGTACCAGTTCAAGGAGCTGCTCGGCTGCATCTGGCGCGAGCCGGTCAGCGGTCATCTGGACCCCGGCGAACGCGCCCGCACCCTGGCCGCTCTGCTGCAGACCGATCCCCGGGGGCGTGCCCTGACCGCGGAGCTGGTGCGCCGCTCGGGGCTGGCCCCGCGCGACTGGCTGGCACGGCTGTTCGCGGCCCTGCTGCCGCCGCTGCTGCACTTCCTCTACCGCTACGGCACGGTCTTCTCCCCGCACGGCGAGAACGCCATCGTCGTCTTCGACGAGCACGACGTCCCCACCCGCCTCGCGGTCAAGGACTTCGTCGACGACGTCAACACCAGCTCCCGGCCGCTCCCGGAGCACGACTCCATGCCGGACGACGTACGGGCGGTGCTGCTGACCGAACCGCCCTCCTTCCTCACCCAGTTCATCCACTCCGGTCTGTTCGTCGGCGTGTTCCGCTACCTCGCGCCGCTGTGTGCGGACCAACTGGACGTCCCCGAGGCCGCGTTCTGGTCACTCGTACGGGCAGAGATCCTGCGCCACCACGAGCGCTTCCCGGCCCTCAAGGAGCGGTACGAGACCTTCGACCTGCTCACCCCGCGCATCGAGCGGCTGTGCCTGAACCGCAACCGTCTGCATGTGGACGGCTACCGGGACCGCCGTGACCGCCCGCACGCGGCCGTGCACGGCACCGTCCCCAATCCGCTCCACCACCCGTGACCGGGCCGGCTGTCAGTGGTCCCGCGTAGGCTTGCCACGCTATGACGAAGCCCTCTCTCCCCGATCTGCTCCACGCCGCCGTCACTGCCGTCGGCGGCACCGAGCGCCCCGGCCAGGTGGCGATGGCCGAGGCCGTTGCCGAGGCCGTGGACGAACAGGCCCATCTGCTGGTGCAGGCCGGCACCGGCACCGGAAAGTCCCTCGGCTATCTGGTGCCGGCGCTCGCGCACGGCGAGAGAGTGGTGGTCGCCACGGCCACCCTGGCGCTGCAGCGCCAGCTCGTCGAGCGCGATCTGCCGCGTACGGTCGAGGCGCTGCATCCGCTGCTGCGCCGTCGCCCCGAGTTCGCCATGCTCAAGGGCCGCTCCAATTACCTGTGCCTGCACCGCCTCCATGAGGGCGTACCCCAGGAAGAGGAGGACGGGCTCTTCGACGTCTTCGAGCAGGCGACGCCGACCAGCAAGCTCGGCAAGGACCTGCTGCGGCTGCGCGACTGGGCGGACGAGACCGAGACCGGCGACCGTGACGCGCTGACCCCCGGAGTCTCCGACCGGGCCTGGGGCCAGGTCTCGGTCTCCTCCCGGGAGTGCCTGGGCGCCTCGAAGTGCGCCTACGGGGCGGAGTGCTTCGCCGAGGCCGCCCGGGAGCGCGCCAAGCTCGCCGATGTCGTCGTCACCAACCACGCGCTGCTCGCCATCGACGCGATCGAGGGCGCGCCGGTCCTTCCGCAGCACGAGGTCCTGATCATCGACGAGGCCCATGAGCTGGTTTCCCGGGTCACCGGCGTCGCCACCGGCGAGCTCACCCCCGGCCAGGTCAACCGTGCCGTCCGCCGGGCCGCCAAGCTCGTCAACGAAAAGGCCGCCGACCAGCTCCAGACCGCCTCGGAGACCTTTGAGCGCCTCATGGAGCTGGCCCTGCCCGGCCGCCTCGAAGAGATCCCCGAGGATCTCGGCTACTGCCTGATGGCACTGCGGGACGCGGCCCGTACGGTCATCTCGGCGCTCGGCTCGACCCGTGACAAGTCGGTCCAGGACGAGGACGCCGTCCGCAAACAGGCCCTCGCCTCGGTGGAGAACGTCCACGCCGTCGCCGAGCGCATCGCCAACGGCTCCGAGTACGACGTGGTCTGGTACGAACGCCACGACCGCTTCGGCGCGTCCCTCCGGGTGGCCCCGCTGTCCGTCTCGGGGCTGCTGCGCGAGAAGCTCTTCGACGATCGCTCGGTGACCCTCACCTCCGCCACCCTCAAGCTGGGCGGCGACTTCAACGGGGTCGCGGCCTCCCTGGGGCTGGCTCCCGAGGGCACCGAGGGCGAGGACGTCCCGCCCTGGAAGGGCCTGGACGTCGGCTCCCCCTTCGACTATTCCAAGCAGGGCATCCTCTACGTCGCCAAGCACCTCGCTCAGCCGGGCCGCGAGGGCAGCCGCACCGACATGCTCGATGAACTCACCGAGCTGATCGAGGCCGCCGGCGGCCGCACCCTCGGTCTCTTCTCCTCCATGCGCGCGGCCCAGGCCGCCGCCGAGGAGCTGCGCGGCCGGCTGGACGTGCCGATCCTGCTCCAGGGCGAGGAGACACTCGGCGAGCTGATCCGGACCTTTGCCTCCGACGCCCCTACGTGCCTGTTCGGCACGCTGTCCCTGTGGCAGGGCGTCGATGTTCCGGGTGCGAACTGCCAGCTGGTAGTGATGGACCGGGTGCCGTTCCCCCGCCCGGACGACCCGCTGATGAGTGCCCGGCAGAAGGCCGTGGAGGAGGCCGGCGGCAATGGCTTCATGGCGGTCGCCGCCACCCATGCCGCGCTGCTGATGGCCCAGGGCGCCGGCCGCCTGGTCCGTGCCACCGGTGACCGCGGCGTGGTCGCCGTCCTCGACCCCCGGGTGGAGCGGGCCCGGTACGGCTCCTTCCTCCGCACGTCGATGCCCGAGTTCTGGTACACCACCGACCGCAACCAGGTCCGCCGCTCCCTCGCGGCCATCGACGCTGCGGCAAAGGCGGAGCCATCACCTGAAGCGGCAAAGCCGGCAGCGGACACCCCCTAGGTGGATCGTTCCCCGCGGGTGTTTTTCGGATCACCCAGGGCCCGGTGCGTCGGGCTGCTTCAGACGCCACCCTTGGCTCTCCAGCGGCCCGGCCGGTCTGCGACTGCCATGTGAGCAACCCCGACCGGACCTCAGCCACCTCCCCGCGAGCGGCCGAGGCCCGGCGACAAAGGGAGACGGCGAAACAGGGGCGACGAAACAAGGGCGGCAAAACGGGGACGGCAAAACCAAGCCCCGGAACCGGCGCAGTGGTTCCGGGGCTCGGTCGTGAGGGGTAGGTCAGACGCGGCGCAGCACCGCCACCACCTTGCCGAGAATGGTTGCTTCGTCGCCGGGGATCGGCTGGTACGCGGCGTTGTGCGGCAGCAGCCACACATGGCCGTCCTCGCGCTTGAAGCGCTTGACGGTGGCTTCGCCGTCCAGCATGGCGGCCACGATGTCACCGTTCTCGGCGACCGGCTGGCGGCGGACCGTGACCCAGTCGCCGTCGCAGATCGCGGCTTCGATCATGGAGTCGCCGACGACCTTCAGGACGAACAGTTCGCCGTCGCCGACGAGCTGGCGGGGGAGCGGGAAAACATCCTCGACCGACTCCTCCGCGAGGATCGGGCCACCGGCGGCGATCCGGCCGACCAGCGGGACGTAGGAGGCGGCGGGCTTGCCGGCGGTCTCCGTCGCGGCAGCGGTGGTCTGGTCCGACCCGCGGACCTCGTACGCCCGGGGGCGGTGCGGGTCGCGCCGCAGGAAGCCCTTGCGCTCCAGAGCCATGAGCTGGTGGGCGACCGACGAGGTGCTGGACAGCCCGACGGCCTGGCCGATCTCGCGCATGGACGGCGGGTAGCCGCGCCGCTGCACCGAATCCCGGATCACCTCGATCACCCGGCGCTGGCGGTCGGTGAGTCCGGAACTGTCGGCCCGGATCCCTGGGGGCCGGCCGGGCAGTGAGCGAGCCGGCTTCTGCTCTTCGGAGTCCGACGTGGCGTCGTCCATCGGCGGCCGCTGTGCCTGTTGCGGATCGAACCGGCTCTGCGAGTGGCTTTGTGCGGTGATGGTCGCGCTGTCTGCGGTGGTGGTCACGTCGGCCCCTCTCGAAATGTTCTCCCTAGTTAGCCAACGGTAGTTGCTTTCGAAAGGTTGCGCCAAACACACGTTCGAGTGAAATATTCGGCGAATGGCTGCCCGGATCGAGTGGCTGGGTGTATGGCCGAGCGGTGATTCCGGCCCCGGCCGGGCGCTGTCGCCCGGATGTCCCGGCCGTCCGGTGCGTCGGGCCGCCGACGCGTCAAGGGGGTCGGTGGAGGCCGTCGCGACCCGGCCGATTCTGTCATCTTCGCCCCGCCGCGCGGCCGGCCGGGTGGCTTCCCGTACTCTCATGGGCGACCGTCCGGCCCGTCGCCGCTGCGACACGCGGTAGGCAGATGTAAGCGCCCCGACACCACATCTAGTGGTTAGATGCGATCGGTTACCCAGAAGTTGTGGTGCCTGGTCCCTCCGGGGGTCGGGAATCGCCTATGCTGGAGGCTGCTCCGAAGGGCCCGTACGGACCGGCCGGAGGTCTGTTGCCGTACGCCGGGTTCGTTGGCGTACGTACGTCCGTATATCGAGGGTGAGGAGGGTGGAGCCATGCACTGCCCCTTCTGCAGGCACCCGGACAGCCGGGTCGTCGACAGTCGCACCACCGATGACGGGACAGCGATCCGCCGGCGCCGCCAGTGCCCGGATTGCTCCCGCCGTTTCACGACCATCGAGACGGCGTCGCTGATGGTGATCAAGCGGAGCGGGGTCACCGAGCCCTTCAGCCGCAACAAGGTCATCGCGGGAGTGCGCAAGGCGTGCCAGGGGCGCCCGGTCACCGAGGACGCCCTCGCCAAGCTCGGCCAGCGGGTCGAGGAGGCGGTGCGCGCCACCGGCAGCGCCGAGCTCTCCACCCATGACGTCGGGCTCGCCATACTGGGCCCGTTGCAGGAACTCGACCTCGTCGCGTACCTGCGCTTCGCGTCCGTTTACCGGGCCTTCGATTCACTTGAGGACTTCGAGGCGGCCATCGCCGAGCTGCGTGAGCAGCGCGAGCAGGGGCCGCCCGGGCAGGAATGCGGGACCGACGGGGAGGCCGGCGGCCCGGCCCTTCCCGTGCCCGCCACCGCCGCCGACTGAGTTCGGCGCGCATCCAGGATCTCTACCGGGGCGAGAGCAGGGCGTCCCGGTACGGAAAGACATACACCGTGCCACGGAATGAGTGCGCACATATGGGCGTTTGCCCGTATACAGGGAGGCGGCATGACAGAGACGACGAGCGGCCCGGCACGAGGCTCCCGCGCCAAGGGCAGCAAGGCGAGCAAGGGTCTGCGTATCGAGCGCATTCACACCACACCCGGCGTGCATCCGTACGACGAGGTGGAGTGGGCGTCTCGTGACGTCGTCATGACCAACTGGCGCGACGGCTCGGTCAATTTCGAGCAGCGTGGCGTCGAGTTCCCCGACTTCTGGTCGGTGAACGCGGTCAATATCGTCACGAGCAAGTACTTCCGTGGTGCGGTGGGCTCCCCGACCCGTGAGGCGAGCCTCAAGCAGCTCATCGACCGAGTGGTCAAGACGTACCGCAAGAGCGGCGAGGAGAACGGTTACTTCGCCTCGCCGGCGGACGCCGAGATCTTTGAGCACGAGCTGGCGTACGCCCTGCTCCACCAGGTCTTCAGCTTCAACTCGCCGGTGTGGTTCAACGTCGGCACCCAGCAGCCGCAGCAGGTCAGCGCCTGCTTCATCCTTTCCGTCGACGACTCCATGGAGTCGATCCTCGACTGGTACAAGGAAGAGGGGATGATCTTCAAGGGCGGTTCCGGTGCCGGCCTGAACCTCTCCCGCATCCGCTCCTCCAAGGAGCTGCTCTCCTCCGGCGGCAACGCCTCCGGTCCGGTCTCCTTCATGCGCGGCGCCGATGCGTCCGCCGGAACGATCAAGTCGGGCGGCGCCACCCGCCGTGCGGCCAAGATGGTCGTCCTGGACGTGGACCACCCGGACGTCGAGGCCTTCATCGAGACCAAGGTGAAGGAGGAGGAGAAGGTCCGCGCGCTGCGCGACGCGGGCTTCGACATGGACCTGGGCGGCGACGACATCACGTCCGTCCAGTACCAGAACGCCAACAACTCGGTCCGGGTGAACGACGAGTTCATGAAGGCCGTCGAGGCCGGCTCGAAGTTCGGCCTGCGCGGCCGGATGACCGGTGAGGTCATCGAAGAGGTCGACGCCAAGGGGCTCTTCCGCAAGATGGCGGATGCCGCATGGGCGTGTGCCGACCCCGGCATCCAGTACGACGACACCATCAACCACTGGCACACCTCGCCGGAGTCGGGCCGGATCACCGCGTCCAACCCCTGCAGCGAGTACATGCACCTGGACAACTCCTCGTGCAACCTCGCCTCGCTCAACCTGCTGAAGTTCCTGCGCGACGACGACCTGGGCAACCAGTCCTTCGACGCCGAGCGCTTCGCCAAGGTCGTCGAGCTGGTCATCACCGCGATGGACATCTCCATCTGCTTCGCCGACTTCCCCACCCAGAAGATCGGTGAGACCACCCGCGCCTACCGCCAGCTGGGCATCGGCTACGCCAACCTCGGCGCCCTGCTGATGGCCACCGGCCACGCCTACGACTCCGACGGCGGCCGCGCGCTGGCCGGTGCCATCACCTCTCTGATGACGGGCACCTCCTACCGGCGTTCCGCCGAGCTGGCCGCGGTTGTCGGCCCGTACGAGGGCTACGCCCGTAACGCGGACGCCCACAAGCGCGTCATGAAGCAGCACTCGGACGCCAACGGCACCGCGGTGCGGATGGACGACCTGGACAACCCGGTCTGGGCGGCGGCCACCGAGGCCTGGCAGGACGTGCTGCGCCTCGGCGAGAAGAACGGCTTCCGCAACGCGCAGGCCTCCGTGCTGGCCCCGACCGGCACCATCGGCCTGATGATGGACTGCGACACCACGGGCGTCGAGCCGGACCTGGCCCTGGTCAAGTTCAAGAAGCTGGTCGGCGGCGGCTCCATGCAGATCGTGAACAACACGGTCCCCAAGGCGCTCAAGCGGCTCGGCTACCAGCCCGAGCAGGTCGAGGCGATCGTCGCCCACATCGCCGACCACGGCAATGTCGTCGACGCCCCGGCCCTGAAGGCCGAGCACTACGAGGTCTTCGACTGCGCCATGGGTGTGCGTTCGATCTCTGCCATGGGCCATGTGCGCATGATGGCGGCCGCGCAGCCCTTCCTCTCCGGTGCGATCTCCAAGACGGTCAACGTCCCGGAGACGGCCACCGTCGAGGAGATCGAAGAGGTCTACTTCCAGGGCTGGAAGCTCGGCCTGAAGGCACTGGCGATCTACCGCGACAACTGCAAGGTCGGCCAGCCCCTCTCCGCCAAGAAGAAGGAGGAGGAGAAGAAGGCCGAGCCGGTCGCCGAGAAGAAGGTCGTCGAGTACCGCCCGGTGCGCAAGCGCCTCCCCAAGGGCCGTCCCGGCATCACCACCTCCTTCACGGTCGGCGGCGCCGAGGGCTACATGACCGCCAACTCCTACCCGGACGACGGTCTCGGTGAGGTCTTCCTGAAGATGTCCAAGCAGGGCTCGACCCTCGCGGGCATGATGGACGCCTTCTCCATCGCGGTGTCGGTGGGCCTCCAGTACGGCGTGCCGCTGGAGACCTACGTCTCCAAGTTCACCAACATGCGCTTCGAGCCGGCCGGCATGACGGACGACCCGGACGTGCGGATGGCGCAGTCGATCGTCGACTACATCTTCCGCCGCCTGGCGCTGGACTTCCTGCCCTTCGAGACCCGTTCGGCGCTCGGCATCCACTCCGTCGAGGAGCGCCAGCGCCATCTGGAGACCGGCTCGTACGAGCCCTCCGAGGACGAGGTGGACGTCGAGGGCCTGGCGCAGTCCGCGCCGCGCCGGACGGAGCCGGTGACCGAATCCACCCCGGCGGTGAAGGTCGTCGAGGACGCCGCCGCTCCTGCGCCCAAGCAGGCGCACACCAACGCCGAACTCGTCGAGATGCAGCTGGGCATCAATGCCGACGCGCCGCTGTGCTTCTCCTGCGGGACGAAGATGCAGCGGGCGGGCAGCTGCTACCTGTGCGAGGGCTGCGGGTCGACCAGCGGCTGCAGCTGAGCGTGAGCGGGCCCGCGCGGGAGGCATCCTCCCGCGCGGGCCCGCGCCTCGGGCTGAGACAGTCCGTGACAGAAGGGGAGGGGACCGGCCGGCGCCGGTCCCCTCCCCTTTTCGCTCGGGTTCTTGCTGCGGTTCGTGCTACGCCTTCGTGCTCCGGCTTCTTGCTCCGGAGTTGTGCCGCTCCCCGTCAGCGGCCCATCAGTGAGGCAAACCCGTCCGGGTCGGTGTCAAATCCCCGGAGCGCCGTGCGAAGACGCCACTGCCCCGTCTCGTCCCGGGTGAATTCGGCCACCGTCGCCGCGGTGGCACCCGCGACCTCGGTGAAGTCGTTCTCGGCCAGATCGGTGTAGCCCTCGCGGATCCGTACGATCGTGTTCTCTATATCGCCGAATACCTTGCGGCCCTCGCCCTGCTGGATGGCCACCCCCACGACCACCCGGGTGTAGCTGTCGGACAGCCGGTCCAGCTCCAGGGTCATGATCTCGTCGGAGCCGAACCCCTGGCCGGTCCTGCTGTCCCGGTTGAGGGTGATGGTCCCGTCGGGCGACCGGCTGTCGAAGTGCACCAGATAGGCCGGATCGCCGTGCGGCGCATCGGCCGTATAGGTCGCCGCGACGATGTCGAGGTCATTGTCCGGCGTCCCGAAGGGACTGGGGTCCCACTTGAGCGTTACCTCGACCTTCTCGATCCCTTTGTTGAACGTGCTCACCGGACTTCCCTCCCGTCATCTCCCGGGGACGCGGCCCGGCCCATGCGGGCGCGCGGACCCCTCCCGGGACTTCCCGTTGACTGACCATCGTGCCACGCCCGGTGGCCCCCGCGCGGAGTGAACTGCCCCTCCCCACCTGTGCTTTACCCCGGGTTCGGGTGGCTGGAATGCGCCCTGTGGGAGAGGGGAGTGCGGGGTCGGTTCAGTGCGCCCGCTCGTCCCTGAGGCGGTAGATCCGGCGGACCACTGCCGGTGGTGGGGGAGCGCAGCGGAGTGGTGGAGGGGCTCCCGTACGGCGTGCAGCTGATCGGGTGCTCCTCCGGGAAGGCTGCGTCCGGAGGCATCCGGGGTGGTGGAGCCGCGGCTGTGCTGTCCGGACGCCGGTCGGCCCGCGCCCGTAAGGAAGTTCGGTCCGGTCGGAATGTGACGCGCAGTGATCCCGCCCCGCTCTTGGGCCGTACGATGGCGCGGTGCTGGTCAAGTGGATTCGCCTCACCGTTGTGGACCGTCGAGGGTTCGAGCGGGGGCAGCGGAAATGGGCGGGGCTGCTGGGTGAGCCGGGATTTCGAGGGCAGGGCGGTGGGTGGAGCCGGGGGCGGCCGGGCGTCGCGCATCTGGTGGCCTTCTGGGAGAGCCGGGCCTTTTACGACTCCTTCATGGCGCGCTCGCACGACCGGCTGGCGGCCGCCCAGGCCGGCACGTACAAGGACGCCCAAGTGCGGCTGTTCGAGCACGAGTTTGATGTGAAGGTGGGCTTCCGTCCGTCGTTCGGCGACGTGGATGTGCTGCGGCTGGCGCACTGCCAGGTGCGTCAGGACCGCGTGGAGCACTTCATGCTGATGCAGGAGAAGGTCTGGAACCCCGCGATGGCGGGTTCGCCGGGAATGCTGCGGGGGATGCTGGGGCGGGCCCCGGGGGAGGAGTTCTTGGTGCTGTCGATGTGGCAGTCGGCGGCCGAGCGGGGGAAATACCGGCCTGAACGGGTGGAGCGGCTGGCGCTGCGGGCCCAGATAGCCGCGGATGTCCGGGCGATCGCGGGCGATGTGGTGCAGCTCGAACCGTCGTGGACGGTGTGAGGGGCGGTGCGGTCAGGGGGCCGCGCCGGGGGATGCGCCGACCGTGGTGCCGGTGGTGAACGCCCCGGCGAGGGCGGCGGCAAGTGTGACCGCCACGGCCTGGTCGGCGAGGGAGTCGTCCACCGGCTCCCGCGTGATGAACAGGCGGAAGAAGAGCGGAGCGGAGACGGAGCGGACGAGTGCGCCGGCGTCGATGGCGCTGTCCGGGGCGGTGGGGGAGACGGGATCCGGCGGGGCGGTGTCCGACGGAGCGGTGACCGGGGTGGCCGGCACGGTGCCCGGGGCCGCCGGCAATTCGCCGCGTCGGACGGCGCGTTCGACGAGGACCTCGCAGCGCCTGAATCGCTCGGCGTAATAGTCACGCAGCGCCACGGCCGCCCGCTCCGACTGGAAGGCGGCGGCGATCATCGCGGAGCCTGATGCGGCCACTGCCGGGTCGGTGAAGGAAGCGACGACCTCGCGGGCCAGAGCGCGTAGGTCGCCTTCGAGGGACCCGGTGTCGGGTGGGACCCAGCTGTCCTCGCCCGCAAGGTCGAGGGCGTCCGCCACCAGGCCCTCGATGTCCTTCCAGCGCCGGTAGAGCGTCGTTTTGTGCACGCCGGAGTGCTCCGCGACGTATTCGACGGTCAAGCCCGGATAGCCGTGCTCGGTGAGCCCGGCCAGCACGGCGTCGCGGACGGCGGCGCGGGTGCGGGCGGTGCGCCCACCGGGGCGCCGGGTGCCGGGGGTGGGCGGGGAATCTTCGGACCCGCGCCGGTTCTCGGGCGCCATCTCGCCAGGCAATTGCAACTCCTCTTGCGTTAGTCGGATCCAGTGTGTCACCCTCATTGTAATGCTACGAGGGTTGCATTTGCGTGGGGAGGGAGATTGTCCGCTCGGATCTCATTACGCGACACCGCCCGGTCCTGGGGGTGGCTCCTGCTCGCTTTATATCGCCGCGGTCTTGCCGGGGTGGTGGGGTCGGCCGCCCTGCTGTTGCGGTTCGGCCGTGTGCGGCAGGTGCAAAGCAGGAGATTTAGGCTGGCGGCATGGCTCGGCCCCGACGCATCGTCCTCATCCGCCATGGAGAGTCGGCGGGGAATGTCGACGACACCGTGTACGAACGGGAGCCCGATCACGCGCTCGCCCTCACCGAGACCGGGCTGCGGCAGGCGAAGGAGGCCGGTGGCCCGCTGCGCGAGATGTTCGGCGAGGAGCGGATCTCCGGCTATGTCTCGCCCTACCGCCGCACCCACCAGACCTTCCGCGCGCTCGGTCTCGACCCGGCCAAGATCCGGGTGCGCGAGGAGCCCCGGCTGCGCGAGCAGGACTGGGGGAACTGGCAGGACCGCGACGACGTGCGACGGCAGAAGGCCTACCGTGACGCCTACGGCCACTTCTTCTACCGCTTCGCCCAGGGCGAGTCCGGCGCGGATGTCTACGACCGGGTCGGGGCGTTCCTGGAGAGCCTTTGGCGCAGCTTCGAGGACCCGAATCACCCGCCGAACGTCCTCATCGTCACGCACGGTCTCACCATGCGGCTGTTCTGTATGCGGTGGTTCCACTGGACGGTGGCCGATTTCGAGTCGCTGTCCAATCCGGGCAACGCGGAATGGCGCACCCTGTTGCTCGGCCCGGACGGCCGCTACACCCTCGACCGGCAGTTCGCGCGCTGGTGTGTACCCGAGCCTTATGGCGTCACCGGTTAGAGTGCACAGCGATGAACCCCGACCGCCGTGACGCAGACCGCTGTGCGCGAGCTCTGGCGAGCTTGCGCGGCCTTTCCGTGGGTGATGCGCTCGGATCCCAGTTCTTCGTCCCTGCCCATTACCCCTCGCTCAAGCGCCGCACGCTGCCCCCTTCTCCCTGGCAGTGGACCGACGACACCGAGATGGCCTGCTCCGTCCTGACCGTGCTCACCGCCCATGGCCGGGTCGACCAGGACGCACTCGCGCGTTCCTTCGCCGACCACCATGACTTCGACCGTGGTTACGGCCCGGCCGTCAACCGCATGCTGCGGCTGATTCGCGAGGGCGGCGACTGGCGCGAGCTGGCGGCGGGGCTCTTCAACGGCCAGGGTTCGTGGGGTAACGGAGCGGCCATGCGCATCGCCCCCCTCGGCGCCTGGTACGCCGACGACCCCGAGCAGGCCACTCACCAGGCGGAGATCTCCGCCTACACCACCCACCAGCACCGTGAGGCCGTCGTCGGCGCCATGGCCGTCGCCGCCGCTGCCGCCCTGGTGGCCGACCCGAGCCGTGACACCGGTCCCGAACAACTGCTGGACGGCGTGCTGGAGCTGATCCCGCGCAGCGCCGTACAAGCCGGGCTGCGCCGCGCCCGCGACATGCTCGACTACGCCGACTCCGGCACCGTCGCCGCCGTCCTGGGCTGCGGGCGGCGCACCAGCGCCCACGACACCGTGCCGTTCACGCTCTGGGCCGCTGCCCGGCATCTGGGCAACTACGAGCGGGCTTTTTGGACGACCGCTCAGGCGGGCGGCGATGTGGACACCACCTGCGCCATCGTCGGCGGCATCGTCGCCGCCGGCCGCGACGGCAACCCGCCCGAGGCGTGGCTGGAGGGCACCGAGCCGCTCCCGTCATGGACGCCCGTCCTCGCCGACTGATCACATCACTCCGTCTCGCCGCCGGCCTCCTCGCCTTGCTGCGACGTGCACCGCCTGTCCGCCGCGTCTTCCCGACGCCCTTCAACAGGCGGTGCCGGACGGCGACTTCGCCCCAAACGGTCCCGCCCCGGGTGAGGGGACGGCGGCGTTCCGCGGCGGCCGCGCCGCGCCCCGGTCTGCTTGTGCATACCCATCGGTAGCGGAACCGAAGGGTCCTGTTCGCATGCTGCTCACACAGTTGCCCACACCGTTTGCCACCAGGTGGGGATCCGGTGCGGACGGCTGGGCCGAATAGGCGTAACCTTGCTGGCGCCATGCCGTACGAGCCCCCCACCCATTCCGTCGAGCGATCACTGCGCGCCACTACGGGCGCCAAGATCGTTGCAGGTGTCGACGAGGTCGGGCGCGGAGCGTGGGCCGGTCCGGTCAGCGTCTGCGCAGCCATCACCGGCCTGCGCCGGCCGCCCGACGGACTCACCGATTCCAAGCTTCTGACCCCCAAGCGCCGCACCGAACTGTGTGAGGTGCTCGGCACGTGGGTCACGTCGTACGCCCTGGGGCACTCCTCGCCGGAGGAGATCGACGAACTGGGCATGACCGCAGCCCTGCGGCTCGCGGCCGTACGCGCCCTGGAGGCGCTGCCGGTCCGGCCGGACGCGATCATTCTCGACGGCAAGCACGACTACCTGGGCGCGCCATGGCGGGTCCGCACGGTCATCAAGGGCGACCAGTCCTGTATCGCGGTCGCCGCCGCGTCCGTGATCGCCAAGGTGCGACGCGACGCGATGATGGCCGAACTGGGCCTGGTCTACGCCGACTTCGACTTCGCGGCCAACGCAGGCTATCCCTCGCCGACCCATCGCATTGCCCTGGAGGAGTACGGTCCTACGCCGCACCACCGAGTGTCGTGGTCCTACATGGATGCCCTGCCCCGCTGGCGGCATCTGAAGAAGGTGCGCATCACCCCCGAAGCAGCCGCTCTGGAAGCCGGTGGCCAACTCGGCTTCGATTTCTGAGCGGTACGGACATCAATTCGGTACCCGATGACGTGTTCCGCACTTACGTTTGATAGACATCCCTTTATGCCTCTCATCCCCGAGGAGCCTCAGATTCACGAGAGTGTCCCGGGTCCCCGCGCAACTCCGGCCGCCGGCCGCACCGCGCCGACCCCCCGTCCCGTTCCTGGTCCCGGTCCCCGCCCCGCGCCACCGCGTGGCGCTCCCGCGTCCAGTGTCCGTCCGGGCAAGCCCGGACCTGCTGCCCCGCCGCGTGGGCCTGTCGCCGCTCCGCCGGCGCAGCGCACCAGCTCCCCGCAGCCGCCCGCCGGCAAGACCGGCACCGCCGCGGGAGCACAGCTCCAGCTGATCCCGGCACCTGCCGCCGGCGCTGTCGACGCCGCCGACGAGGCTGTCGACCTGCTGCTGGACTCCGGCCGTGCGCCGGGCGACATCCTGGTGCTGACCACCGGCGAAACGCATCCGTGGGCCGCACATGAACTGTCCTTCGGCGAAGCGTCCTACTGGGCCCAACACGACGCCGCGGACGATGTGTTCTACGCGGACGCCGGAGCCGGGCGTGCCACCGGCCGGCCCGTCGTGGTCGTCGCCGTCAACGGCGGTACGGACGAGGTCACCGCGCAGGCGCTGCCCGCGGCGATGGCCCGTGCCGGAGCGCTGCTGATCGTCTGCGGCGACCCGCAGCAGATCAATACCGTTCTCGGCGCCCCCGCCTGACCGCTGCCGGTTCGCAACAGCCCGTCGGCCCCCGAGGCCGTCGGGCTCGCTTGCGTTCCCGTCCGAACGAGGTCCGGACGCCCCGCGCTTCGGCGGGGGAGGGGCGCGGCTGTACGGGGCGAGGCGGTCCGTCTCCTGCTGGGGACCGGCACGCCGAGCGGATGAGCCGTCTGCGGTGTGGGCCGGAGCGCCCGGTGGGGAGCCCTGTTTCCGCCGGCTCACGGAAGCCGGACGTAGGCCCACTCGGTCCGCTCAGCGTGCTGCCGTGTGCCGATGGGCTTCCGGGGCGCCGCCTCCCGTGCGCCGCGGGACCGGTCGGCCGCGGGCGACGGGAAGATTCGCGGCCGTGTGCGGCGCCTCCGCAGGTGCCGTCGTGCGACGTTTCTCCGGGGGCCCTGCCCCTGTACGGCGTGACTCCGTGACCGGCTTGTTCACGGACGACGACCTGGGGCGGCGCCCGCCCCGGCCCTCTCCCAGCACCTGCCAGCGGTCCGGGGTCAGTGTGATGTACGCCCCGCAGCGGAGCCCGTGCAGGGTGCAGGCATCGCGCAGCCCCCACATCCACGCCCCGTCCGTCTCCGTCCAAAGGGGCTCGCCCGCACGGCAGTAGAGCAGCACGGCGGTCCGGACCGGGGCACGCAGCCGCAGGTCGTGCGGGATGACCCGGCGCAGATGCGCCAGCAGTACATTGCGGAACTCCCAGCCGTCGGGAGCGGCCGTGAGCTCGGTGAAGGAGGCGCTGGCCGTCACCCGCTCATGGGTGTCGAGCACCGCGACGATGGCCGTCGACGGCACCGGTCGATGACGGTCGTGCAGGCCGGTGACGATCTCACGGGGATTGCGCAGCAACGGGATACCGGCCGAGGCCCATTCGGCGGGCTCCAGCATCCGGCCCAGTCGGGCGGCGGAATCGGCGGACGGAGGCGGGGACACCTGCGGGGGCGGGGCGAAGCCGAAAGACACGTTCCTCCCATCGTCTACGCGTTCGCATGTCGGGCGGTGGCCGTGCGCGGGTACGCACCACGGCATGGCCCTGCCTGACCACGGACGGCCGGTACGGGGAAGCAACTCCAATTCTTGCTGCCGCACAGGCATGCGGCAACGAGCAATTCCTGCCCACGACCGGAATCGCCCGGGGAGGGGTAAATGTCCCTTCCCGGCGCCGTGTCGGGGCAATGCCGTCCGCTCCTAGCCCTGGACGGCCAGGACCAGTGGGAACACCTCCGCTGCCCCTGCCCGGCGCAACAGCCGGGCGGCCACGGCCAGTGTCCAGCCGGTATCGGCGTAGTCGTCCACCAACAGCACGGGGCCGGCCGCCGATGCCAGTGCCTGCGCCAGCTCCGGAGGAACGCCCAGCGAACCGTGCAGCCCCCGCAGCCGCTGGGCACTGTTGCTGCGCGGAATCCTGCCGTCGACGCCGTCGTCCATCGAGGTCACCGTGCCCAGGAACGGCATACGGCCTACCGTGGCGATCCGCTCGGCCAGGGACCGGATCAGCTGCGGGCGGCTGCGCGAGGAGAGCGCGACGACGCCCACCGGGCGGCCCGGTGCATCCGCTGCACCCGAGGCCCAACCACCGGGTCCCTTGGCCCAGTCGGCGAGCACGGTGACCACCGCGGCCGCCACATCGTCGGGGACCGGGCTGTCCGGCGCCTGTGCTGCGAGCATCGGCCGGAGGCGGTTGCCCCACCCGATGTCGGAGAGCCGGCCCAGGGCCCGGCCGGTCGCCGCCAGCTCACCTGCCGGGATACGCCCCTTGAGATCGACGCCGACGGCCGGCAGCCCGGTCGGCCACATCCGCCGCGGCTCCACTTCCACCCCGGGCCGCCCCAGCTCACCGCGCGCCGCATCCAGCGATACGGCGGACACCTCGGCGGTGAACCGTGCCCCCGCGCAGTTGTCGCAGCGGCCGCACGCCACGGCCGCCTCGTCGTCCAACTGCCGCCGTAGGAACTCCATCCGGCAGCCCGTCGTGGTGGCGTACTCCCGCATGGCCTGTTGTTCGGCCTCGCGCTGGCGAGACACCCACGCATAGCGCTCGGCGTCGTACGACCACGGTCGGCCGGTGGATGTCCACCCGCCCTTGACGCGCTGCACGGCGCCGTCCACATCGAGCACCTTGAGCATGATCTCCAGGCGTGAGCGGCGCAGCTCGACCTGTGGTTCCAGAGCCGGCAGCGAAACCGGACGGCCGGCGGCCGCCAGGACGTCCAGGGTCCGCCGCACCTGCTCCTCGGGCGGAAAAGCCAGCGAGGCAAAGTACTTCCAGATGGCCTCGTCCTCCCGCCCCGGCAGCAGCAGCACCTCGGCGTGCTTGACCCCACGCCCTGCCCGGCCCACCTGCTGGTAGTAGGCAATGGGGGACGACGGCGAGCCCATGTGCACCACGAACCCCAGGTCGGGCTTGTCGAAGCCCATGCCCAGCGCCGAGGTCGCCACCAGTGCCTTGACGCGGTTGCCGAGCAGATCGTCCTCGGCCTGCTGGCGGTCGGCATTCTCCGTCTTGCCGGTGTACGAGGAGACCGTGTGCCCCCGATGGCGCAGGAACGCCGTGACCTCCTCGGCGGCGGCAACGGTGAGCGTATAGATGATCCCCGAGCCCGGCAGCTCGTGCAGATGATCGGCAAGCCAGGCGAGCCGGTGCGCGGCGTCCGGCAGCGGGAGGACGCCCAGGCTCAGGCTCTCCCGGTCCAGCGGCCCGCGCAGCACCAGCGCCTCGGTGGAGCCCTCGCCCGTGCCGAGCTGTTCGGCGACATCGGCGGTCACCCGCGCGTTGGCCGTGGCGGTGGTGGCGAGCACGGGCACACCGGGCGGGAGATCGGCGAGCATGGTGCGCAGCCGCCGGTAATCCGGCCGGAAATCATGGCCCCAGTCGGAGATGCAGTGCGCTTCGTCGACCACCAGCAGACCGGTCGCCGCCGCGAGCTTGGGCAGCACCTGATCGCGGAAGTCGGGGTTGTTGAGCCGCTCGGGGCTGACCAGCAGGACATCCACGTCGCCCGCCGCCACCTCGGCCTGGACGGTGTCCCACTCCTCGGTGTTGGCGGAGTTGATCGTGCGGGCACGGATTCCCGCCCGCGCGGCTGCCTCGACCTGATTGCGCATCAGTGCGAGCAGTGGGGAGACGATCACGGTCGGTCCGCTGCCGCGCTCGCGCAGCAGCGCCGTCGCGACGAAATAGACCGCGGACTTGCCCCAGCCCGTGCGCTGTACGACCAGCGCGCGGCGATGGTCGGCGACCAGCGCCTCGATGGCTCGCCACTGATCCTCGCGCAGCCTGGCCTCGCCGCCGGGGTCCCCGACGAGGCGGGTCAGGACGGCGTCGGCTGCGGCACGCAGATCTTCGTTGCTCATGCCCCCATGCAACCCGATGCCACTGACAACGCGCGAACGCCCGCCCGAAGCTGTGGATAACCTCGCCGCCCGAGAGTTATCCACAGGGGTCGCGGCGCAGCGGCCGGCCGCGGGATCTTCGAGCCATGAATCCGCACAGCGAACCGAGCAAGCGCATCGGCGACATCCACTCCACCCCCGCGTCCTCCGACTCCTCCGCCGCGAACCCCCCGAACTCTCCGCGCCCTCCCCGTACGCCGGAGCCACAGGCCCCCGCCGACCCGCCCAGCGCATCCGCAACCTCCGGCCCCACGGTGCCCACCGACCCGGTCGGCCCGCCAGCTCCCGCAGAAGCCACCGGTCCTTCCACTCCCTCCTCCCCCTCCGACCCCATCGCCCCCTCGACCCCGTCCAGCCTCACCGACTCCACGGCCCCGTCCATCCCGTCCCGCCCCTCCCACTCCTCCGCCACTTCCGATGCACCCAAGGCCCCTTCCGCCGATGCCCAGGTCACCCTGCGCGGCCCGGCCGAGCTCGCCGACGCCCTGCCGTATTTGATGGGTTTCTATCCCGATGACAGCATCGTGATGGTCGCGCTGAACGGCGAACGCGGACGCTTCGGCGGCCGGGTCAGGATCGGCATCCCCACCGATACCGCGCAGTGGCCGGACGTCGCCGACCAGCTCGCCGAGTGCCTGATCTCCGCAGGCCAGGAGCGGGACGCCCGTCCCGCGGCGATCATCGTCTACCTCTGCCAGGAGCCGGCGGCGGGGGAGAGCGGCAAGGACGTCAAGGACCGTCTCCGCCCCCTCGCACAGCGGCTGCGCACTGCCTGCGGCACGCTCGACGTACCGGTTCTGGAGGCTCTGTGCCTCTCCAGTGGCCATTTCTGGTCCTACTGCTGCCCCGACTTCCGGTGCTGCCCCGCGGAGGGCACACCCCTGGTCATGCCGGGCACGTCCGTGATGGCCGCGGCCGCCGCCTACGCGGGAATGCAGGTGCGCGGCTCCCTCAAGGAGATGGAGGCGCGGCTCACGGCCCGCACCGGGCCGCGGGCCGTCGAACAGGAGAAGGCGCTGGACGCGGCCGCCGGCGCGCTGGTTCCGCGCATGCTCCGGCGGGACGGCGCAGCGGCCGTCCGCCGGGACACCCTCGACCTGGCCGGCGCCATGATCCACCGGTTCCGCCAGGACACCCCCTCGGGCAGCAACCGGGCCAGGGACGCCTGTGACGACGCGCTGATCACCGATGCCGAGGCCGCCGATCTCATCCTCGGCCTCCAGGACCGGGTCACCCGCGACCGGGCAGCGGAGTGGATGGACGGTTCCGCCGCCGCGCCGGCCCTTCGGCTCTGGCGTGCCCTCGCCCGCCGCTGTGCCGGCGGCTATGTCGAACACGCGGTGGCACCCCTCACCCTCGCCGGCTGGGTCTGCTGGTCGACCGAGGACGGGCCCTCGGCGCGCGTCGCCCTCAGCCGCGCCTTGGCCCTCGACCCCGACTACACCTTCGCCCAGCTGCTGCACCGCGCCATCAACGAAGGCCTCGACCCGGAGCCGCTGCGCCGCTGCCTGCGTGAGCAGCACCGAGAGGCGGTGAGCGCAGCCGCGCCCGCCGCCAAGAAGGCGCCGCAGTCCACGAAGCGCCCCGGGCCGAGCCGGCCCGGACCGGGCACCCGCCCCCGCGGACCGCGCGGCGGTACGGGCCCCGGCACCCGTACGACCGACGGGCGCGGCAGGCGCCGGGCCGGACGGGACGGTGACCGGAGCCGACGGTGACCGTGCCGTCGTGGCCCGGCCGGCGTGACCTGTGCGCCGGCCGGGCCGTTCACCCGAGTGGAGCAGCCAGTACGGAGCCCCGACCTCATCAGGGAGCGCACCAGGTGCCAGGAATCGTCCCCACCACTCGACCGGCCCACCGGTTCCCCGGAGAGCGGTACCCGGCTCCGTCCCGGGCCCCGCAACCCCAACCCGTCCACTCCTCACTCGTCTGTATGGCTCTCCCGGCCCTCGCCGTGTCCCCGGCGTCGGGGCAGCTGACCGGCCGCGGCATGGACGGCTTCTACCGCGACGGCCGACGGGTTCTGTCCCGCTGCGAACTGTGGGTCGCGGGCGACGAGCCGCTTGTCGTCCAAGGGCGGTTGACCGGCGCTGACCGGGCCCGGTTCATCGGGACGATCCGCAGGGCCGGAGAGCGGGGGCCGGACCCGGAGATCCGCCTGGAACGGCTGCGATCCGCCGACGGCACCGAGCAGATCACGTTCCGCAGCAGTGCCACGCGGCCCGTCCGGTTGGCGGTCGAGATCCGGCTGGGTACGGACCTCGCGGAGCTCGGAGCCATCGCCGCCGGCCTCCCGGGCCCCGAACTGCGGGCCACTGTCCACGGTGCCGGGCTCCGCTAGTCCGGGACCGGGGTGCACGCGGTGGCCTGCGCGACGCCCCCGCCCGAGGACGCGCTGGCCTCGGCGGGCCTGCTGCGCTGGGAACTCGAGCTGCCGGCCGGCGGCCACCGCAGTATCGAGCTGCGCACCTCGCTGGAGTACGAGCCGGGCAGACCGGGCGGACCCTTGGACCACCACAGGCGTGCAGCCGACGCCCGCATCCCTGCGCCACGCACGGGGGCGGTCGCCCTGCGAACGCGCAGCGACCGGCCACCGCGCCCCTGGACGGCGGCGCGGCTGGAATGTGACGACCGCCGGGCCGATGCCCTCATGGCGAGCAGCCTCGACGATCTCCACGGCCTGGTGATGCGGGACCCGGCCGCCGTCACGGACAAGTATGTCGCCGGCGGATTCCCGTGGCGTTGCGGCCTTGCACCGGTCGAGGCGCTGTGGACCGCCCGGATGCTGCTGCCCTTGGGCACAAAACTCGCCGCAGGCACGCTGCGCGTGCTCGCCCGTAGCCAACAAGCCGCGCCAGGAGCGGATTTCGGCCGAATTCCCGGCGCCCTGCGGGACGCCGGGCCGCACTCCCCACCGAGCTGCACCGGCATCGAGGCAACCCTTCTGTTCCCCGCCGTTCTCGCGGAGGCCTGCCGCTGGGGCCTGCCCCCACAGGAGACGGAGCGGCTGCTGCCCGCCGCGGAGCGTTGCCTGACGTGGCTGAGGAGGGTCACCGACCCAACGGGTGGGGGCCGCAGCGGCTACGTCCCCGATCCCGGGCCCGGCGGACCGTACCGCTGCGAGACCCAGGCTCATGCCCATCGCGCCGCTCTCCTGGGCGCCGACCTCCTCGATGCCACCCGGTCATCCGACGCGGCGGCCCTGCGGGACTGGGCGGCCGACCTGCGCGCCCGCTTCCGCAGGGACTTCTGGCTGGAGGGCCCGGCCGGCGGCCGCCCCGTCGCCCTGCTCACCGCAGACGGCCGGCCCGTCCCGCACTTCGGCTCCACCACCGCCCATCTCCTCGACACCGGTCTGCTCGGTGGCGGGACTCCGGCGCCCGGCCTGCTGGACGCGGCACAGACCGACCGGCTGGCCGGACTGCTGGCCGGCCCGGCCATGGACTCGGGGTGGGGTCTGCGCGGGCTGAGCGCCAAGGAGAGCGGCTACAACCCCTTCGGTCACCGCAGCGGCGCGGTCCGTGTCCACGAGACGGCGGTCGCCGCCGCCGGCCTGGCCGCAGCCGGCCACGAGCAGGCAGCCGGCGCCCTGATCAAAGGAGTGCTCGACGCCGCGGACAGCTTCGGGTACCGGCTCCCCGAGATGTACGCAGGCGAGCAGCGCACCGCGGGTGGCGCCCCCGTGCCGCATCCGGCGGCCTGTCGCCCCGCTGCCGTGGCGGCGGGCGCCGCGGTCCACATACTCGTCGCGCTTGCGGGGCTGCGCCCGGACGTCCCCGCCGGGACCGTGTCCGTGCGGCCGCTCGGGACCGCCCCGCTCGGCGCGATGCAGCTCACCGGTCTGTGCGTCGCCGAGCAGCCCTTCGGCGTACGGATCAGCAGACTCGGCATGGGGATGGTGGAGACGGCGGCAGAAGGCCTGCAGCTGGGTTCGTGAGGTGCTCCGGGGCCTGTTTATCGTCAAGGGGACGACTATGATCACGCCCATGCCTCCCTACGACCCGTCGGCCTTCCCGCCCTTCGCCGTCACCGTCGATCTGGTCGTGCTCACCGTGCGCCGCCACGCCCTGTGCGCGCTGGCCGTGCGCCGCGGTGAGCCGCCGTTCCAGGGCCGCTGGGCCCTGCCCGGCGGATTCGTCCGGGGCGATGAGGACCTCGAGGCCGCGGCCGCCCGGGAGCTCGCCGAGGAGACCGGTCTGCACGCCCAGTCCCCGGCCGGCCCGTCCCCCGTGTCCGGCGCACACCTCGAACAGCTCGCCACCTACGGCGACCCCAAGCGGGACCCCCGGATGCGGGTCGTCAGTGTCGCGCACCTGGTACTCGCCCCCGACCTGCCCGCGCCCACGGCCGGCGGCGATGCCCACAGCGCGCGCTGGGCGCCCGTGGAGACTCTCCTGGAGCAGGACGACGCCCTCACCCGCGAGGGCGAGCTTGCGGCTCCGCTGGCCTTCGACCACGCCCGGATCCTCGCCGACGGTGTGGAGCGCGCCCGCTCGAAGATCGAATACTCCTCGCTCGCCACCGCCTTCTGCCCGCCGGAGTTCACCGTGGGTGAGCTGCGCCGGGTGTACGAGGCGGTCTGGGCCGTCGCCCTGGATCCCCGGAACTTCCACCGCAAGGTCACCGGCACCCCTGGGTTCCTGGTCCCCACAGGCGGCACGACGACGCGTCAGGGCGGCCGTCCCGCACAGTTGTTCCGAGCCGGTGGGGCGACGCTGCTCAATCCGCCGATGCTGCGGC
This sequence comes from Streptomyces sp. NPDC015125, assembly GCF_043080045.1. Classification (NCBI taxonomy): domain Bacteria; kingdom Bacillati; phylum Actinomycetota; class Actinomycetes; order Kitasatosporales; family Streptomycetaceae; genus Streptomyces; species Streptomyces sp. NPDC015125. The sequence continues at coordinate 94,518 of NZ_JBIBVF010000021.1, forward strand.
CCGAGGTCTGAGCCCGGACAGCGGTCACGGCACTGCGGGGCTGAAGTTCACCCGCAGTGACGCGATGAACCGTCAAATTGCACAATTACGGGAAAATAGGACATATAGCGGTACTGTGGCCGGGTGAGTCCCTTCGTACTCAAGGAAGCTCCCGACCGGCCTCACGCCCCGTCAGTGGTGCGGTGCCTTGCGCCGCCGGGTCGTCCGGCGGACTTCGTGGGCCGCGTCCGGCCACGGTCGGTGCCGCCGGTCGTGCAGCACCGCCCGCCCGCACCGCCGCCCCGCTAGCGTCCCGCCGGTCCGGGTGGCGACTGCCCGTCCGGCCGTGACTGTCCGTCCGGCGAGCCGGTGCCCTCTCCGTTCCCCCTGGGCTTCCATGAGGCGTCCGAGGGCTCCGCGATTGCCCTTATCGCGTGGGCCGTATCGAGTGCCCTGTTCTCGCTGCCAGTTGGGCGGGGGTGTTGAACGGCCGGGTCCAGGCCGGATTATCGACCTTCGATGCATTCCGTTCCGTCGCAACGGGATTGCCGGCGGGGACCGTCATGGCCCTCAACCGGGGGTGTGATCTGCCGGCCGGCGGCCGCGTCAAGCACCCCTTCGCAATCGACCAAGACGCACCTGTTCGTGATGTGGCTCGCGCGCCAACCCGTAGGCAGCGCACCGATGTTGTCGACGACCGGTCTGGTCTGCGGAAATGTGCTCGCGGTGCTGAGCGGCTTCGTTCGCTGATCGAGTAAGGCATATATTTTGGCGCCCTGTTGTTGTGGCTGCTGTCCACAACTCGCCATGGAGAGCGCATTTCTTTCCGATAAAGCGTCAATTCGAGGATGGGGGGCGATCACCCTTTCGTGTGCTTTTCACCAAAGACCTCAAGGGTGTTCAGGGTGTCGCCGACAAAAGATGCGTGAGTACCCTTGCGCACACCATGATGACCGCGGCTCGCCCCGGCGACACCGGCCTCGCAGGCCCGGGCGAGCTTGACCGCTACCCCTACGCGAACGCCGCCAACGCCGCGAACGCCAACAACGCAGCCGGCCATGACCGTGCCGAGCGCGTTTCGCAGGTCTGGGACAGCTCCGAGCCCGACATCGGCCGGGTCGGCCGCCGCGCCGCCGGCAGCCGCGGCCGCGGCCTGCACGGTCAACTCGTCCAACAGCTCGGCCAGATGATCGTCTCCGGGGATCTCGGAGCCGACCGTCCGCTCGTCCCCGAGGAGATCGGCCAGCGCTTCGAGGTCTCCCGCACCGTCGTCCGTGAGTCGCTGCGAGTCCTCGAGGCCAAGGGCCTCGTCAGCGCTCGCCCGAACGTGGGCACCCGAGTGCGCCCGGTCAGCGACTGGAACCTCCTCGACCCCGACATCATCGAGTGGCGGGCCTACGGACCTCAGCGTGACGACCAGCGTCGTGAGCTCTGTGAGCTGCGGTGGACGATCGAGCCCCTCGCCGCCCGCCTCGCCGCCGGGCACGGCCGTGAGGACATCCAGCAGCGGCTGGCCGACATGGTCGAGATCATGGGTCACTCCGCGGCCCAGGGCGACACCATGACCTTCTCCCGCGCCGACGCCGAGTTCCACTCGCTGCTGCTGCAGCTCGCCGGCAACCGCATGCTCGAGCACCTCTCGGGCATCGTCTCCGCCGCCCTGCATGTCTCCGGCGGTCCCGGTAGCGGCTGCGAGCGTCCGGTCGAGACATCCGTGGGACAGCACATGCGGGTCGTCGACGCCATTGGCTCGGGCGACGCCACGGCGGCTGAATCCGCGATGCGCCAGCTCCTCGCCGCCCACGGCGAGGTCGGCGGCCAGGGCTCCGGGACGCCCGTGGATCACGTCGTCCCCGCGCCCCGCGAGCACTGAAGGCCCGTACCCGACCGTGTACGGACCGTAGGCGCCGCGCGGCCCCGTGCCCTGCGCACCCCTCGGAGCAGGGCACGCCGTACGCGGCGAGGCGCAGAGATATCGCCGGATCCGCGTCATCGACCGGATCCGGCGACAGGTCTTGGGAGGATTGCATGTCATATGACTGGGAATGGGTCGTTATGGGGTGTGACTCGGGCCACGCAGTTTGGGCGTAACGCTCTTCCGGGAAGCGCGATGACTTAAGAGGTGATAGCCGAGGAGGGAATACGAGCGGCGTTCGTGACGCTGTTCAACTCCCCGGTTGCCCCTGCGCCGTCGGTCCATCCCTACCGGCGGTCGTCGGCTCCGATCCACAGTGGACGGGGTCGGAAGCCGTTTCCATCGTTCCGAGAGGTTGTTCGTGTCGGCCAGCACATCCCGTACGCTCCCGCCGGAGATCGCCGAGTCCGAGTCTGTGATGGCGCTCATCGAGCGGGGAAAGGCAGATGGGCAGATCGCCGGCGATGACGTGCGTCGGGCCTTCGAGGCTGACCAGATTCCGCCAACCCAGTGGAAGAACGTTCTGCGCAGCCTCAACCAGATCCTCGACGAGGAGGGTGTGACGCTGATGGTCAGTGCCGCAGAGGCGCCCAAGCGCACCCGCAAGAGCGTCGCAGCGAAGAGTCCGGCGAAGCGCACCGCCACCAAGACCGTCGCGGCCAAGGCCGCCACGGTCAAGAAGACCACCGCCGCGGCCCCCGCCCCTGTGGCGGACCCGTCGGCCGATGAGTCCGAGTCCGCGCCTGCAAAGAAGGCAGCGGCGAAGAAGGCGACCGCCAAGAAGGCTGTCGCGAAGAAGGCCACGGCCAAGAAGGCCACCGCCAAGAAGACCGCGTCCAAGAAGGACGTCGACGAGCTGCTCGACGACGAGGTGACCGAGGAGGCCCCGGCGCCCGGCAAGGGCGACGCTCCCGAGGTCGCCGAGGGCGCGGAGAACGCCGGTTTCGTCCTGTCCGACGACGACGAGGACGACGCCCCGGCACAGCAGGTCGCCGCGGCCGGCGCCACCGCCGACCCGGTCAAGGACTACCTCAAGCAGATCGGTAAGGTCCCGCTCCTCAACGCCGAGCAGGAAGTGGAGCTCGCCAAGCGCATCGAGGCGGGTCTGTTCGCCGAGGACAAGCTGGCGAACTCCGACAAGCTCGCGCCGAAGCTCAAGCGTGAGCTGGAGATCATCGCCGAGGACGGCCGCCGGGCGAAGAACCACCTCCTGGAAGCCAACCTCCGTCTGGTCGTCTCCCTGGCCAAGCGGTACACGGGCCGCGGCATGCTGTTCCTGGACCTGATCCAGGAGGGCAACCTCGGTCTGATCCGTGCGGTCGAGAAGTTCGACTACACCAAGGGCTACAAGTTCTCGACCTACGCCACGTGGTGGATCCGTCAGGCCATCACCCGTGCCATGGCCGACCAGGCCCGTACGATCCGTATCCCCGTCCACATGGTCGAGGTCATCAACAAGCTCGCGCGTGTCCAACGCCAGATGCTCCAGGACCTGGGCCGCGAGCCCACCCCGGAGGAGCTGGCCAAGGAGCTCGACATGACCCCCGAAAAGGTCATCGAGGTCCAGAAGTACGGCCGCGAGCCGATCTCGCTGCACACCCCGCTGGGCGAGGACGGCGACAGCGAGTTCGGTGACCTCATCGAGGACTCCGAAGCGGTCGTCCCGGCCGACGCGGTCAGCTTCACGCTTCTGCAGGAGCAGCTGCACTCGGTCCTGGACACCCTGTCCGAGCGTGAGGCCGGCGTCGTATCCATGCGCTTCGGTCTCACCGACGGCCAGCCCAAGACGCTGGACGAGATCGGCAAGGTCTACGGCGTCACGCGTGAGCGGATCCGTCAGATCGAGTCGAAGACGATGTCGAAGCTGCGTCACCCGTCGCGCTCGCAGGTGCTGCGGGACTACCTCGACTAGTCCGACCGCCCCAAGAGCGCCACGAGCCCGGTCACTCCTAGCTGGAGTGACCGGGCTCGCGCTCGTCCGGGGTGCGCCGGGCCGCCGTTTGGGTCACTCTAAGTGTGCGCGCACTGTCCCAGAGTCAGGAGTTCGAATGCGCCCGACCGCACACGCTGCCCTCGGAGCCCTCGCGCTGGTCCTCGCCCTGCCGGTGTCGGCGGCTGCGGACGAGTCGGTGATCGGCGGTAAGCCCGCAGCGCTGTCACAAAGCCCCTGGGCGGTGGCGCTGGCCTCCCATGAGCGCTTCGGGGCCCAGCGCTCCGGGCAGTTCTGCGGCGGTGTGCTCGTCGGGCACTCGACCGTGGTAACGGCGGCGCACTGTCTGAGCAAGGAGGTGCTGGGCGTCCCCTGGCGGGAAGTGCGGGATCTGAGGATCGTCGTCGGGCGCGACAAGATCAGCGGTGGCGGCGGTCAGGAGCTCAAGCCTGCGAAGGTCTGGGTCAACCCGCGCTATGACAGCTACACGAACGACGGTGACATGGCTGTCCTCACGCTGGACAAGCCGGTCCCGAACCGGCCCATCCCGATAGCGCGGCGGCAGGACAGCGCCTACCGGGCCGGCAATGCGGCCACGGTCTACGGCTGGGGGGACACCACGGGCGGAGGCAGCTACGCGTCACGGCTGCGCGCGGCACACGTCAATCTGCTGCCCGATGCGGTCTGTGCGCGGGCGTATCCGGGCAGTGCCGACGGTACGTACAAGGCGCAAACGATGCTGTGCGCAGGAGAGCCACTCGGCGGCCGCGACGCCTGCCAGGGGGACAGCGGCGGGCCACTGGTCGTGCGCGGACGGCTGGTGGGCCTGGTGTCGTGGGGCACCGGCTGCGGTCGGCCGGGCAGCCCCGGGGTCTATACGCGCGCCTCGGCGATTCTCCCGGCGGTGTCCGCACACGGGGCCGGCTGATCGGTGCGGGGGGCTGAGAGGCGTGCGTGGGCGTACGAGTGCGGGCGGTGTCCCCTGTGGTGTCGGGGAACCGCCCGCGATACGGCGCTGGGCCGCTGCTCGCTCGTCGTGGATGCGAAGTGTCAGCGTTCCTCATCGGACGCGGACGCCGGAGAAGCGGTCAGCCGCTCCGTCTCGTCCTGTATTTCCGCGGCGATCTTCTTGAGTTCTGGCTCGAACTTGCGACCGTGGTGGGCGCAGAAGAGCAGTTCTCCGCCGGACATCAGGACGACGCGCAGGTATGCCTGGGCGCCGCAGCGGTCGCAGCGGTCAGCGGCCGTCAGCGGGCTCGCGGGTGTCAGAACAGTAGTCACGTCGCCTCTTCTCTAGCTCGACGAGCTGTCGTACCAGGGTCAACATCCAACCAGGCCGAAAACGTTCCCGCTCGTGCCTTTTCCTCGAAAAAATTCTCGGAGGAGGCCGGGTGCTGCCGGGTGGCGGCGAATGAGCCGTATTGCGTGGTGGTCTGATTCACGTTGGTTGTTGGATCTCTTGTCCTCCCGGCTGGCTTGCCGGTTGTTGATGAGGACGTGCCCGGAGCCTAAATGGTTCATGCCTCGAAGGGAACGTGATGTGCACGTCACTCGGACGTCACCCCATCGAGGGATCGAACGTACGAGCGAAATTCTACTACCATGGGCATGCTTACGGGTGGCGTCACATCGGCTCTACCAGGCCTCGGTACCCTCTGACGGGCGACACCGCCACAACCGAGTCCGCGGAATGCGGGCTGCCAGAAATTCAGCGAGGAGCGAACCGCGTGACCGCCGAGATGTCCGTGCCGTCCACCGCAGTGCTGACCGGGGCAGACCGGGACGGTTCCAACTACACCGCGCGGCATCTGCTCGTCCTTGAGGGGCTCGAGGCCGTCCGGAAGCGCCCCGGTATGTACATCGGCTCGACGGACAGTCGCGGCTTGATGCACTGCCTGTGGGAAATCATCGACAACTCCGTCGACGAGGCGCTGGGCGGCTACTGCGACCACATCGAGGTGATCCTCCACGACGACGGGTCGGTGGAGGTCAGGGACAACGGCCGCGGCATCCCCGTGGACGTCGAGCCCAAGACCGGCCTCAGTGGCGTCGAGGTCGTGATGACCAAGCTGCACGCCGGCGGAAAGTTCGGCGGCGGCTCCTACGCGGCCTCCGGCGGCCTGCACGGCGTCGGCGCCTCGGTCGTCAACGCCCTCTCCGCCCGGCTCGACGTCGAGGTGGACCGCAGCAGCAAGACGCACTCGATCAGCTTCCGTCGCGGCGTCCCCGGCATCTTCACCGAATCGGGCCCCGACGCCCCCTTCGACCCGGGCAACGGCCTGGTCAAGGGCAAGCGGATCGCCAAGACGAAGACCGGCACCCGGGTGCGCTACTGGGCCGACCGGCAGATTTTCCTCAAGGACGCCAAGCTCTCCCTGGAGACGCTGCACGCCCGCGCCCGCCAGACCGCGTTCCTCGTACCCGGTCTGACCCTGGTCGTCCGCGACGAGCGGGGCATCGACGGCGCCGGCAAGACAGAAGAGACGTTCCGCTACGACGGCGGCATCAGCGAATTCTGTGAGTACCTCGCGCAGGACAAGGCCGTCTGTGACGTGCTCCGGCTGACCGGCCAGGGCACCTTCAAGGAGACCGTGCCGGTCCTCGACGACCGCGGCCACATGACACCCACCGAGGTCACCCGGGAACTGGGCGTCGACATCGCGCTGCGCTGGGGCACCGGCTACGACGCGACGGTCAAGTCGTTCGTCAACATCATCGCGACGCCCAAGGGCGGCACCCACGTCTCCGGCTTCGAGCGGTCGATCGCCAAGACGGTCAACGAGGTGCTGCGGTCGAGCAAGCTGCTGCGCGTCGCCGAGGATGATGTCGTCAAGGACGACGCAATGGAGGGCCTCACCGCCGTCGTGACCGTACGACTCGCGGAGCCGCAGTTCGAGGGCCAGACCAAGGAGGTGCTCGGCACCTCCGCCGCCTCGCGGATCGTCGCCCAGGTGGTGAGCAAGGAACTCAAGTCGTTCCTCACCTCCACGAAGCGGGACGACAAGCAGCAGGCGCGCGCCGTCATGGAGAAGATCGTCGCCGCGGCCCGGACGCGCATCGCAGCCCGTCAGCACAAGGAGGCCCAGCGGCGGAAGACGGCGCTGGAGTCCTCCTCGCTGCCCGCCAAGCTCGCGGACTGCCGCAGTGACGACGTCGACCGCAGCGAACTCTTCATCGTCGAGGGCGACTCGGCGCTGGGCACCGCAAAGCTGGCCCGGAACTCGGAATTCCAGGCGCTGCTGCCGATCCGCGGCAAGATTCTGAATGTCCAGAAGTCATCGGTTTCGGACATGCTCAAGAATGCCGAGTGCGGCTCCATCATCCAGGTCATAGGGGCCGGATCCGGTCGCACCTTCGACATCGACACCGCCCGCTATGGCAAGGTCATCTTCCTGGCCGACGCGGACGTCGACGGCGCGCACATCCGCTGCCTGCTGCTGACTCTCTTCCAGCGCTACATGCGGCCCATGGTCGAACAGGGCCGGGTGTTCTCCGCCGTCCCGCCGCTGCACCGGGTCGAACTGATCAACCCCAAAAAGGGTCAGGAAAAGTACATCTACACCTACTCGGACAACGAGCTGCGCCAGACGCTGCTCGAGCTCCAGCGCAAGAAGGTCCGCTACAAGGACAGCATCCAGCGCTACAAGGGCCTGGGCGAGATGGATGCCGACCAGCTCGCCGAGACGACCATGGACCCGCGCCACCGCACCCTGCGCCGCATCAACATCAGCGATCTAGAAGCGGCGGAGAAGGCCTTCGACCTCCTCATGGGCAACGAAGTCGCCCCCCGTAAGGAGTTCATCACCAACTCCGCGTCCACTCTGGACCGTTCGCGCATCGACACCTGACCGGACCGCAGCTCCCGACGGGCGCCTCTCCACCCCTGGGTGGACGGGCGCCCGTGGCATTTCCACCCGGCCCCCACCCTGGCTCCGATCCGGCCGTCGATACCGCTCCGTAGCGTCGGAAACGTCGAATTCCCCGTCCCACGGAGGGCCTAGGTCATGAGCGGCTTGCTCAACATCGTTGTGATCACCGCGGCGGTTGCATGGGTGTTCGTCCGGCAATTCACGGCGCAGCGTGTCTCGTCGGAGGGCAAGAAGTGGTGGCTGATACCGGTCGTCCTGACGGTCCTGGCGGTGCGGCAGCCCGGTCTCCTGGACCCCGGGTACCACGCGGCGTCCGCCGTCCTGCTCGGCGTGGAGATCCTTATCGGGCTGGCCTGCGGCGTCGGCTGGGCGTGGACGACACGCATCTGGACGGACGCGGACGGCGCGGTCTGGAGCAAAGGAGGCTGGGCGGCGGCCGGTGTGTGGCTGTGCGGCATGGTGCTGAGGCTCGGTCTCATGGGCATCGCGGCGGCCATGGGGGTCCACCAGGGCAGCGCGGCCACCATGCTCTCCGTTGCGGCGATGCTGCTGACCCGTGCCGGTGTCACCACCTGGCGGGCCCAGGCCCTGCAGCAGACGTACCGTGTCCCCGTTGCGGGCTGACGCCCCCCGCGCGCCCTCGAAAGGACCGTACGTGCCGCTGAACTCCTGGACGAGATGGCCCCTGCGGGAGTCACTGTCCCGTGAGGGCGTCAGCGGCGCCCGGGTGTGGATCGGCCGAGCGGTGCGTGTCGTAGTGCTCGCCGGCCTGGTGTGGATCACCCTGACGGGGCCGGGCTTCACCGGCTGGGGGCGGGTGGCGGCGTGTGCCGGCATGGCCGTCACCGTCCTGGTCTTCCGCGGCTTCTTCCGGACGACGCTGGCACGCCGTCTGTGGCCGTCCATCGGGCTGTTCGCCGTACTGGAGGCGGCGGCCTTCGGCTTCGATTTCGCCGGGGCGCGGGTGCCCGCGATCGTCCTGTGGTGCGCCGGTGCCGTCATCGCCATGGAGCGGCTTCCGCTGAGCGCCGCGGTACCGTGCGCCGCCGCAGCCCTCGGCGCGTACGCAGCGCTGGACCACGACAACTGGATCGCGACCACCACGACCACCGTGGGTCTGGCGCTGGCGGGCTATGTCGTACGGCTGGATGCCGAGGCTCGCGGCAACGCCCAGCGGCTGCTGGCCCAGGAGCGGGCCGCCCGCAAGGCGGAGGCCGAATCGGCGGCGCTCACCGAACGCGGGCGGATCGCACGCGAGATCCACGACGTTCTTGCCCACAGTCTCAGCGCCCAGCTGGTGCACCTGGAGGCGGCGCGGCAGCTGATCCAGCGCAGCGCCGATCTCGAGGCGGACCGTGATCAGCTCCTGGACAGGGTGGTGGCGTGCCGGGGGATGGCCCGTGAAGGGCTGGACGGTACCCGTGAGGCGCTTTCCGCGCTACGAGGGGAGGTGATCCCGGTCGAGGACTTTCTGCGCCGCCTGGCGGCCGCTGAGGGCATTCAGCTGGAGGTGGCGGGCGAGGGGCGTGCCTTGCCGGCGGAGGCCGGCCTCGCGGTCCGCAGGGTCGCCCAGGAGGCGCTGACGAACGTACGCAAGCACGCACCGGGGGCACGGGTGAGCGTGCGGCTGGAGTACGGGAGGGGCAGCGTGGGGCTGGAGGTGCGTGACTTCGGCGGCCGCGGTAAGCCCGGCGAGCTCGGGGGCAGCGGCTCCGGATACGGTCTGCTCGGGATGCGGGAGCGTGCCGAACTTCTTGGTGGAACGCTGGATTCCGGCCCCGACGAGAAGGGTTTCGTGGTGCAGCTGCGGGTTCCTGTATGACGGCGCGCACAGTGGCACGGGTCGTGGTCGCCGATGACCAGACGGTGGTGCGTGAGGGCATCGTGATGCTGCTGGGACTGCTGCCGGGCATCGAGGTCGTCGGATCGGCCGCGGATGGTGCGGACGCCATCCGGCTCGTCGCCGAACTCCATCCCGACGTCGTACTGATGGACCTGCGCATGCCACGCTGTGACGGTGTCGAGGCCACCCGGCGCATCCGTGCCGAGCACCCCGGTACCCAGGTCGTGGTGCTCACCACCTACGCGGACGACGACTCGCTCTTTCCCGCACTGCAGGCCGGCGCCCGTGGCTATCTGACCAAGGACGCGGACGGCGATGAGATCGTCCGTGCCATCGACGGTGTGCTCTCGGGCGAAGCCGGTCTGTCGCTCAAGATCCAGCGCAGGCTGCTGGAGCGGGTCGCGGAGCCCGTACGGCCCCTGCCGCAACCGCCGCAGGCGCCTCCGGACGGCCTGACCGCCCGCGAGGTGGAGGTGCTGCGGCTGGTCGCCGAGGGCCAGTCCAATCCGGAGATCGCGCGGACGTTGCACGTCTCCACCGCGACGGTGAAGACCCACATCAACAATCTCTTCGCCAAAGCAGGGTTGCGGGACAGGGCCCAAGCCATCCACTACGCGTACCGTCACGGCCTGGCGCAGCCGCCCGGATAGCCCATCACCTGATGGGGTGAAGGGTTCGGAATGAAGAGTCCCGGATCTTCCTTTCTGTCCAACCTTGGGTCGCACGGACAACAGCCCCGTGCACCAAGGAGAGTTCGGTGGACAAGCAGGACGGCCGCTCGGCCGGTGAATCAGGGGGCGTGCGGCTCGATGACCCCTGGTACGACTCTCTCGCCTCCGGGTGGGGCGAGCTGGACGGCGCAGCGGAGGCAGCGGCCGAGTGGGGCAGCAGTCAGTCACCCCGGCCGGTACCGGTACCGGAAGACGAGCGGTCCGCGCCGCATGACGAGATCTATCTTGCGGTGCAAAGGAGCGTGGCCTTCCAGGAGGTGCGCCGCCGCTACCGGCGGTTCGTCCTGCCCGGCACGGCGATTTTTCTGGCCTGGTACCTCGCCTATGTGATCGCGGCGACCGCCGCGCCCGGCCTCATGGCCCACCGCGTCGCCGGCGCCCTGAATATCGCGATGCTGGCCGGACTCGGTCAGTTCGCCACGACATTCCTGCTCACCTGGGCGTACGCGCGCCATGCCCGACTGCGCAGGGACAGTGCGGCGCTCGACATTCGCTGGGAAACCCAGGAGCTCACCGGAGGGAACGTACGGTGACCGACGACCACCAGGCCCTCGCTTGGGTTCTGTTCAGCGTGTTCATCGCCATCACCCTGGCGATCACCACCTGGGTGAGCCGTCGCAGGCACGGCTCCGCCGAAGAGTTCTATGCAGGAGGGAGGCTTTTCTCTCCGATGGAGAACGGTTTCGCCATCGCGGGCGACTACATGTCGGCCGCCTCCTTCCTCGGGATTTCCGGGCTGATCGCCCTCTTCGGTTACGACGGCCTGTTGTACTCGGTCGGCTTCCTCGTTGCCTGGCTCGTTGTTCTCTTCCTCGTCGCCGAACTGGTCCGTAACTGCGGCAGGTTCACCCTCGCCGATGTCGTCGCAGCCCGGATGCGGGAACGTCCCGTCCGTATTGCGGCCGGGGCGGCCTCCGTCACCGTGTCGGTGCTCTATCTGGTGGCGCAGATGGTCGGGGCCGGCAGTCTGGTCGCCCTGCTCCTGGGGGGCGCGGGCCAGCAGGCCCGTACCTGGATGGTGATCGGAGTCGGTGCCCTGATGGTGATCTACGTCGCCTTCGGCGGGATGCGCGCCACGACCTGGATCCAGATCGTCAAGGCCGTGCTCCTCATGGGTGGCGCCATCGCTCTGACCGTCCTGGTGCTGGTCCGGTTTCACGGCGACTTCAACGTCCTGCTGAACACCGCCGCCGAACGCAGCGGCCACGGCCGCGACTTCCTCGCACCGGGCCTCAAATACGGTGAGGACTGGATCTCTCGGCTGGACTTCATCAGCCTCGGCATCGCGCTGGTTCTGGGCACCGCCGGGCTGCCGCACATCCTCTCCCGCTTCTACACCGTCCCCACGGCGCGTTCCGCCCGTCGATCCGTCGTCTGGTCCATCGGGCTGATCGGTGGCTTCTACTTGATGACCATCGTGCTTGGCTTCGGCGCTGCGGCGGTACTCGGCAGTGACGCCGTCCGGACGTCCAATACGGCCGGCAACACCGCCGTCCCGCTGCTGGCCCTCGATCTGGGAGGCGGCGCGGGTTCGACCGGCGGCACCGTTCTCTTCGCCGTGGTGGCGGCAGTCGCGTTCGCCACCATCCTGGCCGTGGTCGCCGGCATCACGCTCGCCTCGTCGGCTTCCGTCGCGCACGACCTGTACGCCTCGCTACGGCGTCCGCGGGGCTCGGCGCAGGACGCCCAGCGTGCCGAGGTGACCGTGGCGCGCATCGCAGCGGTGGCCGTCGGCGCGGTCGCCATCGGCCTCGCCTTGCTCGCCCAGGACCTCAACGTCGCCTTCCTGGTGGGCCTGGCGTTCGCCGTTGCCGCATCGGCCAATCTTCCGGTCCTGCTGTACACGCTCTTCTGGCGCCGCTTCACAACCCGGGGCGCGGTCTGGTCCGTATACGGCGGCCTGATTCCGGCGATCACTCTTGTCGTTCTCTCACCGGTGGTCTCCGGCAGCCATGACTCCATTTTCCCCGGAATGGACTTCGCCTTCTTCCCGCTCGACAACCCCGGTGTCGTTTCGATCCCGCTGGGCTTCCTGATGGGGTGGCTGGGAACGGTGCTCTCCCCGGAGGCCGCCGACGGGGCACGGCATGCAGAGACGGAGGTACGGGCGCTGACAGGGGCAGGGGCAGCCTAGGCCTGTTCGATACATTTCGACAGGTCCGGTCCGGTCCGGTCCGGTCCGGCCCTGGCCTGGCCTGGCCTGGCCAGGCCAGGCCAGGCCAGGGCCGGACCGGACCTATGGAGCGGACGGGCGCCGCAGTCGCGTGATGCGTGGCTGCCACGCCTTACCCGTGTGCCCCGGTTTTGCCGGTGCCCGTCGGCTCAGCGTGGCGTTCGTCCCTGACTAGACCCATATGTAGCGGTGCTCGGGGCGGCCCGTCTCGCCGTACTTGAGCGTGAGGCGTACCCGCCCGGTGCGTTCCAGGAGTTTGAGGTAGCGCTGTGCGGTCTGCCGGCTCAGCCCTGCCTGGAGGGCCACGTCCTGCGCCGACAGCGGGGCGTCCGCGGAGCGCAGAACCGAGCGCACCCGGTCGGCGGTGGCGGTGGAGTGCCCCTTCGGCAACTCGGCGGGACCCGCGTTGGCGGATCCCAACGCCCCGAAGATCCGGTCCACTTCGGACTGCTCGGCCTGCCCACCGCCCGCAAAGGTACGGTGCAGCGCCGCGTATCCCATCAATTTGGAGCGCAGGCCTGCGAAGGTGAACGGCTTGACGAGGTACTGCAGCGCACCGTGGCGCATCGCGGCCTGCACGGTGGCGATATCGCGCGCCGCCGTCACCATGATCACGTCGGTGACCAGGCCGCGCCGTCGCAGATCGCCGACCAGTTGGAGTCCTGTCCTGTCGGGGAGGTAGTGGTCCAGAAGGATCAGATCGACGGAGTGGGCCTCAAGGGCGGCAAGGGCCTCAGCGGCCGTGTGCGCGAGGCAACTGACACGGAAGCCGTCGATCTTCGCGACATAGGCCGCGTTGATCTTCGCGACGTGCACATCGTCGTCCACGACCAGTACGTCGATCATCTGGCGGCCTCCGTGGAGGCGTCGGGGCGACGAGTGCCCCCTTCGAACCGTCTGGTGGTGTGGGTGTCCGTGACTGCTTCCTGGAGGGTTGCCTCAGGCGCTTCGGGAAGCTCCTCGGACAGTGCGTCGGGGACCGTCACGGTGAACACCGCTCCGCCACCGGGGCGTTCGCCCACCTCGACACTGCCTCCGTAGCGCTCAGCGAGACGCCGTACGAGCGCGAGGCCGATGCCGCGCTGTCCGTGGGCCGGCGGTTCCTTCGTTGTCCAGCCCTCGGTAAAGATCTCCCCGCGACGCTCTTCGGGCACGCCCGGTCCGTTGTCGCTGACGCGCACGACGGCGGTGCGGCCGTCGGCGCGGACCTCCGCCTCCAGTTGCGCGTCACGCTCACCCGACGTGGCGTCCAGTGCGTTGTCGACGAGGTTGCCGAGGACGGTGACCAGGCTGTGCGGGTCGACCAGGCGGTCGGGCAGGTGTGTACGGGGGGAGACGCGCAGGGAGGCGCCGCGCTCGGTGGCGACCGTGGCCTTGCCCACCAGCAGGGCAGCGAGAAGCGGATCGTGGATGCGCTCGGTGACCTGCTCGGCGGTCGCGTGATGCACGCCCACGGCCTGCGTCACAAACTCCACGGCCTCCTCGTGCAGCCCGAGTTCGAGCAGGCCGAGGAGGGTGTGCAGCCGGTTGGCGTGCTCGTGGTCCTGGGCACGGAGGGCATCGATGAGGCCACGGGTGCCGTCCAGTTCGCGCCCCAGCCGCTCCAGCTCGGTACGGTCGCGCAGCGTGACCACGGCACCGCCGTCGTCGGTCGGCATGCGGTTCGCCACCAGAACCCGGTGCCCGCTGACAGCCAGTAGGTCCGCCCCCGAAACTCGGCCTGCCAGGACGTCCGTCGTACGGCTGGGAGGCAGGACCGCGTCCAGCGGGCGGCCGGTGTCCTCGGCATGGAGATCCAGGAGGCGCTGCGCCTCGTCGTTCAGCAGGCGGATGCGGCCGTTCTTGTCGAGAGCGAGGAACCCTTCCCGGATGCCGTGCAGCATCGCCTCCCGCTCGACGAGCAACGCGGAGATGTCGGAGAACGCCAGGTCGTGGGTGCGGCGCTGGAGCCGGCGGGCGACGAGATAGGCGGCGAGCGCGCCCACGGCGAGCGCTCCGCCCGCGTAGGCGAGCAACTGAGGGACGGTGGAGAGCAGCCGTTCCTGCACGCTCTCGTACGCGATGCCGACGGAGACGGCGCCGACGACCTTGCCGGCCTCGTCACGGAGCGGGACCTTGCCGCGCGCGGACCGGCCGAGGGTGCCCTCGTCGATCTGCATCACCTCCTGGCCGGAGAGCGCGACGCTGGGATCGGTCGAGACGTGGCGGCCGATCTCATCGGGGTCGGTATGCGACCAGCGCACCCCCTGCTTATCCATGATCACCACGTACTCGGCGCCGGTCGCCGCGCGAATCCGCTCCGCCTCGTGCTGTACGGGGCCGTGGCGCGTCGGACGGGAGGACTCCAGGGCATCGTCAAGGCGAGACTCGGCCGCGGTGGTCTGTGCGATGGCGAGGGCGCGGCGCATTGCCTGGTCGTCGAGCTGCGCACTGAGCGGGGCAAGGAACAGGCCGGTCGCCAGGGCTGTGACACCGGTTGCGATGGCCAGCTGCACCATCAGTACCTGGGAGAAAACCCGCCGCGGCCAACCCAGCCGTGGCCTTGTCCGGCGCTTTGCGTGGTCGGTGGGGCCGTGCTCGACCAGGGCCCGGGTGTCGGGAGCCCGCAGACCGTCAGTCGTGTGCAGGTTGCTGAGCGGCTCGTTGCTGGGGGCCCCAGAGGCCGTCTCGGTGGGAAACGGCGCGGAACCCGAGTGCTCTGCGGCGCTCGGGCGCGGGACCGACGCTTCCTTCTCGCCCATATGAACGAACAGTAAGCGGGGAGATGGGTCGGCTGGTAATACCTGACGGAGCGAATTCGGAGGGTGTCCGGGCGGCGACGTGCAAGGTGCCCCGCCCCATCGCGAGCCGCAGCACGTGAGGCGCACTGCCGCCTGACCGGCGGCGAGCAGGAAGAACGCCCGCAGCATCAAGATCGCCTACATCGCAACGCCGGCAACCACCGCAGCAACGACAGTGCCGTGATGCACGGCCGCCCGTCGGTTCATCGCGCTCGGAGCGCTCGGCCCTCGACCCGCGGCTCCTCGACTCATCCGAGCAATTCCCAGCGGGAGGGAGGCTGTCGATACGTCGGCGCCGGTGGAGTCAGCGCGTCTCGCCGATCGGTGGCAGAGGGTTGACTCCAGCGACGAAGGCGCAGGTCAAGCCCACGTCAACGAGGCAGGGCGAGAGCTGGAAGCAGTTATCCACAGACCTTTCGGTCGCGGATTGCGCGCGCATAACCTCGCATGGTGAGCAGGTGGGTGGGTCTTGCGCCGGGGTGCGGACCGACTGGGGCGGTACGTGGTGCGCGATGGGGCGTGCGGAAGGGAGCGGTCATGCGGTCGACGGGGGAGAGCAGCAGCCACGGGACGTGGTGCAAATCGTGGAGGAGGGAGGGACGAGTGCCGTTCGGTCGGTGGGGAGCGGGCGGACGGTCCCGGCGCAGTTGGTCGGTGCGTCTGGTCTGCCGATTCACTTGGTCGTGGAGCAGTCGCCCGCTGCCGGGTGCCGTTCGCGCGACCGGCGGGGCCGCATGTAGCCGGATCGCCCGTCGACTTCCGGGTGGGCGGCGGAGGGGCCCGCACGAGGGCCCGTGCCTGTCTCCTGAGGCGGCATCGCGGGGTGGGCGAGCGCAGAGTGGTGAAGCACGCGGTGACCGTCTCGGGGAGCCCGCCAAGTCATCTGCCGACGGCCTGGGCCGCCCTTTGCGGCATGCTGCTCGCCGCACTGATCGAGACAACCGCCATGCGCGCCGGTGGACCGAGCGGCGCACCACAGCTGGCGGGCGCCGGAGCACCGTCGGCCCGCTGTTCGACGATCACCTGCCAGATGCGGCCGTCGGAGTGCGCCACGGTAACCGCCCAGACGGCGGAGGCTCCGGCAAGGGCCGCACCGCCGGACGTCAGGCTGTCGGCCGACCTCGGTTCGGGCCACACCGTGTCGGTCCGTACGACGTCGAGTGCGTCCGCCGTGTCCTCCCCGATCAGCTCACGGACCGCAAGGTCGGCGGCTTGGCCGGGCCGGTCCCAGGCCGAGCGGCCGCGGGCGTGGTCGATCGTGATCCGTCCGTCGCGCGCCGTTTCCACGGCCTCCTTGACCAGGGGGGCGGAGGCACGTCCGTAGGCGTAGCCGTAGGGGAGGACGAAAAGGGTGGGGGAGAAGCGGTGGCCCCCGATGTGGGTGACCTCCCAGGCCTCGGTTCCGCCGGCGGCGAGCTCGGCGGCCAGCGGGCGGCCGAGCAGGGCGCAGCAACGGTCCCGCTTGCCGTTGGTGCACACCAGGACCAGCGGCTCACCGATGTACGGCTCCCAGAGACCGTGGTGCTCTCCCGCTCCCAGGGCCGCGAAGTTCAGCCCGAGGGCCGCCCGCGGGTCGGTGACGGTGGTCGTACGGATCCAGGACCGTCCCGGCGCGGTGTGTGCCAGGAACAGCCGCCGCCGGGAGGTGCCGTGGCGGTCGGCATGGCGTCCCGGTCGGCGGATCAGGGCGACGCGTACGCCCGTTCCCTCTGCCGCGGCCTCCAAGGCCCGGCCGACGTCAGGGTCGAGGTGACTGTCCGCCAGCGCATGGGTGCCCCAGGGCCCCGGCTGCTCAATGAGCAGCCAGGTCCGGGCAGGGGCCGCGGTCCCGGCGAGAGATTCGGCCGATTCACGAGAAGCGGTGGCGCAGGTACTCACATAGGTGAGCCTAACCTCATCTGTCCCGCGTCGGGTGCCGGGTGGGTGTCCAACGGGGCGATGGAGAACCAGCCGTCCCGCGGTGATGACGAGTGCCCCCTCGAGTGAGGTCCGGCGAGGCCGGGACTCCGGCATCGGCGCCGGTGCTGCCAGAGTCCTGGCATCGCCCGGAGCGACCTCCCTGCGGCAGCCTCGAGTCACGGCAGCGGCTGCGGCGGGCGGGGGCCGTGGTACTGGCCGCTAGGGCGCATGCGGAGGGGCGGTTCGGCGTATTCCTCCAAGGCGTGGGCGATCCAGCCGGCGGTGCGGGCGATGGCGAAGATGGTCTCGCCTGCCTCCGCCGGCATGCCTGTCGATACGGTCAGTACGGCCAGCGCAAGGTCGACATTGGCGTGCAGCTCTGTGTGCCGGGCCGTGGTGGTGACCACTTGTCGGGCCGCCTGGAGGGCGGGGCGGGCTTGCGGTACCTCCTCCAGGAATCGGAACAGCGTGCGGGCTCGCGGGTCCTCACCCGGGTAGAGGCGATGACCGAGCCCCGGGACCCGGCGGCCGGTGCGCAGGTGGTCGGCGACCACGGCAGTCGCGCTGCCCCGGTCCCGCACCTCCACCAGCATCCGGTGGGCGAGTCCGCTTGCCGCGCCGTGCAGCACGCCGTCCAGCGCCCCGAAGCCCGCCGAGACAATCGCGTACGGGTGGGCGCGGGCGGAGGCGGCGACGCGTACCGCGAACGTCGAGGCGGCGAGGTCGTGGTCGATGAGCAGGAGCAGCGCGGCGTCCAGAGCGCGGAGCGCCGCGGCGTCGCCGGGTTCCGCGGTCAGCCGTGACCAGAGACGCGTGGCGAGAGGGCCGGCAGCGCTCTGCTCGGGGCTGTGCGCCGGCAGAGCGTCGACAAGCGTCGGGATGAGGCTGCGGGCGGTGCCGACGACGGTGTCCTCGGACAGATCGAATCGGAGCGGGTCAGCGGTCGCCGCAGCGATCGCGGCGACCCGTAGGCGGTCCATCGGTCCGCTGTGGGCCGGCAGTGCCTGTACGGCGTGGTGGGCGGCCGACAGCGCGTCCGGTGGGGCCGTGAAGCGAATGCCGGGGCGCAGCTCGCCGGTCCACAGCCACTCGGCTACTTCTTCGTAGCTGTAGTGGGCGGCGAGTTCCGAAGAGTCGACGCCGCGGAAATAGCAGTGGTCGCGGTCGATCAGTGTGATGCCCGTTCTGACCGCCAACTCGCTGCCGGAGGCGGAGGGTTCACGGCGGCCCGCACGCCGGGCGAGCGCGTCGACCTCCTTCGCATCGAAGGTGCTGCCGCGGGCGCCCGGCGCGCGACGGCTGGTCAGCTGGCCGCGGCTGACATAGGCGTACACCGTCTCCGGCTTCACGCCCAGCCGGTCGGCTGCCTCTCGGGTGCTCAGCCGCTGCCCGCCTGTGTCCTGTGCCGTGCCTCGATCCGCCATGGGCTCACCGTATCCAGACTCATCCACATTGATTCAATCAATATTGACAATACTTGAATCAAGCATAGACAGTCGGATCAACATTCAGGTGAGGAAGAGCAAGGAGATCAGCAATGCCGAGCGCCGAGGCGAACACACCGATCGACGCGCCCCGTGGGCTTGCGGGCGTCGTCATCACCGAGACCCAGGTGGGCGACGTCCGGGGAATCGAGGGCTTTTACCACTACCGCCAGTACTCCGCCGTCGAGCTGGCGACGGCCCGTACTTTCGAGGATGTCTGGTACCTGATGTTCCACGGGGAGCTGCCCGACGCGGCGCAGCTCGCGGCTTTCAGCGCCGAGACCGCCGCTTTGCGCACACTGCCCGCGGCCGTACGCGAGGCGCTGCCCGCCCTCGCCCGTGCCGGTGTGCCCTCCGGCCCCCTCGCCGGGCTGCGCACCGCGCTGTCCCTGCTCGGCGCGACGGCCGGCTTCCGGCCGCTGTACGACATCGACGCCGACCGCCGACGTGCCGACGCGCTCGCCGCATGCGCCGCCGTACCGACCCTGGTCACCGCGCTCCACCGGCTCGGCCGTGGCCTGCAGCCCGTCGAGCCCCGCTCGGATCTGAGCTACGCCGCCAACTACCTCCACATGCTCACCGGCGACGAGCCGGAGACCGACCGGGTCCGGGCGATCGAGGCGTATCTGATCTCCACCATCGACCATGGCTTCAACGCGTCGACCTTCACCGGCCGCGTCATCGCCTCCACCGGCGCCGATCTTGCGGCCTGCCTCGTCGGTGCCGTCGGTGCCCTCTCCGGACCACTGCACGGCGGTGCGCCCAGTCGAGCCCTGGACATGCTCGACGCCATCGGCACACCCGACCGCATCGCCCCCTGGATCCGCGACCGCGTCCTGAGCGGGGACCGGATCATGGGGTTCGGCCACTCCGTATACCGCACCGAGGATCCGCGCTCCAGGATGCTCCGAGGTATCGCCGAACAGTTCGGCGGGCCGCTGGTGGACTTTGCCGTCCAGGTGGAGGCGAGGGTCGAAGAGCTGCTGGCCGAGCTCAAGCCCGGACGTGAGCTGCACACCAATGTGGAGCTCTACGCGGGGGTCGTCATGGAACTGTGCGGGCTGCCGCGCGAGATGTTCACGCCCACCTTCTGCGCGGCCCGCGTGGTGGGCTGGAGCGCCAACATTCTGGAGCAGGCCGAGGACTCGAAGATCATTCGCCCCGCGGCCCGGTACGTCGGCCCGCCCCCGCCACAGCCGCTGCCCGTCGTCGCGTCCCGCTAGCGGGGCGGTCCGTAGGTGGTGCGGGGGCGGGCCGGGCTCGCGGCGCAGGCATTCCGTTACGATCGGCAGCTCGTCCGCCGCCGGTCCGCGCGGCCCGCCACCCGCACCATGGAGGCGCTCCCTTGGCCACGCAACAGATCCCGGTCGTCCTGCTCGCGGGCTTCCTCGGGTCGGGCAAGACCACGTTGCTCAACCATCTCCTCGGCAACGGCGACGGCACCCGTATCGGTGCGATCGTCAATGACTTCGGCAGCATCGAGATCGACGCCATGACCGTCGCCGGGCAGGTGGACTCGATGGTCTCGCTCGGCAACGGCTGCCTGTGCTGTGCGGTCGACACCAGCGAGCTGGACACCTACCTGGAGCGGCTCGCGCGACCCGCCGCCCGGATCGATGTGATCGTCATCGAGGCCAGCGGGCTGGCCGAGCCGCAGGAACTCATCCGGATGATCCTCGCCAGCGACAACGACCGGATCGTCTACGGCGGGCTGATCGAGCTCGTCGACGCCGCGGAGTTCGAGGACACCAGGGCCCGGCATCCGGAACTGGACCGGCATGTGGGTATCGCCGACATCGTGGTGCTCAACAAGGCCGATCGCATCGGCGATGCGGCGCGGCAGCACCTGATGGAGACGCTCGCGGACCTTGCTCCCGGCCGGCCCGTGATCTGCACGGCGTACGGGCAAATCGATCCCGAGCTGTTCTTCGACCGTGGACCGGGTGAGGACTACGACGCGGCCGTACGCCAGCTGTCTTTCGAGGACCTGCTGCGCGAGACCGCGGCGAGCGAGGACACCGCGCACGGCTCGGACGACGAGTGCGACCACCCCGGCCACACCCACCACGCAGGTCACCTCCATACCGCCTATCAGAGCGTGGAGTTCACCTCCGCCGAGCCGATGCACCCGCGCCGCCTCATGGACTTCCTCGACAGCCGTCCCGCCGGTCTCTACCGCATCAAAGGCTTCGTCCATTTCGACGTACCGGAGAACCGCCAGAAGTTCACGGTGCACGCCGTCGGAGACTTCCTGCGCTTCTATCCCGCACCGTGGCCGAAGGGCGAGGAGCGGTGCACCCAGCTCGTCATGATCGGCAGCGGCATCGATGCACCGGCCCTGCACAAGGAACTGGACAACTGCCGCGAGAGCGCACCGTCGGACGCCGACCACAACAGCATGTGGGGCGTGTTGCGGTACGTGGCCGCGCGCGAGGACTCCGAAGACGGCTGACGCCGTCGGGCCGGTCCTCCACCGGCCCGACGGCGTCACCCGCATCCGTCACGCGCCTGATTACACCGGCCCCGCCAGCGCTGCCACCGGCTTCATCAGCGGCACACCCGAGCCGTCCCGCCGCGGATCCACCTCCGGCATCTCGACCGGGGTGCCCTTGGCATCCGCGCCACGCACCGGAGCCGGTCCCACCCACGCCTGGATGAGAACGTCCTCGCCCTTCAGGAACCGCTGGCACCGCACCCCGCCGGTCGCCCGGCCCTTGCGCGGATACTGGTCGAACGGGGTGAACTTGGCCGTCGCCACAGAGTCGTCCAGCGTGCCGTGCGAGCCGGCGACCGTGAACACCATGGCGTCGGAGGCCGGATCGATCGCGGCGAACGCGATCACCTTCGCGCCCTCCGCCAGCTTGACGCCCGCCATGCCACCCGCAGGCCGGCCCTGCGGCCGCACCTGCGACGCCGGATAGCGCAGCAACTGCGCCTCGCTGGTGACGAAGACCAGGTCCTCCTCACCGGTGCGCAGCTCGGCCGCGCCCACGATGCGGTCCCCGTCCCTGAGGGTGATGACCTCCAACTCTTCCTTGTGGGCGGGGTAGTCGGGCACCACCCGTTTGACGACGCCCTGCTCCGTGCCGAGCGCCAGGCCCGGCGACGACTCGTCGAGCGTCGTGAGACAGATCAGCTCCTCGCCGTCCTCCAGCGTCAGGAACTCCGCGAACTGCGCGCCGCCGGAGAGACTGGGCGCCGTCGCGGTCTCCGGCAGGTGCGGCAGATCGATCACCGAGATCCGCAGCAGCCGTCCCAGAGACGTCACCGCGCCCACCTCGCCGCGGGTCGTGGCCGGCACCGCCGAGACGATCACATCGTGCTTGACGCGCTTGGCGTCGGCGTCGAAGGCCACGTCCCCGGCGACCGTACGCGCCAGCAGCCCCGTCGAGGACAGCAGCACCCGGCACGGGTCGTCGGAGACCTCCAGCGGCACCGCGCCGACCGAGGTGCCCGCCGACTCCAGCAGAACCGTCCGCCGGTCCGTGGCGTACTTCTTCGCGACCGCGGCCAGCTCGCCGGACACCAGCTTGCGCAGCTCGGCGTCCGACTCCAGGATCTGCGTCAGCTTCTCGATCTCGTCCTGCAGCCGGTCACGCTCCGACTCCAGCTCGATACGGTCGAACTTGGTCAGCCGGCGCAGCGGGGTGTCGAGGATGTACTGCGTCTGGATGTCGCTCAGCGAGAACCGCTCGATCAGCCGCTCCTTGGCCTGTGCGCTGTTCTCGCTGGAGCGGATGAGCCGGATCACCTCGTCGATGTCCACCAGGGCCGTCAGCAGGCCCTCGACGAGGTGGAGACGGTCGCGCCGCTTGGTCCGCCGGAACTCGCTGCGCCGCCGCACCACGTTGAAGCGGTGGTCGACGTAGACCTCCAGCAGCTCCTTGAGGCCCAGCGTCAGCGGCTGCCCGTCCACCAGCGCGACGTTGTTGATGCCGAAGGACTCCTCCATCGGCGTGAGCTTGTAGAGCTGCTCCAATACGGCCTCGGGGTTGAAGCCGTTCTTGACCTCGATCACCAGCCGCAGGCCGTGCTCGCGGTCGGTGAGGTCCTTGACGTCCGCGATGCCCTGGAGCTTCTTCGAACCGACCAGGTCCTTGATCTTGGAGATGACCTTCTCGGGGCCGACCGTGAAGGGGAGTTCGGTGACGACCAGGCCCTTGCGGCGGGCGGTGACGTTCTCCACCGTGACCGTCGCGCGGATCTTGAACGTGCCGCGGCCCTTTTCGTACGCGTCCCGTACGCCGCCGAGGCCCACGATCCGGCCGCCCGTCGGCAGGTCCGGACCCGGCACGAAGCGCATCAGGGTGTCGAGATCGGCGTTCGGATGCTTGATCAGATGGCGGGCCGCGGCGATGACCTCGCCCAGGTTGTGCGGCGGCATGTTCGTCGCCATACCGACGGCGATGCCGGACGTGCCGTTGACCAGGAGGTTCGGATACGCGGCAGGGAGGGCGACCGGTTCCTGCTCCTGGCCGTCGTAGTTCGGCGTGAAGTCGACGGTGTCCTCGTCGATGGACTCCGTCATCAGGGACGTCGCGGACGCCATCCGGCACTCGGTGTACCGCATCGCGGCGGGCGGGTCGTCATTGCCCAGCGAACCGAAGTTGCCGTGGCCGTCGACGAGCGGCAGCCGCATCGAGAACGGCTGCGCCATGCGCACCAGAGCGTCGTAGATCGACGCGTCGCCGTGCGGATGGAGCTTACCCATCACCTCGCCGACGACGCGGGCGCACTTGACGTAACCGCGATCGGGTCGGAGCCCCATCTCGTTCATCTGGTACAGGATGCGGCGGTGCACGGGCTTGAGACCGTCCCGGGCGTCCGGCAGGGCGCGCGAGTAGATGACCGAATACGCGTACTCGAGGAAGGAACCCTGCATCTCGTCGACGACGTCGATGTCGAGGATCCTCTCCTCGAAGTCGTCCGGCGGCGGGGTCTTCGTGCTGCGGCGGGCCATCGCGGCTGCGGCTCCTTCTGCTGCGTCTACTGCCGATGCCGGGAAGGCGACATCGAACAACGGTCAACCAGTCGGGTCAACCAGCTGAGGGATCGACCCGCGAGTATGTCTGAGTCTGACGCGGACCATTGTGGACCGCGCCACTGACAACGCCGACCGCGACTCCCCCTTCGGCTCCTGCGGGGTCGCGCACGGCGCACGTCCGGGGCCGGCCGCCCCGTGACTTCGCCAGATGCCGACGCGCTTGCATACAGTGACAGAACTTCCTCGCAAGCGGATCGAAGGGACGTACATGCCCATGGGTCACACGGCCACAGAACAAGCCGGCTCCGGCGGCCTGACAGCGACCGAGCACCGGCTGGCCAATGGCCTGCGCGTGGTGCTCTCCGAAGACCACCTGACCCCGGTCGCAGCGGTCTGCCTCTGGTACGACGTCGGCTCCCGCCACGAGGTCAAGGGCCGTACGGGCCTGGCTCACCTCTTCGAGCACCTGATGTTCCAGGGCTCCGCGCAGGTGAAGGGCAACGGACACTTCGAGCTGGTGCAGGGCGCTGGCGGTTCGCTCAACGGCACCACGAGCTTCGAGCGCACCAACTACTTCGAGACCATGCCCGCCCACGAGCTGGAGCTCGCGCTCTGGCTGGAGGCCGACCGGATGGGCTCGCTGCTGACCGCGCTCGACGACGAGTCCATGGAGAACCAGCGCGACGTCGTCAAGAACGAGCGCCGCCAGCGCTACGACAACGTCCCCTACGGCACGGCCTTCGAGAAGCTGACGGCCATGGCGTACCCCGAGGGCCACCCGTACCACCACACGCCCATCGGGTCGATGGCCGATCTGGACGCTGCCTCCCTGGAGGACGCGCGGGCGTTCTTCCGGACGTACTACGCGCCCAACAACGTCGTCCTGTCGATCGTGGGCGACATCGACCCCGAGCAGACGCTGGCCTGGGTCGAGAAGTACTTCGGCTCGATCCCCGCGCACGACGGCAAGCAGCCGCCGCGGGACGGCACCCTTCCCGACGTCATCGGCGGCGAGCTGCGCGAAGTCGTCGAGGAGGACGTGCCCGCCCGGGCGCTGATGGCGGCCTACCGTCTGCCGCACGACGGCACCCGTGAGGCGGACGCCGCCGACCTCGCGCTGACCGTACTGGGCGGCGGCGAGTCCTCCCGCCTGTACAACCGGCTGGTGCGCCGTGACCGCAGCGCCGTGGCGGCCGGCTTCGGCCTGCTGCGGCTGGCCGGCGCACCCTCGCTGGGCTGGCTGGACGTGAAGACGTCCGGCGGCGTGGAGGTCCCCGGCATCGAGCGCGCGGTCGACGAGGAGCTGGCCCGCTTCGCCGCCGAGGGCCCGACCCCCGAGGAGATGGAGCGGGCACAGGCCCAGCTGGAGCGCGAATGGCTGGACCGGCTGGCCACGGTCAGCGGCCGCGCCGACGAACTGTGCCGCTTCGCCGTCCTGTTCGGCGACCCGCAGCTGGCGCTGACCGCCGTGCGGCGCGTTCTGGACATCACTCCAGAGGAGGTGCAGGCGGTCGCCAAGGCCCGGCTGCGCCCCGACAACCGCGCGGTGCTCGTCTACGAGCCCACCGAGCCGACCGACGCCGCCGAGACCGAGGAAGGGGAGGCGGACCAGTGAGCGACGCCACCACCCACGCCGATTCCCCCGTGAGCAGCATGGACTTTCACCCGCAGCCCCAGGGCGGCGCGCCCAGGCCGTGGGCCTTCCCGGCCCCCGACCGCAGCCAACTGCCCAACGGGCTCACCCTCCTGACCAGCCACCGCCCCGGCCAGCAGGTCGTCGCCGTCGAGATCAACCTCGTCGCTCCGCTGGAGGCCGAACCCGAGGGCCTGGACGGCGTCGCCACGATCATGGCGCGTGCCCTGTCCGAGGGCACCGACAAGCACGACGCGGAGGAGTTCGCCGCCGAGCTGGAGCGCTGCGGCGCCACCCTGGACGCGCACGCCGACCACCCCGGCGTACGGGTCTCCCTCGAGGTGCCGGCGTCCCGGCTGCCGCGTGCGCTCGGTCTGCTCGCCGACGCGCTGCGCGCGCCCGCCTTCCCGGAGAGCGAGGTCGAGCGGCTGGTGCGCAACCGTCTCGACGAGATCCCGCACGAGCTCGCCAACCCGGCCCGGCGTGCGGCGATGGCACTGTCCAAGGAGCTCTTCCCGGCCACGTCCCGTATGTCACGGCCGCGCCAGGGCACCGAGGAGACCGTCGGACGCGTCGACGCCGCGGCCGTCCGCGCCTTCTACGACGCCCACGTACGGCCCGCCACGGCCACTGCCGTCATCGTCGGTGACTTCACCGGGGTCGACCTGGACGCCGCGCTCGCCGAGACGCTCGGCGCGTGGAGCGGCTCGACGGCCGAGCCGCTGAAGGCCTCGCCGATCGTCGGCGACGACACCGGCCGTGTGGTGATCGTGGACCGCCCCGGCGCCGTCCAGACGCAGCTGCTCATCGGGCGTATCGGTGCCGACCGGCACGACCGGGTGTGGCCCGCACAGGTCCTCGGCACGTACTGCCTGGGCGGCACCCTCACCTCCCGTCTGGACCGTGTTCTGCGCGAGGAGAAGGGTTACACCTACGGGGTGCGCGCCTTCGGCCAGGTGCTTCGCTCCACCGCTCCCACGTCCCCCGAGGGGGCCACGGGTGCCTCGCTGCTCGCCATCAGCGGGTCGGTCGACACCGCCTCCACCGTCCCGGCGCTCGACGACCTGTGGAACGTGCTGCGCACCCTTGCGGCAGAGGGGCTGACGGACGACGAGCGGGACGTCGCCGTACAGAACCTCGTCGGGGTCGCGCCGCTGAAGTACGAGACCGCGGCAGCCGTCGCGGGCACCCTCGCCGATCAGGTCGAGCAGCACCTGCCGGACGACTTCCAGGCGCAGTTGTACGTCCGCCTCGCGGAGACCGGCACGGTCGAGGCGACTGCGGCGGCCGTCAACGCCTTCCCCGTGGACCGGCTGGTGACGGTCCTGGTGGGCGATGCGGCGCAGATCGCCGAGCCCGTCAAGGCGCTGGGCATCGGTGAGGTGACGGTCGTCAGCGGCTAATTTCCTCATGTGACGGAAGGTCACATATCGACAAAGCAACTCCCGTGGCGATGGTCTGCCGCGGGAGTTGCCGTATGTCCGGTTTGTTGCGGCCGGCGCCTCGGTTCTTGTGGCATCCCGCACAAAAAAGCGGTTCTGTTTGCCGATTGAAAGTTGCCCCGTTTAGCGTCGGTCCGGCTGTTCGTCACAAGTCCGCCACAACCGTGGCACCGGACAGTCATCGCCGAGTCCCCGTACGGCGCGAGCCAGGGGAGCCGGGGACCCAGAGTCCCTTGGGGTGAATCGGACTCCCCTCCGGAGGAGCCCGTAGGAGACCTTCCTGCTCCGAACCCGTCAGCTAACCCGGTAGGCGAGAAGGAGGGAAAGGACAAGCCAGTACATGGCGTTCATCCGTGCCACCGGGAAGCACCGTCGTACGAGCCGCCCCGTTCGGACGACCCGCAACATCGCCGGCATAGCCACCCTCGCGGCCGGCGGTGTGGTCGCCTCCGTGGCCTCGCCGGCGCTGGCGGCCACGGACGAGGCCCGCACCCACGACACCGGTCTGCAGCAGGCCGTCGTGCTCGGTGACGAGCTCGCCAACCACGTCGCGGCCCAGGCCGACGCGCAGCAGGCCGAAGCGGAGGCCGCGGCGGCGAAGGCGAAGGCCGAGGCCGTGGCCAAGAAGCAGGCCGAGGAGGCCAAGCGGCGCGTCGAGGCCGCGCGCAAGGCCAAGGAGCGCGCCGCCCGCGAGGCGGAGCGCAAGCGCCTCAACACCTTCGTAGCCCCCGTGGCGGACTCCTACGTGTCCACCTCGTACAAGGCCTCCAGCGGCCTGTGGTCCTCGGGCAGCCACACCGGCATCGACTTCCACGCAGCCTCCGGCACCTCCGTTCACGCCGTCGGCACGGGCACCGTCGTCGAGGCAGGCTGGGGCGGCTCGTACGGCAACAACATCGTGATCAAGATGAGCGACGGTACGTACACCCAGTACGGTCACCTCTCGTCGCTCGGCGTCTCGGTCGGCCAGCACGTCACCCCGGGCCAGCAGATCGGCCTCTCCGGTGCCACCGGCAACGCCACCGGCCCGCATCTGCACTTCGAGGCCCGTACCGGCGCCGACTACGGCTCGGACATCGACCCGGTCGCGTACCTGCGCTCGCACGGCGTCAACGTCTGATCTCCCGCCCCGTCCGGTTGCGCGCCTCCAGGGGCCCGCGCCGCACGAGCATCCGCCCGAAGCCCCGGCTCCACGGCCGGGGCTTCGGCGTATCCGGCGCCGCGGTCGGTGTGCAGGGGATACGCCGCGCCCCCGCCAACTTCCGGCCAAAAAATTTCCATGAATAACCGGAGTCCGCCGGAAAGGCGTTCCGGTCGAATAGAGTCACGGAAAAGTCGCCGACCGGCGGCGTTTCCAGGGGATTACGGCGGAGGCACGGAAGATGCGAGGCCATATTTCCGCTCATGCGGTGTGCACGGCGATTCGCGATGACATCGTCTCCGGTGCGCTGGCGCCGGGGAGCCGGCTGATCGAAGAAATCCTTGCGGCCCGGTACGGCGTCTCCAGGGTGCCGGTCCGTGAAGCGCTGCGGACCCTGCAGTCCGAAGGGTTTGTCACCACCCGCCACCACGCGGGCGCCTGCGTCGCCGAGCTCACCGACCAGGAGGCCGCCGATCTCCTCGACGTCCGCGCCCTGTTGGAGCCGCTGGGCGCCGCCCGCGCGGCCGCCCGCCGTAGCCCGGCCCACCTCAAAGTGCTCCGCGGCCTGGTACGGCTCGGCCGAGAGCGGGCCCGTCACGGCAGTCCAGCGGATCTGCGCCAACTGGACGGATGGTTCCACGAGACGCTGGCCCAGGCGGCCGGCAGCCCCAGTCTGACGGCGCTGCTGACCCAGCTGCGGCGCAAGATCGAGTGGGTGTACATCGTGGAACTGCCCGCCCGTACAGGGGAGTCGTGGGACGAACACGGTGCGGTCCTGGACGCGGTGGCCCGGGGGGATGCGGAACGGGCCCGCGCCCTGATGGCGGCTCATGTCGAGCGCTCCCTCCCGGTGTACCGGCTCCGTCGCCCCGCCAAGGCAGAGGTGAGGGATCCGAAACCGCCCGTCAACACGGCCCGCGCCCGCCCTTAACAATCGCCCCGTATACAAAGAAGTGCGGAATGGGCTTCGGGGTACGGGATTGCGTTTTCGTCCCCGCCCACCTTCCGTGTGTATTTGTGCTGCCATACGCGCTGTCATATGTGCGGCACCGGAGGCATGGAATAGCGCCCGCTTCTTTGCGTCCTCGATATCAAGGCACCGTTTTTGATATCGGGGCATCCGGGTATCCGGAAATTCTGCGTCCGGGTCGCGGTCGGTCATGCCCGTACGGGCTCGGTCGCGAGCGCGCGCACCGATATCCCGGGCGCAGCGAACGGATTCCGGTACAGCCGGCTTCCGGTGGGGCGAAGCTTCCGGTACGGCGAGGGTCCCCGTGCGACGAAGGTCCCGGCACAGCGAAACGGCCCCGCCGCGGCGACCGGTCACCGGTCGCCGCGGCGGGGCCGCAGCAGCAGAAGCTCTGGGGACTCAGACGGTCTCGGGGAGCTCCTCGAGACCCTCGGCGACGAGCTTGGCCAGACGGTCGAGTGCCGCTTCGGCGCCCTCGGCGTCGGAGGCCAGCACGATCTCCTCACCGCCCTGGGCGCCCAGGCCCAGGACCGCGAGCATGGAGGCCGCGTTGACGGGGTTGCCATCAGCCTTGGCGATCGTCATCGGAACGCCGGAGGCGGTGGCCGCACGGACGAAGATCGACGCGGGGCGGGCGTGCAGGCCCTCGGCCCAACCGACATTGACGCGGCGCTCTGCCATGGTGTTGCCCTTCAAAGTCGTGACTGTTGTCTAGACCAGTCTCTCACGCTGCCGGGAGTGCCGGGCAGCCCTTTGTCCTGGCCTTTTGCGGCCATGGGGCTCCCCAAGGGAGGTCCGGCAGGTCGACCGGAGCGTACGTCCCTACGGCATCCTCAGCCTGCCCCGCACCCCGAGCGTACGCGCGCCGAGCCGGTTGTCGGTGGCCGGTCGTACGCTGTCCGCATGCAGAAGCCGCCGGACCACGCGTACCCGACCCACTGGGAAGCCGACGTGGTGCTGCGCGACGGCGGCACGGCGCGGATCCGCCCCATCACCCCCGACGACGCCGAGCGGCTGGTCTCCTTCTACGAACAGGTCTCGGACGAGTCGAAGTACTACCGCTTCTTCGCCCCGTACCCGCGCCTGTCCGACCGTGACGTGCACCGTTTCACCCACCACGACTACATCGACCGGGTAGGACTCGCGGCCACCGTCGGCGGCGAGTTCATCGCCACCGTCCGCTACGACCGGATCAACGACCAGGGGCTGCCCGCCAAGAACCCCGAGGACGACCAGGCCGAGGTCGCCTTCCTCGTCCAGGACGCCCACCAGGGCCGCGGTGTCGCCTCCGCCCTCCTGGAGCACATCGCGGCCGTCGCGCGCGAGCGTGGCATCCGCCGGTTCGCCGCCGAGGTGCTCCCCGCGAACTCCAAGATGATCAAGGTCTTCACGGACGCCGGCTACACCCACAAGCGCACCTTCGAAGACGGAGTGGTCCGCCTGGAGTTCGATCTGGAGCCGACCGAGCAGTCCATGGCCGTGATGCGCGGCCGCGAGCAGCGCGCCGAGGCCCGGTCCGTGCAGCGGCTGCTCGCCCCGGGCTCGGTCGCCGTCATCGGCGCCGGCCGCGCCCCCGGCGGCGTCGGCCGTACCGCGCTGCGCAGCCTCCTGGAATCGGGCTTCACGGGGCGCGTGCACGCCGTCAACCACGCCTTCCCCGAAGACATGCAGCGGCTGCAGCCCGAAGAGGTGCCGGCCGTCCGCACCCTGCGGGAGATCCCCGACCCGGTGGACCTCGCCGTCATCGCCGTCCCCGCGGAAAGCGTCCCGGACGTGGTCCGCGACTGCGGCGAACACGGTGTCCAGGGCGTGCTGATCCTGTCCTCCGGTTACGCCGAGGCGGGCCCGGACGGCCGGGAGCGGCAGCGGGCCCTGCTCCGCCAGGCCCGTTCGTACGGTATGCGGCTCATCGGGCCCAACGCCTTCGGTCTGATCAACACCGCCACCGACGTCCGGTTGAACGCCTCCCTCGCCCCCCGGATGCCCGGCGCCGGCCACATCGGCCTGTTCACCCAGTCCGGTGCCATCGGTATCGCGCTGCTCAGCGGACTGCATGCGCGCGGGCCCGGTGACGGCGGTATCGCGGGTATCTCCGCCTTCGTCTCGGCCGGCAACCGCGCCGATGTCTCCGGTAACGACCTGCTCCAATACTGGTACGACGACCCGGACACCGATGTCGTGATCCTCTACCTGGAGTCCATCGGCAACCCGCGCAAATTCGCCCGGCTCGCCCGCCGCACCGCCGCCGTCAAACCGGTCGTGGTCGCCAAGGGGGCCCGGCACAACGGCACTGCCCCGCCCGGCCACGCCGTGCCCACGGTCCGCGTCCCCGACAGCACCGTCGCCGCCTTGATGCGCCAGGCCGGCGTGATCCGCGTCGACACGGTCACGGAGCTGATCGATGCCGGTCTGCTGCTGGCCTCCCAGCCACTGCCGGCCGGCCCGCGCATCGCCATCCTCGGCAACTCCGAGTCGCTGGCGCTGCTCGCCTACGACGCCTGCCTGACCGAAGGGCTGCGCCCGCAGAGCCCCCGTGTGCTGCCCTCGGCCGCGACACCGGACGGCTTCCGGGCCGCGCTCGCCGAGGCGCTGTCCGGCGACGGCTGCGATGCCGTGGTCGTCACGGCCATCCCCTGGGTGGGGGAGGGGGCCGCCGTCTCCCCGGCCGACAGCGAAGGCGCCGCACTCGCCGCAGCGCTGCGGACGGCCGCCGAGGCGCATCCGGAGAAGCCGGTGACGGTCGTCCACCTCGCCATGGACGATCTGGCCGAGACACTCGCCGCACCCGCACCCGCACCCGCACCCGCACCCGCACCCGCACCCGCGCAGTCGCCCGAGCCCGCGGCCCCCGCCCGGGACGAGCCGGCCCGCCCCGCGGGCCCGACCCCCGCCGCTGCCCGGTCCGCCGAGCCCCCGCAGCCGGCGCACGGCCCACCGAACCGCTCACGCCCCCTGAGCCCCCCGGGGCCGCCGCCCACCCTCGCCGCACGTCAGCCGGACCCGGCCGGCGACGCCGCCACCCCACCCCGGCCCCGCCCGGCGCCGCTCCGTATCCCCGCCTACCCCGCCGCCGAGCGCGCCGTGCGCTCCCTTGCCGAGGCCGTCCGCTATGCCGCATGGCGCCGGGAGGCCGCCGAGCCGGGCCGGGTGCCCGAATACGACGACATCCAGGAGGCGGCGGCCGGCGCCGACATCGAGCGACTCCTCGACCGGCTCACCCCCGACGCCCCCACGGGCCGCTCCGTCCCCGTGCCGTCCCAGGACGCCGAGGCCCTGCTCGCCCGCTACGGCATCCACACCCGGCCCGTCCTGCCGGCCCCCGACCCGGACGCCGCCGTCCGCGCCGCCGCCCGCCTCGGCTATCCGGTGGCCCTGAAGACCACCGCACCCCATCTGCGTCACCGCGCCGACCTCGGCGGGGTGCGTCTCGATATCGCCGGTGAGTCCGAACTCCGCCGCACGTACGGCGAATTGACCGATTTTCTCGGCTCCCCGGAGGAGCTGCGCCCGGTCGTCCAGTCGATGGTGCCGCGCGGCGTCGACACGGTCATCCGTGCCGCCATCGACCCTGCCGCCGGCGCCGTGCTCTCCTTCGGCCTGGCCGGGGCGCCCTCCCAACTGCTCGGCGATATCGCCCACCGCCTCATCCCCGCCACCGACCGCGAGGTCACCGAACAGATCCGCTCGATCCGCGCCGCCCCGCTGCTGTTCGGCTGGCGCGGTTCCCAGCCTGTGGACACCACGGCACTGGCCGAGGTGCTGCTGCGGGTCTCCCGGCTCGTCGACGATCACCCCGAGGTCGTCGGCGTCGACCTCGAACCGGTCGTCGTCGCCGCGCACGGCCTCTCCGTATTGGGGGCGACCGTGCGCCTGGCCAGGGCCCCTGCCACCACTGACCTCGGCCCCCGCCGGCTGCCCGTCTACTGAGGCTCTCGCGGCCCGGTACGCCCCGTAAGATGGACCCCATGGCTAAGACCGGTACGACGACCCAGGGGCTGCGCGCGGCGATCGAGCGCAGCGGCTATTACCCGACGCTCGTGGCCGAGGCGGTGCAGGCCGCGGTCGGCGGTGAGCCCGTGACGTCGTACCTCGTCCACCAGGAGACGACCTTCGACGCCAACGAGGTCCGCCGCCATGTCACGGTCCTGGTCCTGACCGGCACCCGCTTCATCGTCAGCCACACCGACGAGCAGGCCGCCGACGCCACCTCCCCGTCGCCGTACGCCACCACCTCCACCGAGTCCGTCAAGCTGGGCCGGATCTCCTCCGTGGTACTCAGCCGGGTGGTCGCCAACCCCGAGTCGTACACCCCGGGCCAGCTGCCCCGCGAGGTCGTGCTCACCATCGGCTGGGGCGCGGTCGCCCGCCTGGACCTGGAGCCCGCCGCCTGCGGCGACCCCAACTGCGAGGCGGACCACGGCTACACCGGCTCCTCCACCGCCGACGACCTCTCGCTGCGGGTCAGCGAGGCCGGTGACGGACCGGACTCGGTGCGCGAGACGCTCACCTTCGCCCAGGCGCTCTCCGAGGCCACCGCGGCCACCCCCAGCCCCCGCTGATGGTCCACATCGCCCCCGCCTGGCCGGAACCCGAACCGCTCGACCCGCTCGGCGCCCCGGTACCGCAGTACGGCACCGGTTCGCTCGCCGATCTGCTGCCCACCATCGCCACCGGGCTCGGGATGTCCGGCCTCGCCACGACGATGGAGCTGGCGCCCGCCGACCGCGCCTGTGTCTTCCTGATCGACGGCCTCGGCTGGGAGCTGCTGCGGGCCCACCCGGAAGAGGCGCCCTTTCTCACCTCGCTCCTGGACACGTCGTTCAACGGCAGCGGCCGCCCGCTCACCGCAGGCTTCCCGTCCACCACCGCCACCTCGCTCGCGTCGGTCGGCACCGGTCTGCCGCCGGGCGCCCACGGCCTGCCCGGATACACCTGCGAGGACCCGGCCACCGGCGCCCTGATGAACCAGCTGCGCTGGTACCCCTGGACCGACCCGTATACCTGGCAGCCGTATCCGACGGTCTTCCAGCGCGCGGACGCCGCCGGCATCCACACCTGCCAGGTCTCCGCGCCGAATTTCCAGCACACCCCGCTCACCCAGGTCGCGCTGAGCGGCGGCACCTTCCACGGCCGGCTCTCCGGCGAGGAGCGGATGGACCTCGCCGCCGAGCAGCTCGCCGCCGGTGACCGTTCGCTGGTCTACACGTACTACTCCGAGGTGGACGGCAAGGGACACCGCTACGGCGTCGACTCCGACGCCTGGCGCGGCCAGTTGATGTACGTCGACCGGCTCGCCCAGCGGCTGGCGGAACAACTGCCGCCGCGCAGCGCGCTGTACATCACGGCCGACCACGGCATGATCGATATCCCCTTCGACCCCGAGTCCCGGATCGACTTCGACGAGGACTGGGAACTGCGCGCCGGCGTACGCCTGTTGGGGGGCGAGGGCCGGGCCCGCCATGTGTACGCCCACCCGGGCGCAGCCGCCGATGTGCTCGCCGTCTGGCGCGAGGTGGTCGGCGAGCAGATGTGGGTGGCGAGCCGCGAAGAGGCCATCGCCGCGGGGTGGTTCGGACCGTCCGTCGACGACCGGGTGCGTGCCCGGATCGGCGATGTCGTCGCGGCCGCGCACGCCGATATGGTGATCATCGCGACCGAACGGGAGCCCCGTGAGTCGGAGATGGTCGGGATGCACGGTTCGATGACCCCGGTGGAGCAGCTGGTGCCGCTCCTGGAGGTCCGCACCTGACCCGCGCGGCCCTCCGCCCGCACGCCCCCACTCCTCCGTACGAGCCCGAAAGGCCTGCAACTTCCCATGCCCGAGCTGGTGTTCTTCTCCGGAACGATGGACTGCGGAAAGTCGACACTTGCTCTGCAGATCGAGCACAACCGCTCCTCCCGCGGCCTGCAAGGCATGATCTACAGCCGCAACGACCGGGCCGGCCGCGGCAAGCTCTCCTCCCGCCTCGGTCTGGTGACCGAGGCCGTCGAGGCGGCGCACGGCATGGACTTCTACACGCATGTCGTCGACCATCTCTCCGCCGGCGGCCGGGTCGACTACGTCATTGCCGACGAGGCTCAGTTCCTCGTCCCCGAACAGATCGACCAGCTCGCCCGCATCGTCGACGACCTGGAACTGGACGTCTTCGCCTTCGGCATCACCACCGACTTCCGCAGCAAGCTGTTCCCCGGCTCCCAGCGGCTGGTCGAACTGGCCGACCGCATAGAGGTGCTGCAGGTCGAGGCGCTGTGCTGGTGCGGCGCCCGCGCCACGCACAATGCCCGTACGGTCGACGGCCGGATGGTCGTCGAGGGCGCGCAGGTCGTGGTCGGCGATGTCGTCGGCGACGTGGACGGCCCGCACACCGAGGTCGGCTACGAGGTGCTGTGCCGGCGTCACCACCGTCGCCGCCAGACCTCGGCGACCGCCCGCGCGGCCGCGCTCTCCCCGGACGTACTGCCGGTCGACAGCGCGAAATAGCCCCGGCCGCCGGGCGGAGCCCGGTATGGCCGCCCCTCAGTTCCGCTGGACGATGGTGAAGACGGCGCCCTCGCTGTCGGAGACCGTCGCCAGCCGTCCGTGCGCCGAGTCCCGGGCGGGCTGCAGCACTTGCCCGCCCAGTTCGGCGACCCGGCGGGCCGCCGCGTCCGTATCGGAGACGGCGAAGTGCGTCATCCAGTGGGAACCCCGGTCGCGTGGCAGGGCGTTGCCCACGCCGTGGATACCGGCCACCGGGTGGTCCTTGAGATGCAGCGTCAGATAGTCGAAGCCGGCCGAGATCACCGGTTCCGCCTCATAACCGAAGACATGCTCGTAGAACGTCAGGACGGAGCTCGTGTCCCGGGTGACCAGCTCGTTCCATGCCGGGGTGCCCAGTTCACCGGTGATCGTGGTGCCTGCCACCGACCTGCCCTGCCAGATGCCGAAGATCGCGCCCTGCGGGTCGGAGGCGATCGCCATCCGCCCCGCGTCGTCGTCCGCATCCAGTGGCCCGACGCCCACCGTCCCGCCGCAGGAACGGATCTGCTCGGCGGTGGCGTCCGCGTCGTCGCTCGCCAGGTAGGTGGTCCAGGCGACCGGGAGATGGCGGTCGGGCGCCAGCTCGCCGAGCCCGGCGACTTCCCGGCCGTGGAGGAAGGCCCGGGCGTACGGACCGAAATGCTGCGGTCCCGGGCGGAACTCCCAGCCGAACAGCGCGCCGTAGAATTCCTGCGTCGCGGACAGGCTGTGGGCCAGGAGGCTCACCCAGCAGGGCGCGCCGGGCATCCGCCGGGTCGCTGCCTCGGTCGTCATTGTCACTCTCTCCTCGGAGCGTCGGGTGCTGACCATCTGCGCTACGGGCGCGGGTCCCGAGCAGATGCTCGCACCCGGTGACCTGGTGTGCGCCCCGGCCGCGCCGTCCGTGGCCGGTTCGCGAGGGAGAATGCCCGCTTTGACGTTTCCGATCCGCCTCAGAGGCGTTACCGCAGGACGTAACTGCGTCATACGGAGGGTGGGCGCCTACCTTCTGTACGTAGCCGTCGCTACGCAAGGATGAGTCCCATGAATGCCATCATCACCGCTACCGAACTCGCGAGCGAGCTGGCCCGGCCCACCGCTCCGGCAGTCCTGGATGTCCGCTACCAGATGGGTGGCCCGCCCGGTCGCCCCGTGTACGAGGCCGGTCATGTGCCCGGTGCGGTCTATGTCGACCTCGAGAGCGAGCTGGCCTCGCCTCCCGGTACGGGTGGCCGGCACCCGCTGCCCGATCTCGATGTCTTCACCGAAGCGATGCGGGCCGCCGGCGTCCGCGCGGACCGCCCCGTGGTCGTCTACGACGGCGGCCAGGGCTGGGCGGCCGCCCGCGCCTGGTGGCTGCTGCGATGGACCGGCCACCCCGAGGTGCGCGTCCTGGACGGCGGTCTCGCCGCCTGGCAGGCGGCCGGCGGCGCCATGAGCGTCGAGCAACCGGCTCCGCAGGCAGGTGACTTCACCCCGGTGCCCGGCGGGCTGCCGCTGTTGCGGGCGGACGACGCGGCCGCCCTCGCCCGCCGCGGAGTCCTGCTGGACGCGCGCGCAGCCGAGCGCTACCGCGGCGAGGTCGAGCCGATCGACAAGGTCGCCGGCCATATCCCGGGCGCCGTGTCCGCCCCGACGACCGAGAACGTCGTCGAGGGCGGCACCGTCTTCCGCGACGCGTCGGAACTGGCCGAGCGTTTCGCGTCGCTGGGTGCCACGGCGCAGGCGGAGGTCGGTGTGTACTGCGGCTCCGGGGTTTCCGCCGCGCATCAGGTACTGGCCCTCGCGGTCGCAGGTGTCCCCGCCGCCCTGTACGTCGGCTCCTGGAGCGAGTGGTCGGCCGACCCGTCCCGCCCCGTCGCCACCGGCCCGCAGCCCGGCTGAGCCCCCACCGGGGCCCGTAACGGGGCGTCGTACCACGCCGTCCGCCCGCCCCTGAATTCCAGGGGGCGGGCGGACGGTGTGGTACGCGGCGCGAAAGGCCTCAAGGGCCCTCCCGTTACTCCGGCTTCTTGCGCCGGGTGCCGAAGACGATCTCGTCCCAGCTGGGCACCGCGGCGCGGCGGCCGGGCCGTACACCGTCCGCCTCGGCCTGCCGGTCCGTCGTCCCGGTCAGCCGGTCGCGGTGGCCGGCCACCGCACGGGGCATCAGCACATCGGCGTACGCGGAACCCGCGCCCGCACTGGCCGCCGGGGCGGGCGGCTCCTCGACCTCGGCCTCGGACTCCTCGTCGTGCTGCGCCGACTTCACGGTCTCCGGGACGACCATGTCGCCACGGAAGCTCGGCACCGCCTCCAACAGGCTGGTCAGCGAATCCCGCTCGCGCTCACCGACGGCCTCCTCCGCGACCCGCGGCTCGCCGTCCTCGTCACCGGGGGGTGCCGGGCGTTCGCCGCGCTCGGGCGTCTGCCGGTCCAACGCACGGTCCAGCGGCCGGTCGCGCGGCAGCCGCGCGATCCGCGGCACGAACGGGAAGCTCGGCTCGGGCGTGTCGTCGCTCTCGCCGATCAGCGCCCGCGCCTCGTCGTCCACGGCCTGG
Organism: Streptomyces sp. NPDC015125; assembly: GCF_043080045.1. Classification (NCBI taxonomy): domain Bacteria; kingdom Bacillati; phylum Actinomycetota; class Actinomycetes; order Kitasatosporales; family Streptomycetaceae; genus Streptomyces; species Streptomyces sp. NPDC015125. The sequence goes on from NZ_JBIBVF010000021.1 coordinate 132,330, forward strand.
ACGAGCCGCCGCGGCGGGTCGTACGTCCAGCTTGCCGAGTGCGGTTCGGTGGCGACGCGGTAGACCAGCAGCACCTCCCAGGTGCCGTCGTCCCGGCGCCAGGAGTCCCACTGCACGCTCTCCTTGTCGGCGCCGCGCAGCAGCAGCCGCTCCGCCACCGCCTCGCCGAGCTGCGGACCGGTGTTCTCGCCGGGGCGTCGCACAGGGGTCTTGCGGGCCCGCTCGGCCATGAAGGCGCGCTCGGCGAGCACCGGGCCCTCGAAGCGGCGCACCCGGTCGACGGGGATGCCGGCGAGCTGGGCGACCTCTTCGGCGGAGGCACCGGCTCTTATACGGGCCTGGATGTCCCGCGGACGCAGATGGCTCTCGACCTCGATCTCGATCTGGCCGAGCCGTGCACGGTCATTGCGGACGGCGGCGCGCAGCCGTTCGTCGATCGGAAGCGTGTACTCGGTGCTGTCCGCAGCTTTGAGCACCAGCCGTGTGCCGTCGTTGGAGACGGCCACGACACGCAGTTCGGGCATGGGGACCTCCCGGGTGGTGCCTGCCGACGTCACTCGCGTCGCTGCTTCCGCTAGTCGAGTGTGGCCTGCCCGGGTGCAGCCTGCCACAACATTGCCGAGTTGCCCGGCGTGTCGGGGCTTGGCCCTGAAACGCCGTTATGACACGGTTACCTGTTCGCCACGCTCAGTGACCATGCCGCTTGCCCTGTCGCCGTTCACCCGTACCGAGCGGCGGCGCCCCGGTGTGAGTGGCGCCTTCATGGCCCCCCTCCCATGGGTTCCGGGCAGCCGGACGGGAACCGGGGCCAGGGCTCGCCACAGTACTCCATTCGGACCACTGGGGTGGACCGCCGCGCCGCTGAACTTCTGGGCGGGCAACGGAGTTGGGTCGTCTTGTCGATCTCTCTACCTGGCACGCTGGTGGCAAGTTTCACAGATTCCCCAAAATCGGAACTTTTGGCTCCGCCGAATGGTCACTTCTCCATGCAGGATGGATCGAAGGGGCTATCAAAGGTTGGAGATGGACGAAGAAACCGAAAGCGATACAAACAAGAAGGCGAGGCGGATGGACCTGAGCATTGCTCAGGTGGCCGGCAGCGCGCTCGCTGCGGCGGTCGCCGCGTACCTCGCGGGCCGGCTCGGCGTCTACGGAACCATCATCGGCGCGGGTGTGGTCAGTGTCGTGGCCACCACCGGCGGCTCGATATTCCAGCACCTGTTCCGGCGCACCGGTGAACAGCTCAAGGAGGCGACGGTCACCACCCGGCCGAAGCCGCGCCGCTCCTCCGCCACCCGCACTCGATCCACCGCACCGGATGTCCGGCAGGCCGGGCCGACGATGGTGCTGCCGACCTTCGACAAGGAGGGCACGGAGGACAAGGTCACCTCCGTCGCCGCCAGGACGTCCGTGCCCGGCACCGCCCGTACGCAGCTGATCCCGCCGGCCGAGCAGGCTCGCCGGCGCGATCCGGCAGGCGCCCACCCCGCCCCGCAGACCGATGACGCGACGCGGATGCTGCGCACCGCCGGTCCTCATGCGACCCGCGTGGCGGGCGGGGGGACCGGGCCGGGGCGATCCGCCGACCGGACACAACTGGTGCCGCGCCTCGACGAGCGGACCATGGCGCTGGGCCGGGCACCCGCCCGCCCGGCGGGTGTCCCGGCCGCGCGGCATCCGGCCGGCCCGCCCGAGGAGCTCGGCACCACGACGTACGGGACGCGGCTGCGCGGCTGGAAGCGGCCGGCGTTCGGTGCGTTCGCGGTCTTCGCGCTCGCCATGGGCGTCGTCACCGGGACCGAGCTGATCACCGGGCAGACGCCCAGCGGCGCACAGGGCACGACGCTGGGCAACCTCACCCACACCGGGGGAGGGAGCCGCCCGCAGCACCGCTCCCCGCAGTCGCCCGGCTCCGGCCACTCCCCGGACGGTGGCGGCCGGCACGGCAGCGGAGACCGTCCGAGCCCGGATCCGAGCAAATCGGGCGACGTCGGTACCGGTACCGGTACGGACAAGGGCGGCGGCACGCCGTCGCCGGACCCGTCCCGGTCCGACGGCGGCACGACCTCGCCGGATCCCGGCACGCCCTCGACGCCGGACCCGTCCCCGAGCGGTTCCGCCGGTGACGGACACACCGGCTCCGGCGACGGTTCGACCGGGACCGGAGACCAGGGGGACCCCCCGAACGGGCAGCAGTCCGGCGGGCCGGCCCCCGATCCCGGCGCCTCCTCCTGATCCGGCTCCCGATGCGGCTCCCGATCCGGCAAGGGCCGCCCGGACGAGGCGGACCCGCCACGGCTGCGGCCCGGCGCCCACCCCAGGGCGCCGGGCCGTAGCCGTCGTCGGTCAGTCCCCCAGGATCCGCCGCAGATAGGCGTTGGCGAACCGGCGTTCGGGGTCCAGCCGGTCGCGTACCGCGGTGAACTCCCCGAACCGCGGATAGGAGTCGGCAAGGTAGGAGGCGTCGCGGGTGTGCAGCTTCCCCCAGTGCGGGCGCCCGTCGTGTGCCGTCATGATCCGTTCGGCGGCCGCGAAATACGCTCCGTACGGTGTCCCGCGGTACATGTGTACGGCGAGGTACACGGTGTCCCGGCCCGAAGCGGTGGACAGCGGAATGTCGTCGGCGGGCGCGGTCCGCACCTCCACCGGGAAGCTGACCTTGAAGTCCGAGCGCTCCACCAGGACCTTGAGTTCCCCCAGCGCCGCCACCGCGGCCGCGCGGGGCAGCGCGTACTCCATCTCCACGAACCGCACGCGCCGCGGCGAGGTGAACACCTTGTACGGGATGTCCGTGTACGTACGGGCCGACAGGGCGCGGCTGGAGATCTTGGCGATGCCCGGTATGGCGCCCGGGACCGCCCGCCCGACGGTGCAGGCGAGCTGGAAGACCCCGTTGGACAGCAGCTCGTCCTCGATCCAGCCGCTGACCCTCCCGGGCGGCGCCGCCGGACCCTGGCTGCGGTTGTTGCGCTTGGTGTTGCAGCTGCCGGTGTGCGGGAACCAGTAGAACTCGAAGTGTTCGTTCTCGGCGACCAGCTCGTCGAAGCGGTCGGTCACCTCGTCGAAGGCCATCGGCTCCTCACGGGCGGTCAGCAGGAACTCCGGTTCCACGGCGAAGGTCAGTTCGCTGATCACGCCCAGCGCGCCCAGGCCCAGCCGCGCCGCGGCGAAGACCTCAGGGTTCTCCTCGGCGGAACAGGTCAGGACCGAGCCGTCGGCGGTGACCAGTTCCAGGGCGGTGGTCTGGGCGGCGATCGACGCCGAGTCGCGGCCGGTGCCATGGGTGCCGGTGGCGGCCGCCCCGGAGACCGTCTGCTCCATGATGTCGCCCATGTTGGTCAGCGACAGGCCGTGTGCGGCGAGCGTCTCGTTGAGGTGCTTGAGCGGCGTACCGGCCGCCACCGTCACCGTGCCGGCCTCGCGGTCGACGGTGCGGATGCCGGTCAGCCGCTCGGGGCGGATCAACAGCCCGTCGGTGGCCGCCGCCGGGGTGAAGGAGTGGCCGGTGCCGGCGGCCTTGACCGTCAGCCCGTCCGCGGCGGCGGCCCGGACCGCGGCCGTCACCTCCTCGGTGCTCGCCGGGGCCACGCTCCGGGCGGGGCGGGCGGTGACATTGCCCGCCCAGTTGCGCCACGGCCCGGCTGTCGGACCACGCCCTCCCGAGCCGTCGACGGCGTTGCTGACTGCCATGGTGACGTCCCCTCCCTCCGCGCGGGCAGGCCGTGTTGGGCCGCCGTGGGTGTGAGCGCATGATGTCAGTCACCGACGCGCCGTCCAGGTGGGGTGACGGGAATCACAGGGCGGGGGGAGCCGGTCGGCATCGCCAGGCTCCCGGTGATGGCGTACCGCCGGTAACTCGTCGACGGGCGGGCCGGGTTGTTCAGTCGGTCCCCGACCGGCGCCAGGCGAGGCCGGCATCGGCCGGGCTCCCCGGGGACCGGTGCCGGAGAAGGCGTCCCCCGGCTAGGCGACGCTCTCCTCGCCCTTCCGGTCCGTGGCCGGACCACACCGGTCGGGCACTCCCGTCACGGCCGGCCCCGCCACCACAGGCGCGGCCTGCGGGCGCAGCCTGCGGTAGCCCGCCATCGCCACCAGCGCGCCGAGCACGCCCGCCGCTGCCGGCACCAGATAGCCCCGGGAGGCCCCGGCGGCGTCCACCACCCAGCCCGCCGCCGACGCACCCAGCGCGACGCCCACCGCCAAACCGGTGCTGGTCCACGTCATGCCCTCGGTCAGCTTCGCCCGCGGCACATGCTGCTCGACCAGCGCCATCGTGGTCACCATCGTCGGGGCGACGGACAGCCCGGCGACGAACAGGGCGACGGCCAGCAGTGGCAGCGAGCCCACCAACTGCAGCGGCACCATGCTCACGGCCATCACGCAGAGCCCGGCCACCCAGCGGCGGGACGGATGACCCGTCAGGCGCAGCAACCCGAAGACGGCGCCGGCCGCACACGAACCGAGCGCATAGACCGCCAGCACCACACTGGCCGCGGCCTTGTGCCCGACCTCCTCGGCGAATGCCACGGTCACCACATCGATCGCCCCGAAGATGGCGCCGGTGGCCACGAACGTCACCACCAGCACCTGCAGTCCCCGCGAGCGCAGTGCGGACCCCTTGGTGTGCTGTTCCCGCGGATGCGGCACCGGCTCCGTCGCCCGCTGTGCCGTCAGCCAGAAGACACCGGCGGCGAGGAAGGCGGCGGCCAGCAGCGGCCCGGCCTCGGGAAACCACGCGGTGGACAGGCCGATGGACAGGATCGGCCCGAAGATGAAGCACGTTTCGTCGACGATCGACTCCCACGCATACGCGGTGTGCAGCTCGCGCGGGGAGCCCTGGTAGAGCTCCGCCCAGCGTGCCCGGATCATGGAGCCGACGCTCGGCACACACCCCGCACCGGCCGCGAAGACGAACAGCAGCCAGTCCGCCCAGCGCTGCTGCGCGCTCAGCAGCAGTCCGGCGACCGCGGCGATCGACACCAGGGTGGCCGGGCGCAGCACCCGGCTCTGGCCGTGCCGGTCCACCAGCCGGGAGATCTGCGGGCCGAGGACCGCGGCGGACAGCGCGATGGTCGCGGACAACGCGCCGGCCAGGCCGTAGCGGCCGGTCAGCTGGGAGATCATCGTGACGATCCCGATGCCCATCATCGACAACGGCATCCGTCCCAGCAGTCCGGCGGCGGAGAACGATTTCGTGCCGGGACGGCCGAAGATGGCGCGGTAGGGACTGGGCAACGGGGGTGCTCCGCCGGTGAGGACCGAAAAGATCGGTAAGGAATGACAAGGGCCGGTACAGCTTACGGGCGGCGTGCCGTCGGCCGCCTCCGGATTTCCGGCACCGCCCGCCGGACCGGCCGGTCCTCCCGGGTCCGGGACCTGTCCGCCGCACCCGTGGGAAGGGTGGCAGGATCGATGGCATGCCCGAACAGTGCGACCCCCGCCCTTATGACGCCCTGCTGCTGCTGTCCTTCGGCGGTCCCGAAGGCCCCGACGACGTCGTCCCGTTCCTGGAGAACGTCACCCGCGGCCGTGGCATCCCCCGCGAGCGCCTCGAGGAGGTGGGGCAGCACTACTTCCTGTTCGGCGGCGTCAGCCCCATCAACGCCCAGAACCGGGAACTGCTGGACGCACTGCGCAAGGACTTCGCCGAGCACGGCCTGGACCTGCCCGTCTACTGGGGCAACCGCAACTGGGCGCCCTACCTGACCGACACGCTGCGCACCATGGTCCACGACGGTCACCGCCGTATCGCCGTCCTGGCGACCAGCGCCTACGCGTCGTACTCGGGCTGCCGGCAGTACCGCGAGAACCTCGCCGACGCCCTCGCCGCCCTGCAGGCCGAGGGCCTGGAGCCGCCCCGGGTCGACAAGCTGCGGCACTACTTCAACCACCCCGGCTTCGTCCGGCCGATGGTCGACGGCGTGCTCGCGTCCCTCGCCGCCCTGCCCCAGGAGGTGCGGGACGGCGCCCATCTCGCTTTCACCACGCACTCCATCCCCACCGCCGCGGCCGACACCTCCGGCACCCCCGCCGACCACACACAGGACGGCGCGGGCGGGGCCTATGTCGCCCAGCACCTGGACGTGGCACGGGTGATCGCCGACGCCGTCCGGGCGGAGACCGGTGTGGACCACCCCTGGCGGCTCGTCTACCAGTCCCGCAGCGGAGCCCCGCACATCCCCTGGCTGGAGCCGGACATCTGCGATCACCTGGAGGAGCGGCACGCCGCGGGCGTGGGGGCCGTCGTGATGGCCCCCATCGGGTTCGTCTCCGACCACATGGAGGTCAAGTACGACCTCGACACCGAAGCGACCGCCAAGGCCGCCGCACTCGGACTGCCGGTCGCCAGGTCGGCCACCGTGGGCGCCGACCCGCGGTTCGCCGCGGCCGTCCGCGACCTCCTCCTGGAGCGTGCGGCCACCGAACGGGGCCGCATCCCGGAGCGCTGCGCCCTGGGCGCCCTCGGCGCCGGTCACGACCTGTGCCCCGTCGGCTGCTGCCCCGCCCGCGCACCGCGCCCGGCCGCCGCCGGCGCCGACTGGCGGGGCCCGGCCGCCCAAGCCCCCGCATAAGCCCTACGCCTACGCCCAGCCCCGATTACCGCTCGTCCGAGCAAGGAGCATCGTGCCCGACCCGCTGCACCCCGACGCCCCGCAGACCGACCCGGCGCAGAGCGACGCGCTGTACGACGAACTTCTCGACCTGGCCCTGGAGGCCGCCCGCCGCGCGGGGACGCTGCTGCGCGACGGCCGGCCCGCCGACCTCGGTGTGGCCGCCACCAAGTCCAGCCCCATCGACGTCGTCACCGAGATGGATCTCGCCTCCGAGAAGCTGATCACCGGTTTCCTGGGGGAGCACCGCCCCGACGACGGCTTCCTGGGGGAGGAGGGCGCCAGCACCGACGGCACCAGCGGCATCCGCTGGGTCATCGACCCCGTCGACGGCACCGTGAACTACCTCTACGGGCTGCCGGCCTGGTCGGTGTCCATCGCGGCGGAGAAGGACGGCGAGGTGGTCGTCGGGGTCGTCGCCGCCCCGATGCGCGGCGAGACCTACCAGGCCGTCGTGGGCCGTGGCGCGTTCAACAACGGCGAGCGCATCCGCCACCGGCCCGCCCCACCGCTCTCCCAGGCGCTCGTCGGCACCGGTTTCGGCTACCTCACCGAGCGCCGGGCCGGCCAGGCGGAGGTGGTGCGCACGCTGCTGCCGCAGGTCCGCGACATCCGGCGCGGCGGTTCGGCCGCGATCGACCTGTGCGATGTGGCCTGCGGCAGGCTCGACGCCTACTACGAGCGCGGTCTGAACCCCTGGGACCTGGCGGCCGGCGCCCTGATCGCCCGCGAGGCCGGCGCGCTCACCGGCGGCCGCCCCGGCCGGCCGGCTTCCCACGAGCTGACCGTCGCCGCCTCCCCGGCCCTCTTCGAGCGTCTGCAGCCGCTCCTGGACGAGCTCGGGGCCTGGCACGACTGACCCCGGACCCGCGTCCGGGCACGACAGCGCCCCGGCACCATCCCTGGATGCCGGGGCGCTGTCGTCGTGCGCCGGGGAGCGGTCAGGCGTTGCTGACGGCTCCGTACCGCACGCCGTGCTCGGTCGCGAGTCGCTGCAGGTCCTCGAGTTCTGCCTGCTCGACCTCGGCGAGGAAGTCATCGCCCGCAGCGCGGGCCCGGTCCAGATCAGCTTCGGTGTTCTCTATGCGCTGCAAAATGCCTGCGGTGAACGCGTCCATGTGCGCCCCCTCGTCGTGGGTCGGTGGGCACGGGGGTGTGCCGACGGGCGGTTCGATCACGGCGTGGTCCCTGCGATGGATCAGTTCAAGGCAAGTAGCCGAAATAAACAGGGCGTGATCGCGGGTGTGCAGTCGTCCTCCCCACCCCCCACCTCAGGGAAACCTCAACCCGCTCGGGAATCCTGTCCGTCGGGCCCCGCGCCCGGGGCCCTCCACCCCTCCGCACCCCTCTTACCGCCGGTTTATGGCTCTTCGGGGCAGGATGGAAGAGCTCTGAAGACATTGTTGTACCTGCCCGAAAGGGCCCTGAGGAAGGACTAGCGACGTGCGTGTTCTCGTCGTCGAGGACGAGCAGCTGCTCGCCGATGCGGTGGCCACCGGACTACGCCGGGAGGCCATGGCGGTCGACGTGGTCTACGACGGCGCTGCCGCCCTGGAACGGATCGCGGTCAACGACTACGACGTCGTCGTGCTGGACCGTGACCTTCCGGTCGTCCACGGCGACGATGTCTGCCGCAAGATCGTCGAGCTGGGGATGCCCACCCGGGTCCTGATGCTCACCGCCTCCGGCGACGTCAGCGACCGCGTCGAGGGCCTGGAGATCGGCGCGGACGACTACCTTCCCAAGCCCTTCGCCTTCACCGAGCTGACCGCCCGGGTCCGCGCGCTCGGGCGCCGTACGACCGTCGCGCTGCCGCCCGTCCTGGAGCGGGCCGGCATCAAGCTCGACCCCAATCGACGCGAGGTCTTCCGCGACGGCAAGGAGGTCCAGCTCGCCCCGAAGGAGTTTGCGGTGCTGGAGGTCCTGATGCGCAGCGAGGGCACGGTCGTCTCGGCGGAGCAGCTCCTGGAGAAGGCCTGGGACGAGAACACCGACCCGTTCACCAACGTCGTGCGGGTCACGGTCATGACGCTGCGCCGCAAGCTCGGCGAGCCCGCGGTGATCGTCACGGTCCCCGGCTCGGGATACCGGATCTGACCGGCGATGCCTTCCCTGCCCTCGTTCTCCAAGGCGGCCAACCCGCCGCCGCCCGTTCCGCCCAAGCCGACCTGGGACCCCAGGCCGGTCGATGTCCGTCCGTTCCCGTGGCTGCGGCCCACGATCCGGATACGGCTGACGCTGCTGTACGGCGGCATGTTCCTGATGGCCGGGATCGTGCTGCTGACGATCATCTACATGCTGGCCGCGGACGCGCTGCACGACGGCAGTGCGCTGCCGCTGAAGATCCTCGGCGGGAAGTTCCAGTCGACCAGTGACATCTGCGACCTGCCCACCGAGACGTCCGGGCAGCTGCTCCAGCAGGCCGTCGAACAGTGCCTGCAGCACCAGCGTGCGGTGGCCCTCAACAGCCTCCTCAACCGCTCCCTGCTGGCTCTGCTGGGGCTGACGGTCGTGGCGTTCGCTTTCGGTTATGCGATGGCGGGGCGGGTGCTGTCGCCGTTGGGGCGGATTACGCGGACTGCTCAGCGGGTGGCGGGTTCGGATCTGCACCGGCGGATCGAGCTGGGTGGTCCCGATGACGAGCTGAAGGAGCTTGCGGACACCTTTGACGAGATGCTGGACCGGCTGGACCGGGCGTTCGAGTCGCAGCGGCGGTTCGTGTCGAATGCCTCGCACGAGTTGCGGACGCCGTTGGCGATCAACCGTACGTTGCTGGAGGTCCAGCTGGCGGATCCGGAGGCGTCGCCGGAGTTGGCGCAGCTGGGCAAGACGCTGCTGGCGACCAATGAGCGCAGTGAGCAGCTGGTGGAGGGGCTGTTGTTGCTGGCGCGCAGTGAGAACAAGGTCGTGGACAAGAAGCCGGTGGATCTGTCGGAGGTGGCGTCGCAGGCGGTGGACCAGGCCCGTGGGGAGGCGCAGGCCAAGGGGGTGGAGCTGCGTGGGGTGCGGCAGCAGGTGTTCGTGCAGGGCAACGGGGTGCTGCTGGAGCGGATCGCGCTGAATCTGGTGCAGAACGCGGTGCGCTACAACGTGCCGGAGGAGGGCTGGGTCGAGGTCACCACGGAGCCGCAGCCGGGCTGTGCGGTGCTGGTGGTGTCCAATACGGGGCCGGTGGTCCCCGCCTACGAGGTGGAGAACCTCTTCGAGCCGTTCCGGCGGCTGCGCACCGAGCGCACGGGCAGCGACAAGGGCGTCGGCCTGGGGCTGTCCATCGTGCGCTCGGTCGTCCGCGCGCACGACGGCACCATCACGGCCCAGCCCCGCGAGAACGGCGGCCTGGTCATGCGGGTCATGCTGCCGCTCTGACGCAGGCCACAGGGGGGTTGTACGCCCGCTGGAGCCGCTGGGCACCCCCCTGGGTAGTCGTCGGACATCTGTGCGTACGATCGCCCGTCTCACGGCCGCACACCGCCTCGCCTGCCGGTTTGACGGCAAGGGGGGTCGGCGTGGATCCTTCGCCGAGTTCGCTTTGCGCGGAATTGAACCGGTCCGCTCACCGGTCTGTGCGTGTGTGATGCCTCACAGGCGCGAATTTCCGGCCATCTACGCTCCGTGATCGAAAAGCCTGTCGGAATGCCGGGGAAGTCCGGGTTTCCGGGGGGTGAGATCACGGGAAGTAGAGGTGATGGGCTGCGCGAGGTGCGACATTCGGACCGTGTACGGTCCTGATCGCCATCCAAACCGATCACCTCTTCAGGGGTGCGGTTGGGTGTCGATTGAGTAACAGACCTTGATGTGAGGCAAAATCTCCGCCTCAGGTCGGGCACAAGTCCGGCCTCTCACGCGTTACGAGCGCTGAGACACCGCAGACACCCAGAGGGGGAGAGCGAAAATGGCTACGGATTACGACACCCCACGCAAGACCGACGACGACCTCAACGAGGACAGCATTGAAGAGCTGAAGTCGCGGCGGAACGACAAGTCCGCCTCGGCCGTCGACGTCGACGAGTTCGAGCAGGCCGAGGGCCTGGAGCTGCCCGGCGCGGACCTGTCCAACGAAGAACTGGCCGTGCGCGTGCTGCCCAAGCAGCAGGACGAGTTCACGTGCATGAGCTGCTTCCTGGTCCACCACCGCAGCCAGCTCGCCGCGGAGGACAAGAACGGACAGCCGATCTGCCGCGACTGCGCGGCCTGAGTCCGGTCTACGCCGTGGCAGGCGTGAACCCGTTCCGCAAGGGCTCCAAGGGCGTCAAAGGCTCGGCGGCCGGCGCACGATCACGCGAGGAAACCGCGCCCGTGCCCGCCGACCCGACCGCCCTCCCCGCGGAACGGACGACCGGTCCACTGCAGTGGGGGCACCTCCCGCTCGAGCGAAGCCGAGAGCGGGGGAGAGGTCGCACGGCCTCGCTCGCGGCCATGGTCGGCCGTGGCGCCGGAAGAACCGGCGGCAGGGTGCGGGCAGGGCTTGCCGTGATCGCCGACCGGATCATCGATACCGCCCCGCGGATCCCGGTCCGTGACCTCGCCACCCTGCGCGCCCAGTTCCCCGGACTGACCCCCGAGGACCTGGCCGACAAGCTTGTCGCGGGCGCCCGTACGGCCACCGGGGCCGTCGGAGCGGGCGTCGGCGCGGCAGCGATGCTGCCCGTACCGCCCGCCATGCCGGCCGAGCTGGCCGCCGAGGTCACCGGTGTCGCCTCGGTCGAGATCAAGCTGATCGCCGAGTTGCACGAGGTCTACGGCCTGCGGCCCGCCGGGAATTTCCGGCAGCGCGGCATGGCCTATCTGACGTCCTGGACCGAGGAGCGGGGCGTCGACCTCACCAAACCGGCGTCGCTGAACGTCGCCCTCGGTGTGCAGATGAGACGTGAGCTGCGCCAGCAGATCATGAAGCGCACGCTGCGCAACCTCCCCAACCTCACCCCGTTCATGATCGGCGCTTCCGTCGGCGCGTTCATGAACCGCAGGGACACCAGAAAACTTGCGGAAAAAATCCGTAAGGACCTGCGCACGAAGCAGGTCCCCTGGGACGCCCTTCCCCACTCCGCGCAGGCCACCCCCACGGGCGGCGAACGGGCCGGAGAAACCCCGCCCCCGCCGGGCGGGTGACCCCGCACACCCCGGCGGCCGGTCAGGCCCGTCCGGCCGCCAGCGCCGCCACCAGGCGCTCCGGAGCCCGCGTCGAGAGATAGGCGTACGGCGTCGGGTCCTGCGGATCGGTGATCTCCACCCGCACCGCGGTACGGATATAGCTGCGCAGCAGCATGAACGCGCGGGCGTCGGCCTTGTGCGTGCGCCACGCCAGCGCCTCGTCGGCGTCCAGTGCCCGCGCCTCGCCCAGCGCCGTCACCGGGATCTTCGCGTCGCCGGCGATCAGGGACCCGCCCACCACCCGGATCCGTGCCGAGCCGTACGAGCTCACCGCCACCGCGGACAGTGCCGCTCCGCCGATCAGTCCGCCGAGCATCCACAGCGTCCCCAGGGGGAGCAGCATCAGGGCGCAGGCGACGCCGATCAGCGCGGCGATCACCCACCAGGACCGGGGCGCGGTGAGGCGTTCTTCGTACGGCTGCATGGCTCCAGCTTGGCACGGCGGCGCGGGCCCGTTATGCGCGCGGGTAGGGTCTCCCCTCGTGAGTGGAACTGACCAACCCAGGGCGCGGCTGACGCCACCGGCGGACGCCGTCGCTCCGGTCCGGCATGCCGACGCGCCGGCCCCCGGAGAACTCCTCGGCGCGCACTACGACCGGTGCTTCGGCTGCGGCACGGGCCAGCCGCACGGCCTGCATCTGGAGGCGCGGGCCGGCGACGGCGTGAGCGTGTCCGCCGAGTTCACCGTCAAGGAGGCCCACCAGGGGGCGCCGGGTCTGGCACACGGCGGGGTGCTGGCCACCGCGCTGGACGAGACCCTCGGCTCGCTGAACTGGCTGCTGCGGGTGATCGCGGTGACCGGCCGGCTGGAGACCGACTTCGTACGGCCGGTGCCGCTGGGCACGGTGCTGCACCTGGACGCGCGGGTCACCGCGGTGCACGGGCGCAAGATCTACTCGACGGCCGTGGGGCGCATAGGCGGTCCGGACGGCCCCGTCGCGGTGCGCGCCGAGGCCGTCTTCATCGAGGTGAAGGTCGACCACTTCATCGACAACGGCAGGACCGAGGAGATCCAGGCGGCGATGTCCGACCCGGACCAGGTCAAGCGAGCGCGTGCCTTCGAGGTGAACCCATGAGTCAGGGACGGAATCCGGTGGACGTACTGCTGCGGCGGCTGGACCCGGACGTGCCCGTTCCGTCGTACGGGCATCCCGGCGACGCGGGCGTGGATCTGGTGACCACCGAGGCCGCCGAGCTGGCGCCGGGGGAGCGCACCGTGCTGCCCACCGGGGTGTCGATCGCCCTGCCCGACGGGTATGCGGCCTTTGTGCACCCGCGGTCCGGACTGGCCGCGCGCTGCGGCCTGGCGCTGGTGAATGCCCCCGGGACGGTGGATGCCGGGTACCGTGGAGAGATCAAGGTGATCGTGGTCAATCTGGACCCGCGCGAGAGCGTGCGGTTCGAGAGGTTCGACCGGATCGCCCAACTGGTCGTCCAGCAGGTCGAGAAGGTGCGCTTCCACGAGGTGGCGGAACTTCCCGGCTCGGCGCGGGCCGAGGGGGGATTCGGTTCCACCGGCGGTCATGCGGCGGTGGGCGGCTCCACGGGCGGGAATGAATACGCATCGGTCGGTGCCGACCGGGAAGGACAGTGACGTGTTCGGACGTCGCAAGAAGAACGAGGCTCCTGAAGAGTCGGTCGAGGACACCACGCTCGACGAGCACGCGGTGAGCGACGCCGACGAGGACGAGACGCCGCAGCAGCGGCTCAATCTTCCGCCCGCGCCGCGCCCCGACGGTCCCTGGGACGCGTCGGAGGTCTCCGAGCCCGGCGAGGGCCGGGTGGATCTCGGCGGGCTGTTCGTGCCGGGTGTCGAGGGCATGGAGCTCCGGGTGGAGGTCGCCGGTGACGCCATCGTCGCCGCGACCGTGGTGCTGCAGGACAGCGCCGTACAGCTGCAGGCCTTCGCCGCCCCCAAGAACGAGGGCATCTGGGGCGAGGTCCGCGAGGAGATCGCCGCCGGCATCACCCAGCAGGGCGGCGTCATCGACGAGGTCGAGGGCCCGCTGGGCTGGGAGCTGCGTGCCCAGGTACCCGTACAGCTGCCGGACGGCACGAACGGTGTGCAGGTCGTGCGCTTCATCGGTGTCGACGGCCCCCGGTGGTTCCTGCGCGGTGTGATCTCCGGCCAGGGCGCGGTGCAGCCGCAGGCCGCCGGCGTGCTGGAACACATCTTCCGGGACACCGTCATCATCCGCGGCGAAGGCCCGATGGCCCCTCGCGATCCGATCGTCCTGAAGCTGCCGGACGACGCCCAGATGGTGCCGGACGGTGTGCAGCAGGACCAGGTCGAGCAGTCGCGTTTCGGCGGTGGTGTGGAGCGTCTGGAGCGTGGACCGGAGATCACCGAGATCCGCTGAGCACACGGCGCGGTGAAGCGGCGCGAACGCGTCCGCATCCCGGCCGGATAACGACGGTCGCAAGGGCCCGGGCCCCCTTTGAGGGGGCCCGGGCCCTTGTCGTTTGTGCAGGTCAGATCCAGACGCGTATGAAATCCGTCAACGGAGCGCTAATGGCCGTAAGGGAGGCGTCAACAGCGTTCAAGCCGCGTCGGAAGGACGCTTTGCTTTGGGGGTCCTCATCTCCCCATCCATCTAGGAGCACACGATGGCCGACGTGGCCTTCGTCGTCGTCACGGTCGCGGTCTTCGCGCTGGTGGCTCTCGTCGCCAAGGGGGTGACGAAGCTGTGACCATCGAGAACATCGTCGGCCTGATCGTTGCCGTCGCCCTGCTGGGATACCTGGTCCTCGCCCTCGTCTTCCCGGAGAGGTTCTGAGCACTAGATGAGCCCCGTTCTTGCAGGCGTGCTCCAGCTGATAGCGCTCACCGCGGCGCTCGCCCTGGCGTACCGCCCCCTCGGCGACTACATGGCCGCCGTCTACAGCTCCCCCAAGCACCTCCGCATCGAGAAGATCATCTACCGTTGCATCGGCGCCAATGCGGACGCCGAGATGCGCTGGCCGGCCTACCTGCGCGGCGTCCTGGCGTTCTCCGCGGTGGGCGTGCTCTTCCTCTACCTGCTCCAGCGCATCCAGGGCGGTATGCCGCTCTCCCTCGGCTTCGCCTCGATCAGCCCGGACCAGGCGTTCAACACCGCGGCGTCCTTCGTCGCCAACACCAACTGGCAGTCCTACAGCGGCGAGCAGGCCATGGGCCACGTCGTGCAGACGGTCGGCCTCGCGGTACAGAACTTCGTCTCCGCCGCCACCGGCATGGCCGTCGCCATCGCCCTGGTCCGCGGTTTCTCCCTGCCCCGAGTTCTCGGCTCCGCTCGAGCGGGGGGTACCCCCATCCGCACCGGCGACCTCGGCAACTTCTGGGCCGACCTGGTCCGCGGCACCGTGCGGGTGCTCGTCCCGATCGCGATCATCGGTGCCGTCATTCTGGTCGCCTGCGGCGCCATCCAGAACTTCTCCGGCATCCACGAGGTCGGCCAGTTCATGGGCGGCTCCCAGCAGACCAACGGCGGCGCGGTGGCCTCCCAGGAGGTCATCAAGGAGCTGGGCACCAACGGGGGCGGCTACTTCAACGGCAACTCCGCCCACCCCTTCGAGAACCCCGACGCCTTCACCAACCTCTTCGAGATCTTCCTGATCCTCGTCATCCCGTTCGCGCTGACCCGCACCTTCGGCAAGCTCGTCGGGAACGTGAAGCAGGGGTACGCGATCCTCGCCACGATGGGCATCATCTGGCTGGGCTTCACCGCGCTGATGATGTGGACCGAGTTCGCCCACGGCGGCCCGGCGCTGCAGGCCGCGGGCGCCGCCATGGAAGGCAAGGAGACCCGCTTCGGGATCGGCGGCTCCTCGATCTTCTCGGTGGCCACCACCCTCACCTCCACCGGAGCGGTGGATTCCTTCCACTCCTCCTTCACCGCATTCGGCGGCGGCATCCAGCTGCTCGGCATGATGCTCGGTGAGATCGCGCCCGGTGGCGTGGGCTCCGGCCTCTACGGCATGCTCGTCATGGCGATCATCGCGGTGTTCATCGCCGGTCTGATGGTGGGCCGTACACCCGAGTACCTGGGCAAGAAGATCGGCACCCGCGAGATCAAGCTCGCCGCCTGCTACATCCTCATCACCCCGACGCTGGTGCTCGGCTTCACCGCCGTCTCGATGGTGCTGCCGGACGCGCTGGGCTCGATGCTCAACACCAAGGCGCTGGGCGCCGGTTCGCACGGCTTCTCCGAGGTCCTCTACGCCTTCACCTCCGGCGCCAACAACAACGGTTCGGCCTTCGGCGGCCTGAACGCCAACACGCCCTGGTACAACACCACGATCGGGCTGGCGATGCTGCTCGGCCGCTTCCTGCCGATGGTGTTCGTGCTCGCCCTGGCCGGTTCGCTCGCCGAGCAGAAGCCGGTCCCGGAAACCGCGGGCACCCTCCGTACCGAAAAGCCGCTCTTCGCCGGGCTGCTCGTCGGCACGATCCTGATCATCACCGGTCTGACCTACTTCCCGGCGCTGGCCCTCGGCCCGCTGGCGGAGGGATTGTCATGACCGCCTCTGTGAAACAAGAGGAGCCCGGCTCCATGTCCACCGCCACTCCGACTCGCGCCCCGCACCAGGACGTCCCCAGCGGGCACAAGCCCGGCGACGGCCGCGTGGGCGGCGGTCTCTTCGACCCCAAGCAGCTGGTCAAGTCCTTCCCGGACGCGATACGCAAGCTCGACCCGCGGGTGATGGTCAAGTCCCCCGTGATGTTCGTGGTCGAGGTCGGCTCCGTGCTGACCACGATCTTCGCCTGCACGGCCCCCTCGGACTGGTTCGGCTGGGCGATCGCCGCCTGGCTGTGGCTGACCGTCATCTTCGCCAACCTGGCGGAGGCGGTCGCCGAGGGCCGCGGCAAGGCGCAGGCCGACACCCTGCGCAAGGCCAAGACGGACACCGTCGCGCGCCGGCTGAACGGCACCACCGAGGAGCAGGTCCCCGGCACCGAACTGCGCATCGGCGACCTGGTCGTCTGCGAGGCAGGCGACATCATCCCCGGTGACGGCGATGTGGTCGAAGGCGTGGCCTCCGTCGACGAGTCCGCCATCACGGGCGAATCGGCCCCGGTGATCCGCGAGTCCGGCGGTGACCGCTCGGCCGTCACCGGCGGGACGAAGGTGCTCTCCGACCGCATCGTCATCAAGATCACGACGAAGCCAGGCGAGACCTTCATCGACCGGATGATCAACCTTGTCGAGGGCGCCGCACGGCAGAAGACCCCCAACGAGATCGCGCTCAACATCCTGCTCGCCTCGCTCACCATCGTCTTCCTGCTGGCGGTCGTCACCCTCCAGCCCTTCGCGATCTATGCGGGCGCCGAGCAGACCATGATCGTCCTGCTGGCACTGCTGGTCTGTCTCATCCCGACGACGATCGGTGCCCTGCTCTCGGCCATCGGCATCGCGGGTATGGACCGGCTCGTGCAGCGCAACGTCCTGGCCATGTCCGGCCGCGCCGTCGAAGCCGCGGGCGATGTATCGACATTGCTGCTCGACAAGACCGGCACCATCACCCTCGGCAACCGCCAGGCCGCCGAGTTCGTGCCCGTACACGGCACCACCGAGCCCGAGGTCGCGGACGCCGCCCAGCTGTCCTCGCTGGCCGACGAGACCCCTGAGGGTCGCTCCATCGTCGTGCTCGCCAAGGAGAAGTACGGGCTGCGCGAGCGCCACCAGGGCGAGTTGACGGACGCCGAGTGGGTCCCGTTCACCGCGCAGACCCGGATGTCCGGTGTGGACGTCGACGGACGCAAGATCCGCAAGGGCGCTTCCGGTTCGGTCATCGCCTGGGTCCAGGAACGCGGCGGCACCGTCGCCGACGACGCCCAGCAGCTCACCGACGCCATCTCGCAGGCCGGTGGTACCCCGCTGCTGGTCGCCCTGGAGGACGAGAGCGGACCGCGGGTCCTGGGGGTCATCCACCTCAAGGACGTCGTCAAGGACGGCATGCGCGAACGCTTCGTCGAGCTGCGCAAGATGGGCATCAAGACCGTCATGATCACGGGTGACAACCCGCTGACGGCCAAGGCGATCGCCGACGAGGCGGGGGTGGACGACTTCCTCGCGGAGGCCACGCCCGAGGACAAGATGGCGCTCATCAAGCGGGAGCAGGCCGGCGGCAAGCTGGTCGCGATGACGGGCGACGGTACGAATGACGCCCCGGCCCTCGCCCAGGCGGACGTCGGCGTGGCCATGAACACCGGCACCTCGGCCGCCAAGGAGGCCGGGAACATGGTGGACCTGGACTCCAATCCGACCAAGCTCATCGAGATCGTCGAGATCGGCAAGCAGTTGCTGATCACCCGGGGCGCACTGACGACCTTCTCGATCGCCAACGACGTCGCGAAGTACTTCGCGATCATCCCGGCGATGTTCGCGGTGGCCTACCCCGGCCTGGACACCCTCAACATCATGCGGCTGTCCAGCCCCCAGTCCGCGATCCTCTCGGCGATCATCTTCAACGCGCTGATCATCGTCGCGCTGGTGCCACTCGCCCTCAAGGGCGTGCAGTACCGGCCGGTCAGCGCCGACCGGATGCTGCGCCGCAACCTCACCGTCTACGGACTGGGCGGTCTGATCGCACCGTTCATCGGCATCAAGCTCATCGACCTGCTCCTCACTCTCCTCCCCGGAATCGGGTGACCGCCGTGAACAACTCCGTACGCAACACCGCCCGGTTGATCGGGGCAGGCCTGCGTGCCCTGCTCGTACTGACCGTGGTCTGCGGGGTCGTCTACCCGCTGGTGGTCACCGGGGTGGCGCAGGCGGCGTTCCCCGGCAAGGCCAACGGTTCCGAGGTGAGCCACCAGGGCAAGGTGGTCGGCTCGTCGCTGCTCGGCCAGCGCTACGACATGGGCAAGGACAAGAACGGCAATCCGGTCCCGGACCTGAAGTTCTTCCAGCCGCGCCCCTCGGCGGGGCTGGGCAGCAACAGGGCCAACGGGGTGAACACCCAGTACGACCTCCAGGTCTCCGGCGCCTCCAACCTGGGCGCCACCAACACCGACCTCGTCAAGGCGGTGAAGGAGCGCAAGCAGTGGGTCTCCGAGACCTACGGGGTCCCCGAGTCGAAGGTCCCGGCGGACGCCGTCACCTCGTCGGGCTCCGGACTCGACCCGGACATCTCGCCCGCGTACGCCCGGCTGCAGGCGGACCGGGTCGCCAAGGAGAACCAGCTGCCCCGCGACACGGTGCGTCAGTTGGTCACGCGCCACACCGACGCCCGCATCCTCGGCTTCATGGGGGAACCGCGGGTGAACGTACTGGAGTTGAACATCGGGCTCAAGGACCTGGTGCAGGGCCGGGCCAAGGGCTGAGCGCACAGGCGCACGAGCGGCCCCTGAAGGAGTGCTCTCCTCCAGGGGCCGTTTCGACCCCGACCACGGCTCTACCGACGAACGCGAGGACGTCCTCGCCGCCTTCACCCAGCTGCCGGCCTGGTAGCTCACCCGTGAGAGCGAGTACGTGGACAAGGCGATCCAGATGACGTGGCGCGACCGGGTGGGGTGGAGTCGGGGTGGGGTCGGGGCCGGCCGGGCGAGGAGACTCTCGCCCGGCCGGCCCTTCGCCTCACCAGACATCGCGCCTCACCAGACATCGCCCTCGCGCCAGTCGCAGGCGAGGTCGGTGTCGAGGCTGAGGGGGGTGGCCGGGGTGGGGAGGACGTAGATGCAGCCGTCCTCGTCGGCGGTGCGCTGGATGCCGTCCGGGGTCAGCGCCCAGGACCGGCCGCGCCACAGCTGCCAGCCACGGGCGGCGTAGAAGGACGCGGCCTCGTCGGCGGCGCCGAGCGCGCCGAGATCGTAGCCCCTGCGGATGACCTGCTCCAGGGCGTCCATCATGGCCGCGCCGTGTCCGCGCCCGCGCCGGTCCGCGCGGACGCCGACGCCCTCCACATAGCCGCAGCGCAGTGCCCTGCCACCGTGCAGCAGACGTCGCTGGACCACGGACGCGTGCCCGATCAGTGCGCCGTCTTCGTGGACCAGGGCATGCAGACCGCCGAGCGAGTGTTCCCAGTCCTCCGCGGTCATGTCGTCGAAGACGTCGTAGAGGAGGGTGCGGGCCGCCTTCAGGGTGGCGGGGTCCAGGTCGGCGGTGTGGGCGATACGGACGTCGGTCCTGCGGGGCGTCGTCGGCTGTGCCTCGGTCATGTGGGTCATCGTCGCAGCCGGCCGGTGGCCCGGCGATGGCATTTTTCCGGCCATGCATCACCTCTCCCCCGCCGTCCGTCCTGTCGGTGAGGTGTCAGGGAAGGGAGCGGGGCGATGACCCACGAGCGCGGCCGCTGTCATCGAGGTGGCCCAGCCACCCGCCCCCGGGACGGGCCCCGGACCGGTTGCGCCACCCGAAAGCCCCGCCCACCCCGTGAATTCCAGCCGCCCGCTCCTCCCTTACCCGGTATCAGAGTCGCGTCAAGACCGGCCGCCAAGTCGCCGACTGCACCTTTTGTCCGCTTGCCCGGTCGGTAGGGTCGCAGCAGGTTCAGCCCGGTGGGGGCGGCTTTCACGTAAGACAATGGGGCCATGGCACGCGGCAAGCTACGGATATATCTCGGCGCGGCACCGGGCGTCGGCAAGACGTACGCGATGCTGTCCGAGGCGCACCGGCGCGTGGAGCGGGGCACGGACGTCGTCGTGGCGTTCGTGGAGCATCACGGCAGGCCCCGCACGGAGGTCATGCTGCACGGGCTGGAGCAGGTGCAGCGCCGGGAGCTGGAGTACCGCGGCGCGGTTTTCACCGAAATGGACGTGGACGCGGTCCTGGAACGCGGTCCGGCCGTGGCGCTGGTCGACGAGCTGGCCCACACCAACGTCCCCGGCTCGCGCCACGGCAAGCGCTGGCAGGACATCGAGGAGCTGTTGGAAGCCGGGATCGATGTGATCTCGACGGTCAACATCCAGCACCTGGAGTCACTCGGGGATGTCGTCGAGTCCATAACGGGTGTGCGCCAGCGCGAGACCGTGCCGGACGAGATCGTCCGCAGGGCCGACCAGATCGAGCTTGTCGACATGTCGCCCCAGGCGATCCGCCGTCGTATGGCGCACGGCAACATCTACCAGTCCGACAAGGTGGACGCCGCCCTGTCCAACTACTTCCGCCCGGGCAACCTCACCGCGCTGCGCGAGCTGGCGCTGCTGTGGGTCGCCGACCGGGTGGACGAGTATCTCCAGGAGTACCGGGCGGAGCATTCGATCCGCTCGACCTGGCAGGCACGCGAGCGCATCGTCGTCGGTCTGACCGGTGGGCCGGAGGGCCGCACGCTGATCCGCCGCGCGGCGCGGATGGCGGCCAAGGGGTCGGGCAGCGAGGTGCTCGCCGTCTACATCGCCCGCAGCGACGGGCTGACCTCGGCCTCGCCCAAGGAACTCGCCGTCCAGCGGACGCTGGTGGAGGACTTGGGCGGCACGTTTCATCACGTCATCGGGGACGACATACCCAGTGCGCTGCTGGAGTTCGCGCGCGGGGTCAACGCCACCCAGATCGTGCTGGGCTCCAGCCGCCGCAAGGCCTGGCAGTACATCTTCGGACCCGGGGTGGGGGCGACCGTCGCCCGCGAATCCGGGCCCGATCTCGATGTGCACATCGTCACCCACGACGAGGTCGCCAAGGGCCGGGGGCTGCCGGTGGCGCGCGGTGCGCGGCTGGGGCGCGCCCGGATCATCGCCGGCTGGCTCGTCGGCGTCGCCGGCCCGGCCCTGCTTTCGCTGCTGCTCACCGGTATGGCGAACGGCCCCGGGCTGGCCAACGACGTCCTGCTCTTCCTCTTCCTGACGGTCGTCGCCGCGCTGCTCGGCGGGCAGCTGCCGGCCCTGGCCTCGGCCGCGGTCGGCTCGCTCCTGCTGAACTTCTACTTCACGCCGCCCACCCACACCCTCACGGTCAGCGATCCCAAGAACATCGTTGCCATCGTGATCTTCTTCGCGGTGGCCGTCTCGGTCGCCTCCGTGGTGGATCTCGCCGCCCGCCGCACCCACCAGGCGGCCCGGCTGCGCGCCGAGTCCGAGATCCTCTCGTTCCTCGCGGGCAGTGTGCTGCGCGGGGAGACGACCCTGGACGCCCTGCTGGAGCGGGTACGGGAGACCTTCGGCATGGAGACGGTGGCGCTGCTGGAGCGGGCCGGCGACGTCGAGCCGTGGACCTGTGCGGGCCGGGCCGGAAGCGACCACGGCAAGCCGCTCCTGCGCCCCGAGGACGCCGATGTCGACATGCCCGTGGGCGACCACATGGCGCTGGCGCTGACCGGCCGGGTGCTGCCGGCGGAGGACCGCCGGGTGCTGGCCGCGTTCGCCGCCCAGGCCGCCGTCGTACTGGACCGGCAGCGGCTGGTGGGCGAGGCGGAGCGGGCCCGGGAGCTGGCCGAGGGCAACCGCATCAGGACGGCGCTGCTGGCCGCGGTCAGCCACGATCTGCGGACCCCGCTGGCGAGCATCAAGGCCTCGGTCACCTCGCTGCGCTCCGACGACGTCGCCTGGTCCGAGGAGGACGAGGCGGAGCTGCTGGCCGGCATCGAGGCGGGCGCCGACCGGCTGGACCACCTGGTCGGCAACCTCCTGGACATGTCCCGGCTGCAGACCGGCACGGTCACCCCGTTGATCCGCGAGACCGACCTCGACGAGGTGGTGCCGATGGCGCTCGGTGGCGTCCCGGAGGGCAGCGTCACCCTCGATATCCCCGAGGAGCTGCCGATCGTCGCCATCGACCCGGGGCTGCTGGAGCGCGCGGTGGCCAATCTCGTCGAGAACGCCGTGAAATACAGCCCGGACGGTGCGGTGGTGCTGGTCTCGGCCAGTGCGCTCGGGGACCGGGTGGAGCTGCGGATCGCCGACCGCGGCCCCGGGGTGCCGGACAGCGCCAAGGACCGGATCTTCGAGCCCTTCCAGCGCTACGGTGACGCTCCGCGCGGTGCCGGCGTGGGTCTCGGACTGGCCGTGGCGCGCGGTTTCGCGGAGGCGATGGGCGGCACGCTCGCCGCCGAGGACACCCCTGGAGGCGGGATGACGATGGTCCTCACGCTCCGGGCCGCGTCCGGCCGGCCGCCGGCCAGACCCGACCTTCCGGCCCAGGCCACGACGTGAGCCGGGCCGCACGGATCACCCTCACCACACACCCGGCGGGCCCGTCCCGCCGGCCGACGACACCACGAGGAGAACGCCAGTGAACCGGGTGCTTGTGGTCGATGACGAGCCGCAGATCGTCCGCGCCCTCGTGATCAACCTGAAGGCGCGCAAATACGAGGTCGACGCCGCCCCCGACGGGGTCACCGCGCTCAAACTCGCGGCCGCCCGCCATCCCGATGTCATCGTCCTCGACCTCGGTCTGCCCGACATGGACGGCGTCGAGGTGATCAAGGGGCTGCGGGGCTGGACGCGGGTGCCGATCCTGGTGCTCTCCGCGCGGCAGACCTCCGACGAGAAGGTGGAGGCGCTGGACGCCGGCGCGGACGACTACGTCACCAAGCCGTTCGGCATGGACGAGCTGCTGGCCCGGCTGCGGGCGGCGGTGCGCAGGGCCGAGCCGACCGGACCGGCCGACGACGAGGTGATCGTGGAGACGGAAGGTTTCTCCGTCGACCTCGCCGCGAAGAAGGTCAACCGCGGCGGCCGGGACATCCGGCTGACCCCCACCGAGTGGCATCTGCTGGAGGTCCTGGTCCGCAACGCCGGCCGGTTGGTCAGCCAGAAGCAGCTGCTCCAGGAGGTCTGGGGGCCCTCGTACGGCACCGAGACCAACTACCTGCGGGTGTACATGGCCCAGCTCCGCCGCAAGCTGGAGAGCGATCCCTCGCACCCGAAGCACTTCATCACGGAGCCGGGGATGGGGTACCGCTTCGAGCAGTGAGGCGGCGGGTGCGTGACCGGGATCCGGCACCCGCGCCGGGGTGCGGCTTTGTGAGGCGGGTACGAACTCCGTGTGCGGGCCGTGATCTGCGGACCCGGCCACCGGTACGCTGGGGTTATGAGTGCTGGGACCCGTTCCGAGAAGCCGGCCGGTCGATTCCGCCGGCTGCTCGACAGGCTGTCCTCCTCCGAGGAGGAGCTGCAGTCCGCCGAGCTGCAGCAGGATGCGCAGGACGCGGGGTGCACCCGTATCTGCGACTGTGACGACCGGCAGATAGTGAAGGTCACCGGCACCCTGCGGCATGTGACGCTGCGGCCGCGCGCCGGTGTGCCCGCGCTCGAGGCGGAGCTGTTCGACGGCTCCGCGGCGCTCGACGTGGTGTGGCTCGGCCGCCGCTCCATCGTCGGGATCGAGCCGGGCCGTAAGCTCATCGCCTCGGGCCGGGTCTCCCTGAGCCACGGACGCCGGGTGCTCTTCAATCCGAAGTACGAACTCCGACCGCTCGGACAGGAGTAGCCGGTGACGTCTCACGACCGACCGACCACTGACGCGGAGGGCGGCCCCGACGCCTCCGCAGGCCCCTCGCCCGATCCGGGCGACCGAACAGACGCCGACAGCAGGCAGGTGACCGAGGCGGCGCTGTTCGAGGCGTTCGGCGGCGTACGCGGCATGGTGGAGACCGTGGTCCCCGGCCTCCTGTTCGTCACGATCTTCACCATCAACAAGGATCTGCACACCTCGGCGATCGCCGCGCTGGCCGTCTCGCTGGTGCTGGCGGCGGTGCGCCTGGTCCGCAAGGACACCGTCAAGCACGCCTTCAGCGGCGTCTTCGGGGTGGCCTTCGGTGTGGTCTTCGCGATGATGACGGGCAACGCCAAGGACTTCTATCTGCCGGGGATGCTCTACACCCTCGGACTGGCCCTCGCGTACATGATCACCACGCTCGCGGGTGTCCCGCTCATCGGCCTGATCCTGGGGCCGGTGTTCAAGGAGAACCTCTCCTGGCGCACCCGCAACCCGGGACGGAAGGCGGCGTACGCCAAGGCCAGCTGGGCCTGGGGGCTGATCCTCTTCGCCAAGTGCGCGATTCTCTTCCCGCTGTACTGGTGGGCGGACACCACCCAGCTCGGCTGGGTGCTGATCGCGCTGAAGATCCCGCCCTTCCTGCTCGCCGTCTATCTGACCTGGGTCTTCCTGGCGAAGGCGCCGGCGCCGATCGACGTTTTCGCCGAGATGGAGGCGAAGGAGCAGGCCGAAAAGGAGGCGGAGGAGCGGCGCCGCGGTGAGCGCGAGGTGCTCGACCGGGTCGCCGACGACGTCTACCAGGAGATGGCGTCCGAGGCCGCGACGGAGGCCGCCGACGAGCGGCCGCGGCGGGCCCGCCACCGCCGCTGACGGGACGGGCGGTCGGCACCGCACACACCTGCGCCCGGGGCCCGGGAACCGATCGGTTCCCAGGCCCCGGGCGTTTTCACGGCGGGTGGTGCGTGCCCCGGCGGACGGCCGCCGGGGCACGCACCGGGTGGACCACCGGCCGGCGCTACGCGTCCTCGCGCCGCACCGACAGCAGATCCTCCAGCTGCTCCTCGCGCGACTGGGCCGCGACGAACAGCAGCTCGTCGCCGGCCTCCAGCGCGTCCTCCTTGTTGGGCGTGAGCACCCGCGTACCGCGGATGATCGTCACCAGGGAGGTGTCCTCGGGCCACTCCACATCGCCCACCCGGGTGCCGGCCAGTGCGGCCTCCGGGGGCAGCGTCAGCTCGACGAGGTTGGCGTCGCCGTGGCTGAAGCGCAGCAGCCGGACGAGATCGCCGACGCTCACCGCCTCCTCGACCAGGGCCGACATCAGACGCGGCGTGGAGACCGCGACATCGACGCCCCAGGACTCGTTGAACAGCCACTCGTTCTTCGGGTTGTTGACCCGGGCGACCACCCGTGGCACGCCGTACTCGGTCTTGGCGAGCAGCGAGACGACGAGGTTGACCTTGTCGTCGCCGGTCGCCGCGATGACGACGTTGCAGCGCTGCAGCGCCGCCTCGTCGAGCGAGGTGATCTCGCAGGCGTCGGCCAGCAGCCACTCCGCCAGCGGCACCCGCTCGACCGAGATGGCGGTCGGTGCCTTGTCGATGAGCAGGATCTCGTGCCCGTTCTCCAGGAGCTCGCCCGCGATGGAACGGCCGACCGCGCCGGCGCCTGCGATCGCGACCCTCATGCGTGCGCCCCCTCAGGACCCGTGGCGAATGCTCCTTCGACCTTCTCGACCTCGTCGGTGCGCATCATGACGTGCACCAGGTCGCCTTCCTGGAGGACGGTCTGCGAGGTCGGCAGAATCGCCTCGCCCAGCCGGGTGAGGAAGGCGACGCGGACGCCGGTCTCCTCCTGGAGGGTGCTGATCTTGTGACCGACCCAGGAGGGGGAGGTGTGCACCTCCGCAAGCTGGACGCCGCCGCTCGGGTCCCGCCACAGCGGTTCGGCGCCCGACGGCAGCAGCCGGCGCAGCATCTGGTCGGCCGTCCAGCGGACGGTGGCGACGGTCGGGATGCCCAGGCGCTGGTAGACCTCGGCGCGGCGCGGGTCGTAGATACGGGCCGCGACATTCTCGACACCGAACATCTCACGGGCCACCCGGGCGGCGATGATGTTGGAGTTGTCACCGCTGGAGACGGCCGCGAATGCGCCTGCCTCCTCGATGCCGGCCTCGCGCAGGGTGTCCTGGTCGAAGCCGACGCCGGTCACCCGGCGGCCGCCGAAGGACGACCCCAGGCGACGGAACGCCGTCGGGTCCTGGTCCACCACGGCGATGGTGTGCCCCTGGCTCTCCAGGGTCTGCGCAAGCGCGGAGCCCACGCGCCCGCACCCCATGATGACGATGTGCATGCTGATTACCCCGTGCCCTGTACTAGCGCGCTGACCTGCACAAACACCCTGCTCACTGCTTTCTTCTCCCAGTACCGGCGACACGGAGCCACGGCTCGCGACAGACCGGGCGCGTCAGCGGGGGCGCTGGGCGCACCGTGGTCCGGTACAACCGTAGCCGTAATGGCGCTCCCGGTAGGGGGCGCGGTGGGCCGTGGTCGGATGCGGATCTGCGCCGTCCGCGCGGCGCCCTCTTGCGCCGGAATGCGCCGCGCGGCGCCCGTAAGGCACGCTACGAGGTGTGCCCAATCTGCCTCTCCAGCCCCAACAGGGCCATTGCGCCCCGCACATGGTGGTCTGCGGCGACGATGCGCTGGCGCATCGGCTCGCCGCCGAACTCCGGGACGTCTACGGCGAACGGGTGACGCTCGTCGTCCCCACCGCCCGGGAGCCGCACCGCCCCCGCATCCCGCCGCCGGCCCGTGCGCTGGACCGTGCGACCGCGCTGCTGGGCCGGATGTCGGCGGCGATGGCGCGTACGACACCGCTGCCGCCCGAGGGCCTCGAC
This sequence comes from Streptomyces sp. NPDC015125, assembly GCF_043080045.1. NCBI lineage: Bacteria > Bacillati > Actinomycetota > Actinomycetes > Kitasatosporales > Streptomycetaceae > Streptomyces > Streptomyces sp. NPDC015125. The sequence continues at coordinate 159,344 of NZ_JBIBVF010000021.1, forward strand.
GACGGCGCAGAGGTGCAGGAGGAGGCCGTACGGGTCCTGGAGGCGGCACAGCCGGACGATGCGGCGCTGGCCGAGGCGGGCGTGGTCGAGGCGGACGCCCTGGCGCTGGTCTACGACGACGATGAGCTCAACATCCACGCCGCCCTGCGGGCCCGCCGGCTCAATCCCCGGCTGCGGCTGGTCATCCGGCTCTACAACCGCAAACTCGGCCAGTATCTGGAGGAGTTGCTCGACCAGGCGGCGGCGGTCGCCGCCCTGGGCTCCGACGATGCCGGGGACCCGGAGGCCGTCGATGCCTCCACAACCGTGCTGTCCGACGCCGACACCGTGGCCCCCGCGCTCGCGGCCGCCGCGGTCGCCGGTACCAGCAAGGTCATCGAGGCGGACGGGCTGCTGCTGCGCGCCGTGGAGCGTGCGCCGGTGCCTCCGGGCCGGCCCGGCGATCCGGGGCTGTGCACCCTGGCGCTGCTCTCCGCCTCCGCCAACGACCCCGAGGACGCTCCGAGTTCGGCGGCCGGCCACGACGGTCCGGTACTTCTGCCGGACGACGCCGCGGCCTCGGCCGCCCTCGGCTGCGGAACCGTCGTCCTGGAGACCGTCTCCTATACGGGGCGGCCGGTGCGGCCCCGCGGACTGCGCGGCCGCGGCGCACCGCTCGCCTCGCTCTTCTCCCGGCGGCTGCGCTGGTCGCTGGCCGCGGTCGTCGGCGCGGTGCTGGCGCTGGCCGTCGCCGGCTGGCTGACCGCCGGCGAGGAGCCGGTGCACGCCGCCTACCTCTCGCTCCTGGACCTCTTTGCGATCAACGACCCCGCGATCCACGATCCGACGCCCCGCAAGGTGCTGCAGCTGCTGTCCGGGCTGACCGGGCTGTTGCTGCTGCCGGTGCTGGTCGCGGCGGCGTTCGAGGGGCTCGGCACCTTCCGCAGCGCCTCGGCACTGCGCCGCCCGCCACGCGGCCTGTCGGGGCATGTGGTGCTGCTCGGCCTCGGCAAGGTCGGCACCCGGGTGCTGGCGAGGCTGCACGAGATGGGCATCCCCGTGGTGTGCATCGAAGGGGACCCGGAGGCGCGGGGCATCGCGCTGGCCCGCCGGCTACGGGTGCCGACCGTACTGGGCGACGTCACACAAGAAGGTGTCCTGGAAGCCGCGATGATCGAGCGAGCGGCCACTCTGCTCGCCCTGACCAGCGAGGACACCACCAACCTGGAGGCCGCCCTCTACGCCCGCTCGGTGCAGCCGCGGCTGCGGGTGACGCTGCGGCTGTTCGACGACCGGTTCGCCACCGCCGTCTACCGCACCCTGCGCGCCGCGCATCCGCGGGCGCTGACCCGCAGCCGGAGCGTCACGTACCTGGCCGCGCCCGCCTTCGCCGGCGCGATGATGGGCCGCCAGATCCTCGGGGCCATCCCCGTCGAGCGCCGGGTGCTGCTGGTCGCCCGGGTCGAGGCACGCGGCCATGTGGCGCTGGAGGGCCGTACGGTCGCCGAGGTGCTGCGGCCGGGGCGGCTACGGGTGCTGGCGGTCGACACCTCCGCACCCGACGACCCGGCGACGGACGGCGCGGCCACCGCGTCACCGCCCGACGCGGAGCGCGAGCCGGCACACCTGGTGCACGAGCTCGGCGACGGCTATGTCCTCCGGCCACAGGACCGGGTGCTGCTGGTCGCCACCCGGCAGGGGCTCGGTGATCTGCACGTCCGGCGCCACCGGGCCGCGGGCACCGGGGCCGGCGCCGCCCCGCAAGGGGTGACTCGGGGATGACGTCGGCGGAGGCCTTGCCCGACTCTCCGCCTGGCCATCTCCACGAGCAGCTCATGACCCCCGCTTCACCTCATGGTGACTCTCGCAGCGCGCTTCCGTGACCATCGGCGCCGATTCATGACAGGCGCCGCCGTCTTCGTGACGGACCGCGTCATTCCCGTGACGGACCGCGTCAACTCCATGACGGATCGCCTCACCCCGTGACGAACGCCACGGACACGGCCTGCCGGGGCCGCCCCGCGCGTGCGACGTGCGGATCCTGTGGAGGCGACGGGCCGCGATGCGCCCCTCAACAGGGCGGACGCGCCCCGCCGGCCATACTGCGGGCTCCGCCGAAGCCACCCGATCCGGTAGTGGGTGGGCGCAGACCTTGACGAAGGCTTAGCATCCTCTGCGTGTCCAAACTGACCGACGTGCCCAAACGGATCTTGATCGGGCGCGCACTGCGCAGCGACAAGCTCGGGGAGACCCTGCTTCCCAAGCGCATCGCACTCCCCGTCTTCGCCTCCGACCCGCTCTCCTCCGTGGCCTATGCGCCGGGCGAGGTGTTGCTCGTCCTGTCCGTCGCGGGTGTGTCTGCGTACAACTTCAGCCCCTGGATCGCGGTCGCGGTCGTGGTGCTGATGTTCACCGTCGTCGCGTCGTACCGGCAGAACGTGCACGCCTACCCGAGCGGCGGCGGTGACTACGAGGTCGCCAACACCAACCTCGGCCCCAAGGCCGGTCTCACCGTCGCCAGCGCACTGCTCGTCGACTATGTGCTGACCGTTGCGGTCTCCATCTCCTCCGGAGTGGAGAACCTGGGTTCCGCGATCCCGTTCGTCGTCCAGCACAAGACCCTGTGCGCGATCGGCATCATCGTGCTGCTCACGCTGATGAACCTGCGCGGCGTCAAGGAATCGGGCAAGCTCTTCGCGATCCCGACGTATGTCTTCGTGGCCGGCGTCTTCATCATGATCATCTGGGGTGTGATCCGGGGCGTCGTCCTGGGCGACACGATGAAGGCCCCCACCGCCGACTTCACCATCCACGCGGAACAGGGCGGCCTGGCGGGCTTCGCCCTGGTCTTCCTCCTGCTGCGGGCCTTCTCCTCCGGCTGCGCCGCGCTCACCGGCGTCGAGGCGATCTCCAACGGCGTCCCGGCCTTCCGCAAGCCGAAGTCCAAGAACGCCGCGACCACCCTGGCCCTCATGGGCGGGCTGGCCGTCACCATGTTCTGCGGCATCATCGGCCTGGCCATGGCCACCCACGTCCGGATGGCCGAGACCCCCGCCAAGGACCTGTTCCAGAACGGCAAGCCGATCGGTGCCGGCTACACCCAGGACCCGGTCATCTCACAGGTCGCCTCCGCCGTCTTCGGCAACGGCTCCTTCCTCTTCATCATCCTGGCCGCCGCCACCGCACTGGTCCTCTTCCTCGCAGCCAACACCGCCTACAACGGCTTCCCGCTGCTCGGCTCGATCCTCGCCCAGGACCGCTATCTGCCGCGCCAGCTGCACACCCGCGGTGACCGCCTGGCGTTCTCCAACGGCATCGTCCTGCTGGCCAGCGCCGCCGCGATCCTCGTCTACCTCTACGGCGCGGACTCCACCCGCCTCATCCAGCTCTACATCGTCGGCGTCTTCGTCTCGTTCACGCTCAGCCAGATCGGCATGGTCCGCCACTGGAACCGCCATCTGCGCAGCGAGACCGACCCGGCCAAGCGCCGCCGGATGCACCGCTCCCGCGCCATCAACGCCTTCGGCGCCTTCTTCACGGGCCTGGTCCTGGTCGTCGTCCTCCTGACCAAGTTCACCCACGGCGCCTGGGTGGCGCTGCTCGGCATGGTCATCTTCTTTGTGACGATGTCCGCGATCCGCCGCCACTACGACCGGGTCGCCGACGAGATCGCCGCCGAGGACACCCCCGACGACGACGTGGTCCGCCCCTCCCGGGTGCACTCCCTCGTCCTGGTCTCCAAGGTGCACAAGCCCACTCTGCGCGCCCTGAACTACGCCAAGCTGATGCGCTCCGACAGCCTCGAAGCGGTCAGCGTGGACGTCGACCAGGCCGACACCAAGGCCCTTCGGGAGGAGTGGGAGCGCCGCGGCATCGAGGTGCCGCTGAAGGTCCTGGCCTCCCCGTACCGCGAGATCACCCGGCCGATCATCGACTACGTCAAGTCGCTGCGCCGGGAGAGCCCGCGCGACGCCGTCTCCGTCTACATCCCCGAATACGTCGTCGGCCACTGGTACGAGCACCTCCTCCACAACCAGTCCGCACTCCGTCTCAAGGGCCGTCTCCTCTTCACCCCCGGCGTCATGGTCACCTCCGTGCCCTGGCAGCTGGACTCCTCCGAGGCCGCCAAGCTGCGCGCCCGCAAGCGCGCGGAGTGGAACGCTCCGGGTGCGGTCCGCCGTGGACCGGTCGCCCAGCCGAAGAAGGAAAAGGCGGCCACCAAGAAGTAGGAGGGCCGCCGCCCGGCAGGACACCGGGGCGCGGTACGGGCAGCGGGACGCGACGACGAGGAGTGGTGGTCCGCACGCCCCGACGAGGCGCGGTGTCCTGCCGGGCGGCCCCGGCACGGCACGGGGCCGGGGCATGACACGGTGGGACGTAGACTTGACGGTCGGCGTCCCGCCGTACCGCCCCCGCACCACCCACCTCAGGAGCCCTCCCGCCATGCAGGCAGAACCGAAGAAATCGCTGGTCGGCGAGGAGTACGAGGTCGAGGTCGGCCCGGTCGCACACGGCGGTCACTGCATCGCCCGCACCGACGAGGGCCAGGTCCTCTTCGTGCGGCACGCCCTGCCCGGCGAGCGGGTGATCGCCCGCGTCACCGACGGCGAGGAGGGCGCCCGCTTCCTGCGCACCGACGCGGTGGAGATCCTCACCCCCTCCAAGGACCGGGTCGAGGCCCCCTGCCCCTTCTCCGGCCCCGGCAAGTGCGGCGGCTGCGACTGGCAGCACGCCGCCCCCGGCGCCCAGCGCCGACTGAAGGCCTCGGTCATCGCCGAACAGCTGGAACGACTGGCCGGGCTGTCGCCGGACGACGCCCACTGGGACGGCACGGTCGAGCCCGCCCCGGGCGACAAGGTCGCCAAGGGCGAGGTTCCCGCCTGGCGCACCCGTGTGCAGTACGCCGTCGACGCCGACGGCCACGCGGGCCTGCGCAAGCACCGCTCACACGACGTCGAGCCGGTCACCCACTGCATGATCGCCGCCCCGGGCGTCTCCGAACTCGGCATCGAGAAGCGCGAGTGGCCCCAGATGGCCGCTGTCGAGGCGATCGCCGCCACCGGCTCCCACGACCGCCAGGTCATCCTCACCCCCCGCCCCGGCGGCCGCCTCCCCATCGTCGAACTCGACAAGCCGGTCTCCGTCCTGCGGATCGGCGAGAAGGACGGCGGGGTCCACCGCGTGCACGGCCGCCCCTTCGTCCGCGAGCGCGCCGCCGACCGCACCTGGCGGGTCGGCAACGGCGGCTTCTGGCAGGTCCACCCGAAGGCCGCGGACCTCCTCGTCGAGGCCGTCATGCAGGGCCTGATGCCCAAGAAGGGCGATATGGCCCTCGACCTGTACTGCGGCGTCGGCCTCTTCGCCGGCGCCCTCGCCGAACGCGTCGGCGACAAGGGCGCGGTCCTCGGCATCGAGTCCGGCAAGCGCGCCGTCGACGACGCCCGCCACAACCTCCAGGACCTCGACCGGGTACGCATCGAACACGGCAAGGTCGACGCGATCCTCCCCCGGACCGGCATCACCGACGTCGACCTCATCGTCCTCGACCCGCCCCGCGCCGGCGCCGGCAAGAAGACCGTCAACCACCTCGCCTCCCTCACCCCCCGCCGCATCGCCTACGTCGCCTGCGACCCGGCGGCCCTCGCCCGCGACCTCAAGTACCTCGCGGAGGCGGGGTATGTGCCGCGGCGCATGCGGGCGTTTGATTTGTTCCCGATGACGCACCATGTGGAGTGCGTCGTGGTGCTGGAGAAGGCGGCCAAGGGCGCCTGACCTGCGGGTTTTATGCGTGCGCATGATGTGCGGTGTGGGCGTAAGGCCGGCTCGGTGCCTGGGAGCGCAGGGAAGCTCCGCTCGCTGTCGTGGCATGAACCTTCCTTCGCCCTGCCCCGTGTGGGCGGGGCGAAGGCAGCTGTGTGAGGGACGATCCCGGCTCATGAGGGCTCGTCGGCCGGCTGGTCCCCTGTGTAAGCGTTCGGCGGTCGTCGGTGTCGAACGGCCACGGATAGGCGCCGGCACCGACCTTCGACATCTCACGCAACGCCTCCCGTCTTGCCGGGAGCTTTGGCGGAGTACTCGGTCGGCGGGCAGCAGGTCGAGCGGTGCCGCCTATGCCGCGGCCCACTCCAGCCGCTCCGCCTCCTCGGCCGTAACCGGTGTGCCGTCGGTTCGGGCGCGAGCTGCCTGGCAGAAGGCGCGGATTTCAGCTGGCTGTTGCTGCCCGGCTCGATGAGGATCTTCGCGCGGTGCTGCTTGATCTGCTGCTCACGAGCCTGAGCAGTGGCTGGTAGTTGCGCGGGATGTTGAAGAGGACCCCGTAGGGGGATCCGAAGTCCACGTCGGCGTGGTGCAGTTCGGCCGATCCGGCCAGGACTGACTCCTTCTCAGTGTCCGGGTCACTCTCGCCGGGGACGGGCGCGTACGGGGGTACCTCGTCCGCGGCGGCGTTCATCCGGAGGGCCGCACTCGGCTTCTGGCGCGGTGCATTTTTGCCTTTGCCGTACCCAGGCAGCCAGGTGCGGATCGCGCAGGCACGAACTCGACGCCGCCCGCTCTGACCTCATCTCAGGGCCCGCAATGCCCAGCCATCTGGTGAACACTCAACACGGACGCACCACCGTGTCACCAGGGGATTGGATCTACCTCCTGGCGCAGGGCCCTTGCGTGATGTCCCAGACGCGTCGTCGGGGCGTCACCCACGGGGCCGGATTCAGTCATCACGTCGCTATTCGCATATTCTTCCGGTCGCCATTCTCTGGGCGCCTGGGGATTACCAACGGATCCCAATGGATGCCAGGGTTCTGCTGGTGGCGGCGAGACTCCAGCGCATAGAATATCGCGCGCTGCTCGCGATGGCGGTCGGCGAGGTCGGTGAGGTCGGCGGTGGGGGCGGGGATACCGTGATTGATCTGCAAAAACACTCACTGCAGGGCGGCGCTGTCCGGGGTTCTGAACGCGCGTTCGCTTTTTCTGGCCCGCGGCACTTACGGCTCGTCCGCAATATCGCTAAAAGATCATGAAAAGGCGGTCCACGCAGCAGCAGTGGGCCGCCCTTTTCCTTTTCCGTGGCGTTCGCGACGGGCTTCCGCTCCTGGGCCAGGAAGTGGACGTCAGCGAGAAGCGGTTTCGTTTTCACGACAAGAGAAGTGTGGAGTGTGATGCCATGAACCGACTCGGCAAAGACTCGCGCCGGTTAGTCCGGAGGCTTGTGGAGCCGCCGGCGCGCATCGCGTTATCTGTTCTTTTGCTGGCAGGCGGTGCCGTGGGTGCGACGGCCGGACCGGCCGCCGCTTCGACCGCCGACGGCACGCTGACGGTTGAGGTGCTGCGCGACTTCTTCGGCACCGGCGTGATCAACGCGACGATGGACGTGCCGCAGCGGGGCATGAAGGTGGAGATCTCCGACCCCGCTGGGCACGTTGTCACCGGCGTCACGGATGTCACCGGGAAGGTCGTGGTGTCGCGGTCGACCGTGCTGAGCGGCGGCCGGTACCGCGTCGACGTCAGCATCCCGGCGCCGTACAGCGGCCATCTGCAGGCGGCGCCTGCGTCCACGGCGGGGAACCACTTCGACAGCTTCACGTCGTTCGTGGATGTGTCCGGCGGAAAGAACGCCTCGGTGGTGACGGGGGTGTGGGATCCGGCCGACTACACGCTGCCGGACTCGCGGTACTTCGTGCCGATCCACAGCGGCGCCAACGGGACCGACAACCGGGCGTTGGTGGCATTCGGGACGAAGATCCGGGGCACGTGTCCCACCGATGTGGCGTGCCCGACCACGCTGGCCACGCAGGACCAGGTGGGCACGACGTTCGGGTTGGCGTACGACAAGCACCGGACCCGGCTGTTCCAGAGCGCGTTCGCCCGCCGGTACGCCCCGTACGGGCCGCAGGGCGGGGGCGCGATCTACACGGTGCCGGTCAACGGCTCGGGTGCGCCGGAGCTGTTCGCGCGGGTGCCGGACGCCGCGGTGACGCGGCACGACACCGCCAACATGATCAAGGATCCCGGGTTCACCGACGCGCCGGGCAAGGAGAGCATCGGTGGCCTGGCCCTGTCGGAGGACGGTTCCACGCTGTACGCGGTGAACCTGCGGACCCGCAGCCTGGTGAGCTTCGACGCGACAGGGGCCACCGCCGCGGCGCCCAAGTCGACGGTCCCGATCCCGGACCCGGGGTGCGCGAGCCCCGACGACTGGCGGCCGTTCGGTCTCCAGGTCCACAACAACACGCTGCACGTCGGCGGCGTGTGCAGCGCGGAGAGCACCCAGCAGCGCGCGGACCTGAAGGCCTTCGTCTCCACCTACGACGGCAAGCGCTTCACCACGGTGCTGAGCCACCCGCTCACGGACGAACGCGGCAGCGTCTTCGGTTCCGGCGACAAGGCCACCCACTGGAACCCGTGGAACACCAGCCCGGACACGTGGGACGACCGGAAGGCGGGCAGCGTCTTCATCGATCCGCAGCCGGAGCTGGCCTCCCTCGCCTTCGCCCGCGACGGCTCGATGATCCTGGGCTTCCGCGACCGGTTCATGGACGTGCTCAGTTGGGGAGGGCTGGACCCCCGCCCGGGGAACGACACGGCGGAAAACGGCATGTCCGGTGGTGACATCACCATGGTCTGCGCCACTCCCGCCGGTGAATACCAGTGGGAAGGCACCGGGAGCTGCCCCAACCACGCCACCCCCGCCAACAATGGCGGCCAGGCCGCCGATGTCGTCGAATACTTCCCGGGCGACTTTTACGCCAACGCGCACCAGGAGACTGCGCTGGGGTCGGTGGCCTATATCCCGCAGCAGCAGTGGGTCGTCAGCACGGAGTTCGACCCGGTCGTCAACGTCGCGACCTCAGGGACCGGTTACCACGACATCACGACCGGTCAGGGCCCGGGCAACAACCCGACCGCCAACGGGTTCCAGTTCGTCAGCCAGGCACAAGGCGGGTTCGGCAAGGCCGGCGGGCTCGGTGACATCGCGTACGCGGCGGCGAACGCGCCGATCCAGATCGGCAACGTCGTGTGGTTCGACGGCGACCACAACGGGATCCAGGACCCGGGGCACGTGCTGCTGCCGGGGGCGACGATCAACCTGCTGGACGCGGACGGCAAGCAGGTCGCCACGACCAGGACCAATGCCGCCGGCGAGTACTACTTCGGTGGTGTCGGCGCCGCGTACGAGCTCACGCCGGGCGCGAAGTACACGGTGCAGTTCGACGTGTGCACCGCGGACACCAGCCAGGTGCCCGAGCAGCCCCCGGCGAGCGAGCTGAGATTCACGCGCCCGCGGGCCGGTGCCAACCGTGCGCACGACTCCAATGTGACCCCGCCGACCACCGGACCGTTGTGCAACGGCTACGCGCCTGTCACGGCGCCGGACAAGCCGGGCGGGGTCGATCACACGATCGACGCCGGGGTGTACATCCCGAAGGAAACGCCGACCCCGACCCCCACACCGACCCCGACCCCGACCCCGACCCCGACCCCGACCCCGACGCCGACTCCCACGCCGACGCCGACTTCCACACCGACACCGACACCGACGCCGACACCCACACCCACACCGACTCCGACGCCGCCCGCGGCCTCCCCGCCGTCGTCGCCCGCGCCGCCTGCCCACCGCCCGGCCCCGGCCGGTGGAGGCGGGGGTTCGCTGGCGAACACCGGTACGCCGGGGCTGGCGGAGATGATCGGCATCGTCGGTCTGCTGGTGGGTGCGGGCCTGGTCATCGCGTTCGTGACCCGGAATCGTCGCGCCCGGCAACACTGAACGAACCGCACAACGCTGATCTGCCCGTCCGCGACCCGGACGGCGCGGACGGGCAGATCACGTCTCGGCCGGTCCACGAGGGCCGGCCTTGGCGTGGTCTGCCACCGGACTGCCGAGTGCCGCTGCGAGCCCGCGGCGGCCGGACGGTGTGGTGATCGAAAGGATGAATCGGAGAGTGTCAGCGTCGAACCGCGTGCGGAGCGTGAGAATCCGGCAAGCCCCACCGGGTCGTCCGGCTGACCGGCGCCGGTGGCCGCCCTCGCGCCGGGCCGCGGCCGTCCTCGGCATCGCGGCCGTCGCGGTGGCCGCGGTGGCCGCGTTCCTGGTCGCCGACGGCGGCTCCGGCGCCGGCGGTCCGCGCCCGCTGACGACGGATGAGGCGAGCCGGCTGGCGATCACGCGATTCCGTAACTACCAGGCGCAGGGCCGCGCGGTGACGATCACCGTGCCGAGCACGGCCGGCGGGCTGACCGTCACCGGGTCCGTCGACTATCGGCGCAAGGCCGGTTACGGCGTGGTGCACGGCACCGGGCGCGACAAGTCGAGCGACGGGCTGATCCAGTGGACGCCCACCTCGGTGCACGTCCGCCCGATGACGGACGCCCCGGCGCACGCACCCGCCTCGCCGCCCCGTTCGGGCTGGTACGACCGTCCGCTGCTGTCGTCCGGCAGCGCGCTGGACACCTCCCTGTCCATCGCGCTCGGTCTCGGCGGCGACCGGCCGGACAATGCCGAACTGCTGCCGCAGAACGGCGCCGCTTGGTGGGGGCGGGAGCAGGTGGACGGGCGCCGGGTGGACGTCATGACCGGACCGTCCTCCCCTGACCACTCCGGTACGGCGGGCAACGTGCGCTACTGGATCGGCTCCGACGGCACCATGCACCGGGTCCGCGTCAGCGTGGGTTCGCAGCCGGAGCCGGTAGTCATCGATTTCGACACCCACAAGTACGTTCCGGTCAAGCCGGTACCCGGAACCACCCCGACCCGGTAGCCGCTGCTCAGGACGTCTGCACCCGCGCGTTCGCGGCGAGCAGGGACGCCGGCGGCAGCCGGATGCCCTCCGTCTTCGGCAGGGCCGGGACGGGCGGGACAGCGGTGGCGCCCGCGGTGGCGGCGTCGGGGAACTGCGGCTGCGGAGCAGGCGCCGCGACCTCGGTGAACGGGATGCCACCGGGTGCCGTCGGCGCCGCCCACGTGCCGGCCGGCGAGGACGACCCGGCCGGAAGCGGGCAGGCGGCAGTCGTCGCGAGCCGGGCGGGCACGGTGGTGCGCAGATCGTTGCCGCGCAGGCAGTTGCCGCGTCCCCGGGTCGCGGTGGGGAACGTCCAGCCGACGTCGACGCCGTTGCCGGTGAACGTGTTGTCCACGATCTGGTTGCCGACCGGAGGCATGTCGGCGGTCGCGGTGATCACCAGCCCGGCGTTGCGGTTGCCGGCGATGCGGTTGCGGATGAACCGGTTGTCGCTGCCGCCGTCGATGCCGATGCCGGTGCCCCACCCGCCGTCGGCCTGCTCCGGGGTGGCCGACTGCTGGTTGGTGGCGATCAGATTGCCCGCGATGACGGAGCCCCGCTGCGGGAGCAGTTTCTCCTGGTGGTCGGAGTTGGTGGTGAGTCCGACCCGGTTGCCGACCAGGCGGTTGCCGACCACGTACATGTCCTCGCTGGCGTTGGTGCCTTCGTAACCGACTGCGTTGAGTTCGGCGACGTTGTCCCGCACCACGATGTTGCAGGGCTTGCACTGGCCGACATAGATCCCCGAGTCGGCGCCGCCCGACGCGTACGAGTGCTCGATGACACCGTTCCGCGCGGAGAACGCGTAGATGCCGTACAGACCGTTGCGGGTCGCGGTCACATACGAGACCAGGAACGACTTCAGGAAGGTGACGGGCTCATCGCCGGTGTCGTAGCCGCCGCTTTGCCCCGGCAGCCCGGCGGCCGCCTTCGCCGAACCGGTGACCAGCACGCCGTTCTGCGTGTTGTTCTCCACGGTCAGGTTCTCCACGGCCACCCCGGGCGCCGCGACGACGACACCGTTCGGCTGCTGCAACCGCCCGTCGATGACGACCTTGTCCCGGGACGCACCGCGAAGAGTGATGCGCGCCGTGCCGATCTTCACCGACTCGTGGTACACGCCCGGCGCTACCAGCACCAGGTCACCGGGACGAGCCAACGACACCGCATCCGAGATCGTCGGGGCATCGGCAGGCACTCGGATCGTCACCTCCGCACCGGCCGGTCGCCGGCCTTTGCCCGATCCGCCATCGTCGCCGCTGCAGCCGACCACAAGCGTCAGCGTGCCCAGTACCGCCGCCACCACGCGAAGAGCTAATCGAGGCATGATCCCAGTCTGGCATGACGCCCAAGTCCAAGCCAGAATCGGGAGGTTGACCGGCACGTGCGATGCGGCTGTGGCACTCTGCACACCATGCACCGAGCCGATCACCATCCGTCGCGCCGCAGGTTCCTCGATGTCACCGGCGCCGTGGTGGCCGCCGGTCTGGCCGCCGGGTGCACATCGGACTCCGCCCGGTCAGGCCGGCACGCTCTTACCCCAGCGGCCACGCCGACGCCGGTTGCGGCGATGGGCCGGCATCAGGCAGGCATCGCGCTTCCCCAGCCGGCCCAGGGCAACCTGCTGGCCGTGGTGGCCGACCTCTGCGCCACCGTGGCTCCCGGCCCGTTACTGGCCGAACTCGGCCAGGCCATCCGCACACTCACCACGGGGACCGACGCGCGGCTGCTGGGCCTGCCGCCGGGCGACCTCACCGTGACCGTCGGCGTGGGTCCCCGGCTGGTGCACACGGCCGGTGCCTCGCTGCCCGGCGCGACCGACCTCCCGCGATTCTCCCGCGAACGGATCGCCCCACGGGCACGCGGCGGAGACCTGCTGATGCAGATCTGCGCCAGCGACGCACTGCTCTTACCGGTCGTCGCCGCCGCTCTCCTGGACCAGGCCGGTGACCGCATCCGCGAACGCTGGCGGCAGTCCGCACGCCGCGGTACGAACGTGTCCGTCGGCAACGGCCTTACCGCGCCACGAAACCCGCTCGGCTTCATCGATGGCATCGTGGGCCCGCACACGACCGCCGAACAACAACGCGACCTGTGGCTGGCCGGGCCCCCGACGGTCGCCGGCGGCACCCTTGCCGTGCTGCGGCGCATGGAACTCGACCTGCCAAGGTTCGCCGCCCTGTCCGTAGCCGAGCAGGAAGCAGCCTTCGGGCGGCGCCGGGCCAGCGGCGTCCCCCTCTCCGGCGGCACCGCCGCCTCGGGCCCGGAACTCGGCGCCAAGACACCGGACGGGCGCTATCTCGTCCCCGCGGACGCCCATGTGCGCAGAGCGCACGCCACCGTGGTCGGGGTCGGGCTCATGCTCCGCCGCTCCTACAGCACCGACGAGCCCGCCCCTGGCCTGCTCTTCATCAGCTTCCAGAACGACCTGCGGACCTTCATCGCCACCCTCACCCACATGGACACCTCCGACGCGCTGCTGCAGTTCACCACCACAACCGCCAGCGCGACATTCCTGATCCTCCCCGGCTTCGACCGGCAACACCCGCTCGGTTCCCAGCTGTTCGGCTGAGCACGCCGCACCCGTGGCGTCGGCCTGATCAGACAGCTGACCGGCAGTGCCTCAGACCAGGAGGGAGTCGGGAACGGGCCCCCGACAGTCACCAAGAGCACCGTGAGGGTCGGGGAAAACGCGCAGTCCGCCCCGTGCCGTTCCTGCGTCGCGTCAACGAGGTCCGTGGCCCTTCCGTCACGGGCCCGGGTGGCGGCGACGAAGAGCTGGTTGCGGACCGGCCGCTCCGGGGTTGTCCAGCCAAGGGCGTGCGGTTCCCTTTGGACGGCTGGACGACCGGGGGCCTGGGGCGGCGCTGTGGAGAAAGCGCTGTGGCGGCAGACCTCTAGAGAACGTTCTGCAGCAGCAGACACAGGGCGACGGCAAGTGGATAGCAGCCGATACCCGCCCAGGTGAGCAGTCGGCGTGAACTACGGCGCCCGAGCCGGACGAGCGCCAGCCCGGAGTGCGTCACCACCAAGGCGAGGAAGGGGAGGTCTTTCCGGAGGCCGTAAGCGAACGCGAAGTACACCCAAAGCCAGGGAAGAAGGATTGCGAAAAAGAGGGGGAGCAGCGCCCAGGACCGCACCTGGCGCTGCATGTATTGGTCCGTAGGGTTGCGTGTCTCGCCGCCGAGTTCAAGCGATGGAAGATTGCTGCTGTCATCGCCGAATATTTTCACCGCTGCACATTATCAGTGCGCAATGAACACGTCAAAGATGCAAATGGGGGCGGGGGGAATCTTTCGGTCGATCCGGATGAGCTGGCTGGTTTGGGAAAGCAGGTGAAGCGAGCCATCGATGATGTCGAGGAATCTCGGGGTTATATCGCCGTTTAATTCAACCCGGTCGACGAGGCGAAGAAGCTGACCGCCGGGGACCAGACCGGGTATGCGCAGTGCGCCAAGGCGGGGAAGGGTATGGGTGACTTTTATGAGGACCTCGCGGAGAACATCAAGGCCGGCAACACGACACTGGACAAGTCCTGGAACGCCAAGGCGGCGGACGCCGCGTATATCTACTTCGAGACGCTCTCGAAAGGCATCGAAGAAATGAAGAACACCTTCGTCGATCTTAAGGAGAACCACGAAAAGCCAAGCCCCTCGCCTTCGCCGGCAAGGTGGTCCACGCCGTCGACCCGTTGACCTACGTCTTCAAGGGCCCGGCGCGGGCCTTCGAACATCGGTGACGTGGTGGCCCACCTCAAGGACGCGGGCCACATCGAGGCCCCGAAGATCGCCGAGGGCGCCTGCAGCCTGCCCGAGGGCTCCGTCGAGATGCCGGACGGCACGGTGCAACTGCCCAAGTGCGCCGCGGTTCCGGACGGCGCGATCAAGCTCCCGGACGGCAGCATCAAGCTGCCCAAGGACACGGTCACCCTGCCGCCGAACACGGTGAGGGACCCGGGCAGTGGGAAGTACATGACCGCCAGAGGCGACCTCGACAACGAGGGCGGTAGCCGCTTCCGGCGCGCCGAGGACGCCCCCAAGGCCAAGCCCGTCCAACCCGTCGCGGGCGCGGACACCCCACGGACCCTGACCCCGGTCCGTCAGGGTCAGCCTGTCTTGGTCGGCGTCGGCGGACACGGCGGCGACGCCACACGCGTCGGGCTCGGGCCTCTCAGGCCCGGTGGGCCCCGGCGACGGTGTCCCTGGCGGGCGGGTCAGCGACGACTCTCCGGATGGCGCTGCTGATCACCGGCCCGGTGGCCGGGGCGCCGACCCCACTGTCGGCCCTCCCGCCGGCCTCGAACCGCACACCCGCCACAGTGGCGGGCACGGTAATGGGCCCGGCAGAGAGGGGGGTGTCGTCTCGGGCGGTGCCCTCGTCTGCCTGCTCCAGCTCTTCCGACGGGGCTGCTGAGATCGGCGAGGCGCCGTTGGCCGCTGCCGCAACGGCGGCGCTCGGCGCACCTCCTGGAGGGCGGCGAAACCTTCAGCGGAGTGGGAGGACAGGACCAACGCTCCATGCGTCCATCACAGTCCCCCTCGCAGGCGGCCTCCACCGCGAGTGTGCTGACCCGGGACAAGCATCGGAATGCGCATGCCTTGTGGGTGCCCCGGTGACCAGGTGGTCCGGCGACCTAGGCACTGTTTCTCGGATCATGTTCGGAGCCAGATCATGAGGGTCGCGACCGTGATGGTTCCGAGGTAGACGTAGGCGCGTTTCTCGTAGC
>NZ_JBIBVF010000022.1:0-168753 GCF_043080045.1 Streptomyces sp. NPDC015125
CCGGAGGGGCAGGGGTGTGGGACGTAAAGCGAAGCAGTCCCACACCCCTGCCCCGGAGGCCCGTCACCGCACCCACAGCCCCGCGCAGCGGACCCCGCCCGCCGCAGGCGCAACGGCGAGCAGCCTCCACGGAGGGAAAGCCAAAAACGGGCCGAGGCAAAGCGCAGCGGACCGGCGGGGGCCGGAAACCGCTCAGTGAAAGGTGTGCGGCTCCGCCGGGAACGTTCCGCCGACGACGTCCTCGGCGAATGCCTTGGCCGCGCCGCCGAGCTGTGTCCGCAGGTCGAGGTACTGCTTGACGAACTTCGGGACCCGGCCGGCCGTCATTCCGGCCATGTCGGTCCACACCAGCACCTGGGCGTCGCAGTCCAGGCCCGCGCCGATGCCGACGGTCGGGATGTAGAGCGAACGGGTGACCTCGGCCGCCAGCTCGGCGGGTACGGCCTCCAGGACGACCGAGAACGCACCGGCGTCCTGCACCGCCTTGGCGTCCCGCAGCAGTTGCTGGGCGGCCTCCTCGCCGCGGCCCTGGACGGGGTAGCCGCCGTAGGCGTGGACCGACTGCGGGGTCAGCCCGACATGCGCCATCACCGGGATGCCGGACGAGACCAGCAGCTCCACCTGGTCGGCGGAGCGCTCGCCGCCCTCCAGCTTGACGGCGCCCACTCCCGCTTCCTTCACCATCCGGGTGGCGTTGCGCAGCGCCTGCACCGGGCCTTCCTGGTAGGAACCGAACGGCAGATCGGCGACGACGAGCGCGCGTTGGGTGCCCCGGACGACCGCCGCGGACAGCAGGGTGATCTCGTCCATGGTGACCGGCACGGTGGATTCGTAACCGAGGTGGCAGTTGCCCATCGAGTCACCGACGAGCAGAACGGGGATGCCGGCCTCGTCGAAGACGGAGGCGGTCATCGCGTCGTAGGCGGTGAGCATCGGCCACTTCTCGCCGCGCTCCTTGGCGGCGGCGATGTCCCGGACGGTGATCCGGCGCGACCCCGAGCCCCCGTACAGAGACTTGGCAACCGGCTTCTGGGCAGGCGAAAGCTGCGTCATGGTGACGGCTCCTGTTCGTCATCTCGAGGCACCCTGACGGTGTCCCCGGACTCCCCTCCATGCTGGCACGGCCCGCGTACAAAGGAAAAGGGGAACGGACGTGACCGCGCTCGCTTCGTCCGGGACGACGGCCCCCGCTCGCCCGGACGACCGCTCCCGCTCGCCCGGAAGAAGGGACCTGCCCGCGCGGCTTCCCGATACGGAACGGTGCCGTATCGGAACATCCCTAGGGTGCCGGCATGGCCTCCTCCTCCAGCACTCCGGGCGCACCGCCGGCCCGACAGATCCCGGAACCCGTCCACCGCCGCCGCTGGGCGATCCTGTCCACCCTCATGCTCAGCCTGCTGATCGTGGTGCTGGACAACTCGATCCTCAACGTCGCCATGAAGACGATCGCGACCCCGGCTCCGCTCGGTCTCGGCGCCACCCAGAGCGAGCTGGAGTGGGCGATCAACTCCTACACGCTGGTCTTCGCCGGTCTGCTGTTCACCGCGGGCCTGCTCGGCGACCGGCTGGGCCGCAAGAAGATGCTGCTCTTCGGCCTGGCCGTCTTCGGGGCCGGGTCGGTGCTCGCCGGGGTGTCCGGATCGCCGGCGGAGCTGGTCACCTTCCGCGCGCTGATGGGGCTGGGCGGCGCCTTCGTGATGCCGTCCACCCTGGCCATCCTGATGAACGTCTTCGAGCGGGACGAGCAGCCCAGGGCGATCGGCATCTGGGCCGGCGGGGTGGGGCTGGCCATCGCGGTCGGTCCGATCGCCGGCGGGCTTCTGCTCGACTACTTCTGGTGGGGTTCGGTCTTCATGATCAACGCCCCGGTCGTGGTGGTCTCGCTGATCGCCATGGTGATCCTGGTGCCCGACTCCAAGGACCCCGGTCCCGGCCGGCTGGACCCGTTCGGGGTGCTGCTGTCCGTCGTCGGACTCGTCCTGCTGGTCTACGGCATCATCAAGGGCGGTCAGCTCGCCGACTTCACCGACCCGCAGGTGGCCGGCGCGATCGCCGGCGGCCTGGTGGTGCTGATCGTTTTCGTGCTGCACCAGAAGCACAGCGACCACCCGTCCATCGACATCAGCTACTTCCGCAGCCCCGCCTTCTCGGCCGCCATCGCCGCCATCGCGCTGGTCTTCTTCGCGCTGATGGGTGTCGCGTTCTTCACCGTCTTCTACATCCAGAGCGTGCGCGGCTACACCCCGCTGCAGGCCGGGATGCTGTTCCTGCCGCTGGCCGCCGCCCAGACGGTCTTCGCACCACGGGCCCGGCTCGCCGTCGACCAGTACGGCGCCCGCGCGGTGTGCACCTTCAGCATGTTCGTGGTGGCCACCACCATGTCGGGCATGCTGCTGCTGGACACCGACACCCCGATCTGGGTCCTGGAGGCGCTGTTCTTCCTGCAGGGCGCAGGCATGGCGCACATCATGCCGCCGGCCACCGTCGCGGTCATGCAGGCGCTGCCCCGGGAGAAGGCCGGCTCCGGCTCGGCGCTCAACAACGTCTTCCGGCAGGTCGGCGGCACCCTCGGCGTCGCCGTCCTGGGCTCGCTGCTGTCGACGAGCTACCGCGACCGTATGCAGGACACGCTCGACCGGCTGCCGGGAGTACCGGCCGCCGCCCGGCATGCGGCCGGTGAATCCATCGAGGCGACCCACGGGCTCGCGGACCGGATGGGGCCGGCGGGCCGGCGGCTGACCGCCGTGGCCGACGATGCCTTCATCCACGCCATGCACATCACCGCGCTCGGCTCGGCCGCCGTCGCACTGCTGGGGCTCGTGGTGGCCGCGGCCTTCCTGCCGGGCAAAACGGCACCGGCGCCGCAGCCGACGGAGCCGCAGGAAGAGCGGAAGGCGGGCGTGGAGCGATGAGCCGGGCGGCGGCGGACTCCGGGGCGCCGGCCGGGGAGCGGCCGGGCCCGGCGGTCCCCGGGCGCCGCGGCCGGCCGCGCAGCGCCGCGGCCGACTCGGCCATCATCGAGGCCGTGCTGCACCTGATCGAGGACGGTGCCTCCATAGGTGAGCTGTCCATGGAGCGCATCGCCCGCGAGGCAGGCGTCGGCAAGGCCACGGTCTACCGCCGCTGGCCGGGGAAGAGCGCCCTGATGCTCGATGTCATGCGGTCCCTGGACGTTCCGGGCCCGCTCCTGGACGGCACCTCGGTACGCGACGACCTGGTCTCACTGCTGGAATTCCTGCGCCGCCGCGGCCTGGCCAAGCGCAGCTCCGCGCTGCTGCGCACCCTCGTCAGCCATGTCCGGGCGCAGCCCGAGCTGTGGGCGGAGTACCACGACACCGTCGTACGGGCCCGCCGCGAGGCGCTGCTCGGAGTGCTCCGGCGCGGGGTGGCGAACGGCGAGATCCGCACCGACCAGGACCTGGAGACCATCGCCGATCTCTTCGTCGGGCCGATGCTGGCCCGCGCCCTCCTCCACGAGTGGAAGGAACTGCCCGAGAACCTCCCGGCGGACATCGTCGACATGGTTCTGGAGGGCGTACGGCAGACGGCGCCGGATACGACGATGTCGGATACGACGACGGCGCCGGACACGGCGGCGGGCTGAACTCCGGGGCACAGCGGGGGCGTGGGTGCAGGGCCACCCCGCCGCGGAACTGCGTGCGCGGACGACCCCGTATGGCCGGAACATGCCCGTTCTGTCACAGCCGTTGTCAGGAGCCCCGGCGCCGGAACCCCGACCCGCCACCGTGCCGTCCTCACTTCTAAGAAAGCGCATTACGGAGCATCGCCTAGGGTCGGAGACCACAGGTGAGGCGCGGCGGAGCAACGCAGTGAGGACAGCTACATGGCGCAGGCATACATGACGGAGCCGGGACAGGGGCACAACCCCGGGCAGGCCGGTTCCCGGGCCGAACGCCTGCGGAACTGGTGGCGCCCCGAGGGTATGTGGCGGCGCGGCATCGTGCTCGCGGTGCTCGCGGTCCTGACCGGCCTGCTGATGATGCTGCACTCCCAGATCCCCAACACCGTGGGGAACCTGGGCAGTCTGCTGGAGACCTTCCTGCCGTGGCTGGGGATGTGCATCCCGCTGCTGCTCGTCGCCGCGGTGCTGCGCCGCTCGGCGACCGCGCTGGTGGCGCTGGTGCTGCCGGTCTTCGCTTGGGTGAGTCTCTTCGGCGGGCAGATCACCGACAAGGCCGGCAACGGCGGCAACCTCACGGTCGCCACCCACAACGTCAACGCCGACAACCCCGACCCGGCGGCCACCGCCAGGGACATCGTGGCCTCCGACGCCGATGTGGTGGCCCTGGAAGAGCTGACCGGCGAGGCCCTGCCCGCCTACCGGAAGGGGCTGGCGAAGGCGTATCCGTACCACACGGTCGAGGGCACCGTCGGACTGTGGAGCAAGCGCCCGCTGTCCGAGACGAAGCCGGTGGACATCAAGATGGGCTGGACCCGGGCGCTGCGGGCCACCGTCACCGCCGCCGACGGCCAGAAGTTCGCCGTCTATGTCGCGCATCTGCCGTCGGTACGCGTCAAGGTCGCGGCGGGCTTCACCGCCAACCAGCGCGACGGCAGCGCCGCGGCGCTCGGCGAGGCCATCGCCGCCGACCCGGAGAAGAAGGTCATGCTGCTCGGCGATCTCAACGGCACCATGAACGACCGCTCGCTGGCCCCGGTCACCTCCCAGATGCGCTCCGCCCAGGGCGCGGCGGGCGACGGCTTCGGCTTCAGCTGGCCGGCCGCGTTCCCGCTGGCCCGGATCGACCAGATCATGATGAAGGGGATGGACCCGGTCAAGGCCTGGGTGATGCCCGAGACCGGCAGCGACCACCTTCCGGTCGCGGCGACGGTGAAGATCTGACCGGCGCTGACGCACTGCCGAGGGTGATCCGGGGCGCACTGCCGGCGGCGATCCGGGACGGGCTGCCGCCGGTGATCCGGGACCGGCAGCCGAGGGCGATCCGGGACCGGCTGCCGGGGGCGATCCCGGACGGGCTGCCGGCGGTGATCTGACGCGGGTTCGTTACGCCCCGTTCCCCCGCCGGAATACTGCGCCTGAGAGACTTTGTTCCGTAGGAGAACTTACGTACTTACGGTCCGTGCGCTGCGTGCCCGCCCGCACGCAAAACCCTGGAAGGTCTTTCATGCCCTTGGCTCTGCTCGCGCTTGCGATCTCGGCCTTCGGTATCGGCACCACGGAATTCGTGATGATGGGCCTGCTGCCCGACGTCGCGGACGATCTGGGCACCTCCGTGCCCACCGCCGGCTACCTCGTCTCCGCCTATGCCCTCGGCGTCGTCATCGGCGCCCCGCTCCTGACCGCTCTCGGCTCCCGTATCCCGCGCAAGCGGATGCTGGTCTGCCTGATGGCGGTCTTCACCGTCGGCAACCTCGCCTCCGCCCTGGCTCCCACCTTCGGTCTGCTGATCGCCGGCCGGCTGCTGGCCGGGCTCCCGCACGGTGCGTTCTTCGGCGTCGGCGCGGTGGTCGCCGCCCGGCTGGTACGCGAGGGCCGCCAGGCCCGTGCGGTCGCCACGATGTTCCTCGGCCTGACCGTCGCCAACATCATCGGCGTCCCCGCCGCGACCCTGCTGGGCCAGCAGTTCGGCTGGCGCGCCACCTTCCTCGTCGTGGCCGCCATCGGGCTGGCCGCCATGGCCGCCCTGGCCCGGCTGATCCCCCCGCTGCCGGCCGAGGAGCGCTCCGGCCTGGGCAGCGAACTGCGGGCGCTGGGCAACCGCCAGGTGCTGCTCGGCCTGCTCACCACCGTCTTCGGGTTCGCCGGGATCTTCGCCGTCTACAGCTACCTCGCGTCGATGATGACCGAGGTCACCGGCTTCGCCGCGGGCTCGGTGCCGCTGGTCCTCGCCCTCTTCGGTATCGGGATGACCCTCGGCGCGCTCGCTGCGGGCCCGCTCACCGACCGGGCCCTGCGCCCGACCCTCTACGGCTCGCTGGCCGCGCTGGCTCTCGTCCTGACGGCCTTCCACTTCACCGCCCAGGTGAAGTGGGCGGCGCTGGTGACGGTCGTCCTCATCGGCGCGGTCGGCTTCCTGACCACCACGCCCCTGCAGATGCTGGTCATGAACAAGGCCCAGCAGGCCCCGACCCTGGCCGCCGCCTCCAACCAGTCCGCCTTCAACCTCGCCAACGCCGGAGGTGCCTGGGTCGGCGGCCTGGCCCTGGCGGCAGGCTGGGGCTGGACCTCCCCGACCCTGGTCGGCGCGGTGCTGGCCGCCCTGGGCCTGGCCGTCGCCGTCGTGGCCGGTCTCCTGGACCGCGGTGCCCACGACTCCTCCCGGATCGTGGCCCGCAGCGGCGAGACGGCGGCCGGGCCGACCACGGGCGCGCAGGTCACGACCGGGGACCACCTCGGCTGACCACCTCGGCTGACCACCTCGGCTGACCACCCAACGCAGGGCCCGCCGGCCGGGCAGGCCCCGGGAAGGAAGCCGACGCCTCGTCAGCTCGCTTCCCGTCAGCTCCCTTCCCGCCAGTGGTTGGTGATCGGCAGCCGGCGGTCCTTGCCGAAGCCCTTCGCGGAGATCTTGGGGCCGGGCGGGTACTGGCGGCGCTTGTACTCGGCGTGGTCGACCATCCGCAGGACGCGCGTCACCAGCGCCTCGTCGAAGCCCCGGGCGACGATGTCCTCCCGGCCGCGGTCGTGGTCGACATAGAGCTCCAGGATGCGGTCCAGGACGTCGTAGTCGGGCAGCGAGTCGGTGTCGACCTGGCCGGGGCGCAGCTCGGCGCTCGGGGGCTTGGTGAGGGTGTTCTCCGGGATCGGCGGGATCCGGCCGCGGTCGGCGGCGGCCTGGTTGCGCCAGCGGGCCAGCCGGTAGACGACCGACTTGTAGACATCCTTGATCGGGCCGTAACCGCCCACCGAGTCGCCGTAGAGGGTCGAATAGCCGCAGGCCAGCTCGGACTTGTTGCCGGGGGCGAGGACCAGGTGGCCCTCCTGGTTGGAGAGGGCCATCAAGGTGGTGCCCCGCAGCCGCGACTGCAGATTCTCCTCGGCCAGCCCGGTCAGCGGCAGCGCCGCCATGTAGGCGTCGAACATCGGGCCGATCGGCACCGTACGGAATGCCAGGCCCGTACGGCGGGCGAGTTCGGCGGCGTCGGTGAGGGAGTGCTCCGACGAATAGCGGGAGGGCATCGCCACGGCATGGACGTGGTCGGCCCCCAGGGCGTCGCAGGCGAGCGTGGCGACCAGCGCCGAGTCGATTCCGCCGGAGAGGCCGAGCACCACGCTGCCGAAGCCGTTCTTGGCGACATAGGCGCGCAGGCCGACGACCAGTGCGGTGTAGATCTCCTCCAGGTCCGTGAGGCGTTCGGCCACACCGCCGGGGGTCTCGGGCGGGTAGGGCGCCAGCGGCTGGGGCGACAGGACGCGGTGGTCGACGCGCAGCCCGTCGTCCAGCACACCCGAAGGGGGCACCGGCGCCGCGGCGGGCAGCTCCAGGTCGACCAGCACACAGCCCTCCGCGAACTGTGGCGCCCGCGCGATCACGGTGCCGTCCTTGTCGACGACGATCGAGTCGCCGTCGAAGACCAGCTCGTCCTGCCCGCCGATCATCGCCAGATAGGCGGTGGTGCAGCCGGCCTCCTGGGCCCGCTTGCGGACCAGCTCCAGCCGGGTGTCGTCCTTGTCCCGCTCGTACGGCGAGGCGTTGACCGACACCAGGAGCCCGGCGCCCGCGCTGCGCGTCGCCGGCACCCGTCCGCCGTCCTGCCACAGGTCCTCGCAGATGGCGAGCGCGACATCCACCCCGTGCACCCGCACCACGGGCAGGGTGTCGCCGGGGACGAAGTAGCGGAACTCGTCGAAGACGCCGTAGTTGGGAAGGTGGTGCTTGGCGAAAGTCAGCGCGACCTCGCCCCGGTACAGCACGGCGGCGGCGTTCTGCGGGGCGCCCGCGGGCCGGCCGTAGCGCGGCCCGGCCTGCGCACCCCGGTCCAGATAGCCGACGATCACCGGCAGGTCGCCCAGGCCCTGCGACGCCAGCCGGCCGGCCAGCGTCCGCAGTGCGTCGCGGCTCGCCTCGACGAACGAGGCGCGCAGCGCGAGGTCCTCGACGGGATAGCCGGTCAGCGCCATCTCGGGGAAGGCGACGAGGTGCGCGCCCTGGTCGGCGGCGTGCCGGGTCCAGCGCAGGATCGTCTCGGCGTTCCGGTCGAGATCGCCGACGCAGGTATCGATCTGGTTGAGGGCGAGACGGAGTTGAGGCACTCCGCCAGTGTAATCGTCTTTCTGACGCAATGGTTCTTTCGGCTGTTCCTTTCTGTCTCACGGAGCCTGTGGTTCAGTCTCAGCGACATGTGGCGCATGAGGCAGTTGGGCTGACGGGAGTGCACCGTGGCCCCGGGAGGGATCACGGTGGAGCTCGCCTTCGTACGGTCGGGGTTGCTGGGCCGGTACCTGGACGGTGAGGCGGTCTCGGCCGAGGAGGTGGCCGCGCTGCTGAAGCGGCGGGGACTGCTGGATGGAATGCCGGTGTTCCTGGACGACGAGACGATGATGCGCTGCCCGCCCTGTCCGAGTGGGGCCGGTACCTGTCCACGGGACTGCTCAGCAGAACCCGCTTTCCTCCGGATCGGCCGCCACCCCGTAGCCCGCGCTGGTAACAGACGCCGACCCGTCCCGGCGCAAGCGGGTGGTGCCAAGGCCGACGAGGCGCACGCACTCCGCTTCGTGGGCGGCCATCCGCCCGCGTCGCCGTGCAGGCCGCTTGCGGCGCATACGTCCAGGTGGGCAGTACGTGGTGGTCTTGCCCTCGGGACCCTGCTGAAAGAACAGCTGCATCGGATGATCGGTCAGAAGCGGCCTAAACGGGGAGGTCTCATGAGACATGCCGAGCGCGCAGAAGACGAGGGGGCGGAGGCGTGCCGGCCTGCTTCGGGGGTGTGGAGGCGTGCCGACGGTGCTTCCGGGGGACGGGCGGCCCGGCGGGAGGCCCCCCGGGCCGCCTGCCGCCTGCCGCCCGCCCCGGGCCGCTACTTCTTGCGGTAGCCGATGATCGTCATCATCCCGGACTCCGAGTGGTAGATGTTGTGGCAGTGGACCATCCACAGACCGGGGTTGTCGGCGTGGAAATCGACGTCCACCCTGCGGCCGGGCAGCAGGATCGTGGTGTCCTTGCGGGGCCCGCCATGGGGCAGCGTGAAGGTGTGGCCGTGCAGATGCATCGGGTGCCACATCCTGGTGTGGTTGCGGAAGATGATCCGGACCCGCTCGCCGGCCTCGACGGGATACCGCTGGGAGGGCGTGTACGGGCTCGCGTTGATCGCCCAGTCGTACTTCTCCATGGTCCCGGTGAGGGTCATTTCGAGGGTGCGATCGGGTCGGCGCGACACGGACCGTACCGACTCGGCGGCCGTGAGCCGGTCCGCCGTCATGATCCTGCCGTACAGGCTCTTGGGCCGGGCGGACGGGCCGGGTGCCTCGCCGCTCCCGGTGCGCAGCAGGCCCAGCGCGGAGCGCCCCTTGCCCTCGGCGAGCACGGTGAGCGGGAAGACGCCGTCCCCGGCCGTGACCAGGACGTCATAGCGCTCGGCCATCCCGATGAGCAGCGCATCGGTCTCGGCGTGCTCGACGGGGAGGCCGTCGGTGTGCGTCACGGTCATCCGGTGGTCGCCGAGCGCGACGCGGTAGGCGGTCTCGCTGCCCGCGTTGATGAAGCGGATCCGGATGCGGTCGCCGGGCCTGGCGCGGAAGGTCCGCGGGTCACGGAAGGTGCGGCCGTTGACGAGGTGGTAGGGGTGGTCGACGTCCCCCGCGTCGTGGCCGAGCAGCCTGCTCCGGGCGCCCTTGAGGATCCGCGACGGGCCGTCGGAGGGGACGACCGCTCCGCCCATGGCGTGGGCGCCGCGACCGCTGTCGCGGGCGTGGCCCATCTCCGTCTCGCCATGGCTCATGGGCCCGCGGTCCACGCCCCCGTGCAACTGCTTGAGCACCGCTTCGGGTGTGCTGCCGTCCACCCCGTCGACCCAGTCGTCCAGCAGGACGATCCACTCCTCGTCGTAGGAGAGCGCCTCCCTGGGGTCGTCGACGATCAGCGGCGCATACAGCCCGCGGTCCAACTGGAGACCGGAGTGCGGATGCACCCAGTGGGTGCCGGGGGTGGTGACCGCGAAGTGGTAGTCGAACGTGCCGCCGGGCTTGACCGACCGCTGGGTCACCCCGGGTACGCCGTCCATGTCGTTGCGCACCGTCAGCCCGTGCCAGTGCAGCGTCGTGGACTGCGGCAGGTGGTTGGTGAGGGCCAGCGCGATCCGGTCGCCCGCGGTGACGCGCATGATCTTGCCGGGCAGCTCATCGCCGTACGCCCAGGTCTCGACGGTACGGCCGCCCAGGTCGAACCGGCTGATACCGGCGGTCAGCGCGAAGCGGCGTACGGGGCCCGCACCCCGCCTGCGCTCGGCGTCGGCGACCTCCGGGCCGTCGGGGGTCACATAGCCGGACG
The DNA here is from genome assembly GCF_043080045.1 of Streptomyces sp. NPDC015125. Classification (NCBI taxonomy): domain Bacteria; kingdom Bacillati; phylum Actinomycetota; class Actinomycetes; order Kitasatosporales; family Streptomycetaceae; genus Streptomyces; species Streptomyces sp. NPDC015125. The sequence continues at coordinate 10,470 of NZ_JBIBVF010000022.1, forward strand.
GGGGGTGGCCGTCCGGACCGGTGGAAGGGGCCGTGCCGTTCATGCCGTTCATGCCGTCCATACCGGAGTGCGCGCCGGGGCCGGTCTTGCCGGTGGCGCAGGCGGACAGCAGACCGCTGCCGGCGACGGCGAGACCTGCGCCGAGCAGGGTGCGGCGGGAGTGCGTACGCATGGGGAGAAACACCTCGAGACGATGTCGGTGGTGATCTGGGCGGGGTGAGGGCACTGCCGCGGGCTCCGGTGGGCGTCGGCGGCGGGGCGCGCTCCTGCACGCGCAGCACCGACAGTCAGGCGAGGAGTGTGGGGCGCGGCGGCCCGGATATCGGCCACCGGCCGCGCAGCGGACCGGTGCCCGCGGCCGTGCGCAGGCCGGACTGTCGGCGCCCGGCCGGTGCGCCGACGCCGGGGGCGACCGGCAGGGCGAGCGCCCGCACCGAGAGGACGGCACGGCGGACGCTGCCGGGGACCGTGACGCCGCCTGCTTCGTGCCCGCTGCGTCCGCGGTGCCCGCTGTGCCCGCTGCGTCCGCGGTGCCCGCTGCGTCCGCGGTGCCCGCTGTGCCCGCTGCGTCCGCGGTACCCGCCGTGCCCGCGGTACCCGCCGTGCCCGCAGTATCCGGTCACCGGGTGCCCGGACGCCTGCACGGTGGCGACGCCGGCGAGCAGCGGGGTGAACAGCAGCAAACGGCCGCACCACGCGGCGGTCTTGCCCTGTTCCTGCATCGCGGACCTCTCGACGGACGGCGAACCGGCGGACGCGGGAGGAGGTCCGCTTGACGCAATCTACCCCCGAGGGGTATGGGTCTCGTGGTGGCCCGCCGAGCGGAGTGCCATTGCGCCGTCCGGCGGGTGATCGGGGCCCTCCCGCCCCGGTCGCTTGCGGTGCCCCGCGCCGGTATCACCGCTCGGATTTCCCCACCCGCCTTACTCTTGGCACTCCACGCCACTCGCGCGCCCGGGGGAGCCCAGATGGCAGCCCGGAAAGATCAGAGAAGATCCGGGAAGACCCGGGCGGACCCGGGCGGACCCGGGCGGACCCGGCCGCGCCCGTGTCCAGGGGAACGCCGGCTGCGCAGGATGTGCCTGGGGCCGCAATGAACCGCCCGCGGGGCAGCGCGCCGAGCGGCTGCGCCGCTTCCCGGTCCGGCAGCACGGGACGGCTCGGCAGTAGCAGTAGCAGTAGCAGTAGCAGCAGCCGCTGGCCGGTGAAGGTGATCCGGTGATCCGGCGATCCGGCGATCCGGGCCGTTCAGGCTCCGGGATACGCAGGAAGGGCAGGGAACGGACCCTTCAACACCGGGTAAATGGCCGCTCAGGCCCGCTTCAAGACTCCGCCAAGCCCCCCGTTTGCCCCCGTCCGCTGCGCTGAGCCCGCTCGCCGCGGGAAGGATGCGGAGTGAGGGTTACGGGACGGCGGTTCTGATTCAGGCCAAGGGTGCGTAATGTGACGGTAACCCCCTCACGTGATACTGGTGTGCCACGTCGCGTGATCCGGCGCGTGTGGACAGGCCGATTGACCTGCAAGGATTGGTGACCCATGGACAAGCAGCAGGAGTTTGTGCTCCGAACGCTCGAGGAGCGCGACATCCGCTTCGTACGGCTGTGGTTCACCGATGTTCTCGGATTCCTCAAGTCCGTGGCGGTGGCTCCCGCGGAGCTGGAGCAGGCCTTCGACGAGGGCATCGGCTTCGACGGCTCGGCCATCGAGGGGTTTGCCCGGGTGTACGAGTCCGACATGATCGCCAAGCCGGACCCGGGCACCTTCCAGATCCTGCCCTGGCGCGCCGAGGCCCCCGGCACCGCCCGGATGTTCTGCGACATCCTGATGCCGGACGGCTCCCCCTCCTACGCCGACCCGCGCTATGTCCTCAAGCGCATCCTGGCCAAGACCTCCGACCTCGGGTTCACCTTCTACACCCACCCGGAGATCGAGTTCTTCCTGCTCAAGGACAAGCCCGTGGACGGCCAGCGGCCGACCCCCGGCGACTCCTCGGGCTACTTCGACCACACCCCGCAGAACGTCGGCATGGACTTCCGCCGGCAGGCGATCACGATGCTGGAGTCGATGGGCATCTCGGTGGAGTTCAGCCACCACGAGGGCGCCCCCGGCCAGCAGGAGATCGACCTGCGCTACGCCGACGCCCTCTCGACCGCCGACAACATCATGACGTTCCGGCTGGTCATGAAGCAGGTGGCCCTGGAGCAGGGCGTCCAGGCCACGTTCATGCCCAAGCCGTTCTCGGAGTACCCGGGCTCGGGCATGCACACCCACCTCTCCCTCTTCGAGGGCGACCGCAACGCCTTCCACGAGTCCGGCTCGGAGTACCAACTCTCCAAGGTCGGGCGCTCGTTCATCGCCGGTCTGCTGCGGCACGCGGGGGAGATCTCCGCCGTCACCAACCAGTGGGTCAACTCCTACAAGCGCATCTGGGGCGGCGCCAACCGCACCGCGGGCGCCGGGGGCGAGGCCCCCTCGTACATCTGCTGGGGCCACAACAACCGCTCCGCACTCATCCGCGTCCCGATGTACAAGCCCGGCAAGATGGGCTCCACGCGGGTCGAGGTCCGCTCCATCGACTCCGGCGCCAACCCCTATCTGACCTACGCGGTGCTGCTCGCGGCCGGTCTCAAGGGCATCGAGGAGGGCTACGAGCTGCCGGCCGGCGCCGACGACGACGTCTGGGCGCTGTCCGACTCCGAGCGCCGGGCGATGGGCATCGCGCCGCTGCCGCAGAACCTCGGCGAGGCCATCGAACTGATGGAGCGCAGCGAACTGGTCGCCGAGACCCTCGGCGAGCACGTCTTCGACTTCTTCCTGCGCAACAAGAAGCAGGAGTGGGAGGAGTACCGCTCCGAGGTCACCGCCTTCGAGCTGCGCAAGATGCTGCCCGTGCTCTGAGCCACCGCGCCACCGAGAGGCTGCACCCATGGCACTTCCCGCTCCGCAGGGCCGGCGGAGCAGCACCTTCGCCCGGCTGCTGAGACACGGTTTCACCGACCCCTCGGCGGCCGGGCAGCTGCTCGACGTGCCCGAACTCGCCTCCGTACGCGATGACTCGGTGTTGCTCGAAGCGCTGGGCGCCACCGCCGACCCGGACCTGGCGCTGCACAGCCTGGTCCGGCTGGTGGAGGCACAGGAACCGGACGAGCAGCAGGCGCTGCTGAGCACGATCGTCGCGGCGAAACCGCTGCGCGACCGGCTGCTGGGGGTGCTGGGCGCCTCCGAGGCGCTCGCCGACCATCTCGTCCGGCACCCGCACGACTGGCAGTCGCTGGTCACCTACGAGTCGGTCGATCTGCACCCCACCACCCCCGAGTTCGAGCTGGCGCTCGCCGAGGGGATCTGGGCCGGACAGAACGCCGAACGCCCGCGCGCCGATGCGCTGCGCACCGCCTACCGCCGCTCCCTGCTGGGCATCGCGGCCCGCGATGTGTGCGGCACGACCGATGTCGCCGAGGCCGCCGCCGAGCTGGCGGACCTGGCCACCGCCACGGTACGGGCCGCCCTGGAGATCAGCTACGAGGAGGCGCCCGGGGACGCCGCGGTGTGCCGGCTGGCGGTGATCGGCATGGGCAAATGCGGCGGCCGTGAGCTGAACTACGTCTCGGACGTCGATGTCATCTTCGTCGCCGAGGCCAAGGAGGGCGTGGACGAGGCCCAGGCGATGCAGGCCGCGACCCGGCTCGCCGCCCGCATGATGCGCCTGTGCTCGGACAACACCGTCGAGGGCACGATCTGGCCGGTGGACGCCAATCTGCGCCCCGAGGGCCGCAACGGACCGCTGGTGCGCACCCTCTCCAGCCATCTCGCCTACTACCAGCGCTGGGCCAAGACCTGGGAGTTCCAGGCGCTGCTCAAGGCCCGCCCGATGGCCGGTGACCTGCAGCTGGGCCAGGAGTACGTGGACGCGCTGGCGCCGATGGTGTGGGAGGTCGCCGAGCGGGAGAACTTCGTCGGCGATGTGCGCCAGATGCGCCGCCGGGTCGTCGAGAACATCCCCGCGGCCCAGGTCGAGCGGGAGCTCAAGCTCGGCCCCGGCGGCCTGCGCGATGTCGAATTCGCCGTCCAGCTCCTGCAGTTGGTGCACGGCCGCAGCGATGCCACGCTGCGCAGCGCCACCACCCTGGACGCCCTGGCGGCGCTGGCGGCCGGCGGCTACGTCGGACGCCAGGATGCCGCGGCCCTGGACGCCGCCTACCGCTTCCTGCGCACGCTGGAGCACCGCATCCAGCTCTTCCGGATGCGGCGTACCCACCTGATGCCCGAGGACGAGGCCGCACAGCGGCGCCTGGCGCGCTCGTTGGGCCTGCGGACCGAACCGGTCGACACCCTCCGCAAGGAGTGGAAGTGGCACGCCCGGGAAGTGCGCCGGCTGCACGAGAAGCTCTTCTACCGTCCGCTGCTCGATGCCGTCGCCACCCTGGAGCCCGGCGAGACCCGGCTCTCCGCCCGGGCCGCCGGCCACCGCCTCGAAGCGCTCGGCTACGCCGACCCGGTGGCCGCGCTGCGGCATCTGGAGGCGCTGGCGTCCGGCGTGACCCGCAAGGCCGCCATCCAGCGGACGCTGCTGCCGGTGCTGCTGGCCTGGTTCGCGGACTCCGCCGACCCGGACGCCGGACTGCTCAACTTCCGCAAGGTCTCCGACGCGCTCGGCAAGACGCCCTGGTATCTGCGGCTGCTGCGCGACGAGGGCGCGGCCGCCGAGAACCTCGCCCGGGTGCTGTCCGCCGGCCGGCTCGCCCCCGATCTGCTGCTGCGCGCCCCCGAGGCGGTCGCGCTGCTCGGTGCCCCCGACGGGCTGCAGCCGCGCAGCCGGGCCGCGCTGGAGCAGGAGGTGCTGGCCGCGGTCGGCCGCGCGGAGGGCGCGGAGGCGGCGGTCGCGGCGGCCCGCGGAGTGCGCCGCAGAGAGCTGTTCCGGACGGCCGCCGCGGACGTCATCGGCGCGTACGGCACGGAGTTCAGCCCGGCGGACAACGATCACGGCCACTCCGTCGACGCGGTCGGCTCCGCGGTCTCCGACCTCAACGCCGCCACCCTCGCCGGCGCCCTGCGCGCCGCGGTCCGCCAGCAGTGGGGCGATACCCTGCCCACCCGCTTCACGGTGATCGGCATGGGCCGGTTCGGCGGCCGTGAGCTGAGCTACGGCTCGGACGCCGATGTCCTGTTCGTCCACGAACCGCGCGAGGGCGCCGACGAACAGGAGGCCGCCAAGGCCGCCCACGCCGTCGCCAACGAGATGCGCCGGCTGCTCGAACTCCCCTCCTCCGACCCGCCGTTGCCCATCGACGCGGACCTGCGCCCGGAGGGCAGGTCCGGGCCGCTGGTGCGCACGCTCGCCTCGTACGCCGCCTACTACCGGCGCTGGTCGCTGGTGTGGGAGTCGCAGGCCCTGCTGCGCGCCGAACCGGTCGCGGGCGACGCGGAGCTGGGGGAGCGGTTCATCGAGCTGATCGACCCGCTGCGCTATCCGGCCGAGGGCCTCGGCGACGACGCGGTCCGTGAGATCCGCAAGCTCAAGGCCCGGATGGAGGCCGAGCGGCTGCCCCGCGGCGCCGACCCCACCACCCACGCCAAGCTCGGCCGCGGCGGCCTCAGCGACGTGGAGTGGACGGTGCAACTGCTGCAGATGCAGCACGGCTGGGAGGTCCCCGGCCTGCGCACCACCCGTACCCGCGAGGCACTGGCCGCCGCGCACTCCGCCGGTCTGATCGGCACCGAGGACGCCCAGACCCTCGACGAGGCATGGGTGCTGGCGGCGCGGGTGCGCAACGCCGTGATGGTGGTGCGCGGCCGCCCCGGCGACACCTTCCCGGTCGACGGCCGGGAAGTGGCGGCGGTGGGCCGCTACCTCGGCTACGAGGAGGGCCACATCGGCGAGATGATCGACGACTACCGCCGGGTTACGCGGCGGGCGCGGGGCGTCGTGGAACAGCTCTTTTACGGGGCGTAGCCCATGGGCTACGCCCCGGCGGGCGTTTTCGGCCTTCCCGCCGTGTTTTCGTCTCGCCGTTGCTCCCCCACTGCCTAAGGGGCGTGGGAGGTACCCCCAGCGGCGGGCGGGGTCCGCTGCGCGGGGCTGTGGGTGCGGTGACGGGCCTCCGGGGCCGGTGTGTGGGACTGCTTCGCTTTACGTCCCACACACCGGCCCCTCCGGCCCGTCCCCTCCCGTGAGTGGATAAGTGAACGTGGGTGGGGGCAGGCCACGGTCACGGCCGTGCGGGCTCTTCCTGGCCGTTCCGGAGTGACCCATTTCCCCGTGCCGACGAGGCGCACCTGACCACCCACGTCCACCCCCACCAGCCTTTTCCACCACCCCCAACGGGAGGTGACGGGCCGGAGCGGGTGGGTGTCCGGACGTAAAGCGAAGCAGTCCGGACACCCACCCGCGCAGGCCCGTCACCGCACCCCGACAGCCCCGCGCAGCGGCAACGCCCCGCGCAGCGGCAACGCCCCGCGCAGCGGCAACGCCCCGCGCAGCGGACCCGCCCCGCGCAGCGGACCCCGCCCGCCGCCAGGCGCAACGGCGAGCAGCCCCCACGGCGGGCCAGCCAAAAACGTGGGCCAGAGGCAAAGCGCAGCGGACCCGCAGCGGACCCGCAGCGGGCGACAAACGGCGAGGAACAACCACGGCGGGAAAGCCGAAAGCGTGGGAGGCCTAAGCCACCGCAACCCGTGTCAGCCGGTGCGGCAGCGTCCCGTACCAGACACACGCCAGCCCGAACCCGAAGGCGAGGCACACCACTCCGCCCATCGCGTCCAGCCAGAAGTGGTTGGCGGTGGAGACGATGACCAGCAGGGTCGTGGCGGGGTAGAGCAGTCCGAGGGCCTTGGCCCACAGGGGTTTGGCGAGCAGGGCGATGGTGATGCCGCACCACAGGGACCAGCCGATGTGCATCGACGGCATCGCGGCGTACTGGTTGGACATCGAGGCGAGGTTGCCGGACGCCATCGAGCCCCAGGTCCCGTGGTGGACGAGGGTGTCGACGAAGCCGCCGTCCGGCATCAGCCGGGGTGGCGCCAACGGGTAGAAGTAGTAGCCGATCAGGGCGACGCCGGTGGTGGCGAAGAGCGCCAGCCGGGCGGCGGCGTAGCGGCCGGGGTGCCAGCGGTAGAGCCAGACCAGCACCCCGATCGTCACGATGAAGTGCAGCGTCGCGTAGTAGTAGTTCATCGTGACGATCAGCCAAGTCACGGAGTTCACCGCGTGATTGACGGTGTGTTCGACGGCGATACCGAGGGAGTGCTCCGCCTGCCAGATCCAGTCGGCGTTCCTCAGGGCCTTGGCCTTCTGCTCGGGCACCGCGTTGCGGATCACCGAGTACGTCCAGTAACCGACCCCGATCAGCAGGATTTCGAACCAGAGCCGGGGGGTGCGAGGAGCACGCAGACGGGCCATCCGCCTCTCGGCCACCGGGTGGTCCGCGCGTTCCCCCTTGGGCGGCGGGGTGGTCGGCAGGCCGTCCAAAGTCCTCGTATTCGCTTCACCCATAGGCAGACAGTCTGCCAGAAAGGGGCGTACCGGCGATCATCCTTCGGTCGGGTATTCGAAGCGGCATATCGGTCTCAAGAGGGACGCCGGACCCCGGTACTTCTGGGGGAAGCAGCCCTCAGGGAGCCCTCAGGTAGCCCGCAGCGGCTTCGGGATCCCGGCCGGCTTCGGGGCCGAGGCGGTCGATCCGCGCACCACCAGCTCGGGGTGGAAGACGAACTCGCTGTGCGGGGCCGGGGTGCCGCCGATCTCCTCCAGCAGCGCGCGCACGGCCGCCTGCCCCATGGCCGTGACCGGCTGCCGGATCGTGGTCAGCGGCGGGTCGGTGAAGGCGATGAGCGGGGAGTCGTCGAAGCCGACCACGGAGATCTCGCGCGGGACGTCGAGCCCGCGCTGCCGGGCCGCCCGGATCGCACCGAGCGCCATCATGTCGCTGGCGCAGACGAGGGCCGTGGCGCCCCGCTCGATCAGCGCGCTCGCCGCGGCCTGGCCGCCCTCCAGTGTGTAGAGGGAGTGCTGGATGAACCGCTCCGCCTCGGCCGGGCCGGTCTGCAGCCGCTCCTGCAGGGCGCGCACAAAGCCCTCGATCTTGCGCTGCACGGGCACGAAGCGCTTGGGGCCGAGCGCCAGCCCGATCCGCCGGTGGCCGAGCGCGCTGAGGTGGGTGACGGCCAGGTCCACCGCGGCCCGGTCGTCGGGGGAGACGAAGGGCGCCTGCACCTTGTCGGAGAAGCCGTTGATGAGGACGAACGGCACGCCCTGGCCGCGCAGCTGTTCATAGCGCTGCATATCGGCGGAGGTGTCGGCGTGCAGCCCGGAGACGAAGATGATGCCGGCCACCCCGCGGTCCACCAGCATCTCGGTCAGCTCGTCCTCCGTGGAGCCGCCCGGCGTCTGCGTCGCAAGGACCGGCGTATAGCCCTGGCGGGTCAGCGCCTGCCCGATGACCTGCGCAAAGGCCGGGAAGATCGGGTTCTCCAGCTCCGGCGTGATCAGTCCGACCAGCCCCGCGCTGCGCTGCCGCAGCCGCACCGGGCGCTCGTAGCCCAGCACGTCGAGGGCGGCGAGCACGGACTGGCGGGTGGTGGCGGAGACCCCGGGCTTCCCGTTGAGAACCCGGCTGACGGTGGCCTCGCTGACACCCGCCTGTGCTGCGATATCGGAGAGCCGGGCGGTCATGGGTGGGACTGTACCGGTCTGCTGTCAGATTGCCCACCAGGTGCAGCTGTCACCGGGGAGGTGGGCGGCGGCGCCGTCGACGGGCACCGGGGCGCTGGAGAGCAGCGGTGTTCCGGGGGTGGGGAGTTCGATGTCGTGCCCCAGAGTGTTGACGGTGCACAGCACGCCGGGGCGGGTGAAGGCGAGCACCCCGTCGGGGGCGGGCGCCCAGCTCATCGTGCCGTCGCCGAGCCCGGGCAGCCGGCGCCGCAGATCGAGGGCGGTGCGGTAGAGCTCCAGGGTGGAGGCGGGGTCGCCGGTCTGGGCCGCGACGGTGAGCGGCGCCCAGTCGGCGGGCTGCGGCAGCCAGCTGCCGCCGGGCCCGAAGCCGTACGGCGGCGCCTCGCCGGACCAGGGCAGCGGCACCCGGCAGCCGTCGCGGAAGCCGTCCTGGCCGCTGGTGGAGGCGACGCCGTCCGGGGCGGACTCGGTGTCGGTGCCGGGGCCCGCCGCGCCGGTGGCCCGGCCGCCGCGGAAGAACGCCGGGTCCTGGCGGACCTCGTCGGGCAGGTCGGTGACCTCGGGCAGGCCCAGTTCCTCGCCTTGGTAGAGGTAGGCGGAGCCGGGCAGTGCCAGCATCAGGAGGGTGGCGGCGCGGGCGCGGGCGAGGCTGCCGCCGAGGCGGGTGGTGTGGCGTACGACGTCGTGGTTGGACAGCACCCAGGTGGTGGGGGCGCCGACCGAGGCGGTGGCGGCGAGCGAGGCGTCGATCACCGAGCGCAGCGCGTCGGTCTGCCACGGGGCGTTCAGGAACTGGAAGTTGAAGGCCTGGTGGAGTTCGTCGGGGCGTACGTACAGGGCGAGGCGTTCCGCGGTGGGCGCCCAGGCCTCGGCGACGCCGATCACCTGCCTGCCGTGGGCGTCGCCGTAGCCGTCCAGCAGCCGCCGCCAGGCGCGGTGGATGGCGTGCACGCCGTCCTGGTCGAAGAACGGCAGCACCTGGCTGCCGATCAGCTGGGCCTGGGCGCCGTGGCCGATGTCCGGCAGACCGGGTGCCTTGATCATGCCGTGGGCGACATCGACCCGGAAGCCGTCCACCCCGAGGTCGAGCCAGAAGCGCATGATGGCCTCGAATTCGGCGTGCACCTCCGGGTTGTCCCAGTTCAGATCGGGCTGCTCGGGGGCGAAGAGGTGCAGGTACCAGTCGCCCCGGTCGGTGCGGGTCCAGGCCGGGCCGCCGAAGATGGACTCCCAGTCGTTGGGCGGGAGTTCGCCGCCCTCGCCCTTGCCGGGGCGGAAGAGGTAGCGCTGCCGGGCGAGCTCCGGGTCCGTGAACCACGGGTGCCGGTCGGAGGTGTGGTTGGGGACGATGTCGACGATCACCCGCAGGCCCAGGTCGTGGGCGTCGCGCAGGAGTTCGCCGGCGTCCTGGAGGGTGCCGAAGAGCGGGTCGACGGCGCGGTAGTCGGCGACGTCGTAGCCGCCGTCGGCCTGGGGTGAGGCGTAGAAGGGGGTGAGCCAGACGGCGTCCACCCCCAGGTCCCTGAGGTACGGCAGCCGTTCGCGGGCCCCGCGCAGATCACCGATGCCGTCGCCGTCGCTGTCGGCGAAGGAGCGGACGTACACCTGGTAGATGACGGCGTCGCGCCACCATCCCGGACCTCGGCCCGGTCCGGGGGCCTGGGGGGCGGGGCTGGGGGAAGTGAGCTCCTGGGTCATCTGCCGTCCCTGTCGAGGTCAAGAGGCGTCGGTGCCTTCAAGGAATCAACGCCCGGGCGGGCGCGGGGTGACGGTGCCGGGAGCGCCCGGAGGGTCCCCTTCCAGCCATCTCGTTGCACTTCGTTCCCGCAGTCTTGCAGAAATTTGCCGCAAGGTCTTTCGGTTTGTTTTCCGCGCTGTTACGTTCCTGACCGCCATCTGAGGCATTTCCCTAAGGAGTTCACATGCGGCGTGGCATACGGGGTGCAGCGGCCACCGCGCTGGTAGCGGGCCTGGCGCTGGCGGCGACGGCGTGCGGCGGAGGTGACGGCGGCAGCGGCGGCAACAGCGGGGGCGAACTGTCCGGAACCGTTACCTTCTGGGACACCTCCAACGACGCCGAGAAGGCGACGTACCGCAAGCTTGCCGAAGGTTTCCAGAAGGAGCACCCGAAGGTCCACGTCAAGTATGTGAACGTGCCGTTCGGTGACGCCAACGCCAAGTTCAAGAACGCCGCCGGCGGCAACTCCGGCGCCCCCGACGTGATGCGCACCGAGGTCGCCTGGGTCGCCGACTTCGCCAACCTCGGCTACCTCGCGCCCCTCGACGGCACCCCCGCCCTCGACAAGACCGACGACTACCTCCCGCAGGCCGTCGGCTCGACCAAGTTCAAGGGCAAGACCTACGCCGCACCCCAGGTCATCGACACCCTGGGCCTCTTCTACAACAAGAAGCTCCTCAAGGACGCCGGCGTCGAGGTGCCCAAGTCCTTCGCCGAACTGGCCACCGCCGCCAAGAAGATCAAGGCGAAGACCGGCGCCACCGCCCTCTACCTGCGCGGCGACGACCCCTACTGGTTCCTGCCCTACCTCTACGGCGAGGGCGGCGACCTGGTCAACGCCCGCGACAAGGTCGTGGAGATCGACGACGGCGCCGGCGTCAAGGCCTTCCGGACCCTCAAGAGCCTGGTCGACTCCAAGGCCGCCGTCACCGATGCCACCGACGGCCAGGAGAACCAGCTCAAGGCCCTCAAGGACGGCACCGTCGCGATGGCCGTCGACGGCCCCTGGGACATCGAGGGCGCCCGCGCCGGCAAGGCCTTCAAGTCCCCCGCCGACAAGGAGAACCTCGGCGTCGCCCCCGTGCCTGCCGGCAGCACCGCCCAGGGCTCCCCGCAGGGCGGCTGGAACCTCTCCGTTTATGCGGGCAGCAAGAACCTCCAGGCCTCCTACGCCTTCGTCACGTACATGAGCTCGGCCAAGGTCCAGCAGCAGACCAACGAGAAGCTCAGCCTGCTGCCCACCCGCAAGTCCGTGTACGAGGTGCCGGCCGTCAAGAACAACGAGATGGTCAAGTTCTTCAAGCCCGCCGTCGACGGTGCCGTCCAGCGCCCCTGGATCGCCGAGGGCAACTCCCTCTTCGAGCCGATCAAGGTCCAGATGAACAAGGTGCTCACCGGCGCCTCCACGCCCGAGCAGGCCGCCAAGGCGACCGGCGACGCCTACCGGAAGCTGCTCAAGGACTACAAGTGACCTTTGCTGTTCGGGTGCGCCGGGCGCTGGGCACCCACTGGTACGCATGGACGATGGTCGCCCCGGTGGTACTCGTCATCGGGGTGATCATCGGCTATCCGCTGGTGCGCGGCGTCTTCCTCTCGCTCACCGACGCCAACGAGGCCAACGTCGAGCGGAACATCGGCGTCAACCACCTCCCCGCCACCTACAAGTTCACCGGCCTGGACAACTACCAGGCCGTACTGGCCGACGGCGTCTTCTGGGACCGCCTGGGCTGGACCGTCCTGTGGACCGTCGGCTGTGTCTCGCTGACCTTCCTGATCGGCCTCGCCCTGGCCAACATGCTCAACCGCACGCTGCGCGGCCGCACCTTCTACCGCCTGGCACTGATCCTGCCCTGGGCCATCCCCGCCTTCATCTCGGTCTTCACCTGGCGGATGCTCTACAACGAGAAGAACGGCATCCTCAACAAGCTGCTGGCCGGCGGCGGTATCGACGCGGTCCCGTGGCTCAACGACCCGACCTGGGCCAAGCTCTCGGTCATCGCCGTCAACGTCTGGCTGGGCGTGCCCTTCATGCTCGTCGCGCTGCTCGGCGGACTGCAGTCCATACCCGGCGAGCTGTACGAGGCCGCCGAGATGGACGGCGCAGGGCCTTGGCAGCGGTTCCGCAACATCACCGTCCCCGGACTGCGCGCCGTCAGCAGCACGGTGATCCTGCTCTCCACCATCTGGACCTTCAACATGTTCCCGGTGATCTTCCTGCTGACCCGGGGCGGCCCCGGCGACGCCACCGAGATCCTGGTGACCTACGCCTACCGGCTCTCCTTCCTCGACAGCCCCCGCAACTTCTCCGAGTCCGCGGCCTGGGGCGTCCTGATCCTGGTCCTGCTCTCGGTCGTCGCGGTGGTCTACCGCCGGGCGCTGCGCAAGCAGGGAGAGGTGTGGTGACCATGACCATGACCCGCACACGAAGCAACCGGACGTCCGCGCCCCGGACGCCCGCCTCGCACCGGCCCGCGCCCCGTAAGCGCCACCAACGCTCCCGCCCGGCGTCCCTGGGGCTGCACGCGGCGCTGATCATCGCCGCGTTCGTCGCCGTCTTCCCGCCGCTCTGGCTGCTGGTGACGTCCTTCAAACCCACCAACGACGCCTTCTCCACCAGCCTCGTCACCCACTTCACCGCCGCCAACTACACCCACGTACTGGCCGACACCGAGTTCCTGACCTGGTTCAAGAACTCCGTGATCATCGTCGGGCTGACCACCGTCCTCGGTGTCTTCCTCGCCGCCACCACCGGCTACGCCGTCAGCCGCTTCCGCTTCCCCGGGATGCGCCCGCTGATGTGGCTGCTGCTGATCACCCAGATGTTCCCGGTCGCGGTGCTGATCGTGCCGCTGTACAACCTGCTGGCGAGCCTGGGCCTGCTCAACCAGCCGGCCGGCCTGGTCATCACCTACCTGACCATCGCCGTCCCCTTCTGCGCCTGGATGATGAAGGGCTACTTCGACACCATCCCGGTGGAGATCGACGAGTCCGGACGGGTCGACGGCCTCAACCCCTTCGGCACCTTCTGGCGCCTGGTCCTCCCGCTCGCCCGACCGGGCCTGGCCGTGACCGGCTTCTACACCTTCGTCACCGCCTGGGCGGAGGTCGCCTACGCCTCCGCCTTCATGACCGGCGAGGAGAACCTGACGCTCGCCGGCGGCCTGCAGACCTTCGTCAACCAGTACACCAACGACTGGGGTTCGATGACCGCCGCCGCCGTGATCATCGCCGTGCCGGCCGCCCTCGTCTTCGCCTTCGCCCAGCGCCACCTCGTCGCCGGACTGACCGCCGGCACCACCAAGGGTTGACATGACTTCACAGCACACCACCACTCCGGCCACCGACTGGTGGCGCCACGCGGTGATCTACCAGGTCTATCCGCGCAGCTTCGCCGACGGCAACGGCGACGGCATGGGGGACCTGCCGGGCATCCGCAGCAGACTGCCGTACCTGCGCGACCTGGGCGTGGACGCCGTCTGGCTCAGCCCCTTCTACGCCTCCCCGCAGGCCGACGCCGGCTACGACGTCGCCGACTACCGCACCATCGACCCGATGTTCGGCACCCTGGCCGACGCCGAGGCCGTCATCGCCGAGGCCCACCGACTCGGCCTGCGCATCATCGTCGACCTCGTCCCCAATCACTGCTCCGACCAGCACGAATGGTTCCGCCGCGGACTGGCCGAGGGCCCGGGTTCGGTACTGCGCGAGCGCTTCCACTTCCGCAAGGGACGCGGTGAGAACGGCGAGGAGCCGCCCAACGACTGGGAGTCCCTGTTCGGCGGCCCGGCCTGGACCCGGGTGCCCGACGGCGAGTGGTACCTCCACCTCTTCGCCCCCGAACAGCCCGACTTCAACTGGGACCACCCCGCCGTCCAGGACGAGTTCCGCTCCATCCTCCGCTTCTGGCTGGACCTGGGCGTGGACGGCTTCCGGGTCGACGTGGCCCACGGCCTGGTCAAGGCCCCCGGCCTGCCCGACATGGGCCACGGCGAACAACTGAAGCTGCTGGGCAACCAGGTCCTGCCGTTCTTCGACCAGGACGGCGTCCACGACATCTACCGCTCCTGGCGCACCGTCCTCGACGAGTACTCCGGCGAACGGATCGCGGTCGCCGAGGCCTGGACCCCCACCGCCGACCGCACCGCCCGCTACCTCCGCCCCGACGAACTCCACCAGGCCTTCAACTTCCATTACTTGAACGCGGAATGGGACGCGGCCGCCCTCCGCGAGGCGATCGACTCCTCCCTCGACGCCATGCGCCCGGTGGGGGCCCCCACCACCTGGGTGCTGTCCAACCACGACGTCGTACGCCACACCACCCGCCTCGGCGGCAGCCTCGCCCGCGCCCGCGCCGCCACCCTCCTGATGCTGGCACTGCCCGGCTCCGCCTACCTCTACCAAGGCGAGGAACTGGGCCTGCCCGAGGTCACCGACCTGCCCGACGAGGTCCGCCAGGACCCCTCCTTCTTCCGGGCCACCGGCCAGGACGGCCTGCGCGACGGCTGCCGGGTCCCGCTCCCGTGGAGCGGCGACGCGGCCCCGTACGGCTTCGGCGACGGTGACAGCTGGCTGCCCCAGCCCGCCGACTGGGCGCCGCTCACCGTCGCGGCCCAGACCGGCGACCCCGCCTCCACCCTGGAGCTCTACCGCACCGCCCTGACCCTGCGCCGCGCCCACCCCGGCCTCGGCGCGGGCGACGCGGTCGAGTGGCTGGACGCCCCCGACGGCGTCCTGGCCTTCCGCCGCCCCGGCGGCCTGGTCTGCACGGTCAACACGACCGGGACCCCGGCCCGCCTGCCCGCCCACGGCCGGCTGCTGCTCTCCTCCCGCCCACTGGACACGTCCGAGGGGGACGTCGAACTGCACACGTCCGAGGGGGGCGTCGAACCGCACACCTCCGAGAGGGCCTTTGAACTGCCCGCCGACACCACCGTCTGGTGGGAGGAATGACCCTGCCCGATCCCGCCGACGCCACGGCCGTCCCCCGGCTGTCCGACATCGCCGCCCAGGCGCAGGTCAGCGAGGCGACCGTCAGCCGGGTCCTGAACGGCAAGGCGGGCGTCGCGGCGGGCACCCGGCGGCGGGTGCTCGCCGCGCTCGACGTGCTCGGCTACGAGCGCCCGGTCCGGCTGCGGCGGCGCAGCGCCGGGCTGGTCGGCCTGGTCATCCCCGAACTGACCAACCCGATCTTCCCCGCCTTCGCCCAGATCATCGAGCAGTCGCTGGCCGGCCACGGCTACACCCCGGTGCTGTGCACCCAGATGCCCGGCGGCGCCACCGAGGACGAACTCGTCGAGCAGTTGGAGGAGCGCGGTGTCACCGGCATCGTCTTCCTGTCCGGCCTGCACGCGGACACCGGCGCCGACCCGTCCCGCTACGCCCGCCTGGCCGCCCGCGGCGTCCCGTTCGTCCTCATCAACGGCTACAACGCACACATCGACGCGCCGTTCGTCTCACCGGACGACGGCGCGGCGGCCCGGATGGCCGTGCGCCACCTGGCCGAGCTGGGCCACGAGCGGATCGGGCTGGCCGTCGGCCCGGCCCGCTATGTGCCCTCCCGCCGCAAGGCCGAGGGCTTCGCGGCGGCACTGGGCGAGTCGTTCGGCCTGTCGAGGGGGCAGGCCGAACGACGCGTCCAGCACACCCTGTTCAGCGTGGAAGGCGGACATGCGGCCGCCGCCACACTGCTCGACGACGGCTGCACCGGCGTCGTCTGCGGCAGCGACCTGATGGCGCTCGGCGTCGTCCGCGCGGCCCGCCAGCGCGGCCTGGCCGTCCCGGCCGATATCTCGGTCGTCGGCTTCGACGACTCCCAGCTCATCGCCTTCACCGACCCGCCGCTGACCACCGTCCGCCAGCCGGTCCAGGCCATGGCGACGGCGGCGGTCGGCGCCCTGATCGAGGAGATCCACGAACGGGCGGCGGGCCGCCGGGAACCGCCCCGCCGCACCGAGTTCGTCTTCCAGCCGGAACTGGTGGTGCGGGGTTCCACGGGGGCGGCGGTGCGGCCCTGACCGCGCGCCCCGGGGGCCGGGGCGGACGCGGGCCCGCCGGATTGTCAGTGGGGGGTGTCATGCTGCGACCATGACCAACACCGTGCAGGGCCCCGCGAGTTACTTCCCGTCGATCGAGAAGAAGTACGGCCGTCCGATAGCCGAGTGGAAGAGCCTGATCACCGCCTCACCGCTGACCAAGCACATGGAGCTGGTGGCCTGGCTCAAGACCGAACACGGCCTGGGCCACGGCCACGCCAACGCTCTGGTCGCCCATACCCTCGCGGAGGCCGCGGGCCGGTAGACCGCGGGTGGGGCGGCCCTCCGCCGCCATCGGTGGCAGCAGCGGCGGACGGCCCTCCGGGCCGGACGGCGAGGAGGCGACTCCCAGCTCGTCTTCCAGCCGGAGTTGGTGGTGCCGGGGGGCTACGGGGGCGGTTGAGCAGTGAGAGCCGGGGCCCTCCGTCAGTGTCGGCCGATCTGCTGGTCGACCTGGTAGATGGTCTCCCACGGCACCTGCTGCCAGGGACTTTCACCGTTCGTGGGGTCCAGCAGGCTCCGCACCGCACTGACGGTGTCCTCCTGCGTTCCGGACCATTCGCTGCCCGCCGAGCGCATCCACAGCTCCCGTCCGGCCACGAAGTCGTCGGCGAACTGCTGCCAGGAGCGGTAGGTCTGGGCCACGGGCGCCACCACAGTGCTCAGCAACCGCCAGGCGCCCGGCTCGTCGACGTACCCGGCGGCGAACCCGGCGCGGACGACCCAGACGTAGCGGCCGAAGTCCCATGCCACCGGCGGGCGCCCGAGCACCGAGGCCAGCTGCATCCGGTGGCCCTCGGTGGCCAACCACTGCAGGGTCGAGTGGAAACTCTCGGGCGAGGTGACGCCCCAGCCGGTCTTCAGGCTCACACGGGATTGCATGGGGTTGATCCGCTTCAACGGATAGAGCGCCAGATGGCGACCGCCCCAATTGCGCTCCGTAAGGATCGCGTCCAGCGAGACGATCCACTTTTGATGGCTGGTCAAGACGGCGGGGTAGCGCTTGTGTGCCGGCCGTCCGATGGCCATCTTCACCAGCGTGACCGCAAGAATCCACAGGTTCATGATCACCCATCCTCACAGGCACCGATCCCCCGGAGCCACGAGGGGCCCGACGGACGGTGCCGTACGAGGGGGCGGTCAGGCCCCGTGAGCGGCGTACGCCACGAACTCCGCCCAGGCCGGGGCGGGCACGGCGAGCTGCGGGCCGGCCGTGTCCTTGGAGTCGCGGATGTGGACGGTGGTGGGGCAGGCGGCGATCTCGACGCAGTCGTCGCCATCGCCGCTGCTGTAGCTGGACTTGTACCAGGAGAGGGCGACCTCCACGCAGTCGTCGCCGGAGCTGCCGCTGTAGCTGCTCTTGAACCAGGCCAGTTCGGTGGTGTTCATAGCGCTCCTCGCATCTGCGTCAGCAGGCTCCGGGAGTCCTCCGGAGTGAGGGCCTGCGAACGCAGTTTCGCATAGCGCATGTGCAGTGTGCTGATGGTCTTCGCGTCAGAAATGAGGAGGCCGCTCTCCTGCCCCTCGCAGTAGCCGTACCACCGGTTGCTCGGCGTCTCCAGAAGCCGCAGCGGTCCGTCCATCCCCGCATGAACTCCCCTCGCCAGCGGCATGACTTGCAGCTCGACATTCCGGAGGCGCCGGGCGGTCTCCAGCACATGGTCAAGAAGCTCCCGGGCCACGTCAGCGCCGCCGGTCCGGCGCAGGAAGACATGCTCGTCGACGATGAAACTGAACGCCGTGTTCGGCCGGTCCCGCAGCAGTTTCTGCCGGTCCAGTCGGGCGGTCACCTTCGTCTCGGTCTCCTCGTCGGTCAGCAGCGGAATGCGGTGCTCGAACAGCTCGCGCGCGTACGCCTCGGTCTGTAACAGCCCCGGCATCAACCGGCATTCGTACGTGTACAGGCTGATCGCCTGCTCCTCCAGCCGGGCCCACTGCCGGAACCACGCGGCCAATCCCGGCTGCCGGGCCAACTGCGTCGCCATCGCCCGCAGTACCCCGAAGGCGTCCAGCACCCGCTCGGCCCGCTCGATGAACTCCGGTGGCGGGAGCCTGCGCCCCTGCTCGATCGAGGCGACGGTCCCGGCGGAGAATCCCACCCGTCGCGCCAGCCCCTCCTGCGTCAGTTTCGCTCGCTTCCGGAACGCCTTGACCACGGCCCCGAAGGCCCTGAGGCTGTCGGTGGTTTCGGGCTCGCTGTTGCCCGCTTTGCCGGCCATACCGGCCACCTCCCCTGCGTCTGTCGTGCCACGCGCACAACTCACCCATGGTTACGTTCCGTTATCGCCGATGTCCACCCTTTGCACTCGTACGCTCACCCTGCGTACGAGCTCCGTAGGGGCGGAAACCCTGGCCACGGCTGCCATGGGGGCGTCACCGTAGGGCGCATGCCAGTCCAAGCAACCTTCCGGATTACCCAAGCCCCGGTTACCGTACGTGTGTTCACCATGCGGTTCAGCGCGACCCGCCTCGGCGCCCGTCTCGCCCGCCGCCTTGCCGTGTACCGGCTCGATCAGTGGGGCTTCCCCTACGGCGGCGAGCTGTCCGATACGGCCGCCGCGGTCGTCGCCGAACTCGCCGCGAATGCCGTGACACACGGCCGGGTCCCCGGCCGGGACTTCGAGCTGCGCCTCGCGACCCTGTCCTGCGTCCACCCCGGCGCCGCCGCCGCGCGCCCCGCGACCCTCCGCATCGAGGTCGCCGACACCCGCACGGAGAAACGCCCGCCGTCCCCCGGCGCGCTTACGCTCCCGCCCCCGGACTGTGAAACGGGGCGCGGTCTCCCACTGGTGGCTGCGCTCGCCGACCGCTGGGAGGTCGTCGACCGGGCCCCGGTGGGCAAGGTGGTCCGCGCCGAACTGGACATCCCGGCGGGGCTGTAGCGGGGCCGTAGGGGAGTCGGGTGGGGGGAGTGGCACCGGTCCGACCGTCCAGGCGCGTGGACCCGCAAGGCGGGCCTCCGGTCGGCCGGACCGGCTACTGCGGGAACGTAACACCCTTGCAATGTCTTGCGTAAGGTCTTGCAGTAAGGAATCGGCGCGGATAGAACCATGACCCATGTCCTCCACCACACGCCGGTTCCCCGCTGCGCGCCGCCCCCGCTCCCGCCGGAACCTGGCCGCCGCCCTCGCCGTTGCCCTCGGCGCGGCGACCCTGGTCGTCTCGTCCCCGCCGCACCCTGCGCAGGCGGCCGGCCCGGAGCAGGCCCGGGCCCAGTGGATCGACCGCGACACCGTCGTCTGGAAGGGCGCGGAACACACCGCCTCCCAGTTGGAGTTCGGGGCGCACGGCAAGCGGATACGGCTCACGCCCGGCACCCTCGGCCCGTCCGAACGGCTCGCCTATCCGCAGCTGACGGGCTACCCGGCCTTCACCGTCGACCCCCGCGACCGGCACCTCGCCCGTACCGCCCTGCGCGGCAGACTCCGCGCCACCCAGCGCACGGCCGACGGGGGGAGTGCCACGACCGGCGTCCAGATACCCGGCGTCCTGGACGACCTCTACGGCGCCCGCGCCCGGCACGCCGCGCTCGGTCCGGTCTTCCGCCACGGCCGTCCCGCCCTCTCCGTCTGGGCGCCCACCGCCCGCACGGTCGCCCTCGAACTCGACGGCCGTACGGTCCCGATGCGACGCGATGACACCACCGGCATCTGGCGCGTCACCGGCACCCGCGACTGGGCCGGAAAACCGTACCGCTACCTCGTCACGGTCTGGGCGCCCACCGTCGGAAAGACCGTCACCAACAAGGTCACCGACCCCTACTCCACCGCACTGACCGCCGACTCGGCCCGCAGCCTGGTCACCGACCTCGACGCCCCGGAGCTCGCCCCGCCCGGCTGGTCACGGCTGACGAAACCCGCCGCGGTGCCGCTGCGCCGCGCCCGCATCCAGGAGCTGCAGATCCGCGACTTCTCCGTCGAGGACCGCACCTCCCGCCACCCGGGGCAGTACCTCGCTTTCACCGACCGCCGCTCGGACGGCATGCGGCACCTCGCCGCCCTCGCCCGCTCCGGCACGTCCTACGTCCACCTGCTGCCCGCCTTCGACTTCGCCACCACCCCCGAGCGGCGCGCCGACCAGGCCCGTCCCGGCTGCGATCCGGCCTCGTACGCCCCCGACTCCGACCGCCAGCAGGACTGCGTCGGCAAGACGGCCGGGCGCGACGCCTACAACTGGGGCTACGACCCGCTCCACTACACCGTCCCGGAAGGGTCCTACGCCTCCGACCCGGGCGGCGCGGCCCGCACGGTCGAGTTCCGCCGCATGGTGCAGGGCCTCAACGGCGCCGGACTGCGCACCGTCATGGACGTCGTCTACAACCACACCGCCGCGAGCGGCCAGGACCCGCACTCCGTACTGGACCGCATCGTCCCCGGCTACTACCAGCGGCTCATGGACGACGGCAGCGTCGCCACCTCCACCTGCTGCTCGGGCACCGCGCCCGAGCACACCATGATGGGCAAGCTCGTCGTCGACTCCCTCGTCACCTGGGCCAAGGAGTACAAGGTCGACGGCTTCCGCTTCGACCTCATGGGTCACCACCCCAAGGCCAACATCCTGGCCGTCAGGGAGGCCCTCGACGCGCTGACCCCGGAGAAGGACGGCGTCGACGGGAAGAAGATCATCCTCTATGGGGAGGGCTGGAACTTCGGGGAGGCCGCGAACGACGCCCGCTTCGTCCAGGCCACCCAGCGGAACATGGCCGGCACCGGCATCGCGACCTTCAGCGACCGGGCCCGGGACGCGGTACGCGGCGGCGGCCCGTTCGACGGCGACCCCCGCATCCAGGGCTTCGCCTCGGGCCTGTACACCGACCCCAACTCCTCGAAGGAGAACGGGAGTCCGGCCGAGCAGCGCGCACGGCTCCTCCACTACCAGGACCTCATCAAGGTCGGCCTCACCGGCAACCTCGCCGACTACACCTTCACCGACACCACCGGCCACCGCGTCAAGGGCTCGCAGGTCGACTACAACGGCGCCCCGGCCGGCTACGCCGCCGCCCCCGGTGACGCCCTCGCCTACGCCGACGCCCACGACAACGAAACGCTCTACGACGCCCTCGCCTACAAACTCCCGCAGCACACCGGCGCCGCCGACCGCTCCCGTATGCAGGTGCTCGCCCTCGCCACCGCCGCCCTCTCGCAGGGCCCGGCGCTCTCCCAGGCCGGATCCGACCTCCTGCGCTCCAAGTCCCTGGACCGCAACTCCTTCGACAGCGGCGACTGGTTCAACGCCCTGCACTGGAACTGCGCCGACGGCAACGGCTTCGGCCGCGGACTGCCCCCGGCCGCCGGCAACAAGGACAAGTGGCCCTACGCCCGGCCCCTGCTGGCCGACCCCGCGCTCCGTCCCGGCTGTGCCGCGATCCACCACGCCTCCGCCGCCTACCGCGACCTGCTGCGCATCCACGCCACGGAACCGGCCTTCGGCCTTCCGACCACCGCCCGGGTCCAGTCGGCGCTGTCCTTCCCGCTCTCCGGGAAGGACGAGACCCCCGGCGTGATCACCATGCGCCTCGGCAACCTCGTCGTCGTTCTCAACGCCACCCCGGCCCGCCAGGACCAGACCGTCCGCGCACTCGCTGGCGAGCGCTACGCCCTGCATCCCGTCCAGGCCCACGGCGCGGACCGGACCACCGCCACCGCGTCGTACGCACGGTCGTCGGGCACCTTCACCGTGCCGGGCCGCACGGTCGCGGTCTTCCGCCGCGGCTGAGGCCCGCGTCAGGCCTTCAGCCGCTTTTCGAGGAGGGTGACGGCGTACCGGTTGCCGCCGTTCCCCTCCTTGAAGGGCTGCTCGCCGACGACGGTGTAGCCGGCGCCCTCGTAGTAGGTGCGCAGCCGCGGGTTGGATGCGAGGCAGTCCAGCCTGGCCCACGCGCGGCCCGCCCCGGCTATCCGCCGCTCGGCATGCGCCAGCATCGCCCGCCCGGTTCCGGCCGGTGCCCGGTCGCGGTCCACCATCAGCCGGTGTACGTAGCCCGCCACCGGTGGCTGCGGCCCCCAGGCGGGCTCGTCGCGCCACCACAGTTCGAAAGCGCCCACCCGCCGCCCGGCGACCTCCGCAAGCCAGACCTCGCCGTCCTTCCGCCGCAGCCGGAAGTGCTCCTCGTCCTTGCTGCCGGGCTTCCACTGGTCGATGCCGGACGCCTGCATCCAGCGGGCCGCGGCGTCGTACAGCGCGACCAGGCCCGGCAGATCGTCGCCGTCGTCGGCGAGCCGGAAGGTGATCTCATCCATGGAGCGATTGTTCCGTCTCCCGCGCTGTCGGCTTACCCGCCGTGGGGCTCCCCCCCGTAGGGGTCAACGGGCCTCGGCAGGGCCGGGCCGACGGTCCGTGGGCCACTCCTCGCCGCCGGACGGCGGCCGGTCGAGGTTCATGACCGGCCGCAGCGCTCCCAGCAGGGCGCCGACGCACATGTCGTGCAGCTCGCCGCGGCTGAACGCCTGGTGCGTCAGCCAGTCCACGCACAGGGTGCGGACGAACACCATCCAGCTCATCAGTGCCGCCGACACCATGTGACGGGGGCCCTCGCCGAGCTCCGTGGAGTCGAGCAGCCGCCGTCGAAGCTCGGCCAGCTCGTCGGTGATGACGGCCTGGATCACCGGGTCGCCGGCGAGCACCCGGTTCGCCGCGAGCACGGTGTTCCGGTTCGCGACGAAGTAGTCGATGTGCGCGTCGAGTCCGGCGGACAGCTGCTCGCGCACGGGGCGGGCCGGGTCGAGTTCCGTCCGGGCCAGCAGCCGGTCGGCGGCCTGCCGGTAGACCGCGGCGAACAGATCGCGCTTGTTCGGGAAGTAGCGGTAGAGCAGGGCGCGGGAGATGCCGCCCCGTTCGGCGACCTCCTCCATGAACACCTCGTCGTACGGCTTCGCCGCGAAGAGCTGGGCGCCGACGCCGAGCAGTTGGCTCCGGCGTTCGGCGGGGTCGAGTCTGCGGCGCGCGGTCACACCCCCAGGTTACTTGACACCTGTCTACTACCAGTCGTACGTTCCCGCTGGTAGACAGGCATCCACTAGTGGGGAAAGGTGGCCGCCTGATGGCCGGACTTCTCAAGTGGCTGGTGCTGGCAATGGGGTCCGCCTGCGCGGCGATCGGCGTCTTTCATCTCGTGCTCGGCATCGACTCGGTACCGGGTGAGGGCTCGGCCGGCGCGACCGTCGACAGCCGGGAGCGGTACTACGGAGCGGTCTTCCTCGGCTACGGACTCGCCTGGATCTGGGCGGCGCGGCAGTCGCCGATCCCGTCCACGGCGGTGCGGTGGCTCGCCGGCATCTTCCTGCTCGGCGGCATCGGCCGGCTGCTGTCGATGGCGCTCCACGGGCCGCCGCAGAGCTTCCAGGTCGTCCTGACGGTCCTCGAACTCGCCCTGCCGCCGCTGTACTTCTGGCTGTCGGACGCCGACGAGCGGGCGGCGGCGTCCCGGCCCCCGGTACGGCGAGCCGACGCTGCGCGTCCGTAGCGTGCGACCGGAAATGTCACCGGGGCGGGCAGGCGGGCAGGCGGGCAGGCGATCGGCCGGTGGTCGGCGGGGCGGGCGGGGGACGATGATGTGGGGATGACCGCCGACTCCCGCGCCCATGCGTTCAACGCGGCCGCTGACCAGTACGCGGCAGGCCGGCCTTCGTATCCGCCCGCGCTCTTCGATTTCGTCGCACAGGTCATGCGCCGGCCCCTGGCGGGTGCCCGCGTCGCCGATGTCGGCGCGGGCACCGGAATCGCCCTCCCGCTCGCGGACGTCTCCCACGACCTCATCACCTCGCACAGTCCTGGCAGTGGACCGACGCCGCCCGCTCCGTCCCGGAGGCGCTGCGGGTGCTGCGTCCGGGCGGTGCACTCGCGATCTGGTGGAACACCACCGCCTTTGACGTGCCCTGGATCCGTGACCAGCACGAGCGGATCGCGCACCACTGCGGAGTGACGCCCTCTTCCCGGACGCGTCCCGACGACAGCGACGCCATCCGGCTCGCGGGCCTGTCGGGGCTCCGGGTCGCGCGCCGCCAGGTGCGGTGGAGCCGCAGGGTCCCGCTCGACACGCACCTTGCCAACATCACCAGCCGCTCGGCGTTCCTCGTCCTTGCCGAGGACGACAGGCGGGCCTTTCTCCGCGAGGAGCGCAGGCGACTGCACGGGGTGTTCCCCGACGCGGCGGTGGAAGAGGCCTATGTGGTGGACCTGTTGGTGGCCACTCGCCCGTGACCTGTCGGGTGGGGGTCCGTTACCCGGCTGTCACATACGCGCAGAGTGTGCCCTGTTCTTGTCGATCCGGGCTTTGACGGAAGTGATGAATACGAGCAACAGCGGCAAGTAGATCAGCAGCGACTCTCCGAACGTCAGCCAGAATGCCCCGCTGGTGGGATCTCCTGACAGACCCTCGGCCGTCCAATGCAAAGCACCGAGGAGAATCGGCACTTGGAACACCGCGTAGTAGGCGAGGACAAGGGGTACGCCAAGGAGGTAGAGCCACCGGAACCATCGTCCGACTGCCACATCTTGAGGGTGCGCCTGAGCAAGCTGCCTGTGCTGGTCGGGGGAAAGCCGCCCCATGGATCGCTTCAGCAGGAGACTCTTTACTTCCCAGAGGTTGTTGCATCCCGTCGCGGTGACCAGCACGGCATACAGATCGTTCCGCATGAAGATCATGCACTGCCAGGCAATGGCGCTGAACGTCACAAATGACATCGCGGATGCCAGCTCTGCCAGCGGATGCAGCAGTGGCAGGGAGGCGGTTTCACCTACGAGTTGGACGGCGAGCAGGACTGCCAGCAGAAGTGAATCAATCGCCAAACCGGCGAGCAGCGGTGCATATCGTCGGCGACGAGGAAGAGACCACAGCTGCGACAGATCGGTTTCGAAGACGAGGAAGCACAGACGCCGATCGATTCCGAAACGGGCGGAAACGCCTGCAGCCCGTGCGCCCAACCAGTGCCATGCCTCATGCAGCGCGGTTTGCAGGTAGCTGAGTGGCAGAAGGAACAGCAGGGCCAGTCCGCGATTCTCGAACACGAAGGTGTCCTGCGGTCGCGGAATCAGGTCGGGTCGAAGAATGAACAGGCCGATGCAGAACACCAGCGCTGCCCCGTATAACGTCCAGGCGGCCGGAGAGAAGAAGGGCCGGGCCCGACGTGGGTCCAGGGCACTCACCCAGCGGCGTTGCTGGATCGGCGCCGTCCGCTGCACCTCGGGGCCGGCGGACGTCTCGGCTGGTTCCCCATCTCCTTCGTCGACGAAACCGAGTTCATGAAGTGCCTCGACAAACGCCACCACGTCGACCGGCTCACCCGCACTCGCTTCCGCCTCCCGGGCTGCCTCTTCCGGGCTCGCGCCCCGCTGGAGTGCGCGGATCACCAGTGCGCCGACAGTAGGGACGGTGATGAACGTGGCAGTTTCAGGGTCTCCCACGAGTACCTGGTCCGTGGTCTCCTCCACCAGAGTCAAGGGGCGGAGCCGGACCCGCTCTGCAGAGCACGTGGTCATGCGACGGCCTCGACCGGACGTGCTGTGCGCTGCCGGGCGCGCCGGCAAAGGTGGCAGCCGGGATCTGCACGCCACGGCTCCCGGCGCTGCGCAAGGCCGTTGGCGGCGTCCCAGGTGACCCACGTGCCTGCCGCTTGAGGCTCCTCGTACCGTGTCACGTAACGCAGTAGTTCAAAGGCCACCACGGATCCCAGCAATCCCGTCACGGGACCGATCGCACGGTTCAGAAACGACAGCTGACTGCTGAGCCTGTTGACCGAAGCCTCAATCGCCGATCCGGCTGCAGCCTCCTCTTCACTCTTCCGGATGCAGGCCAGGCACGGGCTGTGCCCGGGGTCCACGGAGAAGTAGACCAGGCGGCTGCCGCTGACGCCCCCACGGACATAGGGAACACAAGCCTCCATGCATGCCTCGTTCACCCAGTCGTCCACTGCCGCGGGGCGGTCGATACCGGCGGAGACGACGTCCACCCCATCGAGCAGGGCGGCCACGTCCGACGGACCGCCAACCTTCTCTTCCACCACGTCAACCCGAATGCCGGGATCGAATGCGCGAAGCCATTCCGCGGCCCGCTGGACTTTGGGCCGGCCGATGTCGCTGTTCCTGTACAGGAACTGGCGAGAGAAGTTCCGGGGCTCGATGACATCGAAGTCCAACAGCGTGATGTGCCCTACACCCAGACCTGCCAGGTGTTGGATCACCGAGGAGCCCATGCCGCCGGTGCCCAGTTGCAGGACGTGAGCCCCCAGCAACTGCTGCTGAAGCTCGGTCCTGGAACGCTTGAGAGAAGCGAAAAGATCAAAGAATGCCAAATTGCTGTGGTATCGCTCATCTTCCCTTGGGTCGCCCAAGGACTGCCGGCTTGGGTCTTCGAGCAATCGAAGAGAGTCCAACGTCTGCACAGCAGCGAGAATGTCCGGCATCGAAATGGTGAGGCCTTGGTCCGCCAGATTCTGCTGAAGCTCTCGGCGAGTGGTGGGGCCGGCCGAAAGGACTCGTAAAAACGTCTCGGTCTGCCCCTTCGGGTCTTCAAGCTCGATCTGAACTGCCGGGTCGCAGACAACGAGCAGTGCGTCGTCGACACGCCCCCACTCGCAGGTTTTGAGTGCGATTCTCGTAGTGTCCACTCCAAGCTCTCCTGCTCTTCCGCCAAGCGGCGGGTGCCGAAGACGCAGTTTCGCGTCTTCGGCACCACCCGATACGTGCTTTCATTTTGATTGGGCCGGATGTCGGAGCTCAGCAGTTGGCGCCGTTGCCGGTTGCCTTGATGTGCTCGACCTTGCGGATCTGGATCTGCATGAAGTTCACCTCCTCTGGCTTGGGAAGGGCTGGATGTCGGAGCTCAGCAGTTGGCGCCGTTTCCGGTTGCCTTGATGTGCTCGACCTTGCGGATCTGGATCTGCATGAACTCACCTCCCAAGGAGGAAGATTCGTGAGTGGGTAAGTGGTGTTGCGGGTAAAGGGAGCTGGGTCACATCACTGCTCTGCCGTTCTCAGGTACAGCCCTGCCGGCATATCGGCGAGGACTATCGCCATGTGGTTGGAGCAGTTCAGGGATTCTGGCTTCCATAGGCCTACGACCACTTGCTCCTCCCAGGCTTCTCTGCCTGGAGTCGTGGCAACGTAGATCGCAAGGATGGCGTCTGGATGCAGACCCTCCAGGGACTGCCGAAGCTCTCCAACTGTCCACGGAGTGGGTGAATGTTGAAAAACGGCACTGCTCTGTGAGGTCATTGCGCCATTCCCCATAGTTTCACCGTTGTGAGGTGTTCACCAGCCCGTGTCGGCCGGCGCAACCCAGCCTGTGTCGGCGGGTGCAACCCAGCCCGTGTCTGTCGACGCTGCGCTCGCGAGGACACCGGCCGGCTCATGTCCGGCGCCCGAAGTGGAAGCGGACCCTGCAAGGAAGCCAAATCCGAGAATTGCGAAGATGATCATTCCGGTTCTCTCGGCCTTCATTTCTTCCCCCTTCGAGGGCCTAAAGTCGCCCCTGTGTCCTCTGGATTCGCCGCGCTTTCGTCGACATGACAAGACTGCACCGGCCGAGCCTGATGAGTCATGCAGATACCACCGGCACTAAACTGCATGACACCTTTATCGCATCAGAGCAAAAGGGGCATAAGTGAATAGTCGCGACCTATCCATGCCGAGCTTGCCGGCTCTTGGGCCGCTCGATACGTCGGTCCTGCGTGCATCCCTCACCGCCGGAGCCTTCCGGGCTGGCGACGTCGCCGCCGCGTTAGGGATAGACGACGGTGAAGCAAGGGCAGCGGCGGCAACTCTCGCGGCATGGGGGCTCCTCCGGCAGGTCCCCGGCGGTGACGGGCTCATGGTTCCCGCAAGCCCGCAGGCTGCCGCGGCGGAGTTACTGCGCCCCATGGAGGACGAGGTCCTGCGTCGGCAGCAGACCATCGACAAGGCACGGTCAGAGCTTGCGGCGTTGGCGCCGCTGTACGAGCGGACCGCTCTTGAGCGCGGACGCGATCGCGCGACGGACGCACTCGCCAGTGCCGACGTGGTCCACTCGGTACTCAATGAAGCGGCGGGGCGCTGCGCCGAGGAGGTTCTCACGATTCAGCCCGGCGGCGGTCGAGACCCGGGCAAGCTGCAGGATGCCCTGAGCCGTGACTTGGACATGCTCCGGCGTGGTGTACGGATGCGCACTCTCTATCAGCACACGGCCCGCGGCAGCCTTCCTACGCGCCTGTACGTAGAGCAGGTGAGCAAAGCAGGCGCCGTCGTGCGCACAACGGACGAACTGCCGGACAAGATGATCGTGTTCGACGGAGAGCTGGCCGTCCTCCCTGATCGCACCACGCTGGACGGAAACGGCGCCCTCCTTGTGCGAGAGCCCTCCATGCTGGTTTTCCTCCTCCGCACATTTGAGACGATCTGGTCCTCCGCCAGTCCCTTCGCCGCCGATACGACCGGTTATGAGAATGTCTCCGGCCAACTCCAGCGGGCGATCGTCCGCCTGCTCGCCACGGGGGCGAAAGACGAAGTGGTCGCCCGGCGCGTCGGGCTGTCCGTGCGTACGTGCCGACGTCACATCGCCGAGATCATGGAGAGCCTTGGGGCCGACAGCCGCTTTCAGGCCGGCGTCCTCGCCGAGAAGAACCACCTCACGCCCCAGCGCGACTCGCCGCAGCCTTCATGACTCACCCGACGTGTCCGGCAGCCCACCTAGACCGGGCAGGCCCCCTCTAGCCCACCGCCCCCATCGACTTCCCGTTCGCCAGCCGCCCTCTCAGCTCCGCCCGGTAGCCCGACTTCGCCGGGAGGGTCAGCAGGCGTCCGGGGGACTGGCCGTGCACGTCGCCGGTGGTGGTGATCGACCTGACCTGGCTGCTGCCCGCGGCCAGCAGCCACCACTGCCCGGTGGCGGACTTCCACAGCACCCCGGCCAGGGCCCGCGGCGCCCGGGGGCCGCAGGCCGTACCGCCCTCGGCGCGGGCCGCCACCGTGCCGGCCGCGTAGGGCCGGCCGCCCGCTGCCGGTGTCTGGATCTGGGCCATCGTCCGGCTGCCCGGACCGCGCCAGGTCTCGGCGCGGGTGCACAGCCAGGCCGCGCTGCCCGCGCCCCCGGGCAGGGGCTGGTGGGCGAACTCCCAGGAGTTCACCGCGCGGACGCCCTGACCGCGCACCGCAGCCAGTTGGCAGGCCGTGCGCGCCCAGGCGGTCCTGGCGCGCGGCGTGGTCACCCCGCCCGGCTTGCGGGGGGTGCCGTACGTCAGCCGTGCCGGGGTCAGTTCACCGAGGTCGGTGAGCAGGTGGCCGCCCATTCGCAGCGCCGGCCAGGTCGTGCACGTCGCCGCGGGCAGCGGTGTGGGCACCGGATCGGTCGTGCCGTCGGCCCCGATCCGCAACCGACCGCCCCGCGCGTCCGGCTTGACCAGATCGACCAGCCGGGCCGACTTCACCCACGGTGCGGTCAGGTAGCGGACATTGCCCTGCGTGCGGCTCACGACCAGTGCGCTGGCCGAATCCGCCGTCGCACCGTCGGTCCGCGCGAAGTCCACCGCCGCGCCCGTGCCGTCGCTCTGCCCCTCGCCGTCGGCCGCCTCCGCGTAGCGCACCACCCGCAGTCCGTCGTGCATGAGCACCACCACGACGTGGTCCACCACGCCCGCGAAGAGCAGTTGGGCCGGGCCCGCCGCCGGTCCGGACGGGGTGCCGGGCGTCGCCGAGACCGGCACCCCGGCACCGGGCCTGGCCCACACGGCCAGGGCCCGCCGCAGCAGCGCCTTGTCGTGGATCCGGTCGCCGCGGGCCGGCCAGGCCGAGAAGTCCTGCCGGGCGGCGTTCTTCCAGGCGGTCGCGGAGGTCACGGCGAGCTTGCCGGGGTCCAGGGCCGCTTCGGCCGCCGCGTTGCGTGCGTACGTCGGGGCGGCGGCGCCGTCCGGGCCCCAGCCGTCGCCCGGCATCCCCAGCAGCGCCCCGCACACCAGCACCGCCACACCGGCGGTCAGCACCGCCCGGCCGTGCTGCCGCCGCCGGATCAGGTCCGTCGGCCTGGCCTGCAGCGCGCAGGGGTCGAACTCCGGCGACTCCAGCAGCGACCGATCCCGGCTGCCGGCCGGCGTCGTGGCCCGCTCCGCCTCGTCCAGCGCCTCACGGGGGTGTGCCACCCCGGCGGCCTCCAGCACCCGGCGCGTCTCGGGTGCGCTCAGCCGCTCCAGATCGCGCAGCACGAACGCGGCCCGCCCCGGCCCGGACAGCGCCGACAGCGCCTGGTCCAACGCGAGTTCATCGGCCCCGCCGGAGCGCGGGAACAGCCGCAGGCCCCAGACCTGGGGGAACGGGGGCGGCGGCACCGGCAGCCACCGGCGCGAGCGGCCGGCGGCCAGGGCGGCCCGCAGGACCCGCAGCCGTACGAAGGCATAGCCGGCGTCGATCGCCGCGTCCGTGCCGGCGCGCTGGGCGGGCAGTCCCAGCCCGCGGGTGGAGCTGCGCTGGCGCGGCAGGGTCCGTTGCACTACGGCGTGGGCTGCCAGCACCCGCCGGCCGCGGCTGGGGCCCGGCGGCAGGACCAGGTAGGCCAGCCGGACCAGCCGGGGGTAGTGCTCGACCAGCGCCGCCTCGGCCTGCTCGACGTCGATGACGTCACCGATGTCCTCAAGGCTGCCGGGGGAGGTGCGGTCCGGACGCTGGGGTGTCGCTTGCTGCTGCTTCACGTTCGGTGAAACGAGTGATTCCTGTGATGGTCACCGGCCCTCCCGGGCGCCCTGACGGGTGACGATCACACGGCCGCGGCCACCGCGGTGCGTGGACCGCGGTGGCCGCAATGACTGCCGGACGGGCCGGCTTCAGCGCTGCAGGTCGAACTCGCCGTCCCGCGCGCCGAGTACGAACGCCCGCCATTCCGCCTCGGTGTAGCGCAGTACCACATCGGGGTCCGTGGAGTTGCGCATGGCCACCGCGCCCCGCTCCAGGAAGGCGATCTCCACGGCCTCCTCGGCGTCTCCGGGGGCGCGCTGCCAGGTGGCATCGGAAATGTCGAGGGCGTAGAGCCACTCCTTCTCAGCTGCGGCACTCATACCGTGATCCCCTCGCTCGTGGTGCGTTCCCGGTCAGGGTACGCGGCGGTCAGGCGAGCTTCCAGCGGCGGAATTCCGCCGTCCCGCGGTCCCCGGCCGCGGAGTTGGCGGCACACTGGTGCAGACCGGTGTCCTGCCGGGCGGCGGCTCCGGGGACCGAGACGGTGGCGATCTCGCGCCAGGTCGCGCCGTCGTCGGTGGAGCAGGAGCCGGTGTAGGTGCCCGCGGCCGCGGCGTCCTTCCCGCGGGTCAGGCGGAGCAGGACGGGCGCGGTGACGCCGGTGATCCGCCGGTAGGTGTCCAGGGTGCCGTCGCCGTCCGCGTCGTAGGACAGCACGACGCCGTTGGCGGGGGTCACGGACAGGTTGAGGAAGCCGAGGGCGTCCGGAGCGCCTGCGGCTGACGGGGCATCCGGGGTGTCCGGGGCGTCCGGGGCGGACGGGGCGGACGGAGCGCCCGGGGCTGAGGGTGAGGACGGTGCGGCGAGGCGGTTGCGGACGACGAGGCCGGCGCGGGCCCAGGGGCCGGTCGGGTCCTGGGAGGTCACCTCGACCGTGGCCGAGCCGCCGGCGGTGAGCGCGCCCGGCCGGTAGACCGCGCCGAACTCGGCGGTGCCCTTCCACAGGTCCGCGCCCCCGCCGTGGACGGCCAGTCGGTCGTCCAACTGGCCGAAAACCGCCGCATTGGTGGTGACGGTCCGCAGTGCGTCGTCCAGCGGCCCTGCCACGAACAGGGTGCCGTGCTGCGCCGCGCGGACCCGTGGCGCGCCCTTCGGGCCGTAGTCGACGGTGAGGTCGTACGGGAGCGGGTGCAGGGGGGCGTTCAGGGGACCGGCGGGGGCGGTGACCTGCCAGCGGGCCCGGCCGGTGCCGCCTGGCGGGAGCTGCGGCAGCGACACCGGGCTCGACGCGGTGGCCTCGACGCCGCTCAGCGCGAAGTCCACCCGGCCGGTCGCCCGCAGCCCGTTGACGTTGCGCAGCGCCGCGGTGACGGTGGCCCGGCCGCCCGGCGGCAGCGCGGACGGGTCGGCGGTGACCGTGACGGTGCCCTGGTAGGGGGCCGTGGCGAGGGTGTCGCGGACCCGCCGCGCGGTGCGGTACGCATCGGTCGTCGGGCGCAGCGGATGGGCGGTGCGCGCGCGGGTCCAGGGCTCTTCCAGGGCGTACCAGTCGAAGGTCTTCGGCGGCCGGTCCGCGGCCAGCGCGTCCGCGAGTTCGTCCAGGTAGGCCTGCCACTGCGGGAGATGGACCTCGCGGATCAGGCCGTGCCAGTCGCGGTTGGCGTAGTTGGCGAGCGAACCGCCGTCGGCGGTGGCCCGGTCCGCCCAGGTGGTGATCAGCGCACGGGCACTGTGTTCCAGCCGCGCCTCCTCCTCGGCGCCGGTCGCCATGGCCTTGGCCTGTGCCAGCCAGGGCCCGAGCAGGAACAGCCGGTGTGCGCCGGTGACCTCGTCACTGAGCCGCATCAGCCGCAGCCACAGCTCCGACAGCGCACGGAACGTCGTGCGGTCCTTGCGCCGGTAGGCCTCCTGGAGCTGCCCGATCAGCTGCCAGGACCGGTTGGCGAGGGCCTGCCGGGCGGCGTCCGTCAGATCGTGGCGGTAGGCGTCGCTGCCGCGCAGCGCCGGGCGGACCGTCAGCAGCGCGGCGAAGGCGGTGTCGAACGCCGCCGGGTCGAAGGCGGGGGTGTGGGTGGCGTAGATCGTGCCGGAGCGGGCCGCCAGGCCGGGACGGGCGGCGAAGACCGAGTCGTGCGGCCGGCCGTCCTTGCTGGAGATCTCGTACGCGCTGGTGCGCAGCGCGGCGTACGCGGCGCGGGCCCCGTCGTCGCGGGCGCCGTAGCGCAGGTCGGCATAGCCGTCGAACCAGGCGGCGCGGTCCACCGGGCGTTCCCGCCAGGCCAGTTCGCCGAACAGCTCGAACGCGGCCGGGTCGCGTTCGGCGGCCTCCGGCATGTAGGCGGTCCCGGCGAGCTTGCTGCCCGGCTTGTCGCGCCAGGCGGTGAAGCGCTCGGCCCAGATCTGGGTCTTGGCGCCGATGGTGGTGCGGCCGCCGAAGTTGGGGATGGAGCCGAAGGCGTACGGCACCCCGCCCCAGTCCCGCTCCCGGTCGGTGACCGTCTCCAGGTCGCTGAGGCCGTCCACGATCAGCATCCGGTCGTGGTCGACGGCGTCCAGCAGATCGCGCCGGGGATTGCCCTGCCAGCCCAGGATCACCCAGGTGGCATCGGGGCGGGCGGTGCGCAGCGCCTTCTCGACGGCGCGGGCGGCATCCGGTACGGGAACGTCCCCGGGGTCGCCGCCCTCGTGCAGCAGATCCATCTTGAAGTGGTCGGCGGGGCCGAGGAGTTGGCGCTGATGGCGGTAGAAGGACGCGGCGGCCGCGGCGAACACCTCGGTGCGCGGATCGAGCCAGTCGGGGCGCTTGAGGCCGGACCAGGTGCCCTGCGGCACGGTCCGCGCGCCGGGGTTGCGGGCGGCGAAACCGTCCGGGACGGTGCCGAAGTAGCCGGGAAGGACGGGATGCATGCCGAGCTCGCGCAGCCGGTCGGTGATCCTGCGGCCCAGCTCGGCGCGTTTGTCGATCAGCGGGCGGCTGAGCGGGCCGTCGTAGCCGCTCAGGTTCTGCAGCAGCCACCACGGCTGGTGCGAGGGCGCGGGGAGCCAGGTGCGGGCCTCGGTGTCGGAGTAGCCGAAGTCGGTCAGCAGCCGGTGGTAGACGGCCTCGGCGCCCGGGGTGACCAGCACCTCGTTCACCCCGTGCAGCGCCAGCACATCGATCATCCGCTCCCAGTGCGGCCAGTCCGCGTACGGGGCGGTGTAGCCGTCGTGGGTGTCGTTGAGGGCGAAGCGGTGGCGCAGCGAAGTGGACCGGTCGACCGGCGAGGCCGGGGCGGGCAGCCGGCCGGGAAGCTCCACCTGGTCGCCGGCCCAGGACAGCTGGGCCCGGCAGGTGTACTTGAGGTACCAGTGGACGCCGGTCAGGAGTACGGCGGGGGTGGTCCCGGAGACCGTGATCCGCCCCGCCCGGCCGTCCACCCGGAAGCGGTCGGTGCCGCCGTCCGGGGCCAGCGGCACCAGTTGGAACTGATCGGCGTGCCGGGGCAGCAGCCGGGCCAGCGCCGCCCGCGCGGGTCCCGTGTCGTATGCGGCTCCGGTGTCGTACGCCGCTCCGGTGTCATCCGCCGGTGTCCGCTCCTGGCGGCGGGCGGGCTTCGCGGCGGCCGTGGAGCCGGAGGCGGGGGCGGCACCGCCGAGCGCCGCCCCGGCCCCGATCGCTCCGGCGGTTCCCAACAGTGCGCGTCGTGACGGTCGGCTCATGTGTGCTCCCACTGCTCGGTGGTAACAAACAGTCTCCGTGCGGGTGGCACGCTAACGGTCGCCCGGCCTCAGTCCAAGACGGTATGCGACGGGCCCCGGACACACCGGCCGGGCCACCACCCCGCGCGGCCACCACCCCGCGCGGCCGGCGCGCGCCCGGCCCCGGAGCGCGGCGACCAGTGTTCCGCGGACCCTCACCCGTTCGCTCCCTGGGCTTCACGCGCCCGGCCGGCGGGCCCGGGAACAGTCTGCCGCGTAGAGAAGGGCCAGGTCATCGGTGTGCGCCCGCACCCAGGGCGTACCCGGACGACCGCGGAGCAGCGGAGCAGTGCACCGGCTGCTCGCTCCGTGCGGCCCGCCGGCCCCGCTGTCTCACCGCCCGTCGACTCGCACAGCCTCCCCACTCCCCCCGGAGGGCTCTCATGAGCATGGCATCGACCGCGTCCACTGCCGTTCCCCGCACCGCTTCCGCCCCCGTATCCGTACCCGCTCCCACACCCGACGCCGCCCCCGCCGGTCCCGGCCACGCTCCCGCCGCCGACCCCGGCTACACCGCGGAGATCGCCGACACCCGCGAGCAGATCCGCGCCGCACAGCGGCTGCGCCACCGGGTCTTCGCCGGCGAGATGGGCGCCACCCTGCACTCCCCGCTGGCCGGCCACGACATCGACGCCGTCGACGACCTCGCCGACCACCTCGTCGTCACCCACACCGCCACCGGCGACGTGGTCGGCACCTACCGGCTGCTGCCGCCCGGCCGCAGCCCGCGGCTCTACTCCGACGGCGAGTTCGACCTCGGCGCGCTGGCGGAGCTGCGCCCCTCCCTCATCGAGGCCGGCCGCTCCTGTGTCCATCCCGCCCACCGCAGCGGCGCCGTCATGACCCAGATGTGGGCCGCGCTCGCCCGCTACACCCTGCTCTCCGGCCACCGCTACCTCGCCGGCTGCGCCTCCGTCCCGCTCGCCGACGGCGGTACCGCCGCCGCCCACGCCTGGGGGCTGGGCCGCACCCGCTACGCCGCCCCGCCCGAGCTGCAGGTCACCCCGCACCACCCCTGGCACCCCACCGTCCCCGTCCCCGCGCGCCCCACCCTGGCCCAGCTGCCGCCGCTGCTCCGCGGCTATCTGCGGATCGGCGCCTTCATCTGCGGCGCGCCCGCCCACGACCCCGAGTTCGACGTCGCCGACTTCTTCGTCGTCCTGGACATGGAACGGCTCGGCGACCGCTACCGCCGCTACTTCCTGGGGGAGCGGTGAACGGCCCCTGGGACGTCTGGTCCGACTGCACTCCGGACTGCGCCACCCACGCCCTGCCGCGCGTCCCGGCGCCGCGTATCGCCCGGCGCGGCGCCGCGTTCGCCCGTTCCGTACGGCGGGCGCTGACGGACGGTGAGCGGATGGCCGATCCGGTACGGCTGCGGGCCCACGCCGGGGCGCTGCTCGATGCGCTCGGAGTCCGCGTCGAGGGCGCGGCCGCGCTCACGGCGGGGGACGGCACCGGCACCGGCACCGGTAACGGCCCCGGCCTCGGTACCGGCTCCGGCTCCGGCCTTGGCGCCGACTCCGGCCTCGGCTCCGGCCTCGGCCTTGGCGCCGGCCCCGGCCTCGGCCTTGGCGCCGGCCCCGGCGACACCGGCCCCGGAACCCTCATCGTCGTCAACCACATCTCCTGGCTCGACATCCTCGCCCTGCTCGCCGTCGAACCGGTCACCCTGCTCGCCAAGCGCGAGGTCGGCACCTGGCCGGTCGTCGGCGGCCTGGCCCGCAGAGCCGGTACGCACTTCATCGACCGTACGAGCCCCCGCCGGCTGCAGCACACCGTCCGGGAAGTGTCCGAACTGCTGGGCTCCGGGCGGTCGGTGGCGGTCTTCCCGCAGGCCACCACCTGGTGCACCGCCGACCGGGGCGGCTTCCGCCGGGCCACCTTCCAGGCCGCCCTCGACGCGGGTGCGCCGGTCCGCCCGGTGACCCTCGGCTACACCCAGCAGGGCCTGCCCAGCACGGTGGCCGCGTTCTGCGGCGAGGACACCTTTGCCGCCTCGCTGCGCAGGGTGCTCGCCGCCCGGGCGCTGACCGTTCGCGTCACCGCCCATCCGGTGCTGAACGCGGCGGACGGGTTCTGGGACCGGCGGGAGCTGGCGGAGCGGGCGGCGCGCCTGGTGCTGGGCGGCCGGCCGGAGTCGGGCGCGGTGGCCGTGGCGGGGGAGGTAGCGGGGGCGGTGCCACGGCAGGCACCCGCGCGCGCCGCTCTCCCACCTGTACCTGCCGGGCCGGTACCGGAAGTTCCCGTACCGGAAGTTCCCGTACCGGAAGTTCCCGTACCGGAGGTTCCGGTACGGGGGCCTGCCAGACCGGATACCCCGGCCCATGTTTGAGCAGCTGGACCAGCTCACCGAGCCCCTGCAGGGCATGCTGGGCTCGCCCTGGCTGTGGCTGGTCGTCCTGTTGGTGTCCGGCCTCGACGCGCTGCTGCCGTTCATGCCGAGCGAGACCACCGTCGTCCTGGTCGCCGTGCTCATCGGCCCCGACCTGCCGCTGCTCGCCCTGCTCGCGGGCGTGGCGGCGGCCGGGGCACTGGCCGGTGACTGCCTCGGCTATGCCGTGGGACGGTACGCGGGCCCGCGTGCGGTCGCCCGGCTGCTGCGGGGGGAGCGCGGCCGGGCCCGGCACGCCAGGGCCCGGGCGCGGGTCGAACGGCATGCCGCCCTGCTCATCGTCGCCGGGCGCTTCCTGCCCGGCGGCCGGGTGGTCGCCGCCCTGTCCACCGGGAGTGTCCGCTTCCCGTTGCGCCGCTTCGTCGCGCTGGACGCGGTGGGCGCGGGCATCTGGGCGGTGGGCAGCGCGGCGCTCGGCGGTCTGGGCGGTACGGCGCTCAGCGATTCCCCGGCCGAGGGGATGCTGCTGGCCTCCGGGACCGGGCTGGTGGTGGCGGGCTGCGTGGGTGCTCTGCACCGCCGGTCCGCATCACAGGACGGGGAACGGGGCACACCGAAGCGGTGCGGGCCCCGGATACGCGCGCTGTGAGGCCGGGCGGGGGGAGCGGTTCCCCCTGCCCGGCCGCGCCCTCACCGGGACGGAGGGCAACCGGGCCCCGGCTTCGGGGCCTTGAGGCTTCGGGGCCTTGAGGCTTCCGGGCCTCGGGGCTTCAGGGCCTCGTGGCCTCAGATGCCCGGCACGTACTTGTAGCCGACCCGCCGCACCGTCACGATCGACGACCGGTGCGCCGCGCCCAACTTGCGCCGCAGCCGGGCGACATGGACATCGACCGTCCGGCCGTCGCCGACGTGCCCGTATCCCCACACCGTGGACACCAGCTGGTCGCGGGTGTGCACCCGGTGCGGATGCCCGACCAGATGGGCCAGCAGCTCGAATTCGAGGTACGTCAGGTCCAGCGGCCGGCCCTGCACCTGCACGGTGCGCTGTTCGGGGTCGATCCGCACGATCTCGTCGCCGGTCGGCGCGCTCACGCCGGGCCCGGTGGCCGGCGCCGGGGCGGTCGCGACCTGCTCGGCCGGTACGAGGACGAGATAGCCGACCATCGGCGGCCGGCCGGGAAGTGCGGGCAGGCTGTGCTGCGGGGCCGGAAGCCAGGTGGCGCCGGAGTCCAGCAGCTCGGCGACCGAGGGGACGCCATGGGGTGAAGCGCCTCCGCCCGGGGCGGTGGCGGGCGATGCGTGGGCCTCGTCCGGCGCCACGGCGCGCAGCCGGTGGCGCGGGGGATGCGCGGGGTGCGAGGCGGGGTGAGCCGGGAGGGGCGGGAGGGGAGCCGTGGCGGAACCGGCGGTGAGGGTATGGAGGTTCGTCATCGGAAGTCAGCTCTTTCGCGCAGAGGGGCGTCGGGGACGTCGTGCGCGCGGGCAGGGCGTAAAACGCCGGTCAGCGGCGTCGATGAGGGGTGTGCGGGCCCGCGCTCAGTGCGCGCGGCAACACAGACGGTCGAATGCGTGCGCCTGCCGGGACGGCCAGAAAGGCTCAAGGTCGCTGCGACCTGTCGCGGTGTCGGTAAGGCTGGCCATGGGCCTATTGAACCAGACGGTCGGTGATCTGTCCCTGGTGCGGTGGACCCTGTGACGGGATTCCGCCGCGCGCAAGCCGCGCAGGTGCCGTGACCGTGACCGGGAGCGGGAGCGGGAGCTTGCGCGCCCGCCTCGGCCCGCGCTCGTCTCGGCCCCCTCCCGTCTCGGCCTCCTCCCGCGTCGGCCCGTGCTCGTCTCAGCCCCTTCCCGCCCGGCTCCCCTGTCCGGCCCGCATCCCCGTCCCCATTGCCACCCCGAGCGCGAGCGCGGCCAGATGCCCGGCGTCGGTGAACGTCCGCCGGCGGCGCAGCACGGGCCATGTCCCCAGTGCCAGCAGGCCGGCCGTTGCCGCGGCGCGCGCGCCACGGTGCGGGACGGTCGCGGCGAGTGCGCCCACCGTGGCGTTGAAGCCGTAGCTGGCGCCGACATCGATGGCCCGCGCGGTCGCGTCCGGCGGCTCCTCCTCCGCGGCCTCGGGGGCGTGAACGGCGCAGGCCCCGGCGCCGGTTGGGGGAGTACCTCCCGGCGACCGGCAGCGCAAGGCCGCGTAGACGAGCAGGCTGGCCCCTACGTGACCGGCCGCGAACACCCCTGCCGTACGCCAGGTGCCCCAGCGCGTCTCGGCCGTGCCGAGGGCGGCGAGCAGTGCGGCGCCGTAGGCCACCGGCAGCGGCTCCTCGACGAATGCCGCGCTGGTGACCAGCGTCTGCCACTTTCCGGCCCGCAGATTGGCGACATTGGTGGAGTGCGCACGCAGCAGTTCCGTGCGCCGGTGGCCGGGCAGCCGCGCGGTGGCGTACGCAGCGAGCTGTACGGCACCGACGTAGAGCGGCGCGGCCCAGGGCACGGCGGTCGGCAGACCACGGGGGAGGGCGGTCGTCAGGACGCGCGATACGGCACGTGACACGGGACCGCCGGACACGGGACCGCCGGACACGGGACCACGGGGCGTCATCCGTGATGTGGCCATCGGCATCTCAGGCCCCCGTTCCCGTTCTCGGTAGCCGTTTGCGCCAGTCCAGTGGGGCGACCTCGATGACCCGGTCCGGGTCGCCGTCCCACAGGGCGGGCAGGCCCGCCCCGGTGAGCGCCGCCACCACCGCCCGCCCGACCGCGGCGCGGTCCCCCGCGGCGGCCTCGCCGGTATCCGCATAGGCGCCGTAGCGCACGGCCAGCCCATGGCCTTCCGCTGCCGCCTCGGTGTCCTGGAAGTGGAAGAAGACGAAGCCCCGGTCCCCTTCGGCGCGTTCGTGCGCTATCTCGCCCACCGCGCAGTTGCTGCAACAGCTGAAGTTCATCCGGGCGGTCAGGCCCTGGGCGTCCAGGGCCTCGAAGGCCCGTTCCACCCGGTCGGCGTCGGTCACCTCGGGCCACTCGGCCTGTGCGGCGAGCCGCTCCTCCCACAGGCCACCGACGATCCGCCGTGCGTCGTCCAGCGAGACCGGGGGGTCCTTGGGGCCGAAGGCCTCGCAGACGCCCTGCGCGACCTCGTGGAAGTCCCGGAAACCGCCAAGGATGTCCAGACGCGCCCGCTGCTCGGCGCGAGCACGGGTTTCCGGGGCCAGACCGGGCGTCGAATACAGGTCCGCCCACTGCCAGTCGAGCGCCGTACGCCAGGCCTCCCCGCCGCGCGCCCAGTCCAGGAAGACCTCCACGACCCGCTCGGCATCACCGCTCTCCGCGCGGAAGTGCCGCTCCGGCGCACCGTCGCGGTACTCGACCGTGAACGGCCCGTCGTCGTCCCGCCAGGCCTGCACGAACGCCTGGTCCTCCTCGGGGAACCGCTCGACGA
Source organism: Streptomyces sp. NPDC015125 (assembly GCF_043080045.1). Lineage (NCBI taxonomy): Bacteria > Bacillati > Actinomycetota > Actinomycetes > Kitasatosporales > Streptomycetaceae > Streptomyces > Streptomyces sp. NPDC015125. The sequence continues at coordinate 51,048 of NZ_JBIBVF010000022.1, forward strand.
CCACGAAATGGTCGTCGTCGGCGCCGATCCGCCGCAGCAGCCCCGTGAGTTCCGCTTCGTCGGGGCGTGATCGGTCCGGTCCGGACTCGGTCTTGACGCTGATCGCAAGCATGACCCCAGCGTGCCAGCCGGCACTGACAATCGGCCCCTGATCTGCACCTCGCGCGACCCCTACGCGCGCACGGACAGGCGAAACGGCCGGACCACTCCGGACGCGGTGGGTACTCCCAGCGTCCGCAGCGGTCCGGCCCCTCACCACGCTCCGGCAGCCGTCAGATCTGCTCGCGCCGCGCCAGCTCCGTGCAGCAGGTGTCCACCATCAGCCGGGTGACGACATACGGGTCGACGTTGGCGTTCGGGCGCCGGTCCTCGATGTAGCCCTTCTTCTCGACCTCGACCTGCCAGGGGATGCGCACCGAGGCGCCGCGGTCGGAGGCGCCGTAGGAGTACGCGTCCCAGGGGGCGGTCTCGTGCGCGCCGGTCAGCCGGTCCTCGATGCCGGTCCCGTACTGGCGGACGTGCTCCAGCGGCTTGCCGTCCTGGCCCAGCGCCTCGCAGGCGGTGATGATCGGGTCGTAGCCCTCCCGCATCGCGCGGGTGGAGAAGTTGGTGTGCGCGCCCGCGCCGTTCCAGTCGCCCTTGGCCGGCTTGGCGTCCAGCGACGCGGTGACGCCGAACTCCTCCGCCACCCGGTGCAGCAGCCAGCGCGCCACCCACATGTGGTCCGAGACCTCCAGCGGCGGCAGCGCGCCGACCTGGAACTCCCACTGTCCGGGCATGACCTCGGCATTGATGCCGGACAGGCCCAGACCGGCCGCCAGGCACAGGTCGAGGTGCTTCTCGACGATCTCCCGGCCGAAGATCGCGTCGGCGCCCACGCCGCAGTAGTAGTCGGCCTGAGGAGCCGGGAAGCCGCCGCCCTCGGGGAAGCCGAGCGGACGCTCGCCCTTGAGGAAGGTGTACTCCTGCTCGATACCGAAGATCGGCTCCTGGCCGGCGAACCGCTCCGCCACCGGGCGCAGCAGCGCCCGCGTGTTGGAGGCGTGCGGAGTGAGGTCGGTGTGGAGCACCTCGCACAGCACCAGCAGGTGGTCGCCGCCGCGGATCGGGTCCGGGCAGCTGAACACCGGCTCCAGGACGAGGTCCGAGGCGTGACCTTCGGCCTGGTTGGTGCTGGACCCGTCGAAGCCCCACCGGGGCAGCTTGCTGCCCTCGGCCAGAATCCTGGTCTTGGAGCGGAGCTTGGCGGTCGGCTGCGTGCCGTCGATCCAGATGTACTCGGCCTTGATGCTCACGGGGTCCTCTTCAGCGTGGGTGCGGGTACGGTGCGGGCGTACCGCCGCACTCTCGCAACGCGCCATTTCCCGTCCGTTGCCCATTTGTGAACCACAGGTTACCGAGCCGGACATCCAGCCGTTTCCAAGGAATTCTCCCTTGTGAGCCTGAGATTCTTGGCCTCAATGTGGGCGTCTTCACATCATTCCCATGTGGCGCAGGCCTCAGGAGCGCCGCTTCAGCAGCCCCTCGAACCCCAGGTGCTCAATGCGGTGCGCCAGCTCCTCGACGGCGATCCCCATCGCCTCCGCGGTGCGCCCGAGGTGCCAGTCGTGCGTCGCGAGCCGGTGCAGCACATGGCCGCGGCGGACCTGCTTGTCGGTGAGCCGGAACGACTTGAGGTAGGCGACCCGGCCCTTCCCGTCCGTGATCGCCTCGCCGATGTGCTGGACGCGGTGCAGTGCGAACGGCGGCAGGAAGCGGGACAGCCGGAACTGTCCCATCCGGTGCACCTCCCGCACGTCGTAGGACTCGTCGAGCAGCTCGGCCGCCATCAGCTGGGAATGCTGGGCCTCCCACTCCCGCTGCCGCCGCCCGGCAGCGGCGCGCAGCTCCGCGAGCGAGGTGATGTACTCCGCGGAGAGCCGGACCGGGAACTCCGGTACCGGTCCGCCGTAGAGCCCGTACTGGTACATCAGCTCGCCGTACATGTCCTGCAGCAGCGAGGCATGCAGCGCCCGGTAGTCGTCCGGATGCGGCACCACGAAGGCGGCGGCGAGGGCGTCGGCGACGTACACCATCACCCCGCACTGCCCCGGATGGATCTCGAAGACCCGCAGTGCATCCGCCAGGCCGGGCACCGACTCGCCCCGGTACGCCCGCTCCGCGCGTGGCGAGAGGCCGTCGCGCACCGCCCGCCGGGTCCACTCCTCCCACACGATCGGCGGCCCCCCGAAGTGCAGCGACAGATAGCCGTCGAGCGCAAGGTGGAGCGGCAGGAACCGCAGCCCGCCCGAGGTGCCGCCGACCGGCCGCGACCGCCAGCCGCGCTTCTGGACGAGCTTGCGCGGAAAGTGCAGCGGCGCACAGACCACCGGTCCGCGCTCCGCGCTCAACTGCGAGCCGTACGAGGCCGCCGGTGTGCCGTCGCTCGTCCAGTTCGCCACATATCCATGCGGAATGTAGGAGGTGTAGGACATCCGCCGGCCGGCCCGTACCGTCCCCGGCCCGTCCCGGTAGAGCTCACGGTGCAGCCGCAGCTCGCAGATCGGCTCCGCACGCACCAGCGGCACCAGCCGCACCGCACCCCATCGCTGCGCCGGACGGGCGCTGAGCCCCTCCAGATCCAGCCTGCTCACCCCGTACCCCCTTCCCCGCCCCCGGATGCCCGAGCCGGCTCTTCCGCGGCCAGGAACTGCCGCACCCTGTCGTCCAGATGGGCCCGCAGTTCGGCCGGCCCCGTATGCCCCTCCGCGAATCCGGCGAGCTGCACCAGCGCCGGCAGATCCTCGGCATCGCGCACCCCTGCGGTCGGCACCGAGGCGGCCAGCCTGCGGACGTCGAAGTCCGCGGCGTCGAACACCGGGTTGAGGTGCACGACCGAGGTGCGGCCCTGCGGGTCGAGCCTGGTCCGCCACACCCGGAGCACCTCCCCGGCCAGACCGGGCGGCGCGTTGTCGAAGCCGTCCGAGACGATCACCAGCCGCTGCGGTGCGTACTCCAGCGCGTCCAGCAGCCGCATGCCCAGCGGCGTCGCCCCGTAGGGGTAGGCGAGCAGCGCGTCCTGCCGCCCCGACGTCCACAGCGGGAGGTACGACGGCGCGAGCGCCTCCAGAAGGAAGTGGCAGGCCAGCGCGGTCACCAGCGGACGGCGCTGCTTCTGCCGCGAGCCGGTCGTGGAGAAGCTGTCGTCCAGTACGGCGGCCACCCGCCCCCAGGTCCCGGCCTGTGCACCCGCCGTACGCCGCGCCGCGGTGCGCAGCGCGCCGGTCAGCTCGGCGCGGCGTGCGATGCGGTCGTCGAGCGGCAGTGCGAGGACGTACCCGGCGAGCCGGGTCAACGGCATCCGGGACAGGTCGGCGGCCACCTCGGCACCGCGGCCGCGCGCCGCCTCCTGCACCCGCAGCCGCTCCAGCCGCGTCATCTGCGGCGCGATGCGCTCCAGGAAGACGCGGCGCTCGATGCGGTGCGCCGCGGCGAACCCCTCGGCGACGGTGAACGGCAGCTGATACAGCGCCTTTTGCTGGTAGTGCGCCCGTCGCCAGGAGTCCAGCAGCGGGGTGGCGTACTGCTTGCGCCGGCCCGGCGCGAACAGGAAGTCGCCCAGCTCGCCGTCGTCTCCGGGCGCGCCGGGCGGTGGCAGGTGCGCATGCCGCAGCGCGCACTTGAGGCCGGCCCGGTACTTCACCGCGTCGAGCGCCGGATCCGGGCGCGCGGCGAGCCAGTCGCGTATGAGGGCGCGGGTGCGGCGGTTGTTGACCTTGGCGGCGCGCAGCGCACGGAACAGGCGGTAGACGCGTGGCGGCGGCAGCCGTGCCAGCCGGGCCGCGATCAGCCGCCCCTCGACGTGCCGCTCCTCCGGCGTGGCCTCACCCGCTGTCTCCAGGAGCCGGAGCACGATCAGCGCCGCATTGTGGTCGTTGATGTCCAGGGCGAGCGAAGCGGCGTACAGCGGGCGGTAGTTGACGCGTACGTAGTCGTGCAGGAAGTCCAGCGACAGCCGCTGTTCGTAGGCGCCGGAGTGGAACTCGCGCTGCCCGGTGGAGGTGATCGCGGCGTTCACGAACAGCAGCACGTCTTCGGCCGCCACCAGATCCGCGGAGCTCTCCACGCCCTCTTCCTCCCCCGTAGTCGGATGCCGGCCGGGGAATGGGGGCACGAACAGCGAATCGTTGCTTTGCAGAGCAGGTCCGGAAGTCGCACCGGAGTCCCGCGGCCGGCCGCTGCAACGTAACACCGGCCGGGCGCGCGGGGCATACGGATTACGCCGGGGGCGCAACCCTCGCCTGCCGCCTGCCGCCTGCCGCCTGCCGCCTGCCGCCTGCCGCCTGCCGCCTGCCGCCTGCCGCCTGCCGCCTGCCGCCGGTCACCTGCCGCCTGCCGCCGGTCACCTGCCAACTGTCGCCCGTAGTCCGTAGCCCGTCGCCCATTGCCCATTGCCCATTGCCCGTCGCCCGTCGCCCGTCGCCCGGACCCCGGCCAGGGGGCGCGGGCGGCAGAGCCACCGGCCACCGGCTCGCGGCGCCGTCCGTGCCTCCTCCACGCCCCGGCCCGCACCCCGCGAGACACTGGCCCCATGACGACCCCGCGCATCGGACTCCTCGGCACCGGACCCTGGGCGCGGAGCGTCCACGCCCCCGCCCTCGCCGCCCACCCCGGCGTCGAGTTCACCGGCATCTGGGGGCGCAGGGCGGAGGCCTCAGCCGCGCTGGCCCAGGCCCACCGCACCCGCCCGTACGAGAGCCCCGACGAGCTGTTCGCGGCCTGCGACGCCCTCGCGATCGCCCTGCCGCCGTCCGTCCAGGTCCCGCTGGCGGTCCGCGCCGCCGAGGCCGGCTGCCATCTCCTCCTGGACAAGCCGGTGGCCACCGCCGTGCCCGAGGCCCGCGCTCTCGTCGCGGCCGCCGACCGGGCGGGTATCGCCTCGGTGGTGTTCTTCACGGCGCGCTTCGGTGCGCAGGAAGGGGAGTGGATCGCCGCCCAGGCCGCGGCCGGCGGCTGGTTCACCGCCCACGCCGACTGGCTCGGCTCGGTCTTCGCCGAGGACAGCTCCAGCCCGTACTCCGACTCGCCCTGGCGCCGCGAGAAGGGCGGCCTGTGGGACGTCGGCCCGCATGCGCTGTCGGTGCTCCTGCCGGTCCTCGGCGATGCGGAAGCGGTCACCGCGACCCGCGGCCCCGCCGACGCCGTGCTGCTGACGATGCGGCACAGCAGCGGAGCGGCCAGTTCGGCGACGCTCGGCCTGACCGCGCCCGCCGCGGCGTCCGGCGTCGAGGTCACCCTTCGCGGCACCGCGGGCATCACCTCGCTGCCCCGTCGCCAGGACGGCCCCGAAGTGGCCTACCGCCACGCGGTCGACGCCCTGCTGACCGCCGCCGAGACCGGTCTGCCCAACGCCTGCGACCTCCGCTTCGGCCTCCGGGTCACCGAAATCCTGGCGGCGGCGGAGGAGACGCTTCCCCCTCTCATGCCTGACGGGTCATGAGCACAAGTCATACCTGACGGGTCATGAGCACAAGTCATGCCTGACGGGTCATGACCACATAGCGACATTGGTCGTGGAGGGCATCAGCGAACGTCCGTAGCGTCAAGGCGTGACCGCTTCCTCACCCGCCCCGTCACCGGACCAAGGGACTTACCGCCATGACGCCCGACACCGGCTTCACCAGTTACGTCGACGCTCTCCTCACCGCTCTCGCCCGTGACCCGTCCCGCACCGCGGTAACCGTGGGGGAGGGCGGCGAAGAGATCACCGCCGGCGCCCTGCACGCCACCGTCCACCGCATGGCGGCGGTGCTCGCCGCCCACGGCACCGGCCGCGGCCACACCGTCGCTCTCCTCAGCGGCAATCGCCCCGAGGCGCTCGCCGCCCGCTACGCTGCGGGCCTCCTCGGCGCCCGTGTGGTCTTCCTCTACGACGGCATGGCCGCCGAGACCCTGGCCCGGATCGCCACCAGCGTGGAGGCCGCCGTGCTCCTGGTCGACCCTGCCCTCCACGACACCGCGCGGGCGCTGCTCCACCACCTCCGGGGCCCGCTCCCCGAGGTCATGACCCTGGGGGAGGGGTCCGGCGATCTGGGCGCCGACCTGCTCGCCGCCGGTGCCGCACTCCCCGCCACTCCCGAGGTGCCGAGCGCGGCGCGCCCCGAGGACGACTGGTGCATCCGGCACACCGGTGGCACGACCGGCATCCCCAAGGGCGTCCGGATGCGACACGCGCCGTACGCCCGAATGGTGATCCACCAGCGTATGGAGGCCGCCGGCGATCCGCCCCGCTTCCTGGCCTGCACCCCGCTCGCCCACCTCGCGGGCATCCTGGCCGATGCCACGCTCGTGGCCGGCGGCACCGTCGTGCTGCACCGCGCCTTCGACCCCACCGCCGTACTCGCCGCCGTCGCCCGCCACCGCATCACCCACCTCTGGCTGCTGCCGCCGCTCCTCTACCGGCTCCTCGACGACCCCACCCTCCCCGCCACCGACCTCGGCTCCCTCACCCGTATCTCCTACGGCGGCTGTGCGGCCTCACCCACCCGGCTGGCACAGGCCGCCGAGGCCTTCGGCCCGGTCCTGTTCGGGCTGTACGGCCAGGCCGAGGCGATGTCGATCACCGAGGCCCGGCCGGAGGACCACCTGTGCACCGGCCCCGGCGGACGGATCACCGTCGGCCGCGCCCTGCCCGGTGTGACGCTCGCCGTGCGCGACGCGGACGGGCGGGACCTGCCGGCGGGGGAGCGGGGTGAGGTCCATGTGCGCTCCGCCGGGGTGATGAACGGCTACTGGCAGCAGCCCGAGGCGACCGCGCAGGTCCTGCAGGACGACGGCTGGCTGCGCACCGGCGATGTCGGTGTGCTGGACGACGAGGGCCGGCTCTACCTCGTCGACCGGGTCAAGGACCTGATCATCGTCGTGGGCGGACACGTCCACCCGGCGGAGGTCGAAGACCTGCTGCACACCCATCCCGCGGTCGCCCACTGCGCCGTTTACGGGGTGCGTGGGGCGGACGAGGCCGAGGAGGTGCATGCCGCGGTCGTCCCCGCTCCGGGCCACCGGGTGGACGCCGCCGGCCTCCGCGCTTTCGTCGCCGAGCACAAGGGCGCCCTGTACGCCCCGGCCGCCGTCCGCGTCCTCGACACCATCCCCCTCACCCCCGTGGGCAAGCCGGACAAAGCGCTGCTGCGCGCCACGGCCGCGACGGGCTGACGGACAGCCGCCGACAAGGCCCTTCTCCGGGCTCCAAGTCCCCCCTGGCCAGGGGCTTTTGTCAGTGGTGGGCAGTAGAATGGGAACCAGTCAGTGAGGGTTCATCCACGCTCCAGGAGGTCGCCGATGGCCGCTGCCACACTCACCACGAAGCCTCTCCCGGCCCACCCACTGCCCAAGAAGCCGCTGCCCGCCGGATGGCCGCGCGAACGGTACGAATCGCACAACCGCCGCCTGAAGGCCATGCGGCTGGCCATAGCCCTGCTCGACACCGGCGTCTACCGCCCCGAGCAGGCCCACAACCGCAAGATCCGCAGCACCGCGGCCGAAATCGGGGTGCACACCCCGTCCGAGACGACCTGCCGCCTGGTGCGCGCCCTCCTCTACGACCACTGCTGACCGCTCCCCGGCACACCACAGGGCGGCCGGCCCGGGACTTCCCCCGGGGCCGGCCGCCCCCTGCCGTGCCCGCGCGGACTCACCCGCCCGAGCTCATCCGCCCGAGCCGCCGCCCGCCGAGCCGCCGCCCGCCGAGCCGCCGCCCGCCGAGCCGTCGTCGGCTGCACCACCGTCCGCCGTTCCCTCCCGCCGGCCCTCCGAGGCGGCATCCAGCTCCACCACCTCCGCCAACGCCTCCTCCAGCCACTCCACCCAGAAGGTCTCCAGGCCGATACCGGCCCGCAGCACCAGCCGCCGCAACCGGTCCTCCGGAACCGCCGCGGCCCCGAAATCGCGGCCCTCGATCTCCTGGTACTCCGCCAACTGCCGCCGGTGCAGCGTCAGATGCCGCCGCAGCTCCTCGTCGAGCCCGGCCCGCCCCACCACCGCCGACGCCCGCAGCCGCAGCAGCAGCGCGTCCCGGATGGGCTTGGGGTCCTGCTCGCCACCGGCCCACCGGGTCAGCTCGGTCCGTCCCGCGGGCAGCACCTCGAACTCCTTCTTCTGCCCGCGGGAGGGCTGCGCGCTCGGCAGCGCCCGGATGAACCCGGCCTGCTCCAGCTTCCCCAGCTCCCGGTAGATCTGCTGGTGCGTGGCCGACCAGAAGTAGCCGATCGACCGGTCGAACCTGCGGGTCAGCGCCAGCCCCGACGAGGGCTTCTCCAGCAGGGCGGTGAGGATGGCGTGCGGGAGTGACATGCCGCCATCCTAGGCAGGCCGGCGGCAGGTCACAGGGCTGCCGCCAGCTCCGTCCCCTGTGCAATGGCGCGCTTGGCGTCCAGCTCCGCGGCGACGTCCGCACCGCCGATCAGGTGCACGGCACGCCCCTCGGCCCGCAGCTCCTCGTACAGGTCCCGGCGCGGCTCCTGCCCGGTGCACAGCACGACGGTGTCCACGGGGAGCGTGCCGGCCGTGCCGTCGACGGTGACATGCAGGCCCTCGTCGTCGATCCGGTCGTACGTCGCCCCGGCGACCGTCGTCACGCCCCGGTGCCGCAGCTCCGCACGGTGGATCCAGCCGGTCGTCTTGCCGAGGCCGGCGCCGACCTTCGACGTCTTGCGCTGCAGCAGATGCACCTGGCGCGGGGCCTTGGGGCGCTCGGGCGCCCGCAGTCCGCCGCGCTCGCCGTACTCCGTGTCGACGCCCCAGGCGCGGAAGTAGGTCTCCGGGTCCTGGCTCGCCGCGTCGCCGGCATCGGTCAGGAACTCCGCCACATCGAAGCCGATGCCCCCGGCCCCGAGGATCGCCACCCGCTCGCCGACCTGCGCGCCGTCGCGCAGTACATCGAGGTAGCTGACGACGCTCGGGTGGTCGACGCCCTCGATCTCCGGGGTGCGCGGGGTGACCCCGGTGGCGACCACGACCTCGTCGTACGCACCGAGGTCCCCGGCCGTCACGGGGGTGTTCAGCCGGACCTCCACCCCCTGCCGCACCAGCTGCGTACGGAAGTAGCGCAGGGTCTCCTCGAACTCCTCCTTGCCCGGCACCCGCTTGGCGAGGTTCAGCTGCCCGCCGACCTCGTCCGCGGCGTCGAACAGCGTGACCTCATGGCCGCGCTCGGCGGCGGACACGGCACAGGCGAGCCCGGCGGGCCCGGCGCCGACCACCGCGAGCCGCTTGCGCCGCCGGGTGGGGCTCAGGACCAGCTCGGTCTCGTGGCACGCCCGCGGGTTGACCAGACAGGACGTGATCTTCCCGCTGAAGGTGTGGTCGAGGCAGGCCTGGTTGCAGCCGATGCAGGTGTTGATCTCCTCGGCCCGGCCGTCCTGCGCCTTGGCGACGAAGTCCGGGTCGGCGAGGAAGGGCCGGGCCAGCGACACCATGTCGGCGCGCCCGTCGGCGAGCAACTCCTCTGCCACCTCGGGAGTGTTGATGCGGTTGCTGGTCACCAGGGGGATGGTGACCGAGCCCATCAGCCGCTTGGTCACCCAGGTGTAGGCGCCGCGCGGCACCGAGGTCACGATGGTGGGGATACGGGCCTCGTGCCACCCGATACCGGTGTTGATGATCGTGGCGCCGGCCGCCTCGATCTCCTTGGCGAGCGCCACCACCTCCTCCAGGGTCGAGCCGCCCGGAACGAGGTCCAGCATCGAGAGCCGGTAGATCAGGATGAAATCCGTGCCGACGCGTTCGCGGGTACGGCGGACGATCTCCAGCGGGAAGCGCACCCGGTTCTCGTACGAGCCGCCCCACCGGTCCGTGCGCTGATTGGTCGCGCCCACGATGAACTCATTGATCAGATAGCCCTCGGAGCCCATGATCTCGACACCGTCGTAGCCGGCGGACTTGGCCAGCTCCGCCGCCCGCACATAGTCCTCGATGGTCTGCTCGACCTCGTCATCGGTGAGCGCATGCGGCGGAAAGGGGCTGATGGGCGCCTGGATCGCACTCGGCGCGACCAGCTCGGCGTGGTACGCATACCGCCCGAAGTGCAGGATCTGCATCGCGATCCGGCCGCCCGCGGCGTGCACCGCATCGGTCACGGTCCGGTGCTGCGCCGCCTCCTCCTCGGTGGTGAGCTTGGCCCCGCCGTCGTACGGCCGGCCCGCCTCGTTCGGCGCGATCCCGCCGGTCACCATCAGGCCGACGCCGCCCCGCGCACGGGCGGCGTAGAAGGCGGCCATCCGGTCGAAGCCGTTCTCGGCCTCCTCCAGGCCGATGTGCATCGACCCCATCAGCACCCGGTTGGGAAGGGTCGTGAACCCGAGGTCGAGCGGGCTCATCAGGTGCGGGTACTGGGTCATGGGGCCTCCCTGGCGCGGTGGTCGTCGACAGCAGTTGTAGACCAGCCGCCCAGCCTTATGCAACAAGTTGCATAAAACGTGACGCAGACGACGCCGACGCGCCCGGCGCGCCCCCGGCGCCCGCCCCCGGGCGCCCCTCCGTGCCGCACCCATCCGTGCCGCGCCCCTCGCCGCGCGCACCCTCACCGCGCGCACCCACCTGTCGGCGCAGTGTGACGTATCACAGACAACACGGGGGCCCTGTGGGAACTTCAACTGTGCTACTCCTCAATGGAGTTGCCGAAGAGCCGAAGGCGCGGGCCGGACGGCGCGCGAACCGCACGGATCGCCTGGTGGGGGCGGCCGGAGCGCGATCGCGGACCGGCGTCGGGCCTCCGGCTCGGGTCGGTCTGCCCGTACGTGGAGAGGGTCGCATGAGCACTGTGCAAGCCATCACGCTCGACCAGGTGGTCGACACCGCCCGGTATCCCCTGTCGCAGCTCGACAGTGCCGAGGGGCGGGCCGTGATGTCCCGTGCCCGGCGCGAACTCTCGGCGTCCGGCTGCACCGTGCTGCCGGACTTCATCCGTCCCTCGCTCCGCGAGGTGCTGGAACAGGAGTGCGCAGCCCTCGCCCCCCAGGCGCACTACGACGTCGAGACCGTCAACGTCTACAACATCGCGGTGGACCGGGCGCTGCCCGAGGACCACCCCGGCCGCCGGACCTTCCAGCGGGGCAATGCGTTCGTCCCCCGCGACCGCGTCCCCGCGAACTCCCTCATCGGCCGCCTCTACTCCCACACGGCGTTCCAGGGCTTCATCGCCCGCTGCTTCGGGCTGCCGCAACTGCACGAGCTGGCGGACCCACTCTCCGGGCTGGTCCTCAACGTCGTCGCGCCGGGCATGGAGCATCCCTGGCACTTCGACACCAACGAGTTCACGGTCAGCCTGCTCACCCGCCAGGCACAGAACGGCGGCGTCTTCGAGTACTGCCCGAACATCAGGTCCGCCGAGGACGAGCACTTCGACGACGTCCGCGACGTCCTGGACGGCCGGGGCGAGCGGCTGACCCGGCGCCTCCCCCTGCACCCCGGTGACCTGCAGTTGTTCAAGGGCCGCTACTCGCTGCACCGGGTGAGCCCGGTGCGCGGCGAGCTCGCGCGCCACTCCGCGATCTTCGCCTACAGCGAGCGCCCCGGTGTCATCGGGAGCGTGGCCCGGACCCGGCAGCTCTTCGGCCGGGTGCTGCCCGAGCATCTGGCGGCCGAGGGCCGGGCCGTACGGGGCGACCGGCTGCTGGACTAGGGGAAGACATCCCCTGGCCGCAGGCGACGACGCGCCGCCGCCACGGACCGTGCCCGATCCGCCCTCCACGCCGGATCGGACACGATGGGTGACGGCGCGACCATGAACGAGTGACCACGCAGGCCCCCACGACCGGAAGCGAGAGAGCAGAATTGAATACCCGTCAGGAAGAGGCAGCAGCCATGACGACCTTCGCCCACGAGGACAGCCTGCCGCGGGTGCCCCTGCCCACGCTGGAGGCCAGCTGCGAGCGGTTCCTCGCCTGGTGCGCGCCGCTGCTGACCGCCGACGAGCTGGCGGCGACCGAGGCGGAGGTGACCGCCTTCCTCCGGCCCGGCGGCCCCGGCCGGACGCTGCACACGGCGCTGGAGGAGTACGACGCCACCGACGGCGTCCACAGCTGGCTCGACACCTTCTGGCCCTACCGCTACCTGGGCCGCCGCGACCGGATCGCCCTCAACGCCAACTTCTTCTTCCTGTTCCAGGACGCCCCGCGCCAGTCGCAGGTGGAGCGGGCCGCCGGGCTCATCGCCGGAGCCGTCGACTACAAGCGGCAGCTCGACCAGGAGCTCATCGCGCCGGTGGTGCAGCGCGGCGCGCCCCAGTCGATGGTGCAGAACAAGTTCCTGTTCTCCGCCACCCGCATCCCCGGGGCGGCACAGGACACCGTCCGCAGCCCCTACACCGACGCCTGGCCGGGCCCGTCCCGCGCACGGCACATCGTGGTGTTCTTCCGCGGCAGCATGTTCCGGATGGACGTGCTCGGCCCGGACGGCGTCCCGCACAGCCTCGACGACCTCGAAGCGGGACTGCGCGCCGTACAGAAGGCCGGCGCCGAACCGGCCCCCGCGGACACCTCGGTGGGCCACCTCACCACCATGGCCCGCGCGGAGTGGGCCGCCGCCCGGGAGTCCCTGCTCGCCTGCCACCCCCGCAACGCGGACGCCCTGGACGACATCGAGACCGCCCTGTTCTGCGTCTGCCTGGAGGACTTCGCCCCCGCGGGCATCCAGCAGGCCTGCGACGAACTGCTCCACGGCGACCGCGGCAACCGCTGGTTCGACAAGGCCGTCTCCCTGATCGTCTTCGCGGACGGCCGGGCGGGCATCAACGTCGAGCACTGCGAGCTGGACGGCACCACCATCCTCAGCTTCACCGACGCCCTGCTCAGCACCCCCGCCGAGGAACACTCCCGCCGCTCCGGAGCCCGCCCCCAGGGCCTCCCGTCCGTGGCACCGGTCGTCTTCGAGCTGGACGGCACCCTCCGGTCCCAGGTGCGCTCCGCCGCCGAGGCGTTCGCGGAGTACGGGGCGGACACCGCGACCCGCACCGTCTCCTTCGACGACTTCGGCAGCACCACCGCCAAGGCCCTGGGCTCCTCCCCGGACGCGTTCGTCCAGCTCGCCTACCAACTGGCCCACCAGCGCGCCAAGGGGCACCTGGGCGCCACCTACGAGTCGATCGCCACCCGCCAGTGGCGGTACGGCCGGACCGAGGCGATGCGCGTGGTCACCCCCGAGATCCAGGAGTTCGTCGCCACGATGGAGGACCCGGCGGCCGACGCGGACACCCGCCGGGCCGCCTTCCGGGCCGCGGCCGCGAAGCACGTCGCCCGCGCCAAGGAGTGCCAGGCCGGCGACGCACCCGAGCAGCACCTGTGGGAGCTGGAGCTGATCCAGCGCCGCCGAGGGACGGAACTCGGCGTGACCGAGCAGCCCGCCCTCTACCGGACGCCCGGCTGGCTGACGATGCGCGACGACTACCTGAGCACCAGCTCGGCCCCGTCCGCCAACATCCAGTACTTCGGCTTCGGCTCCACCAGCAGCCGCTGCATCGGCGTCGCCTACGTCCTGCTGCCCGACCGCTTCCACCTCTACCTGAGCACGCCGCGGGCCGTGGCCGACCAGATGCTGACGTTCGCCGACCGGCTCCGGGAGGCGGTGGCGGAACTGCGGGAACTGCTGGCACCGGGGGAGTCCGGGGCCTGACGGCTCGCGCCACCGGATGGCGACGGGCCGGTCGGGGACTCCGGCCCCCGACCGGCCCGTCGCCGCCCGGCCTGCCCGGCTCCTCGCTCCCCCACTTACTTCAGCGACTTACTTCAGCAATCGGGACATCCGCCGATCGGCGAGAATCTTGCCCCCGGTCTGGCAGGTCGGGCAGTACTGCATCGACGCATCACTGAAGGACACCTCGCGGATGGTGTCCCCGCACACCGGGCAGGGCTCACCCTTCCGCCCGTGCACCCGCAGCCCGCTCTTCTTCTCCGCCTTGAGGTCCTTGAGCGCCAGCCCGTGCGACCGCTCGACCGCCTCACCGAGCGTCGTGCCCATCGCCTCGTAGAGCCGCCCCACCTCCTCCTCGGAGAGCCTGGCGGCCAACTTGAACGGCGACATCCGCGCCGCGTGCAGAATCTCGTCCGAGTAGGCGTTCCCGATCCCGGCGATCACGCCCTGGTCCCGCAGCACCCCCTTGATCTGCCGGCTTTCCCCCGCCAGCAGCCCGGCGAAGGCCTCCGGCGTGAATCCCTCCGACAGCGGATCCGGCCCGAGCCGCGCGATCCCCGGCACCTCCAGCGGATCCCGTACGACATACACCGCCAGGTGCTTCTGGCTCCCGGCCTCGGTCACGTCGAACCCCGCGCCCTCGTCGGGATCACCGAGCCGCACCCGCAAGGCCAACGGCCCCTTCCCGGGCCGCGGGGGCGCCTCCGGCAGCCGGTCACTCCACCGCACCCACCCCGCCCTGGCCAGGTGCATGACCAGATGCAGCTCCCCGGCCCGAAGATCGAGGAACTTCCCGTGCCGTCCCACCTCGTCGAACGAGTGCCCTTCGAGCGCGGTGAACGGCGGGTCGTAGGTCTTGAGCGCATGGACCGCGACCGGGTACACGCGCTCGACGACCCGCCCGACGACATGCTCGCCCAGGAACCGGGTGAGCGACTCGACCTCCGGCAATTCAGGCATGACGTCAGTGTGCCTCGGAAGTGCGGTGGACACCGTTCGCGGCCGCTGGAGGTTCGGTGCCGCGAGCGTGACCACGACGGGGACTGCGGCGGCGTCCCTGACCGTCACCGTGACCGGCGAACCCGGCGAACCCGATGAGCCCGATGAGCCCGATGACGTCGCAGCCAGTAATGCCCGGTCACCACCGCGAGCAGCGGGCCCCAGGCCAGCAGCGGCAGATAGCAGCCGGTCATGATCCAGTACGCGACGCCGTCCGGTGCGTCCGGGTGGCCCATGGCCTCCGGCGCGTTCCAGCCGAGCGCGCCCAGCCCGCCGAAGGCGGTGAGGGCGGTAGCCCCCAACCCGGCCGGGAGCACGGCCACCGCCGTGGGTAGCCGCCGGCCGCCCAGGAGCGGGATCCAGCGGGGAAAGGCCTCGCCCCAGCGCTGGACCAGGCCGAGCGTCAGCAACCCGAGGCCCTCGGCGAACAGGGTCAGAGCGATCATGTAGAGCGAGAACCCGCTGCCGAAGGTCACCGTGGCCATCGCCTCGTCACCGGTGAAGCCGACCGGTATCCCCAGGGCCGCCGCGATCCGCCACAGGCCGCTCGGCAGCGGGGTGACCGCGGCGAGGCGCGCGAGCCGGACCACCCGGCGCGGCGGCTCGGTTGCGGCGGTGGACGCCATGGACTTCGCGGCCGCCGCACCGGATGAACCGGATGCGCCGAACCTGCCGGCTGATTCGGCAGCGGCACTCCCTGATGCGCCACCCACCGTCGTCCTCACCTCTTGCATACCGAACAACCCGCCTTCCAGGATCTGTTGGGGCCGCATCACCCCGGTGACGCGATCAGCTTCCGAGGCGGGGCAGGTCCGCGACCATCGGCCGACCGGCAGATCTCCGGGCGCAGAAAGCGGCCGCCTGCGCCGATCGGCAGAGACACCCCGCGAACGCGAAATCGCCCGCCTGGTAGCCCACGGCCTGACCAACGCAGAAATCGCCGCCTACCTGGTCATCACCCCCGGCACGGTCAAGACCCATCTCGCCAACGCCCAAGCGAAATTGCACGTCCGCAACCGCGTCGGCATCGCCGCCTGGTCCTGGCAATCCGGCCTCGCGACACCAGGGAACCGCCCGACCTGACCTCACCCCACATCACCGCCTCGACCTGTCGCCCGGTGCCCCCAACGGTGAAGGCCGCCACCCCGGAGCGGGGCAGCGGCCTTCACACGGAATCCGCGGCTTAGATGTCGAAGAACGGATGTCCAGAATCCGTCGATCACCTGACGCTGATCCCGCCACCGGCCACAACGCCCGTTGCTTTCCGACAGGAACCGGCGTAGCCGTTCCCACTCGGCATCACCCAGATCTCCCCGCCCCATGTCCACATCAATGGCCCGGACATGGAGCAGTCACATGGTCGACCGGACAACTCCTAGGCGACCTGCGCGTCCAGCGCGGCGCGGAGCCAGTCGTCCATGGCGCCGATGGTCGGTTGCGAGGAGGCGGAGGGGAGTTCGCCGGCGAGTTGCCAGTAGCGGTCGATGAGGGGATGCGCCAGCCGGGCCAGCTGGGTGCTGAGTTGGCGGCGGAAGGCGGGGGTGTCCCGCGTGTTGTGCAAGCCGGCGTGGGCGGTGACGAAACAGTCGAGGGCTTCGCCCGCGTGCGGGGGCCGTTGGGCCCGTACGTCCGCCGAGGCGAGCGTGCACGCCTCGACGAGTCCTTCGTAGAGGACGGCCGGGCGGCAGGCGCCGTCGGAGGTCCGGGCCGCGAGGCGGCGGATGTCGATGTCGCGGACGCGGGGGTCGGTGGCGACGGCGTGAAGCCGGACGAAGGTCAGGACCTGGGACGGCGTCGGGTCGGCGGGGGGCTGCGGCACCGCCGCTTCGAGCAGCGTGGAGAGCAGGCGGGCCGGGAGCCGCGCGGGGAGTACATGACGCCAGAAGCGGGCCAGGGCGTCCGTGGTGGGCGGGATGGTCACGGCACCGATCAGGCGCAGGCGGTCGGCGCGTTCCTCGGGGGTGCAGTCGTGGAGAAGGCGAAGGGCGGCCTCCCGCCAGCGCAGGGCGGACAGTTGCGTGCCGAGTGCGCGGAGCTGCCCCGCGACGGCGCCCTCCAGGGCGTCCGTTGCGCCCGGCGCGTCCTCCTGGGCGAGGATCCGGTCGACCTGCGGCAGCGGCAGGTCGAGGGTGCGCAGCGAACGGATCAGGCGGAGCCGGTCCAGGGCCTCGGGGCCGTACCGACGGTGGCCCCCGGCGCTGCGGGCGGCCTCGGGCAGCAGGCCGCGGTCCGAGTAGAAGCGGACGGTCTTGACGGTGACGCCTGCCTGCTCGGCGAGTTCGCCGATGCTCCACATGCCGTCAGGGGACGCGGACACGGTCATGCCTTGAACCTCCCTCAGGGGGAGTTCCTACCGTAACGGCACGCGCGGCCGGGTCAACGGGGGCCGGCCGCGCAGCCAAGCTATGCGAGGAGGCGTTGATGACGGCGTATGTGCTGGTGGCGGGCGGTCATATGGGCGGCTGGCTGTGGCAGGACGTGGTGGACCGGCTGCGGGAGCGGGGAGCCGAGGCCTGCGCGGCCACGCTCACGGGCATGGGCGACCGCCGCCATCTGGCGGTACCGGAAACGAACTTGGAGACCCATATCGAGGATCTGGTGCAGCTCATCGACCACTTGGACGCGCCGGAGGTGGTGCTCGTCGCCCACTGCCACGGCAGCTTTCCGGCGCTGGGCGCCGCCGACCGGCGCCCGGAACGGGTGTCCCGGATCGTGTACGTGTCGGCGCCCCTGCCGATGGACGGCTACTCGGTGCACGGCCTGATACGCGAATTCGAGCCCGATCCGGCGGTCCGCGACAGGTGGTGGAAAAGGGCCGAACAGGCCGAGGACGGCTGGCGGATCCCCCCGCCGTCACTCGACGGCGCGCAGGCCCGGAGCAGCGTCGCGGGCGTCCCCGCAGAGGCGCTGGCCCGGCTCGTCCGCCTGGCCGCGCCGCAGCCGCTGGGAACGCTCACCCAGCCGCTCCGGCTGTCGGGCGCCGCCGCAGAACTACCGTCGAGCGGCGTCTTCTGTACCGGCACGGGGATGAGCATCGCCATGGTCGAGTCCCTGGTGCGGTCGGGGGATCCGCGCTTCCGTGCCCTCACCGAGCCCCACGTGTCCTTCTTCGAACTCGACTCCGGGCACTGGCCGATGCTCTCCGTCCCGGACGAGCTCGCCGGGGTGCTGCTCCGGGCCGCTGCGGGCGAAGGGCAGCGGGTGACTGCGTAGTCCTGCTCAGCGAGGTCAGCGGGCCGCCTGCCCTCGCTCTTGCAGCGGTGGCGGTTGGCCCGCAGGACGCGCTTTGGCGGCGCTGATGCTGCCGTTGACGGTGGTCCTCGATCTCGTCCCAGGTGCCGCGGAACTCGTGACGGCGGCGCTCTCGGCCATGCCGCGCAGCATGGTGGCGCTGCTGCGCGGCAGTCCCGTTCAAGGGGGGACGGCGCAGCCGGGCAGGGCGGTTGGTGATCGCTGTACAGACGGGGCCGCCACCTTGCCACCGATGAGCCCCATGATCGCCCCGAATCCCCTCAAGTAGGCCGTGGAACATGCCTCAGTGGCGGCTTTCACCTGCTCGGAGTCGCCGCCGAACGCGGCCGGTAGCACATTCAAGATCAGTGCCAGGGCCGTCAGCGCAGCCACCGTAGAAAAGATCAGCTTGAAGCGGGGCGTCAGGTCGGACTTGTTGTGAAGGGTGTGGGGATGCCGCCGGCCTGCGTGGGGTGTCCGAATCGGACGGCGACTCCGGGGGAGTGGAGGACACGGATGGGTTCGCCGAGCGCTGTTCGGATGCCTGCGGTCCGGGTGAGGCCCTCGTCGCATTCGACCAGCCCGGCCGCGCACGCGCACACGATCAAGCTGCCGGTCTGGCACCGTGAACAGGATCCGAAACTGGCCGAGCAGTACGTCAGCGCGGCCAGGAAGGCCGGCGAACACCACGAGGAGCTCCTGTGACCGTGACTTCCGACCTCGCCCGAACCCTGGCAGAGGAGGCCGAAGCCGAAGGCATCACCACCTTCGTGGCCGCGGCCGTTGTCACCGACGCCGACCGCATCCTCCTGGTCCGCCGCAAGCCGGACGACTTCATGGGCGGCCTGTGGGAGATCCCCTCCGGTCATGTGGACGCCGGAGAGAGCATCCTGGACGCGGCCCGCCGCGAGACGCTGGAGGAGACCGGCCTGACCGTCACCTCCGTGGACCGCTATCTCGGCCATTTCGACTACGAGAACAGCCGCGGCACCACCACCCGCCAGTTCAACGTCGCCGTCACCGTCTCCGAGACCGGGCCGGTCATCCTGACCGAACACGACCTGCACCAGTGGGCCGCCCCCGGCGACCTGCCGGGCGTCACCGACGGCGTACGGGAGGTTCTGGCCTGCGCGTAGAACCACCGACGGGTGTCGCCCGAACCAGAGCCGGGCGGTGGGTAGTACGGCCCTATTGCCGGCATCGGCGACTTCTTCCGGGAGCCCTGCGGCGGCACCCACGTCGCCATGGCTTGCCGCAGGGGGCCGGCCAACCGGCGAGGGCCGCTACCCCGGACAGGGGGTAGCGGCCCTCGTGGCGATTCTGACATCAAGTCAGAGAACTGGCCGGGCCTGTTTTCCGGGGCTTCCGCCCAGGTCGGCCGACCATGCTCTTTAGATGTCGAAGTACAGCTCGAACTCGTGCGGGTGCGGGCGCAGCTGGATCGGGGCGATCTCGTTGGTGCGCTTGTAGTCGATCCAGGTCTCGATCAGGTCGGAGGTGAAGACGCCGCCCTGCTGGAGGTACTCGTTGTCGGCTTCGAGGGCGTCGAGGACGGCCGGGAGCGAGGTCGGGACCTGGGGGACGCCCGCGTGCTCCTCGGGGGCGAGCTCGTAGAGGTCCTTGTCGATCGGCTCGGCCGGCTCGATCTTGTTCTTGACGCCGTCCAGGCCCGCGAGGAGGAGGGCGGAGAAGGCGAGGTACGGGTTCGAGGACGGGTCCGGCGCGCGGAACTCGACGCGCTTGGCCTTGGGGTTCGAGCCCGTGATCGGGATACGCATGGCCGCGGAGCGGTTGCGCTGCGAGTAGACCAGGTTGACCGGGGCCTCGAAGCCGGGCACCAGGCGGTGGTAGGAGTTCACCGTCGGGTTGGTGAAGGCCAGCAGCGACGGGGCGTGCTTGAGGATGCCGCCGATGTAGTAACGGGCGGTGTCGGAGAGGCCCGCGTAGCCCTGCTCGTCGTAGAAGAGCGGGTTGCCGCCCTGCCACAGCGACTGGTGGACGTGCATGCCGGAGCCGTTGTCACCGAAGATCGGCTTGGGCATGAAGGTCGCGGTCTTGCCGTTGCGCCAGGCGACGTTCTTCACGATGTACTTGAAGAGCATCAGGTCGTCGGCCGCGGCGAGCAGCGTGTTGAACTTGTAGTTGATCTCCGCCTGGCCGGCCGTGCCGACCTCGTGGTGCTGGCGCTCGACCTGCAGGCCGGCCGCGTCCAGTTCCAGGGAGATCTCGGCGCGCAGGTCGGCGAAGTGGTCGACCGGCGGGGCCGGGAAGTAGCCGCCCTTGTAGCGGACCTTGTAGCCGCGGTTGTTCTCCTCCGACCCGGTGTTCCAGGCGCCCGCCTCGGAGTCGATGTGGTAGAAGGACTGGTTCGCGCCGGTCTCGAAGCGCACGCTGTCGAACACGTAGAACTCGGCCTCGGGGCCGAAGAACGCGGTGTCCGCGATGCCGGTCGAGGCGAGGTAGGCCTCGGCCTTCTTGGCGATGTTCCGCGGGTCACGGCTGTACTGCTCGCCGGTGATCGGGTCGTGGATGAAGAAGTTGATGTTGACGGTCTTGTCGCGGCGGAACGGGTCCACACGAGCCGTCGACAGGTCCGCGCGCAGCGCCATGTCCGACTCGTGGATGGCCTGGAAGCCGCGGATCGAGGAACCGTCGAAGGCGAGTTCCTCGGCCGGGTCGAAAGCCTTCGCCGGGATCGTGAAGTGCTGCATCACACCGGGCAGGTCGCAGAACCGGACGTCGACGAACTTCACGTCCTCGTCCGCGATGAACTTCTTGGCCTCGTCGGCGTTCTGGAACATCCAACTCCTCCTAGCCCGGTCACCGGTCGGCGGACGCGGGATTGCTACTCGGAACGCGACCATGTGCGGTGGCGCGTTGCCCGACCATAGGCAGGCGGGATTTCCCAAGCATGACCCATTTGTTTCGCTGAGGTTAACCGGCGCACGCCTGCCTTTATTTACCAGTGTGACCCATAAAGGGGCATTCTGGCCCGGGGTGGCGGCCGTTCGCTACGGCGCCGCGCCGAGTCGTTCCGCCCCTGGCGGCACGCCCCCCGGGCCCGGCCCGGAAGCGGGACCCGAGCCGCCTTGCACCGGACCTCCGCGCAGCGAATGTATGCGGTCGCAGTACCGTGGTCGGGTGGACAACAGGCAAGCAATCGGATCGTGGATCTCCGGGCCCCGCGCGGCAGCCGAGGACATGGGCGTCGAGTTCGGATACCGCGGGCAGCAGCTCGGGCTCCCGGAGACGGGGCCGGGCTCGATCGCGCGCCCCGGGCGGCGCTTCGCCGCGCTCTTCCTCGACTGGGCGCTGTGCATGCTGATCGCCTACGGACTGCTCAGCGGCGGTAAGGCGCAGTCGGCGAGCAACTGGGCACTGGTGGTCTTCGCGGTGCTCAGCGTGCTGACGGTGGGGACGGTCGGCTTCACACCGGGCAAGCGGCTGCTGGGCCTGCGGGTGGTCGCCGAGGGCGGCGGCCGGATTTCGCTGCCGCGGGTCGTGCTCCGCACGGTGCTGCTTGTCGTGGTCATCCCGGCCGTGGTGTGGGATCGGGACGGGCGGGGGCTGCACGATCGCCTCTCGCGCGCCGTACAGGTCCGCATCTGAGCCCGTACGCCGGGCCGCCTCCGGGCGGATGGCCCCCGTACACCGGCCGAGCCCCGGGCGAGAGCTGAACCCGTCCGCCGCGCTGCCGGGCTGCATCCGAGCGCCCCGTCCGGCGCACCGGGCTCCCCGTCCCGCACGCCCCGTCCGTCCCGCCCGACCTGCATACGAGGCGTACGGATGCCCCATCCGGCATACGAGGCGTCCGTACCCGCGTCCCGCATACGACGTGCCCGTAAGCCCGGCCCGCATACGGCGCCGCATGACGAAACGCCCCGGAGCCACAGGCCCCGGGGCGTCGTCGTTCGGTCAGGAGGGTGTCGGGTCCGTCGGCCGGGCGCGGGTGCGGCCGGCCGCCACGGTCAGCGGGTCTTGCCGCCGCCCTTGGGCATGCGCATGCCCTTCGGCATGGGGCCCTTGGGAACCGGCATATTGCTCATCAGGTCGCCCAGCGCCTTGAGCCGGTCGTTGACGGCGGTGACCTGGGCGCCGGGGAGCACGCGCGGCAGCTTCAGCAGCGTCGTACGGAGCTTCTTCAGCGGCACCTGGCCCTCGCCGTCGCCCACGATGATGTCGTGGACCGGGGCGTCGGCGACGGTGCGCGCCATCCGCTTCTTCTCGGCGGCCAGCAGGCCGCGGAGACGGTTCGGGTTGCCCTCGCCGACCAGCACGATCCCGGCCTTGCCGACGGCGCGGTGGACCACGTCCTGGCTGCGGTTCATGGCCACCGCGGGGGTCACCGTCCAGCCACGGCCGACGTTGTCCAGCACGGCGGCCGCCGCACCGGGCTGGCCTTCCATCTGCCCGAAGGCAGCCCGCTCGGCGCGCCGTCCGAAGACGATCGCCATGGCGAGGAAGGCCAGCACGAAGCCCAGGATCCCCGCGTAGATTTCGTGGCCGATCGCGAAGCCGATGGCAAGGAGAACGCCGAATACGACGATGCCTACACCAGCGACGACTAGACCGACCTTGGAGTCGACCCGACGGGTCATCTTGTAGGTCAGGGCGATCTGCTTCAGCCGCCCGGTGTTCTCAGCGCCGGCAGCGCCGTCTGAGTTTGCCTTCCTCGCCATACAGCGAAGTTTACGTGGCGTGCGGGCGCCGGGTCGCCGCGGCCTCCAGTACGTACTCGGCCTCGTGGCGGTCCTTGGCGCGGCGGCGGTCCTCCAGGACCGATGTCCAGGCGTTACGGCGGGCGGTGCGCTGTCCGCCGCGCATCAGTACGGCCTCGACGGCGCGCAGTGCACCGGTGACCGAAGGGATGGGGAGGGCGGGATTGGCGCGGAGCGGCGCGGCCTGCATGGTGGGTGACTCCCTCTGATCTGTTCGGAGAAGCAGGGGTAGGTGCGGGAGCGGTACGTGCATCCATCGTCACGGAAAGGTGTTACCAACGGATGACCTGCCGGTCAAACACCGATGAAACGTTGACGCGGCCCCCACGCCCCCCGTCAGGGGGAGTGCGGGCCGCGTCCCTAAGCATGTGCCACGTTTCACAAGACGGCGCGCCGGGGAAATCAAACCGCCTGACTGGACGCCTCGACCTCGCGCCGCTCGATGGCCTGCTGGTAAAGGCGGCCGGCGCGGTAGGAGGAGCGGACCAGCGGGCCGGACATCACGCCGGCGTAGCCGATCTCCTCGGCCTCCTCCTGGAGCTCCACGAACTCGGCGGGCTTGACCCAGCGCTCGATGGGGTGGTGGCGCACGGAGGGGCGCAGGTACTGGGTGATCGTGATCAGCTCGCAGCCCGCGTCGTACAGGTCCTGCAGCGCCTGGCTGATCTCCTCGCGCTCCTCGCCCATGCCCAGGATGAGGTTGGACTTGGTGACCAGACCGGCCTCGCGGGACTTGGAGATGACCTCCAGCGAGCGCTCGTAGCGGAAGCCGGGGCGGATGCGCTTGAAGATGCGCGGGACCGTCTCGACGTTGTGGGCCAGCACCTGCGGGCGGGAGGAGAAGACCTCGGCGAGCTGCTCGGGGACCGCGTTGAAGTCGGGGATGAGCAGTTCGACGCCGGTGTCGGGCATCGCGGCGTGGATCTGCCGGACGGTCTCGGCATAGAGCCAGGCGCCGCCGTCCTCCAGGTCGTCGCGGGCGACGCCGGTGATCGTGGCGTACTTCAGGCCCATGGTCTGCACGGACTCGGCGACCCGGCGGGGCTCGTCGCGGTCCAGCTCCTGCGGCTTGCCGGTGTCGATCTGGCAGAAGTCGCAGCGGCGGGTGCACTGGTCACCGCCGATGAGGAAGGTCGCCTCGCGGTCCTCCCAGCATTCGAAGATGTTGGGACAGCCCGCCTCCTGGCAGACCGTGTGCAGGCCCTCGCTCTTGACCAGGCCCTGGAGGTGGTTGTACTCGGGACCCATCTTCGCCCGGGTCTTGATCCACTCGGGCTTGCGCTCGATGGGGGTCTGGCTGTTCCGGACCTCCAGGCGCAACATCTTGCGTCCGTCGGGTGCGACTGCGGACACGACCGGCTCCCTACGACTTCGTTTCTTCGGCGTACACCAGGGTACGCCCGTTGATTCGCACGTCTTTACGTGCGGTGCAACTCCGTATGGCGGGGTTGCATTCCCGGCGGTCCCGGGGAGGACCCGGGCCGGACGGCCGCCCGGCCCGGGTCCCGGGCGGCGACCGCCCGGTCAGACCGCGCGGGGGAGCAGTTCGGCGCCCTCCAGGACGTCCCGCAGATGCTTCTCGGCGACGGGCAGCACCTCGGCGATGGTGATCTCGCGGCCCAGCTCGCCCGCGAGCGAGGCGACGCCGGCGTCCCGGATGCCGCACGGCACGATCTTGTCGAACGAGGTGTTGTCCGGGTTCACGTTCAGCGCGAAGCCGTGCATCGTGACGCCCTTGGCGACACGGATGCCGATCGCGGCGAGCTTGCGGTCCTCGCGGCGCTGGCCGGCGTTGGACGGTGCGTACTCCGGGCCGTTCAGCCGCGGGTCGAACAGCTCGTCCGCCACCCGCGGGTCGAAGTCGAGGTTCAGCCCGCCCAGGGCCGTCCGCTGCTCCACCGGGTCGCCCAGCACCCACACGCCGCTGCGGCCCTCGACCCGGGTGCCCTCCACGCCGAACTCGGCGCAGACCCGGATCAGCGCCTCTTCGAGCCGGCGGACATGGGCCACGACGTCCACCGGGCGCGGCAGCTTCTGGATGGGGTAGCCCACCAGCTGGCCGGGCCCGTGCCAGGTGATCTTGCCGCCGCGGTCCACGTCGACGACCGGGGTCCCGTCCAGCGGGCGCTCCTCGTCGGACGTACGGCGTCCCGCGGTGTAGACGGCCCGGTGCTCCAGCAGCAGACAGGTGTCGGGCAGCTCGTCGGCGAACCGGGCGGCGTGCACCCGGCGCTGCTCCTGCCATGCCGAGGTGTACTCCACGGCGTCGGCGCCGAAGCCCAGCTGCACAAAGCGCAGCCCCTCGGGTACGGGGGTCTCCCCCCGAGAGATCGCAGTCACGGCAGCTCCTCTTCGAACCTTTGTTGCATTGCGCTGCAACATTGATGCCACTTCGCGCCCAGGCCACTGTACGGCCGCCCCTCGCGGTCCCCGCAGGCGGCCGGTGTCCGGCCCTCCCGCCCCTGCTCACACGATCGGATGAACGCGGGGAGGAGGCGGTGATCGGGGCGCCGAAGGCCGTTACATTCACGCCGTTCCACAAGGGCGAATGAGCATGCCGGACAGGGTCCGCCGAACCCGGCAGCGGCCCGGAAGGCAGGAGACCGGTAAAGCTGATGACGGAACGACCCCCGCACCACACCCCCAACCGCCAGCTCGCCGCGCTCATCGCCGAGGCGGGATTCTCCAATGCCGGGCTGGCCAGACGGGTGGATCAGCTCGGCATCGAGCACGGCCTGGATCTGCGGTACGACAAGACGTCGGTGACCCGCTGGCTGCGCGGCCAGCAGCCCAGAGGCACCACCCCCGCCCTGATCGCGGAGGTGTTCACCCGCCGGCTGGGGCGCCGGCTGTCCGCCCAGGACCTGGGCCTGGACGCCTGTGCGCCGGTGTACGCCGGACTGGAATTCGCCGCGAGCCCCAGCGAGGCGGTGGACATCGTCAGCGGCCTGTGGCGCAAGGACTCCGGCAGCCACGCCGAGCTCCGCAAGATCGCCTTCACCCCGGCCGGGCTCGTGGTGCCCAGCCGCGACTGGCTGATCGGGCGCGCCGACGAACGGGTCGCCCGTGGCGAGACCAACGGCGACGGGGCGGGCCGGGTCCCCGCACAGGGCCGGGTCACGGTGCCCCGGCAGCGCCGCACCGACCGGGTCGACCGCACCCAGGGCTCCAAGGTCACCTCCGGCGACATCGCGGCGCTGCGCTCGGTCGGCGAGCTGTTCCGGGCGCTGGACCACGCCTACGGCGGCGGCCACGCCCGCCAGGCCCTGGTGCGCTATCTGGAACACGAGGCCGAGCCGATGCTCCGCGGCAGCTACGGCGAGGCCACCGGCCGCCGGCTCTTCGCGGCCGCCGCCGATCTGACCCGGCTGGCGGGCTGGACCTCGTACGACATCGCGGCCCACGGGCTGGCCCAGCGGTACTTCGTCCAGGCCCTGCGACTGGCCCAGGCCGCCGGCGACCGCGCGTACGGGTCCTACGTCCTGGTGACGATGAGCCGGCAGGCCGTCTACCTGGGGCACGGCAGGGAAGCCGTGCAGCTGGCGCGGGTCGCCCAGCAGGGCATCGGCAGCAGCGCGCCGCCCGCCGTGCAGGCACTGCTGCACGCCGCGGAGGCACGCGGTCACGGCGTCCTGGGCGAGGTCCGGGCCTGCACGACGGCGCTGGCCCGTGCCGAACGGGCGCTGGAGACCGTCCGGCCCGGTGATGACACCCCGTACTGGGCGCGCTTCTTCGACGAGGCGCAGCTCGCCGACGAACTGGCGCACTGCCACCGCGATCTCCAGCAGTACCGCGCCGCCTCCCAGCACGCCGAGCGCTCGCTCCAGCTGCGCGCGGCCGGCTTCGCCCGCAGCAGGCTCTTCTGCCGGGTGGTGCTGGCGACCGCGCGGCTGGGCCTGGGCGAACTGGAGCAGGCCTGCACGCTGGGCGCCGAGGCGGCGCTCCAGGCCTCCGAGATGCGGTCCGTACGGGCACACGAGTACGTCAGGGAGTTCGAGCGCCGTCTGGAGCCCTACCGGGACGCGGCGGCGGTACGGGGCTATCGCGAACGGGTGGCGGCGCTGGGGTGAGGGCGGGCCCGGCCGCCCGCCCGTCGGGGTGAGGGCGGGGCAGGCCGCCCGGCCGTCGGGGTGAAGGCGAGGCAGGCCGCCCGGTTCAGGCCGCCGTGGGCAGGGCGTCCGGTTCCGTGGTGAAAGCCGGCAGCCCGAAGTCCTGGAGGAGCGCACGGGCGGCGCGGCGGCCCGAGTTCAGCGCGCCCTGGAGCGAGCTGATGTCGCGGTGGTCGCCGCACACATAGAGGCCGGAGAGCACCCGCACCGGGCGCTCCGGGTCGTGCGGCGCCGGCATCGCGGGTACCGCATACGGGTCGTGATGGGCGGTCAGCAGCTCCCAGTCGTCGGTGTGCGCACCGTAGATCCGTTCGAGCTGGGGGCGGACCGTCTTGTCGAGCACGGACAGCGGCAGCATCGCGGCGGCGCCGAGCACGGTCGTGGTGATCAAGGACCGGCCCGGCGGCGTACGGGACGGGTCGATGGCGCCGGCGGCGTAGCTGTAGGCGACGGGGCCGTCCGTCGGGAGGATCAGGGTCGTGTCGCGGGACGGTGCGCCGCGGCCCCCGTCCGCCGCCGCGGTGTGGTGCAGGACGGCGACCGGGTGGAAGGCCGGTACCCGCAGTCCCGGCAACAGCTCGGCCGCATCGCGCGCGCCGGTGGCCACCAGTACCGCCCGACAGGGGATATGACCGTGCTCCGCGGTGCTGACGCCGGTGGTGGAGACGGCGGTGACCTGCACGGACGTACGGACCGTGTCGGGCGGCAGGGTGGCGGCGAGCAGCTCGGGGACGGCCGCGGCGCCGCCGGCCGGCAGCCACAACCGGCCCTGGGCGTAGGCGCGCAGCGCCGCCGCCGCGCCCCGGCTGGAGCCGCGTAGCTTGGGATCACACAGCAACGCGGCCAGCAGGGGCCGCAGGAACGCGTCATGGCCGCGGTGCGGGAAGGCGGGGCGGCTCGCCAGGGCATCGTGGATCGGACGGTCGGCGGGCGGGGCGTGGGGGGCGAAGGCCGGGGGAGCGGCGGCGGTGTCGGTGCGGCGGTCCGTACGGCGGTCGATACGGCGGACCGTGCGGCGGTCCGGGGGCGGCGCGGTCCGCCGGTCGGTGAGGCGGACGGTCTGACGCTCCGTCCGGCGTTCCGTACGACGGTCGGCGCGTGAGAGGGCACGGGCCGCGGACAGGGCACCCTTCGCGCTCCGGGGCGCGCTGATGCGCTGCGTCCGCTGGCCGTTGTGGACGCTCAGGCCGGGCGCGAACGGACGGAGCGTCAGATCGCCGAGGCCCGGGGTACGGGACAGCTCGGCGGCGGAGACGGCCAGCGGCCGGCCGCAGTGGTCCAGCCGGAAGCCGTCGAGGCGGTCGGTGGCGGACCGGCCGCCGATCCGTGGTGCGGATTCCAGGACCGTGACGGACACCCCCGCCCCGGTCAGATGGCGGGCGGCGGCGAGTCCGGCCGGGCCGGCCCCCACGATGACGACGTCCACGGCCGATGCGGTACGCAGCACATGCCCCTCCCGAGGTCGGTCCCAACGGCGGCGCACCCCAGTCGTGCCCGGTGCCGCCATGGGGGATACCGAGGTGAGGCGTGCGGGGTCGGCAGGAGGCGGCGGTCCGTTCGAGAGGGGGCGTCCAGGGGCGCGTCGACGCGCCCCTTGGCCAAAGCTTCCCGTGTGGCCCCGCGGCTATGCCGCCCGGACGACGGTGTGACGCGGACGACTCCGCGGTGCGGACGACCCGTGTGACACGGACGACCCCCGGCGCGGACGGCTACGCGGCCCGGACCGCCTCGATGATGCGCGGATGGGCGAACGCGAACCCGGAGTCCAGCAGCCGCTGCGGAATGATCCGCTGACTGCCCAGCACATCGTCGGCGAACTCGCCCAGGGCGGCCCGCAGGACCGGTGCCGGCACGGTGAACAGCGTGGGGCGGCCCAGGACATGGCCCATCACGGCGGTGACCTCGCGGTTGGTGACCGGCTCCGGAGCCGTGAGGTTGACCGGACCGGCCAGGCCCTCGGTGTCGACGAGGTGGCGGAGCGCCCTGATGTGGTCCTCCAGGGAGATGAAGCTCCAGTACTGGCTGCCGTCGCCGAGCCGGCCGCCCAGGCCGAGCCGGAAGAGGGGGAAGAGCTGGCCCCAGGCGCCGCCGGAGCGTGCCACGACCAGACCGGTGCGGGCGAAGACGGTACGGATGCCCGCGTCCTCGGCCGGCTTCGCGGCGTCCTCCCAGGCCACACAGACCTCCGGCAGGAACCCGTGGCCGGCCGGCGCGCTCTCGTCCGTCCGCCGGTCGCCGGTGTCGCCGTAGTAGCCGATGGCGCTGCCGCACACCAAGACTCCCGGCGGGGCGTCCATGGCGGCCAGGGCCGAGGCGAGGGCCCGGGTGCCCAGGACCCGGCTGTCGCGGATCTCCTGCTTGTAGGCGGCGGTCCAGCGGTGGTCGCCGACCCCGGCGCCGGCCAGGTGGACGACGGCCCCGCAGCCGGCCAGCCCCGCCGTGTCGACCTCCTGGCGCCCGGGGTCCCAGCGCACCTCGTCGGCGGCCGTGGGCGCACGCCGTACGAGCCGGACGACGTCATGGCCTTCCGAGCGCAGGGAGCGTACGAGCGCCGTGCCGATGAGTCCGGTCGAGCCGGTGATCGCGATCCGCATGGGGCCATACTGCCCGCAGCGACGGGCCGGCGGTGGCATCCGGGGGCCCGGGGCCGCCGCGCCCCCGGTGCGCACCGGCGCCGCGGCTACGGCTTGAAACGGTCCCAGAGGGTGGGAAAGCGCTCCGCCATGCCCCGGTCGTCGTCGAAGTCCAGGTAACTGCCGAGCGGTTCCCGGGGCGGCGGGGGAAGTCCCAGGTCCGGCATCACCCCGCCGGTCAGCTGCTCGTACGCCTCGTCGGCCGCATAGCCCAGCTCCTCGGCGTCGCCGTCCACCGCCTCGTCGAAGTCGTCCAGCAGCTCGGCGAGCTGGTCGGGGTCGTGCAGCGCGCCCTCGAAGACCTCCCGGCCCTGGCCGATCAGCCAGCAGCGGAAGTAGTCGAAGGCGTCGTCCCCCGCGCCGCCCAGCAGCACGGAGGCCGCGGCCCACAGCTCCCAGGAGTACGCCCGGTTGTAGCGGGCCTCGAAGTGGCGGGCGAAGTCCACGACGGCATCCGGGTCGAGCCCGAGGAGCCGCTCGACCAGCGCGTCGGCCTGCTCCTCGGGGTCGCCCTCGGCGGCCTCGCGGGAACCGTCGATCAGTTCCCAGAACTCCGTCTCGTCCATCACCGCTCCAGCATCTGCCCTGCCGGCGCCCGTCGCATGCGGAGTACCCCGGATGCGACGGGGCGTTATCCGGATCGGTGACGCGGCGGGCGCACCGGTGACGGGGTGTTCGGATCGGGTTCGCTCACCCGGGCCGGGGCTCCGCCGTGTGACCGTCCCAAGAATCACTCGTTGGACGGCGTGCAACGACCGAACGACGGCATATCCACCATTTCGCGAAGGGCTGTTCCAGGCCATGCCCATGGACGAACGCACCCGGGCCGATGTCGAACGGGCCGAGGCGGCCATCGTCGAGCACTATCCACGGCTCGTCCGCCTCACCTACCTCGTCCTGCCCCCGTCGACGGGCCGCCACCGCCGGGTCCTGACCGCACACGGCCTGGTCCAGCGGGCGCTGCCGCGGGCGCGGCTGCGCCGGCCGGACGGCGGACTGCCGGCGCAGCGCGGCCCGGCGGCCGAACCGGGCTACGACGTGGTGCGGCTGCGGGCCCTGCGGCTGGCGCTGGCGCACGAGGGCCGGCCGGTCCGGGGGCCGGTGGCCCTGCCCAGGGTCTGGGGCCTGCGGCTCTTCCCGCGGGTCGGCGGCGCCGAGGAACTCGCCCTGGACCAGGCACTGTCCGCCGTGCCGGCGCCGGTACGGGCCGCCCTCGGGCTGTGGCATCTGGAAGGGCTGGACGAGGACGCCGCCCGCAGCGTGCTGGCACTGGCCGGGGTCGAGGACCCCGATGCGGCCCAGCGGGCGGCGGCGCAACTGGACCGGGAGACCGGGACGGGCGCCGCGGCACTGCTGAACTCGGCGGAGTTCGACCCGTGCACGGTGCAGACCCGGCCGACGGACCTGCTGCGCCGCCGGCAGCGGGTTCGGGCGGCGATCGCGCTGGCGGCCGTACTGGCGGTCGGCGCGGCGGCGGCCGGGCTGGCGCGCGGTGACGGGGACCGGGCGGGGCGCACACCGACCACGGCGGAGCAGGCGCTGGACCCGGGCCGGCTGCTGCGCACCCCCAACGAACAGTGGGCCGACACCTCCCGGGTGGACTTCACCGCCTGGCCCGTCCGCGGCCGGCAGGCCGGCGACCAGGAGCTGCTGGGGCGGGCGCTGCGGGTCTGGGCGGCGCCGCCCCCCGACGCCCGGATCATGACGTCAGCGGGCACCTCCACCCGGCCGCCCGACCATCCGCCGCAGCTGCTGTACGCGGGCCTGATCGACGCCGTGATGGTCGTGGTCTTCCATGACGGCGAGCGGCTGGTGCGCTACGCCGAGCCCGAAGGTGCCACGCCCACACTGCACTTCGCACGGGTGGACGACGCGGATCTGACGACCGGTGCCGCGCTGGTGATCGGCCGCGGCAACGGCTGGATGCGCTATCTGCTGGCGCCGTGGGTCTCCGATGCCGGCGTCCGCGACCTGCTGGCACCGGCCGCCCCGGTGCACGGGCTGCATGTCGCCCCGGACGGGGTCACCGACCGCATCCCGGCACCGCCCCAGGGGGGCGCCGGCTGCGGGCACTGGCCGGCGGCCCAGTTCCGGCCCTCGACCCGGATCGCGGGGACCGGCGGGAACCCTCCCTTCCTGGTGACCGACCTCAACGAGCTCGTCCCCGCCCACCTCACCTCCGTACCACCCGGCGGCGCACCGGGTGCCGGACCCGGGGAGGCGACCGGCACCCCGGCCCTGCAGGGCTGGGCCCGTACGGCCTGCTCCCTGGGGACATTGCGGGGCGCCGGCGTACGGTCCGTCAGCAACTGGACGTTCGCCGGACAGCGCCTCCCGGAAGCCGGCGGCAGCGCGGCCTGGGTGTGCAGCCGTGCCGACACCTGGCGCGGGCCCGGCAGCGTGACACTGCACTTCCTGCCGCCCGCCGCCCGCCCGGCCGAGCCCGGCCGGATCGCCGGACGGGCCACGGACACCGCCGCCTGCAGCCGCTTCGGAGCCCCCGTGGTCGGGAACGTCCACTGGCGGGCGCAGTCCGGCAAGTGGTACCTGCTCGCGGCCGGCAGCCAAGGAGTCGGCGGTATCGACGCCACCGGCGGGGTACGGGTCTTCGGCCACACGAACACGCTCGCCGCGCCCGCCGGGCGGAACGCCCCGGACGAGGTCGTCGGACGGCTGCGGAGCGGGGGGACGGTGCGCGCGCTCCGTCCGTAGGCGGTGGGCGGATCGCTGTACGGCGGCCGATGAATCCGGACAGGAGATGTCGGGTTTCACTGCCACGGTCGCCGTGTACGGATGCGAGGCACCTGACAGCGAGGAGTGGCGTACATGACGGGACAGCGGGAACTGGCGGGACGGGTGGCGCTGGTGGCCGGGGCCACCCGCGGGGCCGGGCGGGCGATGGCGGTCGAGCTGGGGCGGGCCGGGGCCCTGGTGTATGTGACCGGACGGACGACCCGGGAACGGGTCAGCGAGGTCGGCCGGGCCACGGAGACGATCGAGCAGACCGCGGAACTGGTGTGCGCGGCGGGCGGCACCGGAATCGCCGTACCGACCGACCATCTGGACCCGGCGCAGGTCAAGGCGCTGACCGAGCGCATCGACCGGGAGCAGGGCCGGCTGGACGTGCTGGTCAACAGCGTCTGGGGCGGTGACCGGCTGATCGAGTTCCACACCAAGCTGTGGGACCTCGACCTGGAGAACGGGCTGCGGATGTTCCGCCTCGGCATCGACACCCACGTCATCACCAGCCATTACGCCCTGCCCCTGCTGATCAGGCGGCCCGGCGGTCTGGTGGTCGAGGTCACCGACGGCACCGCCGCCTTCAACCGCACCTACCGGGACAACCTCTGCTTCGACCTCACCAAGAACGCCCCGCACCGCATCGCCTTCGGTCTCGCCGCCGAACTGAAGGAACACGGTGGCACCGCGGTCTCGCTCACCCCCGGCTTTCTCCGCTCCGAGGAGATGCTCGACCACTTCGGGGTGACGGAGGAGAGCTGGCGCGACGCGGTGGCCGAGGAGCCGCATTTCGCCATCGCCGAATCGCCGGCCCTGATCGGCCGCGGTGTACGGGCGCTGGCCGCCGACCCGGCCAAGGAGCGCTGGAGCGGCCGGTCGCTCTCCAGCGGGCAGCTGGCGAAGGAGTACGACTTCACCGACACGGACGGCTCGCGGCCCGACTGCTTCGGTTACTTCGAGGAGGTCGTCTTCGGCGGGAAGGAGGGGAGCGCGGACGACTACCGCTGAGCGCGGGCGACTACCGCTGAGCGCGGGCGACTAGCGTTGAGACGGGCCGGTACCGGTACCGGCCCGGGGGCCGACGGTGCCGGGGACATCCGGCGGGTCAGGGTCCGCCGCCATCCGGCCCGCCCTGTGCCCCGTCCTCCTCCGTGTACAGCGCGGCCGTCTCTGTGTACAGCGCGGCCGTCCGGCGGGCGGCCGATGCGAAGCGCTCACGCAGCTCGGGGGGCGCGAGTATTTCGCCCTCCGGGCCGAGTGACAGCAACTGGGCGTGGGCGACCTCGGCGGACTCCACGGCGAGTGTCACGGTCAGCCGGCCGTGCTCATCGGGACCGTCCGCGGCCTGCGCCCGGGCGATCGCCTCGCGGGCCGCGGCGCGCTCGGTGACGTACGGCAGCCGGAGGACGCCGCGCGGGGACAGCCGCAGCACCACCTCCTCGTGCAGGATCGACCGGGCGAACTGGGCCGCCCGCTGTGCCCAGAACTCCGTCAGGTCGAAGGAACAGTCACGGGTGAACCGCCCTCCGGCGTCGTCGGCGCCGGAGGCGCTGCCGCTCCCGGCGAGCGCCACGGCGGTGAACCGGTCGACACGGTAGACGCGGTAGTCCCCCTGTGTACGCGCCGCCAGATACCAGACGCCCGCCTTCAGCACGAGGCCGTACGGCTCCAACTCCCGTTCCACCTCGGTGTCCTTGCGACGGTAGCGGGCGGTGATCCGGCGGTCGTCCCAGACCGCGTCGGCGATCTCGGGGAGCAGGACGGGCGTCTCGGGCTCCTGATACCAGCCCGGTGCGTCGAGGTGAAAGCGCTGGGCGGCGCCCGTCGCGGCGTCCCGCAGCTCGGGCAGCAGGGCGGCGGAGACCTTCAGCCGGGCGGCGGACGCGGCGTCGGCAAGGCCCATCTCGCGCAGGGCGGAGGGCACTCCGGACAGGAAGAGGGCCTCCGCCTCGCTGCGGCCGAGGCCGGTGAGCCGTGTGCGGTAGCCGCCTATGAGGCGGTAGCCGCCGGCCCGGCCGCGGTCCGCGTAGACGGGCACCCCGGCCTCGGAGAGGGAGAGCACGTCCCGGGCGACCGTACGCTCGGAAACCTCCAGCTCCCGCGCCAGCTCGGCGGCCGTCATCGACGGCCGCGCCTGGAGCAGCAACACCATCCTGATCAGCCGGGCAGCACGCATGGGTCCATGATGCGGGGGGCCACTGACAATGGCCGGGGTGGTGGGGTCTGGGGTGGGGCCGCGGGCTGCCGTTGGTTGTCTGCGGGTGCGTTGTGGCTGGTCGCGCAGTTCCCCGCGCCCCTTTGGGGCGTGGCCGAGCCGGGCCGGGCCGGGCCGGGCTTTGGCGGGGCCGCGTGGCTTGTGGGGGCATGTGCTGTGTCCGGCGGGGGGCTGGCGCCTTTGCGGGGTTCGTGAGTGCCGCTGGGGCCGGAGGGGACGCACCGGAACCCGTCCTCGGCGCGGGCGTATCTGGTCCACGGAATTGATTACCCCGGCGTTCGCTCCGGTCCTGCGGGCGGGTCCCGGTGCATCCCCTCCGGCCTTCGTTCGTTCCCGTCTGCCGCCCGGTGGCACCGTCCGTCACCGATCACAAGCGCACGCCGCCTCCGGCCAAGGCTCATCCGGGGCGGGGCGGGGCGGGGCGGCGTCGGGCGGACGACGGCGGCCGGATGACGGTGGGGCGGCCGACAGCCTGCACGCCCGGCAACCTGCACGCCCGGCCCGGCCCGGCCCGACCAGCGTCCTGCCAAGGCCTGGTGCGGCTCGAACCTGGTTGTTGCCCAGTGTCCTGCCAAGGGGTGAGCGCTGTGGTGGCCGTAACGGTGATGGGTACGGCGGGGCGGTCGCCGACGTGCGGAGGTCGGAGGGGATGTCCGGTGCCCCGCCCGCAGGACCGGAGCGAACGCCGGGGTGCCTTCTGCACGTACCAGATCCGCCCGCGCCGAGGACGGGGGACCGGGCGTCCCCTCCGACCCACCACCCACAGGGCGTAGGCGCACCGGCCCCAGCCACCGGCAACGCACACCGGCCCCAGCCACAGACAACGCACACCGAGCCGAACCGAACCGCGAAGCGACCACGCCCCAGCCAACGGCAACACACCACGCGTCCAACCACACATCACGCGTCCAACACACCGCACAGCCCGAAAGGCAGCCCGGCCCGGCCGTAGCCAGGGCGTGGTCGGCCGGGCCGGTGGTGGGTTCCCGTGTGGAGGCCCCGGGCGCGGGAAGGTGGCCTCCACACGGGAGTTGAGGGTGCCCCGGAGGGGCGGGGCGGCGCCCGGTGTGGGCCCGGGGCCGCCGACGAGGCACGGGCCGCGGTGCGGCCCATGGCTCACAGGCCGTAGCGCTCCCTGGCCTCCTTGACGGCCTCCGGCTTGACCTGGCCGCGGCGGGCAAGGGCGGCGAGCGCCTGGACGACCACCGACTGCGGGTCGACGCCGAAGTGGCGGCGGGCCGCCTCGCGGGTGTCGGACAGGCCGAAGCCGTCGGTACCGATGGAGGTCCAGTCCTGCTCGACCCAGGGGGCGATCTGGTCGGGAACCGCGCGCATCCAGTCGCTCACCGCGACGACCGGGCCGGGGGCGCCGGCCAGGGCACGGGTGACGTACGGGATACGGTCCTCGCCCTCCAGACGGGCGGCATCGCACTCCAGGGCGTCGCGGCGCAGCTCCGTCCAGGACGGCGCCGACCAGACGTCCGCCGCCACGCCCCAGTCGTCGGCCAGCAGCTGCTGCGCCTCCAGGGCCCAGTGGATGGCGGTACCGGACGCCAGCAGCTGCAGCTGCGGGCTGTCGGCCTGGGGCTTGGTGCCCTCGTTGAAGCGGTACAGGCCCTTGAGGATGCCCTCCTCGACGCCCTCCGGCATGGCCGGCTGGACCTTGGTCTCGTTGTAGACCGTGAGGTAGTAGAAGACGTCCTCGGCGTCCGGGCCGTACATCCGGCGCAGGCCGTCCTTGACGATGACCGCGACCTCGTAGGCGAAGGCCGGGTCGTAGGAGAGCGCCGCCGGGTTGGTGGAGGCGATCAGGTGCGAGTGGCCGTCGGCGTGCTGGAGGCCCTCGCCGGTCATCGTCGTACGGCCCGCGGTGGCGCCGATGACGAAGCCGCGGCCCAACTGGTCGGCCAGCGCCCAGAACTGGTCGGCGGTGCGCTGCCAGCCGAACATCGAGTAGAAGATGTAGAAGGGGATCATCGGCTCGCCGTGCGTCGCGTAGGACGTCGCGGCGGCGGTGAAGTCGGCGAGCGAACCGGCCTCGGTGATGCCCTCGTTGAGGATCTGGCCGTCCTTGGCTTCCTTGTACCAAAGGAGCTGGTCACGGTCGACCGGGTCGTATGTCGCGCCCTTGGGGGAGTAGAGGCCGGCGGTCGGGAAGAGCGACTCCATGCCGAAGGTGCGGGCCTCGTCGGGGACGATCGGGACCCAGCGCTTGCCGGTCTCCTTGTCCCGCATCAGGTCCTTGATCAGCCGGACGAACGCCATGGTGGTGGCGATCTCCTGGCTGCCGGAGCCCTTCTTCAGGGCGTCGAAGGCCTTGTCGGCGGGCATCGGCAGCGGCTTGGCGACGACCTTGCGGGCGGGGGCCGGGCCGTCGAGGGCGGCGCGCCGCTCGCGCAGGTAGACCATCTCGGGGGAGTCCTCGGCGGGGCGCCAGTACGGCACCCGGTCGCCCTCCAGCGCGCTGTCCGGGATGGGGAGTTCGAGGACGTCACGCATGGTGCGGAACTCCGCCATGGTGAGCTTCTTCATCTGGTGGTTGGCGTTGCGGGACTCGAAGCCCGCGCCGAGGGTGTAGCCCTTGACGGTCTGCGCCAGGATGACGGTCGGCGCGCCCTTGTGCTCGACGGCGGCCCGGTAGGCGGCGTACACCTTGCGCGGTTCGTGGCCGGCCCGGGAGGTCTGGAACAGCTCCAGCAGCTTGGCGTCGGAGAGCGTGCGGGCGAGGGCCTTCAGGGACTCGTTCGCGCCGAAGAAGTGTTCGCGCAGGTAGGCGGCGTCGCGGGTGGCGTACGTCTGGAACTGTGCGTCGGGGGTCTCGCCGAGGCGGCGGATCAGGGCGCCATCGGTGTCGAGCGCGAAGATCTCGTCCCAGGCCCGGCCCCACAGCGATTTGACGACGTTCCAGCCGGCCGCGCGGAACTGGGCCTCCAGCTCCTGCACGATCTTGAAGTTGGGGCGGACCGGGCCGTCGAGGCGCTGCAGGTTGCAGTTGATGACGAAGGTCAGGTTGTCCAGGCCCTCGCGGCCGGCGAGCGCCAGGGCGGCGGTCGACTCGGGCTCGTCCATCTCGCCGTCGCCCAGGAACGCCCAGACGTGGGAGTTGGCGGTGTCCTTGATGCCGCGGTGCTCCAGGTAGCGGTTGAAGCGCGCCTGGTAGATGGCGGAGAGCGGGCCCAGGCCCATGGAGACGGTGGGGAACTCCCACAGCCAGGGCAGCCGCCGCGGGTGCGGGTAGGAGGGCAGGCCCTCGCCGCCGGCCTCCTGGCGGAAGTGGTCGAGGTGGTCCTCGGTGAGGCGGCCTTCGAGGAAGGCGCGGGCGTAGACGCCGGGGGAGGCGTGGCCCTGGATGTAGAGCTGGTCGCCGCTGCCGTCCCCCTCCTTGCCGCGGAAGAAGTGCTGGAAGCCGGTCTCGTAGAGCCAGGCGGCGGAGGCGAAGGTGGCGATATGGCCGCCGAGGCCCAGGGCGGAGCCGCGGGTCACCATCGCGGCGGCGTTCCAGCGGTTCCAGGCGGTGATCCTGGCCTCCATCGCCTCGTCGCCGGGGAAGGCGGGCTCGGCAGAGGTCGGGATGGTGTTGACGTAGTCCGTCTCCAGGAGGGACGGCAGGGCGGTGCCTTCGGTGCGCGCGGTGTGCTCCAGTGCGCGGCGCATCAGGTACGCGGCGCGCTGGGGGCCCGCCGCCTCGGTGACGGCGTCAAGCGACTCGCGCCACTCGGCGGTCTCCTCGGGGTCGCGGTCCGGGAGCTGGTCGAGCTGGCTGTACGGCAGGCGCACGGGATCGGGCATGGGTGGCCCCTTTCCGGACGGGAGGTAGCTCGGGGGTGCCGTCGTGACCGGCCGCGTCCTCAGGGTGGACGGCGGCCTTGACGACACCCCCTACGAGTTCGGCAGGCAGGGTTGTCGCGCCCCGACAGGAGACGATACGCCTCTGATCGATGATCGATCAACGGTCTCCGGACGAATAACCGCAGGTCGGCACGGGGTGCCGCATATTTGGGCACCGCGTGCCAGCCGAAAGAAGGGCCGCCGGCCCCGCCCCGATGCCTCCTCAGACCCGAGGTGCGCAGCTCAGCACGTGTGACTTGAGCAAGCCGCCGATCTTCGGGTCGCGTCGCCGGAACGCGTCCACGATCTCCTGGTGGTCCTGGGCGTGCGAGCGCGGCTCCGGGCTGAACCAGCGGATCGACAGCGTCGTCCAGACCTCGATGCCCAGCGACTCCCAGGTGTGCAGCAGTACGGCGTTCCCGGCGGCCCCCACGATCTCCCGGTGGAAGGCCACCGTGTGCCGCACCTGCGCCTCCCCGTC
Organism: Streptomyces sp. NPDC015125; assembly: GCF_043080045.1. NCBI lineage: Bacteria > Bacillati > Actinomycetota > Actinomycetes > Kitasatosporales > Streptomycetaceae > Streptomyces > Streptomyces sp. NPDC015125. The sequence continues at coordinate 89,666 of NZ_JBIBVF010000022.1, forward strand.
ACCGGCCAGTTCCGCCTCGCGCAGCGCCGCCACCTCGCGCTCCAGCGCCACGGTGTCCTCGGCCAGCCGCCCGGCGGCCAGTTCGGCGGCCACCTGCTCCAGCCCGGCCCGCACCGGATAGCTCTCCTTGAGATCGTCCGCGGTCAGATTCCGTACCCGTACGCCCTTGTTCGGCGCCGACTCGATCAGCTGCAGCGACTCCAGCTCACGCAGCGCCTCCCGTACGGGCGTCTGGCTGACCTCCAGCTCCACCGCGATCCGCCGCTCCACGATCCGCTCGCCCGGCTGCCAGCGGCCGCTGACGATCCCCTCGAGGATGTGCTCGCGGATCTGCTCGCGCAGCGAATGGACGACGGGCGGGGTCATGAGGTGCTCCTTCAGAGCGCGTGGTGACGAGGGGGCCATTATCCGGGACGGGCGGAGGGGCCCGGGCGAAAGTGCTCAGGACGCGCAAAGGGGCCGGCCCCGGCTCGTACGAACCGGGGCCGACCCCTGCTGGCACACCTATGGCGTGACGGCCGGAATCAGAGACCGATCTCGGTCTCGAACTCGGCGGCCTCCAGGATCTGCTTGACCGTGGTCAGGTAGCGGGCGGCGTCCGCGCCGTCCACCAGACGGTGGTCGTAGGAGAGCGCCAGGTAGGTCATGTCGCGCACCGCGATGGTCTCGCCGAGGTCCGGGTGGTTGATGACCACCGGGCGCTTGACGGTCGCACCGATGCCCAGGATGCCGACCTGGTTCGGGGGCACGATGACGGTGTCGAACAGGGCGCCGCGCGAACCGGTGTTGCTGATGGTGAAGGTCGCACCGGACAGCTCGTCCGGCGTGATCTTGTTCGCGCGGACCTTGCCCGCCAGGTCCGCCGTCTTGCGGGCGATACCGGCGATGTTGAGGTCACCGGCGTCCTTGATGACCGGGGTCATCAGGCCCTTCTCCGCGTCCACCGCGATACCGACGTTCTCGGTGTCGAAGTAGGTGATCGTGCCCTCGTCCTCGTTGATCCGGGCGTTGACGACCGGGTGGGCCTTCAGTGCCTGGACCGCGGCCTTGACGAAGAACGGCATCGGGGAGAGCTTGACGCCCTCACGCTGCGCGAAGGCGCCCTTGGCCTGGTTGCGCATCCGCATGATCTTGGTGATGTCCACCTCGACCACGGTGGTCAGCTGCGCCTGGCCGTGCAGGGCCTTCATCATGTTGTCGCCGATGACCTTGCGCATCCGCGGCATCTTGACGGTCTGGCCGCGCAGCGGGGACGCCTCGATGACCGGGGCCTTGGAGGCGGCGGCCGGAGCGGCGGCCGGAGCCGGCGCGGCGGCCTTGGCGGCCTCGGCGGCGGCGATGACGTCCTGCTTGCGGACCCGGCCACCGACACCGGTGCCCTTGACCGTGGACAGGTCGACGCCGTTCTCCGCGGCGAGCTTGCGCACCAGCGGGGTGACGTAGGCGCCGTCGCCCTCACCGGCGGCCGGGGCCGGGGCGGGGGCAGCGGCCGGCTTGGGGGCCGGAGCCGGCGCGGCCGGAGCCGGAGCCGGGGCGGGCGCCGGGGCGGCAGCGGCCGGAGCGGGAGCCGGGGCGGGCGCCGGTGCCGGGGTGGGCTCCGGAGCCGCGGCCGGGGCCGGAGCGGCCGGGGCCGGGGCGGCGGCCGGAGCAGCACCGGCTGCACCGATGACGGCGAGCTTGGCGCCGACCTCGGCGGTCTCGTCCTCACCGACGACGATCTCCAGCAGGGTGCCGGAAGCCGGCGCCGGGATCTCGGTGTCGACCTTGTCGGTGGAGACCTCCAGCAGCGGCTCGTCGGCCGAGACCTCCTCGCCGACCTCCTTCAGCCAGCGGGTGACGGTGCCCTCGGTGACGCTCTCGCCGAGCGCGGGGAGGACGACGTCCGTGCCCTCGGCGCCGCCCGCGGGGGCGGCGGCGGGGGCGGGGGCCTCGGCAGCCGGAGCCGGGGTGGGCTCGGGCTGCGGCTCGGCCGCGGGCGCCTCGGCGGCGGCCGGAGCCGCCTCGGCCGCGGGCGCACCGCTGCCGTCGTCGATGAGGGCCAGCTCGGCGCCGACCTCCACGGTCTCGTCCTCGGCCACCTTGATGGCGGAGAGGATGCCCGCGGCCGGGGCCGGGATCTCGGTGTCGACCTTGTCGGTCGACACCTCGAGCAGCGGCTCGTCGGCCTCGACGCGCTCACCCTCGGCCTTGAGCCAGCGAGTGACGGTGCCCTCGGTGACGCTCTCGCCGAGCGCCGGCAGGGTTACGGAAACCGCCATGGTTTCAGTTGCTCCTTACGGTGGGTCTCCCAGCTCGAGCGGGGTCGAGAGCCTGGGGAAGTGCGGATGTGGTCGCGCCCGGGACTGGGGTCAGTCGTGGGAGTGGAGAGGCTTTCCGGCCAGTGCCAGGTGGGCCTCGCCGAGGGCCTCGTTCTGCGTCGGGTGCGCGTGCACGAGCTGCGCAACCTCGGCCGGCAGGGCCTCCCAGTTGTAGACCAGCTGGGCCTCACCGACCTGCTCGCCCATACGGTCACCGACCATGTGGACGCCGACCACGGCACCGTCCTTGACCTGGACGAGCTTGATCTCGCCCGTGGTCTTCAGGATCTTGCTCTTGCCGTTGCCCGCGAGGTTGTACTTGAGAGCGACGACCTTGTCGGCGCCGTACAGCTCCTTGGCCTTGGCCTCGGTGATACCCACCGAAGCGACCTCGGGGTGGCAGTACGTGACGCGCGGCACGCCGTCGTAGTCGATCGGCACGGTCTTCTGACCGGCCAGCCGCTCCGCCACCAGCATGCCCTCGGCGAAGCCGACGTGGGCGAGCTGGAGGGTGGGAACGAGGTCACCGACGGCCGAGATGGTCGGCACGTTGGTCTGCATGTACTCGTCGACCAGGACATAGCCGCGGTCCGTCGCGACGCCCTGCTCCTCGTAGCCCAGGCCCGCCGAGACCGGCCCGCGGCCGATCGCGACCAGCAGCACCTCGGCCTCGAAGGTCTTGCCGTCGGCGAGGGTGACCTGCACACCGTCGGCGGTGTACTCGGCCTTGTCGAAGAAGGTGCCGAGGTTGAACTTGATGCCGCGCTTGCGGAAGGCCCGCTCCAGCAGCTTGGAGCTGTTCTCGTCCTCGACCGGGACGAGGTGCTTGAGGCCCTCGATGATCGTCACGTCGGTGCCGAAGGACTTCCACGCGGAGGCGAACTCGACGCCGATGACGCCGCCGCCCAGCACGATCGCGGACTTCGGCACGCGGTCCAGCGTCAGCGCGTGGTCCGAGGAGATGATGCGGTTGCCGTCGATCTCCAGGCCCGGCAGCGACTTCGGCACGGAGCCGGTCGCCAGCAGGACGTGGCGGCCCTGGACACGCTGGCCGTTCACATCGACGGAGGTCGGGGAGGACAGCCGGCCCTCGCCCTCGATGTACGTCACCTTGCGGGAGGCGATCAGGCCCTGCAGGCCCTTGTACAGGCCCGAGATGACCTCGTCCTTGTACTTGTGGACCGCCTCGATGTCGATGCCCTCGAAGGTGGCCTTGACACCGAACTGCTCGCTCTCGCGAGCCTGGTCGGCGATCTCACCGGCGTGCAGCAGAGCCTTGGTGGGGATGCAGCCGTTGTGCAGGCAGGTACCGCCGACCTTGCCCTTCTCGATCAGGGCGACGTCCAGGCCCAGCTGCGCCCCGCGCAGGGCAGCGGCGTAACCACCGCTACCGCCTCCGAGGATCACTAGGTCGAAAACGGTGCTGGCGTCGTTCGCCACGTCACGTCCTCCATGCATGGGTACGCCGGAGCCGGTCTCCGATGACCGGGCGGCGGCTGTGGTTCGGCCGCATTTACTTCGGCCCTGGGTAAGGGGGGCCCTGTCCTGCCGAGAACCCATCTTCGCACTTGTTCAACGAAGCCGGGACGGCGGGCCGGGCTCAGGGCGGAGGATCGGCCGCCCCGTAAGGGTTACTGGCGCGTACTGGCGTACGGATTTCGTTGAGGGCGAACACGGGACGCAGACGCACCGACGGCCCCGGGCGGTATGCCCGGGGCCGTACGGATATAACGGGCAAGGGGGAGGAAGCTCCCCGGGGTGACCGTCAGCCCAGATCGCCCGCGGCAGTACGCTCCGCCAGGCGCACCAGGGTGCGTACCGCGGATCCCGTGCCGCCCTTGGGGGTGTAGCCCCACGGCGCGCCTTCGTGGAAAGCCGGGCCCGCGATGTCCAGGTGGGCCCAGGTGATGCCCTCGCCGATGAACTCCTTGAGGAAGAGCCCGGCGACCAGACCGCTGCCCATCCGCTCACCCATGTTGGCGATGTCGGCAACCGGGGAGTCCATGCCCTTGCGCAGTTCGGACGGCATCGGCATGGGCCAGGACTGCTCGCCGACCTCCTCCGCGATCTCGTGGATCGAGGTACGGAATGCGTCGTCGTTGGCCATGATCCCGAAGGTGCGGCTGCCCAGCGCCAGCACCATCGCACCGGTCAGGGTGGCGACGTCCACGATCGCGTCCGGGGTCTCCTCCGAGGCGCGGGTCAGGGCGTCGGCCAGCACCAGACGGCCCTCGGCGTCGGTGTTGAGCACCTCGACGGTCTTGCCGCTGTACATGGTCAGCACGTCACCGGGACGGGTGGCGGAGCCGGACGGCATGTTCTCGGCGAGCGCCAGCCAGCCGGTGACATTCACCTCCAGGCCCAGCTTGGCGGCGGCCACGACCGCGGCGAACACCGCGGCCGCGCCGCTCATGTCGCACTTCATGGTCTCGTTGTGGCCGGCCGGCTTGAGCGAGATACCGCCCGAGTCGTAGGTGATGCCCTTGCCGACCAGGGCCAGGGTCTTGTTCGCCTTGGGGTGCGTGTGCGCGATCCGTACCAGCCGCGGCGGGGCCTCCGCGCCCTGGCCGACGCCCAGCAGGCCGCCGTAGCCGCCCTTCTTGAGGGCCTTCTCGTCCAGCACCTCGACCTTGAGGCCGAACTCCTTGGCCGCGGCCTGCGCCTCGGCCGCGAAGGACTTCGGGTCGAGGTCGTTGGGGGGCATGTTGATCAGGTCGCGGGCGCGGTTGATCTCCGCGGCCAGCGCCTGGGCGCGCTCGGCGGCGGCCTTGAACTCCTTGTCACGCGGCTTGCCGCCCAGGAGCGCGACCTCCGCGAGCGGCGCCGACTTGGCGTCGTTCTTCTTGCCGCCCTTGGCGTTCTGCCCGGTGCCGTTGCTGCGGTAGGCGGTGAAGGAGTACGCGCCGAGCAGCGCGCCCTCGCTCACCGCGGCGGCCGCCTCGGCGTCCTCGACGGGCAGCGCGAAGGCGGCCTTCTTGGTGCCGGTCAGGGCGCGGGCGGCGCTGCCCGCGGCGCGCCGCAGCGCCTCGGTGTCGTAGCCGTCGCCCTTGCCCGGCGCCTCGCCGAGGCCGACCGCCAGCACGACCGGCGCCTTGAGGCCGTCGGCGGCGGGCAGCTTGGTCACCTCGCCCTCGGCACCACTTGCGCCGAGGGTCTCCAGCACAGCGGCGAGCTTGCCGCCGAAGGCCTTGTCCACGGCCTCCGCGCCGGGGGTGACGACGACGCCCTTGGCGCCCTTGGCCACGCCGACGACGACGGCATCCGCACGCACCGTTGCGGCGGAAGAAGTACTGAGGGTCAGTGCAGTCACGGTGATGAAGGTCCTGTTCCGTCCGGGGAATCCGTCTGCGCGCAGCGCGCTGCTCCGGCCGAGCCTACGCTCGGCGGCGCCGCAAGGCCCGTCCAATACCACACCGGCACATAACGGGGCTCCGGGAATTACCGGTATGCGGGCCGAACTGCCCCTCACCGTAGGCGAGTTGAAGGAATCGCGAGGCGCGCCCGGGCGTCGGCCGGGAGCTACCCGAGGGTCAGCGCCACCACTGCCGTGAGCCCCGCGCTCTCCGCGAGCGCCCCGAACACATCGCCGGTCACCCCGCCGAACCGCCGCCGGCAGTGCCGCAGCAGCAGCTCGCCCAGCCCGAGGCCGAGCAGCGCCGCGAGCCCGGCGTGCAGTGCGCCGTACGCACCGAACGCGGCGCCGGCGAACGCGCATCCGGCAACCACCGCCCCCGCGCACAGCAGCGCCGCCCGCACCGGGACGGCGCCCGCGACCGCCGCACCGAGTCCCTCCGGACGGGCGGCCTCCACCCCCGTACGGGAGGCGAGGGTCAGTGCGCCACGCGCGGTGACCGCCGCAACGGCCGCCGCGACGGCGCCGCGTGCCCAGCCGTCCGCATACAGCGCCTCCAGCGCGGCCACCTGGGCCAGTAGGGCGAACAGCAGTGTGATCACCCCGAACGGGCCGATATCGGACTGCTTCATGATGCGCAGCGCCCCCTCGGCGGGCTTACCGCTGCCCAGCCCGTCGGCGGTGTCGGCGAGCCCGTCCAGATGCAGCCCGCGGGTGAGCACGGCGGGCACCACCGCGGTGGCGACCGCGGCGAGCAGCGGACCGCCGCCGAGCAGCAGCAGCGCCGCGCCGAGCGCGGCCGCGCACAGCCCGACCACCAGGCCGGCCAGCGGCGCACAGAGCATGCCGCCGCGCGCCGCCTCCCGGTCCCAGCGGGTGACGCGCACCGGCAGCACGGTCAGCGTCCCGAAGGCGAAGCGCAGGGCGTCGAGGGGGGCCGGGGGAGCGGGGGTGTCGGTCACCGCGGCAGGCTATCCGGGCGTACGCCACGTTCGACCGCCGGTCCGGACCGTCACCCGTCAAACCGGGGCGCATGGTGGTGAAGTGTCCCTACCCGACAAATGGGGAGCGTGTGGGATGGGCCACTGGTGGTACCGCAATATCGTCGAGCCGGGGAAGCTGCCGCTGCTGCTCGCGCTCGCCTCGTTCGTGCTGACCTTCCTCGTCACCCGGGCCGTCACCCGGCTCATCCGCGCGGGCAAGGGGCCGTTCCGCAACATCACCCCGGGCGGCGTCCACATCCACCACGTCGTGCCCGGGGTGATCCTGATGGTCCTCGGCGGTTTCATCGCCCTCGCGGGCGGCCGGCGCGGATTCGGTTCCGGTGTCGCTGCGGTGCTCTTCGGTATCGGCGTGGGCCTCGTCCTCGACGAGTTCGCGCTGATCCTCCACCTCGACGATGTGTACTGGACCCAGGAGGGGACGAAGAGCGTCGAGATCGTCATCCTCACGGTGGCCCTGGTGGCCCTGATCCTCAGCGGCTTCCTGCCGTTCGGCGTCAATGAAATCGGCTCGGAGGAGAGCACCGACCGCTTCACCGTCGTGCGGACCGTGGCCGTCAACTTCCTCTTCGCGCTCATCGCGCTCACCAAGGGCAAGGGCCGGATCGCGGTCATCGGGGTCTTCGTGCCGTTCGTCGCGCTCTTCGGCGCGGTCCGGCTGGCCCGCCCCAACTCGCCCTGGGCCAGGCGCTTCTACCGCACCCGCCCGAAGGCGCGGGCCCGTGCCCGGGTCCGCGCCTACCGCCACGACCGCCGCTGGTCGGCGCTGCGCCGCAAGGTCGAGCATGTCATCGGGGGTGCTCCCAGCCGCTGACCCGCGAGGCGTCCCCCCGCTTGCGCGACCGCCCCAGCTCCCCCAGCGCGCACACCATCAGCACTGCCAGCACCGCCGCGACATGCTCCTTGCCCGCCAGGTTGTTCTTGATGGACACCACCTCGACGACCATCGCCACGACGACCGCGGCACAGGTGAACCACGCGCGATAGCGCCAGCACACGAACACCGCCAGCCCCACCACGGCCGCCGAGGGCCCGGTGTCGATGACGTACTTGTCCGAGTCGGGCAGCCCTATGGGGCTCAGCGGGCCGATCCAGATGCCGATCCGCGCGTACATCGTCCCGGCCAGCGTGGCGACATAGGCGACCAGCAGTGTCTGCCGCCGGCCCACACAGATCTCCGCGACCCCGAAGACCACCAGGATCTGTGCCAGCGCCCCCCACACCGGAAGGTCCAGCGCGGGGACGAACAGCGACAGGGGGGTGCGCAGCAGCGCCAACCACAGATGTTCCCAGGCCTGTACGGAGCCGATGTTCTGGACCGCCCGATAGCCCCAGGCCTGGTTCTGCACGAAGTGGAGGGCCAGGGTCAGACACACCGCGGTGAGCGTCAGCGGAATCGCCCGCAGCTTGGCGGTGACCAGCGAGGACCGGACCGTCCGCAGGAGCGGGCCCCACTCGCCGCGCGCGCTGCGGCGCAGGGCGGACATCTCCCGCACGCCCGGCGCGGGTTCGTCCCGCCGCGCGGGCACCGGCCCCTTCCGCCGCCCCGGCACCGGCCCCTCCCGCCGCCCCGCCCCAGCAGAGCTCATCCCGCATTCTCCAGGTGCTTGCGGTTCAGCCACTTGGGCAGACCGGGTGCTTCCAGAAAGCCTTCCGCACGGCCGGCGGCGATTCCGATCCGCAGCAAATCGGTGCTCTTTTCGAAGAGCATGTACCGCGGTTCCCAGATCGGCCGGTACTTCGCATTGGCGCGATAGAGCGATTCGATCTGCCACCACCGGGAGAAGAAGCTGAGCAGTGAGCGCCACAGGCGCAGCACCGGGCCCGCGCCGAGCCGCGATCCACGTTCGAAGACGGAACGGAACATCGCGAAGTTCAGTGAGAGCTGAGTGACCTCCACCTCTTTCGCCCGCTGGATCAACTCCAGCACCATGAACTCCATCAGACCGTTCTCGGAGTTCCGGTCCCGCCGCATCAGATCCAGCGAGAGGCCCTTTTCGCCCCAGGGCACAAAGCTGAGCAGCGCCCGCAGCTCGCCCGCTTCCTCCCCCGCGCCGCCGTCGCGGCATTCGAGCATCACGCAGCGCCCGTCGCCCGGGTCGCCGAGCCGGCCCAGCGCCATCGAGAAACCGCGCTCGGTCTCCCCGTCGCGCCAGTCGTCGGCCAGCCGCAGCAACTGCGCCATCTCCGGTGCCGGGATGTCCTCGTGGCGCCGGATACGGACGGTGTAGCCGGCCCGCTCGACGCGGTGGTAGGCCTGCCGTACGGTGCGCATCGCGCGGCCGCCGAGGGTGAACTCCGCGGTGTCCACGATCGCTTCGTCGCCCAGCTCCAGCGCGTCCAGACCGTGCCGGGCGTAGATCGTGCCGCCCTCCTCGCTCGCGCCCATCACCGCAGGCGCCCAGCCGTGCTCCCGTGCCTCGGCCAGCCACACCTCGATCGCTCCGGGCCAGGCCTCGGGGTCCCCCAGCGGATCGCCGGAGGCCAACGAGACCCCGCCCACGACGCGGTAGGTGACCGCCGCCTTGCCGCTGGGGGAGAACAGCACGCTCTTGTCGCGGCGCAGCGCGAAGTAGCCCAGCGAGTCACGGTCGCCGTGCCGCGCGAGGAGGGCGCGCAGCCGCTCCTCGTCGTCCTCGGTGATCGCCTCGGTGCTGCGTACGGACCGGAACGCCGCCCACAGGATCGCGACCAGCAGCAGCGTGCTGAGCACATTGATCGTGACATTGACCCAGTTCGGGGTGGCGATCTCCGGGAACGCACGGTCGTCGGCGGCCAGCGACACCAGCCGCATCAGGCCGTAGCGCCAGCGCTGCACAAACGTCGAGGCACCGTCCCCTGCGGTGTTGGTGACGGTCACCAGCAGCGCCGCCAGCAGCGAGGCGGCCAGCAGACCGCCCGCCGCGACCGTCGCCGCCAGCTTCGGGTTCGCGCGGTCGCCCTTCGCGGAGAACTCACGGCGCCCCACCACCAGCGCCGCGGCGAACACCACGGTCACCACCAGCGACACCCAGTTCTGCGCATGCCCGCGGAACTCCGGGGCCACCACCATCCCGAATCCGAAGAGCAGTGCCAGCAGCCCGGAAAGCACCAGATTCAAAATCCAGGCCGCCCGCTTGCGCCGCCGCAGGGTCACCGACAAGAAGAGCGAGAAGGCGCCGGAGGCGAACCCCGCCGTCAGCAGATACGGAGTGAAGAATTCCGCAATGTTGTGCCGGCGGATGTCATTGCCGAACGACACCCATACCGCGCTCAGCAGATTGATGAAGGTGACCGTGCGCAGATACCAGATGCCGAATGCGGCACCGCGCTGTGACCACGTGCCGCGAGGGCGGTCTTCGTCCGGACTCAAGCGATGTCTCCCATAAAACGTGTAAAGCGCGATCTTATGGGGAGCCGCCGGCGGTCCGGTACGGGCATGACGTGGTGAGCGCCCGGGCCGGGCGCTCGTCCGCTCGCTTCCTACGGCGGCCGGCCGGGGTGGTCCGGCGCCGGGTCAGTCGCGTACGGGCAGTTCTGCCGCCAGGGCCGCGGCCGCCTGCACCAATGGCAGGGCCAGCAGCGCCCCGGTTCCCTCGCCAGCAGTGACGCCGTGGTCCAGCAAAGGGTTGAGTGCGATCCGGTCCAGCGCCTTGGCCTGCGCCGGTTCCCCGCTCGCCTGTCCGGCCACCCACCAGTCCGGCGCCCGGAACGCCACCCGCTGCGCCACCAGCGCACAGGCCGCCGAGACCACCCCGTCCAGGATCACCGGAGTCCGGCGCACCGCGCTCTGCAGCAGGAAGCCGGTCATCGCGGTCAGATCCGCGCCGCCGACCGTGGCCAGCAGCTCCAGCTGGTCGCCGAGCACCGGACGGGCCCGCCGCAGCGCGTCGCGGATCGCCGCGCACTTGCGCATCCAGGCCAGATCGTCGATGGGGGCGCCGCCCCGCCCGGTGACCACCGAGGCGTCCGTGCCGCACAGCGCGGCGATCAGCGTGCTCGCGGCGGTCGTCCCGCCGACGCTCAGATCGCCCAGCACCACCAGATCGGTGCCCGCGTCCGCCTCCTCGTCCGCGACGGCCATCCCGGCCCGGAACGCCGCCTCGGCCTCCTCGGCCGTCAGCGCGTCCTCGATGTCGATCCGTCCCGAACCGCGCCGCACCCGGTGCCGGGTGACGTCCCCGGGCAGCTCCTGTGGGTCGCAGTCCACCGCCAGATCCACCACCCGCAGCTGCGCCCCGGCACCCCGGGCCAGCACCGCGGCCGGGCTCGCCCCGTCCAGCACGGCCCGTACGAGATCCCTGGTGCCGCCGGCCGGCCGGGCCGACACCCCCAGCTCCGCCACCCCGTGATCGCCCGCGAACAGCAGCACCCGCGGCCGCTCGACGGGCCGCACCGGTACCTGCTGCCGCGCGGCGGCCAGCCACTCACCCAGCTCGTCGAGGCGGCCGAGCGCGCCCGGCGGCACGGCCAGCCGTGCCCGCCGCTCCTCGGCGTCACGGCGCGCACCGCCATCGGGGCGCTCGATCAGGTGGGCGAAGTCGTCGAGGTTCAAGGCGCTCATTGGGCGCAGATTACCGTCAACTCACCGCTGACGAAGCGCGCCGGGGGGAACGGGCCGATGCGAACCGGCCGGGGCGAACCGGACCTCGCACACCAGCGGCGTCAGCTCGCGCAGCACCGGGACGCGCCGCCCGCGCCAGAGCAGCCGGGACAGCAGGCCGCCCGCCGCCGCGCCGCCCGGCGCAGCCGGCTCCGGGCCGATTTCGCGCACCGCGACGATGCCCGGGTGCAGGCAGGCCACCCGCGGCAGTTGGGTACGGTCCAGCCCCCAGCGCGGGGCCGGCCACCGGCCGCCGGCCGCGGCGGCCCGCCGGGCCAGCGCGGTCGCCCGACGAGGCAGCGCGTCAAAGACCAGCACACCGCCGGGAAACCGCTCGGCGCACGCCGCCAGCAGCGCGCGCACCGCGGGCGGCGGCAGCCGCATCAGTACCCCGGGAGCCGTGACGACGACCCCGCGCCACGGCTCCCGCACCGCGTCCAGCCAGGCGTGATCGGTCACCGTACGGGCGACGGTCCGCCGCCGGGCGCCGTCCGGAAGCAGCATCCGGCGGGCCGCCGCGGTGTTCGGGGGCACCACCGTCAGCCAGGTCAGCCGCCCGTTGTCCAGCCGCCAGAAACCGGTGCCGAGCCCCTCGCCGAGCGCGACCACCGTCGCCTCCGGATGCCGTTCCAGATAGGCGCGCACGGCCGCGTCGAACAGCCGCCCGCGCCCTCGGGGCCCCCGGGCGGGCCCCGCTTTCCGCCCGGCCGGCGCTTCGGATTCGGTCCGCTCGGATTCGGTCACGGTTCAAGAGCACCCGGCGCCGCGCCCGCGGGCAAGCGGACACGGGCCCCGCCGGGCCGGTGTCATCCACGCAGCGCAAGCGCCTGGCCCGCGACGACCAGCAGCACCTGCTCGCACTCCGCACCGAACGCCGCGTTCAGCCGCCCCAGTTCGTCACGGAACCGACGGCCCGCCGGGGTCGCCGGGACGACCCCGGAACCGACCTCGTTGCTCACCGCCACCACCGTCCTGCGCGTCTCGCGCACCGCCGCCACCAGCGCATCGGTCCGCTTCCGCAGCGCCTGCCGGCCGCCGGCCTCCCAGGCCGCGTCGTCCCACGCCCCGACGTCGTCCATGACGTGCGTCAGCCACAGCGCCAGACAGTCGATCAGCAGCGGCGACGTCTCGGCCGGGCGGCCGGTGGCCGGGCCCGCACCGGGCTCGCCGGCTTCCTGGCCCGGCCCTGCACCTTCCGTGCCCGGCCCCGCGGCTTCCCGGCCGGGCCCCGCGGCTTCCGTGCCCGGCCCCGCGGCCCCCAGCAGCGGCAGCAGATCGCAGGTCTCGACGGTGCGCCAGCTGCTGGGGCGCCGCTCGCGGTGCAGCGAGACCCGCTGCGCCCAGTCCTGGTCGCCGTCCCGGGTCCCCCCGGTGGCCACGTACACCACATCGGGGAAGGCCGCGAGCCGCCGCTCCGCCTCCACCGACTTGCCGCTGCGCGCCCCGCCCAGCACCAGGGTCCGCCGCGGCAGATCCGGCACCGCGTGAAACTCGCCGACCACCAGCGTGCTGCCGTCCGCCACCGCGCGGGCCCCCACCGCCGCCAGTCTGCGGTGCAGTTCGGGCCCCGGCGGCACGCCGTGGTCGAGGTGTACCGCGACCACATCCGTCGCCGCGTCGACCGCGCCGCTCGCCCGTAGCCTGGCCAGCGCATCGGGCCGCTCCAGTACGTCGAGCAGCACCAGGTCGTAGGGACCGGTGCCGCCGGCGCCCTCGGCACTGCCGCCCGCCGCCCGGCCGTTCCCGTTGCCCAGTCCGGCCGGCGCCGCGCCCGGCGGCAGATACAGCAGCCGCTCGCCGCTCGCGCCGGAGATCTCATAGCCGGTACCGGGGATGTCCACCGCGACGGCGCGCACCCGGTGCCCGTCGAGCAGCGCCAGCTCCCGCCCGTCCGCGACCCGGCCCGGCTGCGGCAGCCCGGCCGGCACCTCCATCACCGGGCCGTCGTGCGGATGGGAGAGCAGCACCTGCCGTACGCCCGCCAGGGACTGCCCGGCACGGGCGGCCGCAAAGGCCGGGCCCGGCGTCAGGTCGATCATCAGCGCGCCGTCGACGAGCAGCGCGGTCGCCGCCCGCGCCTCGTCGCCGACGGCGGTCGCACAGGCGGCACACGGGCAGCCGGGGCGCGGCAGCCCCTGCGGGGCCCCGGTGCCGAGGAGAGTCACATCCACACCGCCGAGTTTCTCGCGTCCGCGCCGGGCGGGCGCGGCGGGGGCGGACTCGACACGGCCGTTAGGCTGCCGATCAGCACGCAAGCACGGCACCGGGGGTGCGTCAGGAAGCGCCCCGGTGGCACAGATTCGTACTCTTCGTACTCGGTGGGATCCAGGAGGCGCACATGGCGTGGACGTGGCGGTTCGAGAAGGCCGATGGTTCGGAGACGGCGCCGGCCGTGCAACCGGAGGAGTTCACCACCCAGGGCGACGCGGAGTCCTGGATCGGCGAGGAGTGGAAGGCCCTCCTCGAAGGCGGTGTCGACCAGGTCAGGCTCTTCGAGGACGGCACCGAGATCTACGCCGCCCCGATGAGTCTGCACGCGGCCGCCGAGGGCTGAGACCCGACGACGCGGCGGGGCCGGCCCCGTACGACGGCCGGGCGTACGACTGCCGGGCCGGGCGCCCCCGCACGCGCCGGCCGGCGCCGAAACGACGCTTGGCCGGGCCCGAACGGGCCCGGCCAAGCGTCAAAAACCATCCCGCCGCGACGGTGCGCAGCCACGACGGCGAGGGACCGGCGGAACAGGGGACGGGCCCGGCCACCGGGTACGGCGCACTACGGCCGCTGGCCGCGCTTCACCTGCGGCTTCGGCAGCCGCAGCCGCCGCATCTGCAGCGTCCGCATCACCGCGTACGGCTTCACGCCCTTGAGGTTCTCGTTCGGGAAGCGCTCCTCCAGCCGCTTGCCCAGACGGAACCAGATCAGGACCGAGTCGAGCACGATCAGCACGATGATCACGAGCCACAGCAGCAGCGCGATGCTCTGGATCGAGGGCACCCTGATCATGGTGAGCACCAGGATCACCACGGCCATCGGCAGGAAGAACTCGGCGACGGCCCAGCGGGAGTCGACGTAGTCCCGCGCGAACCGGCGCACCGGTCCCTTGTCACGCACCGGCAGATACCGCTCGTCGCCGCTGGCCATCGCCTCGCGCTGGCGGGCCATGTCGACTCGGCGGGCCTCGCGCTGGGCCTTCGCCGCGTCCTTGCGGTTCGTGGGCGTATGCGCACGGGAGCGGCGCTGCGACTGGGACTCGCTGCGTTTGGGCGTCGGGCGGCCCTTGGGGGCCTGCGGATCGCGGGGCTGCTGGGGCTGGTCCGCGGTCACCTTGGCGGTCGCGGCCTGCTCATCCTTCGAACGGCTTCGGAACACAAGGCCCAAGGGTACGTGGTCGCCGCGGCTGAGCCGTGGTCCGACGGGGCACGATCCGGCAACGGCGCCCGCGGCACCCGCGCCCGACCGGTCCGGAGCCCGGGTCCCACCGGGCCGGAACCCCTGCCCTACCGGGACAGAGCGGACATCGCGCGGCTTGTCCGGACTCTCCCTACTCCTTGCGCGGGAGAAGAACGGGTCCCGATCGTCCTGGAGGAGGAGCGCATCAGGGCGCGAACAGTGCGGTAATGGAACCAGGGCCCGTACTGTGGGGTCTGTAGATGTGCTGGAGCCTAAGCCCGAGGTGACTCGGTCAGAAGGGGGCGCGCGAGGCCCATGAGCGATGGTGTCATGAAGCGGATGGGGATGATCTTCCGCGCGAAGGCCAACAAGGCCCTGGACCGGGCCGAAGACCCGCGCGAAACCCTCGACTACTCGTACCAGAAGCAGCTGGAGCTGCTGCAGAAGGTACGCCGCGGCGTCGCCGACGTGGCGACCTCCCGCAAGCGCCTGGAGCTGCAGCTCAACCAGCTCCAGGGCCAGTCGTCCAAGCTGGAGGACCAGGGCCGCAAGGCGCTGGCCCTCGGCCGCGAGGACCTGGCCCGCGAGGCGCTGAGCCGGCGCAGCGCGCTGCAGCAGCAGGTCACCGACCTGGAGACGCAGCACCAGACGCTGCAGGGCGAGGAGGAGAAGCTCACGCTGGCCGCGCAGCGGCTGCAGGCCAAGGTCGACGCCTTCCGTACGAAGAAGGAGACGATCAAGGCCACCTATACGGCCGCCCAGGCCCAGACCCGGATCGGCGAGGCCTTCTCCGGCATCTCCGAGGAGATGGGCGACGTCGGCATGGCCATCCAGCGTGCGGAGGACAAGACCGCGCAGCTGCAGGCCAGGGCCGGTGCCCTCGACGAGCTGATGGCGTCCGGCGCGCTGGACGACCCGACCGGCATGGCCAAGGACGACATCACGGCCGAGCTGGACCGGCTCTCCGGCGGCAGCGATGTCGAGCTGGAGCTGCAGCGGATGAAGGCCGAGCTCGCGGGAGGCTCGTCCGGCCAGCAGGCCATCGAGGGCGGTCAGAACGGCGGGGCACAGTCCGCCCCGCAGCAGGACCGGCCGCGTTTCGACAAGCAGTGACGGCCGGCGGCGGATAGCCTCGCCGGAGAGCGTCGGACCGGACCAAGGGAGACCGTCGTGATCGTACGGATCATGGGGGAGGGCCAGGTGAAGCTGGACGATGCCCACTTCGCCGAGCTCAACAAACTGGACGATGAGCTGCTCGCCGAGATGGAGAGCAACGACGAAGCAGGTTTCCAGCGCACTCTCGATGCCCTGCTGGACGCGGTGCGCCGACTCGGCACACCGCTTCCCGACGATGCCCTCGAACCGTCCGAACTCATCCTGCCGTCCGCGGACGCCTCCCTCGAAGAGGTCCGGGAGATGCTCAGCGACGACGGCCTCATCCCGGGCTGAGCCGCGGTCCGGTCCCGGTCCCGGGCTGAGCCGCGGTCCGGTTCCGGTCCGGTCACTCCACTCCAGCGCACAGCGCCCCGGCCCCTCGGTGGGCCGGGGCGCTACCGTTTGCTCTTGTGAGCCTCCTCGACCCCCGCCCGGACGCGCCCCGCGCCGGCCGCTTCCAGTGGCACCGGGCACATCCGCTCGCCTTCGACACATTCCTGGCGGTGTCCGTCTTCGCGTGCGTCCTGTGCGGTGCGGTGGCCGACCCGCACGGTCCGCACGGCCCGCGGTTCGGCGCTCACCACCTGTCCGCCACGACCGTGGTGGCGGCCGCGCTGGCCTGCGCCGCCCTGCTCCTGCGCCGCCGGCTGCCCCGTACCGTCCTGGCCGTCACCGGCGCCTGCACCATCGCCGAGCTGCTCGCCCGCTCCAGTGACCCGCGCGCCCCCGTGGCCGCCTCCGCGGTGATCGCCCTCTACAGCCTGGCCTCGCGCACCGACCGGCCCACCACCTGGCGGATCGGCGCGCTGACCGTCGTCGTGCTGACCGCCGCCGCGATGCTCTACGGCCCCCGTCCCTGGTACGCGCAGGAGAACATCGCGATCTTCGCCTGGACGGGCATGGCCGCGGCCGCCGGCGATGCGGTCCGCAGCCGCCGCGCCTTCGTCGACGCCATCCGTGAGCGCGCCGAACGCGCCGAGCGCACCCGCGAGGAGGAGGCCCGGCGCCGGGTCGCCGAGGAGCGCCTGCGGATCGCCCGTGAGCTGCACGATGTCGTCGCCCACCACATCGCCCTGGTCAATGTGCAGGCCGGGGTCGCCTCGCACGTCATGGACAACCGCCCCGACCAGGCCAAACAGGCGCTGGCGCACGTCCGCGAGGCGTCCCGCTCGGCGCTGGAGGAACTCCGCGCCACGGTCGGTCTGTTGCGGCAGTCCGACGACCCCAAGGCGCCGACCGAGCCCGCGCCCGGCCTCGGCGTCCTCGACCAGCTCGTCGACGGGTTCGTCCGCGCCGGGATCCCCGTCGATCTGGAGGTCCCGCACGCGCCCTGCCCGCTGCCCGCCTCCGTCGACCTCACCGCCTACCGCGTGGTCCAGGAAGCGCTCACCAACGTCCACAAGCACGCCGGCGAGGGGGCCCGCGCCACGGTGCGAATCCTCCACTCCGAGACCGCGCTGACCGTGACCGTCCTGGACGACGGGGCGGGCCGGGCCGGCATCCCGCGGCAGAAGGGCGGCGACCGGCCGGCCGTGGAGCCCGGCGGACCCGGCGAGCCGGAGGACAGCGGCGGCGGCCATGGCCTGATCGGGATGCGCGAGCGGGTCTTCGCGCTGCGCGGCACGGTCGTGACCGGCCCGCGCGCGGCCGGCGGTTTCCAGGTGCGGGTCACCCTTCCGCTGCACACCGTCCGTACGGGGGAGTCAAAATGACGATCAAGGTGCTGCTCGCCGACGACCAGACGCTGCTGCGCAGCGCCTTCAGGGTGCTGGTCGACTCCGAACCGGACATGGAGGTGGTGGCGGAGGCCTCCGACGGCGCCCAGGCGTACGAGCTGACCCGGGCGAAGCGTCCCGATGTCGTCCTGATGGACATCCGGATGCCCGGTGTGGACGGCCTGGCGGCCACTCGCATGATCAGCGAGGACCCGGAGCTCACCAACGTCCGGGTGGTCATCCTGACGACCTTCGAGGTCGACGACTACGTGGTGCAGTCGCTGCGGGCCGGTGCCAGCGGCTTCCTGGGCAAGGGCGCCGAGCCGGACGAGATGCTGGGCGCGATCCGGATCGCGGCGGCCGGCGAGGCGCTGCTGTCGCCCGTCGCGACCAAGGGCCTGATCGCCAAGTTCCTTGCGCAGGGCGGCAGCACGGGGGACGGCGGCCCCGGCAGCCGGGGCGCCGAGCGGCTGGCGACGCTGACCGGCCGCGAACGGGAGGTGCTGACCCTGGTGGCCGGCGGGCTGTCCAACGACGAGATCGCCGAGCAGCTCGCGGTCAGCCCGCTCACCGTCAAGACGCATGTGAACCGCGCGATGGCCAAACTGGGCGCCCGCGACCGTTCCCAGCTGGTGGTCATCGCGTACGAGTCCGGACTCGTACGCCCACGGGTGCAGTGAAGGTGGAGCGGCCCGTACTCCCAACGCGGTACGGGCACCGGCCGGAAACCGACCTGCGAGCGAGGAAAACCGGCCAGGGCATGGCGGAAGGTGTATGTGGGCCCGGGAAAGGCCCCGCCGACCGTTTCAGAACAGAAGAGAGACCCCACCCATGTCCTGGCTGTCCCGACTCAGCCTCGTACAACGGGGCCTGATAGCGCTGATGTCGATCGTGGCGATCGCCTTCGGCGCCATCGCGATCCCGCAGCTCAAGCAGCAGCTCCTGCCGTCCATCGAACTCCCGATGGTGTCCGTGATGGCCCCCTACCAGGGCGCCTCCCCCGAGGTCATCGAGAAGCAGGTGATCGAGCCGATCGAGGACGGTGTCCAGGCGGTCGACGGCATCAAGAGCGTCACCTCGACCTCCAGCGAGGGCTCGGGCGTCATCATGGCGCAGTTCGACTACGGCAATGACTCCAAGCGCCTGGTCGCCGATGTCCAGCAGGCCGTGAACCGCGCCCGCGCCAAGCTGCCCGACGACGTCGACCCGCAGGTGGTGTCCGGCTCGACCGACGACATCCCCACCGTGGTCCTGGCCGTCTCCTCCGGCTCCAAGGACCAGCAGACGCTGGCCGACCAGCTCAACCGCAGCGTCGTGCCGGACCTGAAGAACATCGACGGCGTCAGCCAGGTCAGCCTGGACGGCGTCCAGGACCGGATCGTCGCGGTCACCCCCGACGACAAGAAGCTCGCCGCCGCCGGGCTGAACTCCCAGGCGCTGGGCCAGGCGCTGGAGGCCGGCGGTACGTCGGTGCCCGCCGGTTCGTTCGCCGAAGCCGGGCAGAGCAAGACCGTGCAGGTCGGGGCGGGGTTCACCACCGTCAAGCAGATCCGGGACCTCTCGATCGCGCCGTCCCCGGCAGCCGGTGACTCCGGTGCGGGCGCGAGTGCGGGCGCGAGCACCGGCCGCCCGGCCGGTCCGGTCCGCCTCGGCGATGTCGCCACCGTCAAGGAGCAGGCCGCCACCCCCACCTCGATCACCCGCACCGACGGCAGGCCCAGCCTCGCCCTCAGGGTGACGATGGACCAGGACGGCAGCGCGGTCGCGATCTCCGACGCGGTCAAGGACAAGCTCCCGAAGATCCGTCAGGACCTGGGCAAGGGCACCGAGGTCACGGTCGCCTCCGACCAGGGCCCGGCGGTCTCCAAGTCGATAGAGTCGCTGACCACCGAGGGCCTGCTCGGCCTCGCCATGGCGGTCATCGTCATCCTCGTCTTCCTGCTCAGCCTGCGCTCGACGCTGGTCACCGCGGTCTCCATCCCGCTCTCGGTCGTCATCACCCTGATCGTGCTGTGGACCGGGGACCTCTCCCTGAACATGCTCACCCTCGGCGCGCTGACCATTGCGATCGGCCGCGTCGTCGACGACTCCATCGTCGTCCTGGAGAACATCAAGCGGCACCTGGGCTACGGCGAGGAGCGCCGCGAGGCCATCCTCTCCGCCGTCAAGGAGGTCTCCGGAGCGATCACCTCCTCCACCCTCACCACGGTCGCGGTGTTCCTGCCGATCGGTGTGGTCGGCGGCATGGTGGGCGCCCTCTTCGGCTCCTTCTCCCTGACCGTCACCGTCGCCCTGCTGTCCTCCTTGATCGTCTCCCTGACGGTCGTACCGGTCCTCTCGTTCTGGTTCCTGCGCGCCCCGCAGATCCCCGAGGGCACCACCCCGGACGACCTGCGCCGCCAGGCCGAGGAGAAGGAGACCAAGAGCCCGCTGCAGCGCCTCTACGTCCCCGTCCTGCGGTTCGCGACCCGCCGCCGGGTCACCAGCCTGGTCATCGCCGTCGTCGTCCTCCTCGCCACCTTCGCCATGGGCCCGCTGCTGAAGACCAACCTCTTCGACCAGGGCGACCAGGACACCCTCACCGTCAAGCAGGAGCTCAAGCCCGGCACCAGCCTGGAAGCGGCCGACAAGCAGGCCAAGAAGGTCGAGAAGCTGCTCGCGGCCAACGACGACCTCGCCGACTACCAGGTCACCGTCGGCTCCTCCGGCTTGATGGCGGCCTTCGGCGGCGGCACCGGCGCCAATCAGGCCTCCTACCAGCTCAAGCTGAAGGACGCCGCGGACTCCGGCAAGGTCACCGACGACCTGCGGGCCGGTCTCGACAAGCTCGGTCCGTCCATCGGCGACACCACCGTCACCGCGGGCGGCGGCGGCTTCGGCAGCCAGGACCTGAGCGTGGTCGTCAAGGCCGCGGACGGCGAGGTCCTGAAGAAGGCCAGTGAGCAGGTCCGCAAGACCGTCGCCGGCCTCGACGGCGTCACCGACGTCCAGAGCGATCTCGCCCAGAGCGTGCCGCGGATCTCCGTGAAGCCCAACGACAAGGCGGCCGCGGCCGGCTACAACCAGACCACCCTCGGCGGTGCGGTCGCCCAGGCGGTGCGCGGCACCACCAGCGGCAAGGCCGTCCTGGACGACACCGAGCGCGACATCGTGATCAAGTCGGCCCACCCGGCCACCACCGTGGCCGAGTTGAAGAACCTGGCCGTGCCGACCCCGGCGGGCCCGGCCAAGCTCGGCACGCTCGCCACCGTGCAGACCGTCCCCGGCCCGGTCCAGATGACCCGGATCGACGGGGCCCGTTCGGCGACCATCACCGCCAAGCCGACCGGCGACAACACCGGCGCGGTCAGCACCACACTGCAGAGCAAGATCAACGCCCTGAAGCTGCCCGACGGCGCCACCGCCGAGATCGGCGGTGTCTCCCAGGACCAGACCGATGCGTTCTCCTCGCTGGGCCTGGCGATGCTGGCGGCCATCGCCATCGTCTTCATGCTCCTGGTCGGCACCTTCCGCTCGCTGATCCAGCCGCTGATCCTGCTGGTCTCGATCCCCTTCGCGGCGACCGGCGCGATCGGCCTGCTGGTCGCCACCGGCACCCCGCTGGGTGTCCCGGCAATGATCGGCATGCTGATGCTGATCGGCATCGTGGTCACCAACGCCATCGTGCTGATCGACCTGATCAACCAGTACCGGTCGCAGGGTTACGGCGTCGTCGAAGCGGTCATCGAGGGCGGCCGCCACCGGCTGCGCCCGATCCTGATGACGGCGCTGGCCACGATCATGGCGCTGCTCCCGATGGCGCTCTCCATCACCGGTGACGGCGGCTTCATCTCCCAGCCGCTCGCCGTGGTCGTGATCGGCGGTCTGATCACCTCCACCCTGCTCACCCTCCTCCTCGTCCCGACGCTCTACGCGATGATCGAGCTCCGCAAGGAGCGCCGGGCGAAGAAGAAGGCCGCGAAGCGGTCCGCCAAGGACGGTTCGCAGCCCGAGGAGACCGACCGCACACCGGAGCCGGCGAGCGTCTGACGCCGGCGAGCGTGTGACGCCGGCGTTGAGGGTCTGACGCCGACGACGAGGCGACGCCGACGGTGACGCCACCGATGAGGTGACGCAGAAACGATGCCCCCGCAAGCCGGTGCTTGCGGGGGCATCGTGCTGGGCATCTCCGTCCCGGGGGTCGACACGCCCCCGCACCGACGAAGGGGGAGCACGATGGGCAAGCACGGGGACGGCAAGGGCGGCGAGGAGGGCGACAAGCAGCAGAGCCCGAAGGAATCCGACGGCCGGTGGACCAAGCCGGTGACCGATCCGCCGAAGAAGTAGGGGGCGGCGCGATGTCCTCGCCGGGCCGACTGGTGGAAATCCTGCGCAACAAGGGCGAGTTGGCCCCGGAATGGGCCCCGACGGTCGCCGCCGTCGACCGCGCGCACTTCGTACCGGACACCTTCGAGGTGGCCGACCGCACGGTCTCCCGCTCCGCGGACGAGGCGGAGTGGCGCCGGATGGTCTACGCCGACCTTCCCCTCATCACCCAGCACAACGACGGCCGGCGCGTGGCGGGCGAGGTGGCCTTTCCCACCTGCTCGACGTCCATGCCCTCCCTCATGCTGGCGATGGCCGCGGCCGTCCGGGACGGCGACGCGGTACTGGAGATCGGCACCGGCACCGGCTACCACGCCGCCTGGCTCGCCCACCGGCTCGGCGGGGACCGTACGACCACGATCGAGACCGACAAGGCCCTGCACGACATCGCCCGGGACAACCTGGCCCGGGCGGGCCTGCACCCGCACATGGAGTGCGGCGACGGCCTCGCGGGCGTCCCCGGGCGGGCCCGCTTCGACCGGATCATCGCGACCTGCACGGTCCGCGACATCCCCTACGCCTGGGTGGAGCAGACCGCACCGGACGGCACGATCCTCACCCCGTGGGGCTCGTCGTTCCACTCCTACTCGTTCGCCACCCTGACGGTCCGCGACGGGCGGGCCACCGGCGGCTTCTCCGGCCGCCCGGCCTTCATGTGGGCCCGTCAGCAGCGCCGCTCCTACGGCCGCATCAGGGACTGGTATCACGGCGAGGAGGGCGCACACTCCACGACCACGCTCGACCCCCGGGTGCTGGAGGACGATCTGCACGCCCGCTTCGCCGTCGGACTGCGGGTGCGGGACGCCTGGCCGCTGCTGTGCCACGCCGACGACGGCAGCGACGAGGCCACGTACTGGCTCTTCGACGACGCCCGCAGCTCCTGGGCCACCGTCGAATACGTCCCCGGCCGTGCGGTGTACGACACGGAACAGCACGGCCCGCGCCGCCTGTGGGACGAGGTCGAGTGCGCCTACCGCGCCTGGCAGGCACAGGGCAGCCCGTCCCGGGACCGCTACCGCATCACCGTCACCGCTGACGGGCAGCGCGTGTCGTTGTGACCGGGCCCGTCCCGACGGCGTACCGGGACGGGCCGAACGGCACGCCTAGCCTTGCTGCTTGAGGGAGTCCACGAACTCGGTCCAGGCCACGGCCGGGACGAGGAGAGCGGGGCCGTGGGGGTTCTTGCTGTCGCGTACGGGGACGAGGCCGGGGAAGTCGTCGGCGACCTCGACGCAGCTCCCGCCATTGGTGTTGCTGTAGCTGCTCTTGCGCCAGCGGGCTGAGCTCAGCTCGGGGGCGTGTCGCATGGCGTGTGGTCCTCCTTGCGTTCTGAATCGGAATTTCTGATTCCACGAGGGGTGTCCGCATTGCCGTACTGCGGACCGTCCCGGTGGTGTGCCGGGACGGACTGAGCGGTGTGCCTAGCCCTGGTCCTTGAGGGAGTTCACGAAGGCGGTCCAGGCAGTGGCCGGGATGACGAGGGCAGGGCCGTGGGGGTTCTTGCTGTCGCGGACGGGGACGAGGCCGGGGAAGTCGTCGGCGACCTCGACGCAGCTTCCGCCGTTGGTGTTGCTGTAGCTGCTCTTGCGCCAGCGAGCCGCGCTCAACTCGGTTGTGTGTCGCATGGCTTGTAGTCCTCCATTGCCTTTCGGATCAGGTCCGCTGACTCCGCCAGTGAGAGGGCATTCGCACGCAGCACCTCGTACCGGCGCCGCCACTTCTTCACGGCTTCCGGACCCTCGTGGAGATGCGCGGTCTCGATGCCCTCTTCGTAGGCCATGGTGGAGCCGTCGGGAAGCGTCAGCAGATTCAGGGCGCCGCCCATCAGCGGGTACGGGCCCGCGCTGAAGGGCATGACCTGCACCTTACTGTCGGGAGTATCCACCTGTTCGAGCAGTCGAGCCAGTTGTTTGTGCATGCACTCCCTACCGCCCGCGTGCCGCCGGAGCACAGCCTCGTCGATGATCACCCATCGGTATGGCCGGGCGGCCGATTGCAGACGTTCCTGACGGGACATCCGGGCGTTGACACGCTCTTCGACCTGTTCCTTGGTCAAGTCCTCCTGGCAGCCCAGAGAGGCGCGGGCGTACTCCTTGGTCTGCAGCAGTCCGGGCACCGCCTGCGGTTCAAAGACCTCGATCACCTCCGCACGGGCCTCGAAGTCCATGAATCGCCGGTACTGATCCGGATGCGCCTCCCTCTTCGCCAGTTGGTACAGGCCGTGGAAGTGCTCCTCCGTGCCGAATGCCGCGTCGAGTGCGGCGGGTAGTTCCGGGGGTGGCATCAGCTCCGCCGCCTCGACGCGCGCCAGCGTGCTCTTGCCGAAGTTGACGATCTCCGCCAGCTGCACCAGCGAGAGCTTCGCGCGCTCGCGGTGGCGGCGCTGTTCGGCGCCGAAGAAGTGGCGCGCGGACAGGTACGGGGTCAGTTCCCTCGGCGTGAACTTCATAGCCGTCAGCTCTCGGTCGTCCCAGCTCAACAGGCGGACGGGGCACCCGCGTTGAGGCCATGTCCCACAGGGTCGCGATGGCGATACACACGGTAATGAGAAGGGTCGATTCGAAGGAAGCGAGCCATATGTTCGAGAGTTCGCCGCCGCGGTGTTCGCCTCCGCGGTTGCTGCCGTGGACCAGGTCGGACGGCGCCCCGTGCTATCTGAGCACGGACAACCCGGACAGCCCCCTTTCCCAGCTGGCCGACCATGCCGAGGACGAGCTGATCGAAGCCGCCGAGACCTTGCTGGACGAGACCGGGGTCCTGCCCGCCGTACGGGGCACGGGCCCCCGGGAGCTGTGCCCGACGGCCGCCGCACTCCACCGGGCGCTGCGGGACGTGTTGCGGATCGCGGTCAGCCGGGGTGACCGGCTGCCGGAGCCGTGCGACCACGGGGAGACCAGATTGTGCGAGGGGCGGACCTGCTGCCGGGCCTGCCGTCAGCAGATCTATCTGTAGCGCGGCAAAGCGGCAAAGCGGCAAAGCGGCAGAGCGCAGGGCTGCAGAGCCGTAGAGGAGTCCGTGACGATCCGTCTGCGGACCGGGCGGCACACGCACTTGGCGGCGCACGCAGGTGGCGGCGCACGCATTTGGCCGTGCATCTCTCGCCGATCGCGGGAGCCGGTGGTTTCGTGGCGGGTGGAGCTGGACCGACGAAAGGTGAGCAACCGTGCCGTCCGCGCTGGCCCGCAGGGCCACCCCCGTCATCGCGCTCGGGCTGGGCCTCGGCCTGGCTCTCGCGGTGCCGCCGCCCGCCCTCGCCTCCCCGGGAGGCGTCCGGGTCCGCGTCGGCGTCACCGGCGGCCCCTACACCGCCAGCGTGGGACTCGTCTTCACGGGACCGCGCACCCTCTTGGGCGGTTTCTACTGCGCCGCCGACGGCCTCGCGCCCACGCCCGTCACGGCCCTGGTCGACGCCGATGAGCAGTACGGCCTCGGCGGCGTAAAGGCGCGCTGGGACACCAAGGCCCAGGATTTCGTCGTCACCGAGATCCACGGCGACGCCGCCGAGGGCAAGAAGAAGTGGAACGCGTACGTGAACGAGGAGAAGATCAAGAAAGGCCCCTGCCACACCGCGATCAAGGACGGCGACAAGGTCCGCTGGACCCTGGAGTAGCCGCCCGGGCCACCGAGCCGAGCCGATGGCCCGTCCCCACTCTCGTTCACTTACTCACCCACGGGAGGGGACGGGCCGGAGGGGCCTGGTGTGTGGGCTTTGCTTCCGAAGGCTCCAGGAAAGAGCAAAAGCGGAGCGCAGCGGAGCGTAAAGCGAAGCAGTCCACACACCAGGCCCCGCAGGCCCGTCACGCACCCACAAGCCCCGCGCAGCGGACCCGCCCGCTGCTGGGGGTACCTCCCACGCCCCTTAGGTAGTGGGGGAGCAACGGCGAGCAGCCTCCACGGCGGGAAAGCCGAAAACGGGCCGAGGCAAAGCGCAGCGGACGGGCCCCGCGCAGCGGACCCGCCCGCTGCTGGGGGTACCTCCCACGCCCCTTAGGTAGTGGGGGAGCAACGGCGAGCAGCCTCCACGGCGGGAAAGCCGAAAACGGGCCGAGGCAAAGCGCAGCGGACGGGCCCCGCGCAGCGGACCCGCCCGCCGCTGGGGGTACCTCCCACGCCCCTTAGGCAGTGGGGGAGCAACGGGGCGAAACCCCCGCGGCGGGAAAGCCGAAAACGTGCGCTACGGCAACGCCAACATCCGCTCCAGCGCCAGCTTCGCGAAGCTCTCGGTCTCGCGGTCGACCTGGATGCGGTTGACGACCTTGCCGGCGGCGAGGGACTCCAGTGCCCACACGAGGTGGGGGAGGTCGATGCGGTTCATCGTCGAGCAGAAGCAGACCGTCTTGTCGAGGAAGACGATCTCCTTGTCCTCCGCGGCGAAGCGGTTGGCCAGCCGGCGGACCAGGTTCAGTTCGGTGCCGATGGCCCACTTCGAGCCGCGCGGGGCGGCCTCCAGCGCCTTGATGATGTACTCCGTCGAGCCGACGTAGTCCGCCGCCGCCACGACCTCGTGCTTGCACTCGGGGTGGACGAGGACATTGACGCCCGGGATACGCGCGCGCACGTCGTTCACGGACTCCAACGAGAAGCGGCCGTGTACCGAGCAGTGGCCGCGCCAGAGGATCATCTTTGCGGCCCGCAGCTCCTCGGCGGTCAGGCCGCCGTTCGGCTTGTGCGGGTTGTAGACCACGCAGTCGTCCAGGGACAGGCCCATGTCGCGGACGGCGGTGTTGCGGCCCAGGTGCTGGTCGGGCAGGAACAGCACCTTTGTCGAACCGGGCTCCCCCTGTCCGAACGCCCAGTCCAGCGCCCGCTTGGCATTGGAGGACGTACAGATCGTGCCACCGTGCTTGCCGGTGAAGGCTTTGATGTCGGCCGAGGAGTTCATGTACGAGACGGGGACGACCTGCTCGGCGACACCGGCCTCGGTGAGCACGTCCCAGCACTCGGCGACCTGCTCGGCGGTGGCCATATCGGCCATCGAGCACCCGGCGGCGAGGTCGGGGAGGATGACCTGCTGGTCGTCGCCGGTGAGGATGTCCGCGGACTCCGCCATGAAGTGCACACCGCAGAAGACGATGTACTCGGCGTCCGGCCGGGCGGCGGCGTCCCGCGCGAGCTTGAAGGAGTCGCCGGTCACATCGGCGAACTCGATGACCTCGTCGCGCTGGTAGTGGTGCCCGAGGACGAAGACCTTGTCCCCGAGCTTCGCCTTGGCCGCGCGGGCGCGCTCGACGAGGTCGGGGTCCGACGGGGCCGGCAGATCGCCGGGGCACTCCACACCGCGCTCGCTCTTCGGGTCGGCCTCACGGCCGAGGAGGAGCAGGGCCAGCGGGGTCGGCTGGACGTCCAGGGGCTGGGCGGTGGTCACAACACGCACCCTCTCTTTTCTTCGATGAGCGCGGCGCAGCCGCATCCGTGGGCGCCGGCGCGTGCACCGGGACCCTTTTCGTCTATATGACGCTATCTATCATAGCTGCTTCACGTCACTTTGACGATGGCCATCGTGTCGATGTGACGCATCAGCATCCGCTGCATCCGCCGTGTGCGGTCGGCCACGTGTTCCCGGCGGCCGGTGTGCGAGCATGAGGAGAGAACAAGGCGAGAGGCTCGCCCGGACGGTGTCCGGAAGGCAGCTTCTCGGCAATTCGCGCCCAGCCGGAATTAATCCGGGACGTCGCCGGTTGCAGCTGGTTGCATCCGATGACAAGCGGTCCGTACAACCCGGGAGAGATGTAGATGAGCGTTCAGGACGAGACCACCGTCAGCGACGGCATCATCCTGTCCGACGCGGCCGCGTCGAAGGTCAAGAGCCTGCTGGAGCAGGAAGGCCGGGAGGACCTCGCGCTGCGGGTGGCCGTTCAGCCCGGCGGCTGCTCCGGTCTGCGCTACCAGCTCTTCTTCGACGAGCGTTCGCTCGACGGCGATGTCGTCAAGGACTTCGACGGCGTCAAGGTCGTCACCGACCGGATGAGCGCCCCCTACCTGGGCGGTGCCTCCATCGACTTCGTCGACACCATCGAGAAGCAGGGCTTCACGATCGACAACCCGAACGCCACCGGCTCCTGCGCCTGCGGCGACTCCTTCAGCTAAAGCGCACGGGCTCCGGCTGAGGAGCACGGGTTCCGGCCGAGGAGCACCGGCTTCAGCCGGGGAGCACGGCAGCTCGCACGAAAGGCGGCGCCCCCCCGCGTGGGGGAGCGCCGCCTTTCGTTTTCCCGCGTCCGTGGGGCCTCGCCGCGGCGGTCCGTGCCGCTGTGCCGCCGGGGTGCCCGCACCGCGTCCGGTCACCGCTTGGGCACGGACTCACCGGTCGACACATCGACCACCTTCCGGCCGTCCAGCGGCTTCTGCAGCGTCACGGTCTTGGTGAACTCCTTGGCGATCTTCACGCAGACCTGGCCCGGCTTCTTGTCCTTGCCGACGACCTTGGTCTTCACGGTCGAACCGGATTCCTCGGCGCTCACCGAGTAGACGCTGCACACCCCGCCCCAGAAGTGCACCGTCAGCTTCTTGCCGCCGTCACCCACGTCGTACGACTCCAGCGCCATCGCCCCGGGCTTGCCGGACGGCTTCTTCGCGCTCGGCGACGCGCCGCCGCCCCGGTGGGCCAGATACTTCGGGTTCACCGCCGGGTGCGCAATCGTCGAGGTGTCGTCCGGGCCGCTGCCGGCGCCCGGCTCGCGCACCTTGTACAGCCACGACGGCACCAGTGCCTGCCCGCCGTCCACGTACTGCACCGAGAGCCCGAAGACGGCGCCGGTCACCTCCGACGGCTGCTGCGCCTTCGTCGGCGCCGGCTCGCACGGCGCTATCCCGCCGCCCTTGCCCCCCTTGTCGGCCGTGCCGTCCTTGCCGCCCTTGTCACCGGGCGTCGAGGGGCAGTCGGCCGGCTTGCGGCCCTCGCCCGAATTCAGCCGGTCCAGCGTCTTGCCGGCGTCCAGCACCGGATAGTCCGCGCCCTTGGCCGGATTCGCCAACTGGCCGCTGCCGCCGACCACCTGACCGTCCGAGCCGACCTGGAGATCGCTCTGCCAGCCGTACGTCGGCAGCCCGCCGAGCACCGGATTCGCGCTGACGATCCGCACCGCGCCGGACAGCCCGCCCGCATCGAGCCTGGCGTTCTCCTGGCCGAGCGCCTTCAGTACCGGCCGCACGGCCTGCTCGGCCTTCGCCGGCGACACCGCGCCCTTGCCGCTGCTGTCGTCCTCGGTCGTGATGTCCCCGCCACCGCGGTACGAGGGGCAGCCGGGCCGGCCCGACGGCGCCGCGCCGTCGGCCTGGTCCTTGCCGCCCTTCGGCGAGGCGGGCAGCGCACAGTTCGTGCCGCCCGGCGTGCCGTACTGCGAGTACGTCCAGGCGCCCGAACCGGACTTCTTCACCTCCAGGACGGGGCTGCGGGCGTCCCGCGTCAGCCCGCCGACCTTCCAGGAGGGGCCCTCCGAGCGGACCTTTCCGGACACATCCAGTGCCTTCGCCAGCCGTTCCACCGACGCGCGGCTGATCTCGCCCTGGGGGCGGTACACCGGCGCGGACGCCGGACCGCCGGGCAGCTTCTTCACCGCCCGGTACTTCGCGCCCTGGGGGTTGGGCTCGCCGGCCGCGATCGAACCGCCGCCGGTGTAGCCGTCGAGGGCCAGCGGCGGCGGGTCGCCCTTGGCCGCTGAACCTGCGCCCTCGTTGCTGGACGCGGACGAGACCCAGTACGCCGCGCCGCCCCCGGCGAGAAGTACCGCCGCGGCCATCGAGGCGACCACCACGGGGGTGCGCCGCCTGCGCTCCTTGGGGTTCGGGGTGTCGGTGGTGTCCTCGGTGTTCACCGCATCGCTCCTTCGGCTCCGCTGAACATCTGACGTGCCATCCTCCGTGAGGTGACGCCGATGGGACGGAGCGGGGGCCGATACGGTTCCGGCCGGGCGGCCGGTCAGTCGCCGTACTCGGACATTCCGTCCACGAGTGCGGCCGAACTGGAGGGGACCTCGACGCCGTGCAGATCGGCGGCGCGCCCCGGCGCGGGCGCGGATCGCCGCCCGGACTTCCACCGGCCCGCCATCCGTGCACAGTCGCCGCGCAGCTCGTCGAGCGATTCGGGGTCCTGCGTGACGGGCGAGACGCCCTCACGCAGTGTGACGGCTTTCACAGGTTTGGTCATAGGGGCACCGTACGCAGCCATATCCCGAGGAGAAAGACCTACTATTGGGTAGTTTCAGCCATTCCAAGTGTCCGGGATGACCCGGTGGCGCGCGACCCCGGCGGGTAGCGTTGCTACACGTCAGCCCGCCCCTACGCCTTCCGCAGGAGCAGACCCGTCGTGCGTATCGCAGTCACCGGCTCCATCGCCACCGACCACCTGATGACCTTCCCCGGCCGTTTCGCCGATCAGTTGGTCGCCGACCAACTGCATACGGTCTCCCTCTCTTTCCTGGTCGACCAGCTCGATGTCCGCCGCGGCGGCGTCGCCGCCAACATCTGCTTCGGCATGGGCCAGCTCGGCACCGAGCCGATCCTGGTCGGTGCCGCCGGCAACGACTTCGAGGAGTACCGCGCCTGGCTCGACCGCCACGGCGTCGACACCCGCTCCGTACGCATCTCCGAGGTGCTGCACACCGCGCGCTTCGTGTGCACCACCGACGCCGACCACAACCAGATCGGCTCCTTCTACACCGGCGCGATGAGCGAGGCCCGGCTGATCGAGCTGCAGCACGTGGCCGAGCGGGTCGGCGGCCTGGACCTCGTCCTGATCGGCGCGGACGACCCCGAGGCGATGATCCGGCACACCGAGGAGTGCCGCAGCCGCGGTATCCCCTTCGGTGCCGACTTCTCCCAGCAGATCGCCCGGATGGACGGCGACGCCATCCGCACCCTGCTGGAGGACGCGGCCTACCTCTTCTCCAACGAGTACGAGAAGGGCCTGATCGAGTCCAAGACCGGCTGGACCGACGAGGAGATCCTGGCCAAGGTCGGCACCCGCGTCACCACCCTCGGCGCCAACGGCGTCCGCATCGAGCGGGTCGGCGAGCCGGCCATCGAGGTCGGCGTCCCGGAGGAGAACGCCAAGGCCGACCCCACCGGCGTCGGCGACGCCTTCCGCGCCGGCTTCCTGTCCGGTCTGTCCTGGGGCGCCGGCCTGGAGCGCGCCGCCCAGATCGGCTGCATGCTGGCGACGCTGGTCATCGAGACCGTCGGCACCCAGGAGTACGAGCTGCACCGCAGCCACTTCATGGACCGCTTCACCAAGGCCTACGGTCACGAGGCCGCGGCCGAGGTCCAGCAGCACCTGGCCTGAGCGGCCCCTCAGGCGCGGCGCCGCACGACGTACGCGGCGCCGCGCTCGGCCGCCCGTTCGCCGACGTACTCCTGGTCCCGCATGGTGCACCAGGCGGGGATGTCCTGCCGGGCGGCCTCGTCGTCGGAGAGCACCGTCACCGTCCCGCCGACCGGCACCTCGCCGATCACCTTCGCCAGCTCGATGACCGGGACCGGGCAGCGCTTGCCCAGCGAGTCGACGATCAGTCCGGCGGCTTCAGCGGGCTCGGCGGCGTCAGCGGGCCCGGCGGGCTCGGCCGGCCCGGCGGGCTCCCCGGCCTCCGCCGCCGCTGCCCGTCCGGCCCGCGGCACCTCGCCGCCCGTGGCCGGTGCGCCCCCGGCTCCGGCTCCGGCCCCGGCTCCGGCCCCGGCCCCGGCCCCGGCCTCCGCCGCCGGGACGCCCAGCCGCTTCCGCACCGCGCGTACGACCCGCGGCAGCTCCTCCAAGAAGCGCTCCACGTCCGCCTCGGCCGTGCCGTACGGCAGCGACACCCGCACATTCCCCTCGGACAGCACGCCCATCGCGCGCAGCACATGGCTCGGCGTCAGGGTGCTGGAGGTGCACGACGATCCGGACGACACCGAGAAGCCCGCCCGGTCGAGCTCGTGCAGCAGGGCCTCTCCGTCGACATAGAGACAGGAGAAGGTGACGAGATGAGGGAGGCGGCACACCGGATCGCCGACCACCTCCACGTCCGGCACCAGCTCCGGCACCCGCGCCCGGATCCGGTCCACCAGCCGCCGCAGCCGCGCCGCCTCGTCCCCGGTCTCCGGGCCCGCCCGCAGCGCGCGCAAGGACGCCGCGGCGGCCACGACCGCCGGGATGTTCTCGAACCCCGGGCTGCGTCCCGACTCCCGCTCGTCCTGCGGCCCCTGGGGCGCGAACCGGGTCCCCTTGCGGACGGCGAGCAGTCCCACGCCGGGCGGGCCGCCCCATTTGTGGGCGCTCGCCGTCAGCAGCGACCAGGCGCCGGGCACCGGCCCCCAGGGCAGCGACTGCGCGGCGTCCACCAGGAGGGGGACCGCCGCCTCCCGGCAGAGCCCGGCCACCTCCTCGACCGGCTGTTCGGTTCCCACCTCGTGGTTGGCGGACTGGAGACAGACCAGCGCGGTGTCCGGGCCGAGCGCGGCGGCGACCTCGTCGGCCGCCACCCGGCCCGTACGGTCCACGGCCAGCTCCGTGCGGCTGCCGCCGGCCGCCTCGTGGACCTCGGCGGCGTGCAGGACGGAGGAGTGTTCCACGGCGGAGTACAGCAGCCGGCGGCCGGCCCGCCGACGGGCCGCCAGCGCGCCGGAAACTCCCGTATGCACCGCCTGCGTCCCCGAAGGGGTGAAAATCAACTCGTCCGGGCGGCAGCCCACGGCCTCGGCCGCGGCCTCCCGCGCCGCGTCCAGCAGCAGCCGGGCGCGCCGCCCCTCCCGGTAGAGGCGGGCCGGGTCGGCCCAGCCTTCGTCGAGCGAGGCGAGCAGGGCCTCGCGGGCGACCGGATGCAAGGGGGCGGCCGACGCCGCGTCGAAATAGGGCACGTACGAGACGTTAGTCCGCCGGCGCGCGGCCGGGGGCGGCTCCGGCCCCGCCGGGCGGTGGCGCGCGGTTCCCGGGCGCGGTCGGCGGGTGGGAGCGCCCCGGGGAGGGCCCCGAAAGAGCGGCGCGGGAGCCCGGCCGGGCACGGCGTCAGATGCCTGGTGGAAGCGGGTATTCGGCGGGTATTCGGCGGGTATTCGGGGGTTCGGCGGGCGCCTCCCGGAAGCCTTGGCCACCCCTTAGGGGTGCGTCGCGGCGCGTTGGGCACCCTCCCCGCGCGACCCCAAATAGCGTCCAGTAAGGTTTGGCCCGCATAAACATCCAAACCCCTGCCCGACGCAGGGCGGCGACCGACCAGCGAGTAAGGCCGCAGCCGACCGCGCGGGCGAGACTCTCGGGAAGGCGCTACGTGAGTCCCAACGGCTCCGACCGCTCGTCGCGGCGCCCGATGCGGCGGAAGCTGCCGCAGGTGCTTGCTGCGGGCCTGGTCCTGGCGACCGCTACTGGTTGCACATATAAGGACTTCCCCCGCCTCGGCATGCCAACGCCCGTCACCGACGAGGCGCCGCGGATCCTCTCTCTTTGGCAGGGCTCCTGGGCCGCCGCCCTCGCAACGGGCGTGCTGGTCTGGGGCCTGATCATCTGGAGCGTGATCTTCCACCGCCGCAGCAGGTCCAAGGTGGAGGTCCCCGCGCAGACGCGGTACAACATGCCGATCGAGGCGTTGTACACGATCGTCCCGTTCATCATCATCGCGGTGCTGTTCTACTTCACCGCGCGCGATGAGAGCGCAATCCTCAAGACTTCCAAGAAGCCCGACCACATCGTCAACGTGGTCGGCTTCCAGTGGAGCTGGGCGTTCAACTACCTGGAGAACGTGGACGGCAAGAAGTCGACCTCGAACATCAACTCCAGCGCACTGTCCGCGATCCCGGACAAGTGGAAGAAGGGCGCTCCGGCGGGTGCCGACGGCGTCTACGACGTGGGCACCCCGGGCGAGCGCAACCCGCAGACCGGCAACCCGGGCCCGACCCTGTGGCTGCCGAAGGGCGAGACCGTCCAGTTCGTACTGACCTCGCGTGACGTCATCCACTCGTTCTGGGTGGTGCCCTTCCTGATGAAGCAGGACGTCATCCCGGGCCACACCAATGTCTTCGAGGTGACTCCCAACAAGGAGGGCACCTTCATGGGCAAGTGCGCCGAGCTGTGCGGTGTCGACCACTCCCGGATGCTCTTCAACGTCAAGGTCGTCTCCCCCGAGCGGTACCGGGAGCACCTGAAGGACCTGGCGAAGAAGGGCCAGACCGGATACCTGCCGTCGGGCATCAAGCAGACGGATCACGCCAGGAATGCGGAGACCAAGAACCAGTGAGCATCCTCAACGAACCTCAGGGTGCCGCCGCCGATACGGCTCCGGCAGCACCGCCCGTACGCAAGAAGCAACCCGGCATCGCTGCGGTGAAGTGGCTGACGACCACTGACCACAAGACCATCGGCACGATGTACCTGGTCACGTCGTTCGCGTTCTTCTGCGTCGGCGGACTGATGGCGCTGCTGATGCGCGCCGAGCTGGCCCGTCCCGGCACGCAGATCATGTCGAACGAGCAGTTCAACCAGGCGTTCACGATGCACGGCACGATCATGCTGCTGATGTTCGCGACGCCGCTGTTCGCCGGATTCGCGAACTGGATCATGCCGCTGCAGATCGGCGCGCCCGACGTGGCGTTCCCGCGGCTGAACATGTTCGCCTACTGGCTGTACCTCTTCGGCTCGCTGATCGCGGTGGCCGGCTTCCTCACCCCGCAGGGTGCGGCGGACTTCGGCTGGTTCGCGTACTCGCCGCTCTCGGACGCGGTGCGTTCACCGGGCGTCGGCGCGGATATGTGGATCATGGGTCTGGCCTTCTCGGGCTTCGGCACGATCCTCGGTTCGGTCAACTTCATCACGACGATCATCTGCATGCGGGCACCCGGCATGACGATGTTCCGGATGCCGATCTTCACCTGGAACGTGCTGCTGACCGGTGTGCTGGTCCTGCTGGCCTTCCCGGTGCTGGCGGCGGCGCTGTTCGCGCTGGAGGCGGACCGTAAATTCGGGGCGCATGTCTTCGATGCGGCAAATGGCGGGGCATTGCTCTGGCAGCATCTCTTCTGGTTCTTCGGCCATCCAGAGGTGTACATCATCGCGCTGCCGTTCTTCGGCATCATTTCCGAGGTCATTCCGGTGTTCTCCCGGAAGCCGATGTTCGGTTACATGGGCCTGATTGCGGCGACGGTTTCGATTGCCGGTCTGTCGGTCACGGTGTGGGCGCACCACATGTATGTGACGGGCGGCGTGCTGTTGCCGTTCTTCTCGTTCATGACGTTCCTGATCGCGGTGCCCACCGGTGTGAAGTTCTTCAACTGGATCGGCACGATGTGGAAGGGCTCGCTGTCCTTCGAGACGCCGATGCTGTGGACGATCGGCTTCCTGATCACCTTCACCTTCGGTGGTCTGACCGGTGTCATCCTGGCCTCGCCGCCGATGGACTTCCATGTCTCGGACTCGTACTTCGTGGTGGCGCACTTCCACTACGTGGTCTTCGGCACGGTCGTCTTCGCGATGTTCGCCGGCTTCCATTTCTGGTGGCCGAAGTTCACCGGCAAGATGCTGGACGAGCGGCTCGGGAAGATCACCTTCTGGACGCTGTTCGTGGGCTTCCACGGCACCTTCCTCGTCCAGCACTGGCTGGGCGCCGAGGGCATGCCGCGGCGTTACGCGGACTACCTCGCGGCCGACGGATTCACGACGCTGAACACCATCTCGACGATCAGCTCGTTCCTGCTGGGCCTGTCGATCCTGCCGTTCATGTACAACGTCTGGAAGACGGCGAAGTACGGCGAGAAGGTCGAGGTCGACGACCCGTGGGGTTACGGCCGCTCGCTGGAGTGGGCGACGTCCTGCCCGCCGCCGCGGCACAACTTCCTCACCCTGCCGCGTATTCGCTCCGAATCCCCGGCGTTCGACCTGCACCACCCGGAGATCGCAGCCCTCGACGCGCTGCACAACGGCCGCGCCTCCGAGGATGACAAGGCCCTCGCCGGCGGCAAGGAGGCGGGCAAGTGAAGATCCAGGGCAAGATGTTCATCTGGCTCTCCGTCTTCGTCCTCGCCATGGCGATCGTCTATGGCGTCTGGTCGAAGGAGCCCGCGGGTACCACCGCACTGTTCCTCGCCTTCGGCCTGTGCATCATGGTCGGCTACTACCTGGCCTTCACGGCCCGGCGGGTCGACGCGGGTGCGCAGGACAACGAGAACGCCGAGGTCTCGGACGACGCCGGTGAGCTGGGCTTCTTCAGCCCGCACAGCTGGCAGCCGCTGTCCCTGGCCGTCGGTGGCGCGCTCGCCTTCCTGGGCGTGGTCTTCGGCTGGTGGCTGCTGTACTTCTCCTTCCCGGTGATCCTCGTCGGCCTCTTCGGCTGGGTCTTCGAGTACTACCGCGGCGAGAACCGCACGCAGTAACCACGGCGCATGGCGCTCTGGCGGGCCCGGACACCTCAACAGGTGTCCGGGCCCGCCTCGTTTGGAGGCCGGGAGCAGACCCGTTTGCAGTCCTCCAGCGCGCTGGGACAGGTGATTCTTCATATTTTTGGGGCATGAGTCACAGACCTCGAACCCGGACGGTGCTGAGCTGCGGCCTCCTGCTCGTGCCCCTTGCGGTGAGCGCCACCGCGTGCGGGGGCTCGGATTCGGAAACGCTCTCCGGCACTCCCTACGACGCGGCCGGCCAGATCACGGCCAACACCCCGGACGGCACCAAGAAAGCGGACCCCGACAAGCCGCTGGAGGTGTCCGTCAAGGGGGACGACGCGCGGATCACCGACGTGACCGCCACCGATACCACCGGACGCTTCGTGCGCGGCGAGCTGAGCGCCGACGGCAGGCACTGGCGCACCACGGCGCCACTGGCCGCCGGCAGCCGCTACACGGTGCGGGTGAGCACCGAGGAGGAGGACGGTTCGCCCGGCCGTAAGACGCTCGTGGTCAACACCCGGGACGCCGACGGCCAGTTGACCGCCACGTTCGGCCCGAAGGAGGGTGAGTACGGCGTCGGTCAGCCGGTCACCGCGGAACTGAGCCAGCCGGTCAAGGACCAGAAGGCCCGGGCCATCGTGGAGAGCGCCCTGAAGGTCGACTCCATGCCGCGGGTCCAGGGCGCCTGGCACTGGGTGGACGACAAGAAGCTGCACTTCCGCCCCAAGGAGTACTGGCCCGCGCACGCCACCATCTCGGTGCACAGCAATCTGGCGGGCCTGAAGGTCGCCAAGGGGCTCTACGGAGGCCCGTCCAAGCCGGTGAAGCTCACCACCGGTGACCGCGTGGAGGCCATCACCGACGCGGCGACGCACCAGATGACGGTGCTGCGCAACGGTGAGTCGATCAACACCATCCCGGTCACCACCGGCAAGCCCGGCTTCTCCACCCGCAACGGCGTCAAGGTCGTCCTCGGCAAGGAGAGCTTCGTACGGATGCGCAGCTCGACGGTCGGCATCGCCGCCGGGAGCGGGGACTCCTACGACCTGCCGGTCCACTGGGCCACCCGGGTGACCTGGAGCGGTGAGTACGTCCACGCCGCACCCTGGTCCGTCGGATCACAGGGCGCGGCGAACGTCAGCCACGGCTGTACGGGCATGTCCACCAGCAACGCCCAGTGGTTCTTCAACACCGTGCGGGTCGGTGACATCGTCAAGGTCGTCAACAGCGGCGGCGACACCATGACGCCCTTCGACAACGGCTTCGGCGACTGGAACATGCCCTGGCAGGAATGGCGCGAGGGCAGCGCGCTCAAGAGCAAGGCCGACACGACCACAGGAGCCGCCGGGCGCGTCCAGAACCCCGCCGACGACGCCCGGCTGCGCCCGAAGTTCTGACGCCGCCCAGCGGCCGCTCAGGCCTGTACGAGGTTCCTGCGGCGCAGCAGGCCGGCCAGGGCGTCCGCGAAGGCCACCGGGTCCAGCGGATGCGTCACCGCGGCATCCGCCCGGCTCCAGGTCGCCAGCCAGGCGTCCTGGGGGCGGCCGATCAGCAGCAGCACCGGCGGGCACCGGAAGATCTCGTCCTTGATCTGCCGGCAGACGCCCATCCCGCCCGCGGGTGCGGTCTCGCCGTCCAGCACGCAGACGTCGATGCCGCCCTGCTCCAGGGCCGTGAGGACGGCGGGCGCGGTGGCGCACTCCAGGATCTCGATCTCCGGGACATCGGCGGCGGGGCGTCGGCCGGCCGCCAGCCGGACCTGCTCGCGGGTGCCTGCGTTGTCGCTGTAGACCAGCACCGTGGCAGTCGCCTGCATCGTTCCTCCACGCTTCGTAGCGGCACAGCATCGGGTGGGGCGGATGCTACTCCCGCGGCGGGTGTCCGCAGGAGGGGTTGAGCGGATCCAAGATCTGCCCGACGGGCCGTCAGGACCGGCTCCGGCGGGGCCGGCGGTCGTCGGCCACCCGGTACGTCCCCCCTTCGGGCGACCTTCGAAATTGGGCCGTACGAGCAGGGCATACGTCCTTGACACACCGAACGGCACCCCCCGGAGTGAGGGCGGGATAAGCGACCGACATAATGTCGGTCGTGGCGACAGCAACGACAGTAGAAACCGGGCACGCGCACCCGTCGGTCAATCGGCCGAACCTCACCAGCGTCGGAACCATCATCTGGCTGAGTTCCGAGCTGATGTTCTTCGCGGCCCTCTTCGCGATGTACTTCACCCTTCGTTCGGTGACCGGATCCGAGTATTGGAAGGAATCCGCCAGTGCGCTGAATCTTCCGTTCTCCGCGACCAACACCACGATCCTGGTGCTCAGCTCTCTGACCTGCCAGCTCGGCGTTTTCGCGGCCGAGCGTGGCGATGTCAAGAAGCTCCGGGCCTGGTTCGTGGTCACCTTCATCATGGGTGCGATCTTCATCGGCGGTCAGGTCTTCGAGTACACGGAGCTGGTCAAGCACGAGGGCCTGTCGCTCTCGTCCGGCCCGTACGGCTCGGTGTTCTACCTGACCACCGGCTTCCACGGACTGCATGTGACGGGCGGTCTGATCGCCTTCCTGCTGGTCCTGGGCAGGACGTACGCGGCCAAGAGGTTCACCCACACGCAGGCCACCGCGGCCATCGTCGTGTCCTACTACTGGCACTTCGTCGATGTCGTCTGGATCGGCCTCTTCGCCACGATCTACCTGATCCGGTAACCGGTCCGACCGGTACCGCATATCAGACAGACATAGCCAAAGCATCGACGCAGAAGATCCTGACACCGGGGTAATCCGTGAAAAAGCTCTCCGCACGACGGCGCCATCCGCTGGCGGCGCTCGTCGTCCTACTCTTCGCGCTGGCGGTCACTGGGGGGCTGTACGCCGCGTTCGCGCCGGCGGACAAGGCTCAGGCCGATGACACCGCCCAGTCTCTTGCCGTCAAGGAGGGCAAGAAGCTCTTCGCCGTGGGCTGCGCCAGCTGCCACGGCACCGGCGGTCAGGGCACCTCCGACGGTCCGAGCCTGGTCGGCGTCGGCGCCGCAGCCGTGGACTTCCAGGTGGGCACCGGCCGGATGCCGGCCCAGCAGCCCGGCGCCCAGGTGCCGCGGAAGAAGAACATCTACACCAACGCCCAGATCGACCAGCTCGCGGCCTATGTCGCGTCGCTGGGCCCCGGCCCGAGCGTGCCGTCCAAGGAGCAGTACAGCGCCAACGGTGCCGACATCGGCAAGGGCGGCGAGCTGTTCCGCACCAACTGCGCGCAGTGCCACAACTTCACCGGTAAGGGCGGCGCCCTGACCGACGGCAAGTTCGCACCGACGCTCGAAGGCGTGGACCCGAAGCACATCTACGAGGCCATGGAGACCGGCCCGCAGAACATGCCCTCCTTCGGTGACGGCTCGCTGTCGAAGGAGAACAAGAAGGACATCATCGCGTACCTCGGCGCCGTCAACGGCGATGATTCCGAGAGCCCCGGCGGCCTCGACCTCGGCGGTCTCGGTCCGGTCAGTGAGGGTCTCTTCGGCTACATCTTCGGCCTGGGCGCGCTGATCGCGGTCGCCATCTGGGTCGCAGCCCGGACTACGAAGGCCAAGAAGTCATGAGCGAGACTGGACGACACGAAGACGTGCCAGAAGAAACCCTTCCCAGTGAGCGGGAGACGGCTCACGAAGGAGCGGTGGCCACGGCGGAGAACCCGTTCGCCGACCCGGGCCTGCCGCCCCACGAGCACCGCGCCCAGGACATCGACGAGGGGGCCGCCAGGCGCTCCGAGCGCACCGTGGCGCTGCTCTTCGTGGTGTCGATGATCGCCACGGTCGGCTTCATCGCCTCGTACGTGGCGATCCCGATCGACAAGATCGTCTACATCTGGCCGATCGGTCACATCAGCGCGCTGAACTTCGCGCTGGGTCTGACCCTCGGTGCGGCCCTCTTCTGCATCGGCGCCGGCGCGGTCCACTGGGCCCGCACGCTGATGTCCGACGAGGAGGTCGCCGACGAGCGCCACCCGATCGAGGCGGCCCCGGAGGTCAAGGCCAAGGTCATGGCGGACTTCGCACAGGGTGCGAAGGAGTCGCAGATCGGCCGCCGCAAGCTGGTCCGCAACACGATGTTCGGTGCGCTGGCGCTGGTGCCGCTCTCCGGTGTCGTCCTGCTGCGTGACCTCGGCCCGCTGCCCGGGAACAAGCTGCGCACCACGAACTGGAAGAGGGGCGTCCGGCTCGTCAACCAGTCCACCAACCTCCCGCTGCGTCCCGAGGACATCGCGGTCGGCTCCCTGACGTTCGCCAAGCCCGAGGGCCTGGAGGAGAACGACGAGGAGTTCGCCGAGAAGATCGCCAAGGACGCCCTGATGCTCGTGCGGATCCAGCCGCAGGACATCAAGGACAAGCACGAGCTGTCCTGGTCGCACGAGGGCATCGTGGCGTACTCGAAGATCTGCACCCACGTGGGTTGCCCGATCAGCCTGTACGAGCAGCAGACGCACCACGTGCTCTGCCCGTGCCACCAGTCGACGTTCGACCTCTCTGACGGCGGTCGGGTGATCTTCGGTCCGGCCGGACACGCCCTGCCGCAGCTGCACATCACGGAGAAGGACGGCTTCCTGGAGGCCGCAAGCGGCTTCGAGGAGCCCGTCGGCCCGAGTTTCTGGGAGCGCGGATGAGTAACGAGACAACCGCGACCAGCACACGCCGTGGCCCGGCGCCACGGGGCGAGCGGATCGCGGACTGGGCGGACGGCCGACTGGGCATCTACAGCCTGGCCAAGTCCAACATGCGCAAGATCTTCCCGGACCACTGGTCCTTCATGCTGGGTGAGGTCGCGCTCTACAGCTTCATCATCATCATCCTGACCGGTGTCTATCTGACGCTGTTCTTCCACCCGAGCATGGCCGAGGTGACCTATCACGGTTCCTATGTGCCCATGCAGGGAATCCGGATGACCCAGGCCTTCGAGTCGACGCTGGACATCAGCTTCGACGTGCGCGGCGGCCTGCTCATCCGCCAGATCCACCACTGGGCCGCGCTGGTCTTCCTGGCCGCGATGATGGTCCACATGATGCGGGTGTTCTTCACCGGCGCCTTCCGCAAGCCGCGCGAGGTCAACTGGCTGTTCGGCTTCCTGCTGTTCGTGCTGGGCATGTTCACCGGCTTCACCGGCTACTCGCTCCCCGACGACCTGCTCTCCGGCACCGGTGTGCGGTTCATCGAGGGCGTCATCCTGGCGATGCCGCTGGTCGGTTCGTACCTGCAGTTCTTCATCTTCGGCGGGGAGTTCCCGGGGCACGACATCATCCCGCGGTTCTTCACGGTGCACGTCCTGCTGCTGCCGGGCATCATGCTCGGCCTGCTGGTGGCGCACCTGATCCTGGTCTTCTACCACAAGCACACCCAGTTCCCGGGTGCCGGCAAGACCAACAACAACGTCGTGGGCATGCCGCTGCTGCCGGTCTACATGGCCAAGGCCGGAGGCTTCTTCTTCCTGGTCTTCGGTGTGATCGCCGCGATCGCCGCGGTCGCCAGCATCAACCCGGTGTGGGCGATCGGCCCCTACCGGCCCGACCAGGTCTCCACCGGCGCCCAGCCCGACTGG
The DNA here is from genome assembly GCF_043080045.1 of Streptomyces sp. NPDC015125. Taxonomy (NCBI): domain Bacteria; kingdom Bacillati; phylum Actinomycetota; class Actinomycetes; order Kitasatosporales; family Streptomycetaceae; genus Streptomyces; species Streptomyces sp. NPDC015125. Next base: position 131,437 of record NZ_JBIBVF010000022.1, read on the forward strand.
TACATGGGCTTCGCCGAGGGTCTGGTGCGTGTCATGCCGGGCTGGGAGTGGAACTTCTGGGGCCACACCGTCAACTTCGGTGTGCTGATCCCGATCCTGATCTTCCCGCTGGTCCTGGTCGCGATCGCCGTTTACCCGTTCGTCGAGTCCTGGGTCAAGGGCGACAAGCGCGAGCACCACATCCTGGACCGCCCGCGCAACGTCCCGACCCGTACCGGCTTCGGCGTCGCCTGGCTGATCGCGTACTTCGTGATGCTGATCGGTGGCGGCAACGACCTGTGGGCCACCCACTTCCACCTCTCGATCAACTCGATCACCTGGTTCGTCCGGATCGCGTTCTTCGTCGGGCCGGTGCTGGGCTTCATCGCCACCAAGCGGATCTGCCTGGGTCTGCAGCGCCGTGACAAGGACAAGGTGCTGCACGGACGCGAGTCCGGCATCATCAAGCGCCTGCCGCACGGTGAGTTCATCGAGGTCCACGAGCCGCTCGACCAGGAGCAGCTGCACGTGCTCACCCAGCACGAGCAGCCCGCGCCGCTCGAACTGGGCCCGGAGGTCGACGAGAACGGCGTGGAGCGCAAGCTCTCGCGCTCGCAGAAGCTGCGCGCCAAGCTCTCCAAGAGCTACTACGGCGAGGACAACGTCATCGCCAAGCCCACGGTCGAGGAGTACAAGGAGATCACGAGCGGCCACGGCCACCACTGATCACCTCGGCGCCTCGTAGCGCACCGTAGGAGTACGCCACCCAGAGGGCCCCGTCTCAGCACCGGACGGGGCCCTCCGGCGTGCCCGGCGGCTCGATAGGGTGAACGCACAAGCAGGAGACAAATCAGGAGTGTGGACCATGAACGTTGCGACCCCCCTCGGCGGCGACAGCGTGGCGGCCCACACCTGGCCGGGCATCCTCAACGCCCTGCTCGACGGCCGTGACCTCGCCGCGGAGGACACCGCCTGGGCGATGGACAAGATCATGCGGGGAGAGGCGGGCGACGCCCAGATCGCCGGCTTCGCGGTGGCGCTGCGGGCCAAGGGCGAGACCGTCGCCGAGATCTCCGGGCTGGTCCGGACCATGTACGAGCACGCCCGGCTGATCGAGGTGCCGGGACCGAGCGTGGACATCGTCGGCACCGGCGGCGACGGCGCCAAGACCGTCAACATCTCCACGATGTCCTCGATCGTGGTGGCCGGCACCGGAGCCAGGGTCGTCAAGCACGGCAACCGCGCGGCGTCCTCGGCCAGCGGCGCCTCCGACGTGCTGGAGAAGCTCGGCGTCAATCTCGACCTCACCCCGCAGCGGGTCACCGAGGTCGCCCGGGAAGCGGGCATCACCTTCTGCTTCGCGGTGAAGTTCCACCCCGCGCTGCGGCACGTCGCCAACGCCCGGGGCCAGCTCGGCATCCGTACGACGTTCAACGTGCTGGGCCCGCTGACCAACCCCGCGAAGGTCCGCGCCCAGGCGACCGGAGTCGCGGACGCCCGGATGGCGCCGATCCTGGCCGGGGTGCTCGCCGAGCGCGGCTCCTCGGCGCTGGTCTTCCGGGGCGACGACGGCCTGGACGAGCTGACCACCACCGCGACCTCCCGGGTCTGGATCGTCCGGGACGGCACGGTGCGCGAGGAGGCCTTCGACCCGCGCGACGTGGGCATCGACCTGGTGCCGGTGGAGGCGCTGCGCGGCGCCGACGCGTCGTACAACGCGGAGGTGGCCCGTCGGGTGCTGGACGGGGAGACCGGTCCGGTGCGCGATGCGGTACTGCTGAACTCCGCGGCGGCGCTGGTCGCGCTGGAGCCCTCCGACGCCCCACTGGCGCAGCAGATCCGGGCCGGGATCGACAGGGCCGCCGCCGCGATCGACTCCGGGGCGGCCCGGCAGGCGCTGGAGCGCTGGGTGACCGCCAGCAACACCTGAGCGCCCGGTGACGCAGAGTGTGACGCAAGCCCCGTTCCGCCATCCGGACCGGGGCTTGCGTGATGTTGCCCGTATGGCATGATTCTGCGCAGGTCACGAGTGACAGCGATGCAGGCCCCGGCCCGCTGTCCGGCAACCCTCCTTCCGTGGCGGGGTGCCCCGGGTGATGACCAGGCCGTAGGCAGCGAGGTCTGCGGCAAGCGCGGATCCCTCGCCAGGGATCCTGGTCCCCGAGGGAGAACTTCCGTGAATCAGCGAATGCGATAGGGCTCGACGGCCCCTTTCCCGCATCCCCTTTTTCTTTCCGCTGCGGCGCCGCGCCGTGCGCCCTGCGCGCACCTGACGCGCTCTGCCCCGCAGCGAATTCACTTACTTCTTACGGGAGTTCGCCATGTCCGTTTCCGCCGTTGCCGCCGACCGCTCCGTCTGTGCCCCGCTGCCCGTCCTCGGCCGGGACGTCCGCGTCCCGCTGGTGACCGGCGGCGAAGTCGACTACGCCGCGCTGGACTACGCCGCCAGCGCCCCCGCGCTGCAGCGGGTCTGGGACGACGTGGCGGCCTACGCCCCGTACTACGGCAGCGTGCACCGCGGCGCCGGGTACCTCTCGCAGCTCTCCACCGACCTCTTCGAGAACAGCCGCCGGACCATCGCGGAGTTCCTGGGGTGCGGAGACGAGGATCAGGTGGTCTTCACCCGCTCGACCACGGACTCCCTGAACCTGCTCGCCTCCGTCCTCCCGCAGGACACCCGGGTGTTCGTCTTCGAGACCGAGCACCACGCCTCGCTGCTGCCGTGGGAGCAGCGCGCGGACGTCACCGTCACCTACCTCAACGCGCCGCGCACCCCGCAGCAGGCGGTGGACACCCTGGAGAAGGCGCTGGCCGAGCGCGACCCGTACGGCCCGGCGCTGGTCTGTGTGACCGGTGCGTCGAACGTGACCGGTGAGCTGTGGCCGGTGCGCGAGCTGGCGGCCGCCGCGCATGCGCACGGCGCGCGGATCGTGCTGGACGCGGCGCAGCTCGTCCCGCACCACCCGGTGAACATCACGGAGCTGGACGTCGACTGGGTCGCCTTCTCCGGCCACAAGCTCTACGCCCCGTTCGGCGCCGGTGTGCTGGCCGGCCGCGCGGACTGGCTGCAGGACGCCGCCCCGTATCTGGCCGGCGGCGGCGCCAGCCGCAAGGTCTCCCGGCGCACGGACGGCGGGGTGGACGTCGAGTGGCACACCACCGCCGCCCGTCACGAGGCCGGTTCGCCCAACGTCATCGGCGCCTACGCCATCGCCTCGGCCTGCCAGGCCCTGACCGAGGCCGGTTTCGAGGACCTGGCCGCCCGCGAGCAGGCGCTGATCACCCGGGTCCGGGAGGGCCTGGCCGAGGTGCCCGAGGTGAACGTGCTCTCGCTCTTCGGCGAGGACGCGGCGCGGGTGGGCGTCTTCTCCTTCGTCGTCGAGGGCTGGAACAGCTCGCACTTCGCCGCGGCGCTCTCGGCGGAGTACGGCATCGGCGTCCGCGACGGCCTGTTCTGCGCACACCCCCTCGTCCGCACCCTCCTGGGCAGCGAACCGCAGGACCCGGGAGAGTGCGGCGCCCCGGAGGCGGCCCCCGGCGAGCGCTCCCTGAACGCCATCCGCGTCAGCCTTGGCGTGGGAACGCCTGATGAGCATGTCGACCGCTTCCTCCGCGCGGTCAGGGAACTGGTCACGAACGGCGCCCGTTGGAACTACCACACGGAGGACGGCCGTTGCGTGCCCGCGCGAAGCGCGGTTTGAATCCCACGTTTTTTGTCTGCGGCGCCGTGGGGGTTGCTCGCCGGTCCGCTGCGCTTTGCCTCTGGCCCACGTTTTTGGCTTTCCCGCCGTTTCGCCTGGCGGCGGGCGGGGTTCGCTGCGCTTGGCCTCGGCTCGTTTTCGGCTTTCGCGCCTGCGCCTGGCGGCGGGTGTTGCCGCTGCGCGGGGCGGGTCCGCTGCGCGGGGCTGTTGGGGTGCGGTGACGGGCCTGCGCGGGTGGGTGTCCGGACTGCTTCGCTTTACGTCCGGACACCCACCCGCTCCGGCCCGTCCCCTCCCGTTGGGGGGGTGGGAAGGAGGCCGGTGGGGGTGAGTGTGGCTGGTCCGATGCGCGTCGTGGACGTGGGGAAATGGCCGTGGGCACAGGGAATCGCCATGGCACAGGGAAAGAGCCATGGCATGGGGGGAGGGAGTGGGCTGTGATCGACGCCCGCCCCCACCCACGTTCACTTACTCACCCACGGGAGGGGACGGGTCGGAGGGGCAGGGGTGTGGGACGTAAAGCGAAGCAGTCCCACACCCCTGCCCCGGAGGCCCGTCACCGCACCCACCGCCCCGCGCAGCGGACCCCGCCCGCCGCTGGGGGTACCTCCCACGCCCCTTAGGCAGTGGGGGAGCAACGGCGAGCAGGCCAAAAACGGGCCGAGGCAAAGCGCAGCGGAACGGCCCCGCGCAGCGGACCCGGCCCGCCGCCAGGCGCAGCGGCGAGCAGCCTCCACGGAGGGAAAGCCAAAAATGGGCCGAGGTAAAGCGCAGCGGACGGGCCCCGCGCAGCGGACCCGCCCGCCGCAGGCGCAACGGCCGGCGCACCGCGAAGCGGGCGCAAAACGGCGAGACCCCCCACGGTGGGAAGCCGAAAACGTGGGAAGAAAAGAAAACGCTACGCGTCGAGCCCAATCGCAAACGCAGCCTCAAGGTCATGCTGCGAATACGTGCGGAACGCAATATGCGTCTCCGTGGAGGCGACGCCGGGGACCTTGCTGATGCGGCCGGGGATGACGTCCGCGAGGTCGTCGTGGGCGGCGACCCGCACCATGGCGATCAGGTCGTGGGCCCCGGTGACCGAGTAGACCTCGCTGACCCCTTCCAGCGCGGCGATCTTCTCGGCGATCTCCGGGATCTGGTCCACGTTGGTCTTGATGAGCACGATCGACGTGATCACGGCTGGCTCTCTCCCTTGGTCGCCCGGTCATCTCCCCTGGTGGCCCCCACACTATCCCTCCGGTAGCGGGCCCAGGCGTACAGGAAGCCGAGTGCGAAGCCGATGACATGGGCGAGGTAGGCGACGCCGGGACCGCGGGGGTCGTCCTGCGCGGCCTGCCACTGCAGGACGAACCAGAACAGCAGCACGATCCAGGCGGGAAAGCGCAGCGGCAGGAAGAAGAGGAACGGGAAGACGCTGGTGACCCGGGCCGTGGGGAACAGGAAGAGGAAGGCGCCGAGGATGCCGGAGATCGAGCCGGAGGCGCCCACCAGGGTCTGCCCCGAGGTGGCGTGGGCGGCCGCGTAGCCGAGCAGCGCCAGGTAGCCGATGATGAGGTAGAAGGCGGTGAACGGCAGCCTGCCCATACGTGCTTCGGTCATGGCGCCGAAGACGTAGAGGAACAGCGCATTGCCGAGCAGGTGCAGCCAGCTGCCGTGCACGAACAAGGCGGTGAGCGGGGTGATCAGCGCCCGTAGCGAACCGCTCCACAGCTCCAGTGGGATCACGCCCCACCGCTCGAAATACGCGGTCTGGGCCTTGAGCAGGGCCTCGCCGGTGCCGTATATCCGGTTCAGGCCCGAGGCGGGGCCGAGCACGAAGACCGCGCAGCACAGGCCGATCAGCACATTCGTCATCCGCGAGCACACCGCGGCCAGCGACCGCGTGGGGTGCGGAGGGCGGGGGAGGAGACCGGACGAGCGGGGAGAGCGGGGTGAGGGGGCCGGCGCCGTCATGAGGTGATCATGACCCAATGCGGGCAATCGGGACAGAGTGCCTCGCCGCGTCCCGGCACCTGGGCGGGCCCGCACCGCCACCCCATCAGGCCGTAGGGTTACAGGCAGTACTTTGCGTACTTCCGCGATCCGACGGCGCACCGCGTGAACCGCGCAGCAGCACGACACCGATGAGCACGAAAGAGGACGACACGATGGCTGTTCCCCTGCCGACGGACGGGACCCGGTGGCGCTGCACGCTGTGCGGCAACCTCACGCGGTTCGACGTGACCCGCCGGTCCAAGGTCGTGGAGTACGTCCACCTTGACCTGGCCGGGGCGCCGACGGTGGAGGAGCGCGAGGTCCTCAGTGAGAGCATCGAGTCCGTGCGCTGCCGCTGGTGCAACGCGGTCGACCAGATCGAGCTGGTCGACCGTCCGGGCGCGAACGCCTGAGATCGGAGCGATGCAGCCGTGGTGGACCGTCCAGAGGGGGAGCCGGGGGCCCAGCGTGACGACGCACCGGAGAGTGCGGCCGACGATGTGCTCGACCGTCCGCTGCCCGAGGGCGTGCGGCGCCGGGTCGTGGCGCTCACCGCGGAGTCGTTCGGCGCGCTGACCCTCGCCGAACTCCCGCCCCCGCTGCGGCAGTACGCCCGGTTCACCCCGACTCGTCGGGCCAAATTCGCCGGAAATGCGATGGCCGCGGCGCTGGAGAGCGACGCGGTCTTCCGGCAGCGGATCGCGGGCAAGCTGCGCGAGGCGCAGTCGGAGCTCGCCGCGGCGCTGGAGCACGGCACCCCGCCCGCGGCCGCGGATCCGCTCGATGTCGCGGCGGCCGCCTATGTGCTGCGCCCCGAAGGCTGGGTCAAGCTCGTCGCGGCGGCCGGTGAGGAGGCGCAGCGGGCGCGCGCCGAGCGGGCCGGCGAGGAGGCCGAACGCGAACTGACCAGGCTGCGCGAGGAGCTGGCGCAGGCGCGCGGCGAGGCCCGCACGGAAGCCGACCGGATCCGGGTGGACCTGGACGCCGTCCGCAAGGAGAACGAGTCGCTGCGGCGCAAGCTGCGCAGCGCGCTGAGCGACGTCAAGCGGGGTGAGGCCGCGGTGCGCAAGGCCGAGGCCGCCATGACGGACGTTCGGGACCGGGCGGCCACGGAGAAGACCGCCGCGGACAGTGAGGTGCGCCGGCTCAAGGCCCGGATCGCCGAGGCGGAGACGGCGTTGGAGACCAGCCGGCGCTCCGCCCGCGAGGGCCGCAGCGTCGAGGACATGCGGCTGCGGCTGCTGCTCGACACGGTCCTGGACGCGGCGCAGGGGCTGCGCCGCGAACTGGCGCTGCCGCCGGCCAGCGTCCATCCGGCGGACACCGTCGAGGCGGTCGCGCCGGGACGGATGACGCCCAAGGACATCGCGACGCGGGCGCTGTCGGAGATGGACCCGGCGCTGCTCGACCAGCTTCTGGCGCTGCCGCAGGCGCATTTGGTGGTGGATGGCTACAACGTCACCAAAACCGGCTATCCGACCATGCCGCTCGACAAGCAGCGGCTGCGCCTGCTGGGCGGCCTCGCGGTGCTGGCGGCGCAGACCGGTGCGGAGATGACCTGTGTCTTCGACGGCGCGGAGCTGGCGGCGCCGGTGCTGCTCGCACCGCCGCGCGGAGTCCGGGTCCTGTTCAGCAAACCGGGCGTAACGGCCGATGAACTGATTCGTCAACTGGTTCGGGCCGAACCGCCCGGCCGACCGGTCGTCGTGGTCTCCACGGACCGGGAAGTGGCCGACGGGGTGGCGAAGGCCGGGGCGCGGCCGGTGGCATCGGCCCTGCTCCTCAAGAGACTTGCCCGGACCTGACGCCCTGCCCGCGGCCGCCCCACCGGAAACCCCGAAATCGCCGACGAACCGTCTCTGAGCGTCAATTGACGCTCACAGGCTGTGTGATGTTGGTAAAGGATGGGGCTGGTGGCGCAGAATTTTTGCCTGAGGATTTGAAGCGATCACAGCTCGGTTACTAAGGTCAGGCCCGAACCTCCATGAATCTGATCATCCAACCGGGATGAACCGTGGAGGTACCGCCGAGTCCGCGGCGTTCACGCGGAGCCGGGGTCTCACCCCCCCCACTTCCCGGTAGGCGGCTGGAGGAAGAAGGAGCTCGCCCCCGTGGCGTCCCACCGTCGACCCAAGCAGCCGAGCCGTACTCGCGTGACCGTGCTCACCGCCACCGCCGCGGCGGCCGTCGCCCTTTCGTCCCAGGCCGCCCAGGCCGACCCCCATCAGTCGAAGAAGGACGTCAAGTCCGAGGTCGACAAGCTGTACAACGAGGCCGAGCAGGCCACCGAGAAGTACGACGGGGTCAAGGAGCAGCAGGACAAGCTCCAGAAGGAGGTCGACGACCTCCAGGACAAGGTCGCCCGCGGCCAGGGTGACCTCAACCAGATGCGCAAGGGCCTCGGCGCCGTCGCCTCCGGCCAGTACCGCAGCGGCAGCATCGACCCCTCGGTCCAGCTGTTCCTCTCCGGCGACCCGGACACCTACCTCGAAAAGGCCGCCACCCTCGACCAGTTGAGCGGCAAGCAGGCCGACCAGCTCAAGACCGTCGCGGACAAGCAGCGCCGGCTCGCCCAGGAGCGCGCGGAGGCCTCGGCCAAGATCAAGGACCTTTCCGAGACCCGTAAGGCGCTCGGTGACAAGAAGGACGAGATCAAGGGCAAGCTGGCCGAGGCGCAGCAGCTGCTCAACAAGATGACGGCCAAGGAGCGGGCGGCCATGCAGGCCGAGGAGAACCGCGCCAACCGCAGCAACTCGCGGGTCAACCTCGGCGATGACGTGCCGGCTTCGCAGCGCGGCGCGGCCGCCCTGTCCGCCGCCCAGTCCAAGATAGGTTCGCCGTACGTCTGGGGCGCCACCGGCCCGTCCTCCTTCGACTGCTCGGGGCTGACCTCCTGGGCCTACCAGCAGGCCGGCCAGTCGATCCCGCGTACCTCGCAGGCACAGGCCAACGCCGGTACCCGGATCGGCTCGCAGAGCGCTCTCAAGCCCGGCGATCTGGTGCTCTTCTACAGCGACCTGCACCACATCGGTCTCTATGCGGGCAACGGTCAGGTGCTGCATGCGCCGAAGCCCGGTGCCGCCGTGCGCTACGAGCCGATCGGCAACATGCCGTTCGCGTTCGGCGTGCGAGTCTGACAAGCCTCACAACCCTCTCAACCTGCCGCCCGAACGGGCGAATTGCGGCCTCGGCCGCTGACTTACCGCCCCGCCGGTGACCTGCACAGTCACCGGCGGGGCGGCTTTTTGCGGGCGAAAAGACGGCTTTGGCCGGATCGCACCGGCGCCGTACTGTCTGCCCTCGCAGCTTCCGGTTCACCGACCGTCCTCCCGGGGCGGTAGGGGCTTCCCCCGAGTTCTCGGCTGCGCTCAAGCAGGGGGTACCCCCATCGGAAGGAGTTCGGCTCTCGTGGCGTCCCACCGCCGTACCTCGCAGCAAGGCCGGACCACCCTCGCCGGGGTCACCGCGGTGTCGGCCGCCCTGACGGCCGCGGCCGCCGCGCTGTCGGCACCGCAGGCCTTCGCCGACCCGGCCGGCCGCGCCGCCGGCCGCGATGCGGCGGCCTCGCGGGTCGACCACCTCTACGAACAGGCGGAGCGGGCCACCGAGAAGTTCAACGGCGCGGACGCACGGACCAAGAAGCTGCGCGGCCAGGTGGCGGCCCTCCAGGACCGCACCGCCCGCGCTCAGGAGCGGGTCAACCGGATGCGCGGCAGGCTGGGCGCGCTGGCGGCCGCGCAGTACCGGGCCGGCGGGATGGACCCCACGGTCCGGCTGATGCTCTCCGAACGGCCCGACACCTACCTGGAGAAGGCCTCCGCCCTCGACCGGCTGGGCGCCGGCCAGGCGCGCGAGCTGCGCGGGCTGAGGGCCGCACAGCGCTCCCTGGAGCAGCAGCGCAGGGAGACCGTACGGAAGCTGGCGGAGCTGGAGGCCGGCCGCAAGGACGTCGCGCGCCACAAGAAGGACGTCCAGCGCAAGCTGGCCACTGCGCGGCGGCTGCTGAACGCGCTCCCCAGGGACGCCAGGGAGGCCTACGCCCGGGCCGCCCGGAGCGACGGGCGCCATGAGGCGGTCCCGGACCTGCGGGGGGCCGTACCGGCCTCCGGGCGGGCCGCCGCGGCCGTCGCCGCGGTGCGCGCCGCGGTCGGCCGGCCCTACGCATGGGGAGGCAACGGCCCCGCGTCCTTCGACTGCTCCGGACTCACCCAATGGGCCTACGGGCGGGCCGGCGTCTCCCTCCCGCGTACCTCGCAGGCGCAGCGCGGCGCCGGCCGGCAGGTGCCGCTCAGCCAGGCGCAGCCCGGTGACCTGGTCATCTACCGCTCGGACGGCAGCCACGTCGGGATGTACGTCGGCAACGGCCAAGTGGTCCATGCGCCCTATCCCGGGGCACGGGTCCGCTACGACCCCGTCGGGATGATGCCGATCTCGTCCATCACCAGGCCCTGAGGCGGAACGCAGCGTTTTTGCCCCGGCCGGGCCGGATCTACGATCGTCCGCATGTCATACCAGTGGGCGGGGCGACGGCTGTCGCGGGCCGGGGCGGCGGGCTGTGCCGCCCTGCTCCTCGCGCTGCTCGTCCCGCTGACCGGCTGTGCGCCCACGAACTCCACCCCGGCGCGCTACCCGGACGTCCAGCGGATGCTCGACACCCGTGCGCGGGCCGTCCAGCGGCGGGACGCGGCGGGCTTCCTGGCCACCGTCGACCCGCGGGCCACCGGCTACCGGGACCGTCAGCGCACGATGTTCGCCCACCTGGCAGGCGTGCCGCTGGCCGACTGGCACTACGAGCTCGACGCGACCGGCGCCTTCCCGCTCGCGGCCGGCGAATCCGACGCGCACCTGGCCGCGAAGGTGCAGCTGCGCTACCGCTTCAAGGGCTATGACACCTCGCCGGTGCACGCCGTCCAGTACCTCACCCTGACCCGGCGGGACGGCCGCTGGCTGATCTCCTCCGACACCGATGGCGCGGCGGCGGGCAAGAGCGGCACCCGTCAGCTGTGGGACCAGGGACCGGTGCGGCTGGTCCGCGGCCGGTACGGCCTGGTCCTGGGCGACGCCGCGCATCTGGCGCGGCTGCAGGATCTGGCGCACCGGGTGGACCGGGCGGTGCCCGCGGTGTCGGCCGCCTGGAAGGGGAAGTGGTCGCAGAAGGTCGTGGTGGAGGCGCCGGATTCGGTCGAGCGGATGGCGCAGCTGATGGGCAGCGACGATGCGTCCGGCTACGCGGGGATCGCGGCGGTCACCACGGGGGAGGCGGGCGTCTCCGCGCCCGCGCCCGCGGACCGCGTGATCATCAACCCCGAAGCCTACGAGGAGCTCAACGACCTGGGCCGCACAGTGGTCCTCACCCACGAGACCACCCATGTCGCCACCCGCACGGCCACCACGGCGGCGACCCCGCTGTGGCTCTCGGAGGGCTTCGCCGACTGGGTCGCCTACCGGGGCAGCCACCGCAAGCCCGCCGCCACCGCCCCCGAACTCACCCGCGCGGTCGCCCGGGGCAAGGTCCCCGGCCACCTGCCGACCGACGCGGACTTCGGGTTCAAGGCCGGCGCCGACCGGCTGGCCAAGGCCTACGAGGGCAGCTGGCTGGCGTGCCGGATGATCGCCGCCAAGTGGGGCGAGGGCAAACTGATCGCCTTCTACCGGGCGGCGGGCAAGAGCGCGCTACGGGTCTCGTCGGGGAGTGCAGGGGCGCCGATGGAGGCGGCCACGGCGGTCGCCGCGGGCTCCCGTCCGGCCTCACCGGCCGCCGGCCCCGGACACCGGCCGCCGGCTCACGCCGACCGGACGGACCGCGCCCTGCGCTCCCAACTGGGCCTCGGCCTCGCGGAGTTCACCCGGCAGTGGCGGGCTTATGTGAAGGCACAGCTGCGGCGGTGAGGGCCGGGGCTCAGCGTCCCGGTGACGGCGACCCGTCCGCCGGCGTCTGCGGGGCGGAGCCGGTGAGCCGTGGGGGAGCGGCGGTGGTCTCGCCGACCGGCCGGCGTGCGCGTACCACGCCGAGCGGCCCCGTACGCCCGGGCCCGCTGCCCCGCGTGGAGACCCACAGCCGGTGGCAGGCGAGCAGCGACGCGGCGACCAGCAGGCCGTTGCGCACGGCCAGCAGCACGACGGCCGGAAGGTCGCTCGCCACGATGTGTGCGAACCAGACGGGGAACTCCAGCTGGGTGAGCCCGGTGGCCGGCAGGACCAGCACGGCCGGCAGCGTCTGCCGGCCGGCCCGGACCGTCACACACACCGCGGCGAGCCCCACCAGCCAGAGCATGTACTGCGGGCTGATGACGCGGCTGGTGGTCGTGAACAGCAAAGTGGCGGTGAAGGCGGCGTCGCTCGGCGTCGTGGGGCCCGGCTCCCGGGCGTGCAGCCGCCACAGGAACAGCCAGCCCACGGCGGCGAGGCTCAGGGTGAGCGCCAGGGTGCTGACGAGCGGGACGCCCGGTCCGAGGAACTCCAGTGAGCCGTAGTGCAGCAGTACCTGGCCGTCCCACCCGTAGTGCCGGGCGATATGGAAGACCAGCGCGCCGAGCGATTCGACCTCCGTCCCGCGGTCGCGCTGGAAGGTGAGGAACGCCAGCGCGCCCGGTGCGGCGGCCACGAAGAACAGGGTCAGCGCAGCCGCGGTGCCGGCCGCGCTCCACCACAGCGCACGTGCCCGGCGCCCGCGCACCGCCGCCCCCGTCAGCAGCAGGACGGGCCAGACCTTCAGCAGCGCACCGAAGGCGACCAGCGCGCCCGCCACCCGGGGCCGGCGGGCGGCCGCGAACAGCGCGGCGGCGGCCACGGCGGCGACCATCAGGTCGTAGCGGGCGTACGCGGTCGGACCCAGCAGCGCCACGCCCGCGATCCACACCCAGGCCCCCGCCGGGCGATGGCCCGGCCGCCGGCCGGCCCGCAGGAAGAGCGCCAGCGCCGCCGCGTCCGTGAGCAGGATCAGGGTGAAGAACGCGGGGGCGTAGTCCAGGAACGGCAGCAGACCGGGGGAGAGGATCGCCAGCGCGGCGGCCGGCGGGTACTGCCAGGTCACATCGGCCAGCGGGAAGGTGCCGGTCTTCAGGACCTCGGACCAGTTCTGATAGATCACCGAGACATCGGTGGTGACATCCGGCCCGGGCAGCACCAGCACCCTCAGTACGCACAGCAGGATCACGGCCCGGGTCACGGCCCAGGCCGCGACCGGGAGCCACACCCCGCGCGCTCCGCCGATGCTGCTCATCGTCACCTCATCGCTCCGTCGGCCGTCGCCTCCGGCGCCGCCTGCGGCCCCGTGGGCCGGTGCCCTGCGCACCGAGGCCCGCTCGTGCCCGCTGCCTGCATGATGCCGGTAGCGGCCGGTCGCGGCCGGTCGCCACCGTAGAGGAGGACGGGCGTGGCGGGGCGGGCCGCCCCCGGCCGGTCGCCGACCGGTACTGTCGGGCCGGAACCGCCGAGACCGACTGCTGAGACCGACCGCCGAGAGACCATCGTGCACAAGACCTTGATCGTCACGAACGACTTCCCGCCCCGGCCCGGCGGCATCCAGGCCTTCCTGCACAGTATGGCGCTGCGGCTGGACCCCTCCCAGGTCGTCGTCTACGCCTCGACCTGGAAGCGCGGCGCGGAGGGTCTCGCGGCCACCGCCGCCTTCGACGCCGAGCAGCCGTTCCCGGTGGTACGCGACCGTACGACGATGCTGTTGCCGACCCCGGGGGTGACCCGGCGGGCCACCGGGCTGCTGCGCGAACACGGCTGCTCCTCGGTGTGGTTCGGCGCGGCGGCGCCGCTCGGGCTGATGGCGCCGGCGCTCCGCTCGGCCGGTGCCCGCCGCATCGTGGCGACCACGCACGGCCACGAGGCGGGCTGGGCGCAGCTGCCGGCCGCCCGGCAGTTGCTGCGCCGGATCGGGGAAGGCACCGACACGCTCACCTACCTGGGCGAGTACACCCGCTCGCGGATCGCCGGTGCGCTCACCCCGCAAGCCGCGCGGCGGATGGTCCAACTCCCGCCCGGTGTGGACGAGAAGACCTTCCACCCCGGCTCGGGGGGCGACGCCGTGCGGGCCGCGCTCGGGCTCACCGGCCGGCCGGTGGTGGTCTGTGTCTCGCGGCTCGTCCCGCGCAAGGGCCAGGACACCCTGATCGAGGCGATGCCGGCCATCGTCTCCGCGGTGCCCGATGCCGTCCTGCTGATCGTCGGCGGCGGCCCGTACGAGAAGGAGCTGCACGCGCTGGCCCAGGAGAAGGGGGTCGGGGACGCGGTGCGCTTCACCGGCGCGGTCCCCTGGGAGGAGCTGCCGGCCCACTTCGGCGCCGGCGACGTCTTCGCGATGCCCTGCCGCACCCGCCGCGGCGGGCTGGACGTCGAGGGCCTCGGCATCGTCTACCTGGAGGCCTCCGCCACCGGACTCCCCGTGGTGGCGGGCGATTCGGGCGGCGCCCCCGACGCGGTCCTGGACGGCGAGACGGGCTGGGTCGTCCCCGGCGGTTCCCCGGCCCCCACCGCGGACCGCATCGTCACCCTGCTCCAGGACCCGGACCTGCGCCGCACCATGGGCGCACGCGGCCGCGCCTGGGTGGAGGAGAAGTGGCGCTGGGACCTGCTGGCGGAACGGCTGAAGGAACTGCTCTAGGCGCCACCCGAAGGCATCCGCCCGGACCGGCCGCCGGTGCGGCGCGGGCGGACGGCGTCCCGGGCAACGAAAATCCGCCGCCGTGGCGCGCAGCCACGACGGCGGATCACCGCGGTACCGGACCGGGCCCGGACAGCTCGGGGGACACCCCCTACGCGCGGTAAATCGCCTCGATCTCCTCCGCGAAATCCTTGGCCACCACGTTCCGCTTGAGCTTCAGCGACGGCGTGACATGGCCCGACTCCTCGGTGAACTGGGTCGGCAGGATACGGAACTTGCGCACCGACTCGGCCTTGGAGACGGCCGCGTTGCCGTCGTCGACGGCGCGCTGGACGGCGGCCAGCAGCTCCGGGTCCTCGGCGATCCGAGCCGGTGTCACATCGGCGGGGTGGCCGTGCTCCTCGGCCCAGCGGGGCAGGAACTCCTCGTCGAGGGTGATAAGCGCGCCGATGAACGGCCGGCCGTCGCCGACGACCATGCACTCGGCGATCAGGGCGTGCGCCCGGATACGGTCCTCGATCACGGCGGGGGCGACGTTCTTGCCGCCCGCGGTGACCAGTATTTCCTTCTTGCGGCCGGTGATGGCGAGGTAGCCGTCCTCGTCGAGGGTGCCGATGTCGCCGGTGTGGAACCAGCCGTCGGACAGCGCCTCCTTGGTGGCCGACGGGTTGTTCCAGTACTCGGTGAACAGGTGCTCGCCGTGCAGCAGCACCTCGCCGTCGTCGGCGATCCGCACGACCGAACCGGGCAGCGGCTGGCCCACGGTGCCGATCTTCTGCCGGTCCCAGGGGTTGAAGGCGGTGGCCGCACAGGACTCCGTCAGGCCGTAGCCCTCCAGGGCGGTGAAGCCGATGCCGCGGTAGAAGTGGCCGAGGCGCTCACCGAGCGGGGCGCCGCCGGAGATGGCGTGGGTGGCGCGGCCGCCGAGGACGGCGCGCAGCTTGCTGAAGACCAGCCGGTCGAAGACCTTGTACTTCAGCTTCAGGCCGAGCGCCGGGCCCTCGGGGGTGTCCAGCGCGCGGCTGTAGGCGATCGCGACGTCCGCCGCCTTGTCGAAGACCTTGCCCTTGCCGTCGGCCTGCGCCTTGGCCCGCGCCGAGTTGTAGACCTTCTCGAAGACCCGGGGCACGCCCAGGACCAGCGTCGGACGGAAGGAGGCGAGGTCGTCGGTGAGGTTCTTGATGTCGGGGGCGTGGCCGAGCTTGATGGGTGCCATCACCGCGGCGACCTGCACCAGCCGGCCGAAGACGTGCGCGATGGGGAGGAAGAGCAGCACCGAGGAGTCGCCGGTACGGAACAGCGGACGCAGCCGTTCGACGATGTTGCCGCACTCGGCGAAGAAGCTGCGGTGGCTGAGCACACAGCCCTTGGGGCGGCCGGTGGTGCCGGAGGTGTAGACGATGGTGGCCGGCGAGTCCGCGTCGGCGAGCGCGCTGCGCGCATCCACCTCTTCATCGGAGACACCGGCGCCCGCGGCCCGCAGCCGCGCGATGGCGTCCCGCTCGATCTGCCAGATGTTCTCCAGCTCCGGCAGCCGGTCGCGGACCGATTCGACGGTCGCCTCGTGGGTGGGGGACTCCACCAGGCAGGCCACCGCGCCGGAGTCACCGAGGATCCACTGGATCTGTTCGGCCGAACTGGTCTCGTACACGGGGACGGTGACGGCGCCCGCGCTCCAGATGGCAAAGTCCAGCAGCGTCCACTCGTAGCGGGTGCGCGACATCAGGCCGACCCGGTCGCCGGGTCGGACGCCCGAAGCGATCAGACCTTTGGCGGCGGCGCGGACCTCGGCGAGGAAGGTGGCGGCGGTGACGTCCTGCCACCCGCCGTTCACCTTGCGTCCCATGACGGCAACATCCGGGTGCTGCGCGGCATTTCGGCGGATAAGATCCGTCAGATTGCCGTCCGCGGGGACCTCGTACAGGGCCGGAAGGCTGAACTCGCGCAAGACTGCTGCTCCTCAAAAGCGCCGGCGCCACGACGCTGTGTGTACACCGACGGCGGTCCATGATCATGCAAGGGGGATTGGACTGCCCGGACGTTACCCATGGGTATTGCATTGGGGATAGGGGGGATGGCCAGATGTTCGATGCGTCACACGCTGCAGCACACGCCATGGGGTACTTTTCCCGCGCAGACTAGACCAGCGGGTCGGTGACCCGAAAGTAACCCGAGGTGCCGGCCCCCCTCCCCGCGCCCGCCCGCGCGATCTAGGGTGACGCCATGCGTGTGCATGTGGTCAGTGACGTACACGGCAACAGCCGGGACCTCGCGGCGGCCGGAACCGGCGCCGACGCCCTGCTCTGCCTCGGCGACCTGGTTCTCTTCCTCGATTACGCCGACCATTCGCGCGGCATCTTCCCCGACCTCTTCGGCGTCGAAAACGCCGACGCGCTGGTCGAACTGCGCACCGCCCGCCGCTTCGAGGAGGCCCGCGAACTGGGCCGCCGGCTGTGGGGCGAGCTCGACGCCACGGGCGCGAGCCGGGAGACGGTCATCGAGGGCGCGGTCCGCAAGCAGTACGCCGAACTCTTCGCGGCCTTCCCCACCCCCACGTACGCCACCTACGGCAACGTCGACATCCCGCGCCTGTGGCCCGAGTACGCAGGAGAAGGCGTCACCGTCCTGGACGGCCAGCGGGTGGAGATCGGCGGCCGGGTCTTCGGCTTCGTCGGCGGCGGCCTGACGACACCGATGAGCACCCCATATGAGATCAGCGACGAGGAGTTCGCCGCCAAGGTCGAGGCGGTCGGCGAGGTGGACGTGCTGTGCAGTCATATCCCGCCGGACGTCCCCGAGCTCTGCTACGACACCGTCGCCCGCCGCTTCGAGCGCGGCAGCACCGCCCTGCTGCACGCCCTCCGCACCACCCGGCCGCGCTACGCGCTCTTCGGGCATGTGCACCAGCCGCTGGCCCGCCGGGTCCGGGTCGGGCGCACGGAATGCGTCAATGTCGGCCATTTCAATGCGACCGGGAAGCCCTATGTCATGGAGTGGTGAGACCGGCGGCCCCGGGGCGCGGACCCGGGGGTGGGCGGCCGGGCGGCGCTCTGCCCCGTCGTACCGGGCCTGCTGGTGTCCGCCCGCAGGTTCCCGCGCGGTAGCCTCAGAGCCTGTAGCAGCACAGACACCACGTCACACAGACACCGCGCAATGAGGTCTCCCCGGCTCATGGGGGTGCCCCCGCTCCAGCGAAGGCGAGAGCGGGGGAGGAGCCGAGAGCTCGGGGAAGGGTCGGCGGACCGGCATGAATCGGCATGGAGGAGTCACGGCGATGGCCGAACACACCAGCTCGAGCATCACGATCGAGGCGGCACCCGCCGAAGTGATGGGAGTGATCGCCGACTTTGACCGCTATCCGGAATGGACCGGCGAGGTCAAAGAGGCAGAGGTCCTCGACAAGGACGACCACGGCCGCGCCGCGCAGGTGCGCCTGCTGCTGGACGCCGGGGCGATCAAGGACGACCACACCCTCGCCTACACCTGGACCGGCGAGAACGAGGTCAGCTGGTCCCTGGTCAAGTCGCAGATGCTGCGCGCCCTCGACGGCTCCTACCACCTCGCCGCGCTCGGCAACGGCGCGCGCACCGAGGTGACCTACCAGCTCACCGTCGACGTCAAGATCCCGATGCTCGGGATGATCAAGCGCAAGGCGGAGAAGGTCATCATCGACCGTGCGCTGGCCGGGCTGAAGAAGCGCGTCGAGAGCGGCCCCGCCGACCACGCCGCCGGCCCTGCCGACACAGCCGGGTCCGCCGATGCGGCCGGGTCCGCCGACGAGGCCAAGAAGCTCTGAGCGTGCGCATCGTTCTCGTCACGGGCCCCGGCGGCGCGGGCCGCACCACGCTCGCCGCCGCGACCGCCCTGGCCGACGCCCGCCGGGGCGCGCGGGCTCTCCTGCTCACCACCGAGAGCAGCGCCCCGGAGACGGTGTTGGGCACCCCTCTCGGCGCCGACGCCCCCACCCCGATAGCGCCGGGCCTGCACGCCCTGCGCATCGACCCCGGCGACCGCTTCCGCCAGGAGTTCCTCGCCTTCCAGGAGCGGGCCGGCGCGGCCCTCGACCTGCTCGGCGCCAGCCCTCTCGACGAGGACGAACTCACCGAACTCCCCGGCTCCGAGGACTTCGCGCTGCTGCACGCGCTGCGCGCCGAACACTCCTCCGGCGACTGGGACACGGTCGTCGTCGACATGCCCGCGGCCGCCGAAACGATCCGGCTGCTCGCCCTGCCGGCCCAGGTACGCCGCTATCTGCGCCGTCTGCTGCCGCCCGAGCGCCAGGCGGCCCGCGCACTGCGTCCGGTGCTCGCCCAGCTCGCCGGTGTCCCGATGCCGGCCCAGAAGCTCTATGACGCCGCCCAGCGCTGGGAGAGCGAACTCGCCGCCGTCCAGCGGGCGATCGACGACCCCGGCACCTCCGTACGCCTGGTCACCGACGCCGGACCGGTCGCCGCCGCCAACCTGCGCACCATCCGCGCCGGCCTGGCACTGCACGGCCGGCGCACCGACGGTCTGGTCGTCAACCGGCTGCTGCCCACCGGCTCGGCGGACCCGTTCCTCGCCGCGCTCTCCGGCAGCCAGCAGACGACCCTCAAGGCGCTGCGCGAGGAGTTCCCCGACGTCCCGGTCCACGAGGTGCCGCACCTGGGCCGCGACCCGCAGGGCGTCGACGAACTGGACGGGTTGATCGACGGGCCGGCCGGTGAGATCGGCGCGGCGGGACCCGACGACGGGCCCCGCCCGGACCCCTGGACCGTCGAGGACCGGCTGGCCGCCGACGGCATCCTCGTCTGGCGGGTGCCGCTGCCCGGCGCCGAACGCAAGGGCCTCGGCCTGGTGCGCCGCGGCGACGAGATCGTGGTCAGCGTCGGCCGCTTCCGGCGGATCCGTACGCTCCCCTCCGCGCTGCGCCGCTGCACCGTCTCCGGCGCCGGACTGCGCGACGGCTCCCTGGAGATCCGCTTCACCCCCGATCCGGACCTGTGGCCCAAGAGCGACTGAACGCGGTACCACCGTTCGGGTACCGTCGAGGGTGGGCCCCTTCCCGGGGTGCCCGTCCCGGGGTGCCCGTCCCGCTCCCCTTCGCCGTACCGCCTCGCCGCAGGAGTCACGGAGTTCCTCATGAGTGATGCCACCGAGCGCCCCGCCGACCGCAGGGCCGAGCCCGATGCCGACGCCTGGGAGACGGCCTGTGCCGAGGACCTCGCGGCCGAGAAGGTCCGGCACCGCGCCGCCCACGGCCCGCAGCCGGGCAGCGCGGCGGAGGAGCTGCGCAAGCTCGCCGACGCGGTGACCGACAAGCTTGCCGGCATCCAGCTGCCCGGCGCGCTCGGCGGCATCGCCGCGCAGGGTGCCGTCAGCCAGCTGTTCAAGCAGGCCAAGGCAGCCGTCGAGCCGGTCATCGAGCGCAACCCCGACCTCTTCGACCACCTCGCCGCGGCCGGCTCCGAACTGCTCGCCGCCTACCGTTCCGCCGTCGAGAGCGGCGAACGCCGCTGGACCCGCGACGACCTCGACGAGGGGCCCGCCGGCCGCCGCGGCGACGACCCGCGCGACGACGACGGCCCCACCGGCACCGAGCGGATCGACCTCGACTGAGTCCCTGTGGCCTCGCACCACCCGGCGGCCGCCCGGGCCCACCGCTTGAGGGGCACGGTCGGCGCCCCCGCCTCCGGTACGGTGGGTCCCGGCGGGGTTCGAGCGAAAAACTGAGGGACACATGGGACTCACCATCGGCGTCGACATCGGCGGCACGAAGATCGCGGCCGGCGTGGTCGACGAAGAGGGCTCGATCCTTGAGACGTGCAAGGTTCCGACTCCGCATGCCACCGACGCGCTGACCGAGGCCATCGCGGACGCGGTGCGGACCGTCGGGGCCGGCCATCAGGTCGAGGCCGTCGGCATCGGTGCCGCCGGCTATGTCGACGAGAAGCGCGCCACGGTCCTGTTCGCACCGAACATCGACTGGCGTCACGAACCGCTCAAGGACAAGGTCGAACAGCGCGTCGGCCTCCCCGTGGTGGTCGAGAACGACGCCAACGCCGCGGCCTGGGGCGAGTACAAGTTCGGCGCCGGCCAAGGCCACAGCGACGTCATCTGCATCACGCTCGGCACCGGCCTGGGCGGCGGCATCATCATCGGCAACAAGCTGCGCCGCGGCCGCTTCGGCGTCGCCGCCGAATTCGGGCACATCCGGGTCGTGCCCGACGGTCTGCTCTGCGGCTGCGGCAACCAGGGATGCTGGGAGCAGTACGCCTCCGGCCGCGCCCTGCTGCGCTATGCCCGCCAGCGCGCCTTCGCCACCCCCGAGAACGCCGAGATCCTGCTGTCGCTCGGCGACGGCACCTCCGAGGGCATCCAGGGGCGGCACGTCAGCGAGGCCGCCCGCCAGGGCGACCCGGTCGCCATCGACTCGTTCCGTGAGCTGGCCCGCTGGGCCGGCGCCGGCCTCGCCGACCTCGCCTCGCTCTTCGACCCGGCCGCCTTCATCGTCGGCGGCGGCGTCTCGGACGAGGGCGAACTGGTCCTGGAGCCGATCCGCAAGTCCTTCCGCCGCTGGCTGGTCGGCAACCAGTGGCGGCCGCACGCCCAGGTGCTCGCCGCCCAGCTCGGCGGCAAGGCCGGTCTGGTCGGCGCGGCCGACCTGGCGCGCCAGGGCTGAGGGCCCGCGGGCCGTCGGCCTGCTCATCCGTACGGCACCGCCCGTCGCGTCCCCCAGGGGTGCGGCGGGCGGTGCTCTATCTTGGCCCGCGTGACGATCCCGGTGAGAGGACCCGCAGCCGTGCTCCCGCTTCCCGACTCCCGTACCGAGCCCGACGGTACGGCCGTGATCCGGGTGCTCAGCTACAACATCCGCTCGATGCGCGACGACCGGGCGGCACTGGCCAGGGTGATCCGGGCCTGTGCTCCCGATCTCGTGCTGGTCCAGGAGGCGCCGCGGTTCTTCCGCTGGCGCAAGGCCGCCGAGCGGCTGGCCCGCGCGGCCGGTCTGGTGTACGTCACCGGTGGCGGCACCGCCGCGGGCCCGATGATCCTTTCCACCCTGCGCGCCCAGGTGGAGCGCACGGAGGACGTCCTGCTGCCCCGCACCCCCGGACTGCACCAGCGCGGTTTCGCCACCGCCGTGGTGCGGATCGGCGGTGCCCGCCTCGGTGTGCTCAGCTGCCACCTCAGCCTCGCCGCCCGGGAGCGCGACGAGCAGGCCGGGCTGCTGCTGGAGCGGCTGGCGGCCCTCGGCGTGCCGTACGCCGTTGCCGGGGGAGACCTCAACGAGCGGCCGGACGGCGGGAGCTTCCGGCGGCTGGCGGGGGCGCTCACCGATGCCTGGGCGGCACGGCCGTGGGGCGGGGAGCTCACCTCCACGCCCCGTGACCCGCATCAGCGGATCGACGCGATCTTCACCACGCCGGGCGTGGAGGTTCTCGGCTGCGGTGTGCCGCACGGTCTGCCGGGGGTACGGGAGAGCGACCTCACCGCCGCGACGGACCATCTGCCGGTGCTGGCCGCACTGCGGGTGCCGGCCGGGGCTGACTCACACCACCGCTGACTCACACCACCGCGCCGCTGCCCGGCAGATCGTTGTCGTCCTCGTCGTCGTTCTTCATCCGGGCGACCAGGGTGGCGAACCCGCCGAGGAAGCCGCCGATGCCCAGGACCGTGATCCACCACGTCACCGGCTGCTGCAGCAGCACCATGGCCACCAGCAGCATCGGACCGCCGATCACCGCGAGCCAGGCGAACTTGGCGGTGACATCGGCCTGCGGCAGCGGGGGCGGCTCGGGCGGGGTGAAGTGGCCCTCGTCGGTCTCGTCGAAGTCGTCGTCGGACGCTTCCGCGGGGGTCCAGCTGCGCGGACCGGCGCCCGGCGCAAAGACGACGAAGCTGCCCGGACGGGGGGCGTCGGCCATGCCGTCCCCGGCCTTGCCCTGCTCCGCGTGCTTCCCGGCGCCCTCGTCGCTGTCCTCCGTGCCGTCCTTCCCGGCGTCCTCCGTGTCGACGTTCCCGGCGTCCACCGCGGCGCTCTTCCCGGCGTCTGCCTCGGTGCTCTTCGAGCCGCCGTTCCCCGCCGGTTCGTCCGTGCCGTCGTCGCCGTCTCCCGGGGGGAACGACGGCTGGGCGCCGTAGCCCGCCACGATCTCGGCCCAGGCGGCCTCTTCGTCCAGCGGGTCCCGGGGGTCGCGGGGGCTACGCTCCGCCACTGGCCGCCGTCCCCTCCGAAGCCGCGTCCGCCCGCGCATGCGGCGCGAGCCGGGTGATGAAGTCGACGGTGTTCCGGAAGATCTGCTCCGCGTCGTGGTCGAGGGTGGCGACGTGGTAGCTGCGCTCCAGGAGCGTCTGCCGGACGTCCGTCGAGGACACCCGGCTCAGGATGCGCTCGGAGTCCCCCGGCGGGACGACATGGTCCTGCGGGCTGGTCATCACCAGCAACGGCTGGGTGACGCCGGGGAGTTCGGAGTCGACCTGCTGGAAGAAGCGGCGCACCGAGTGCGCGGCGTGCAGCGGCACCCGGTCGTAGCCGACCTCCTCGGCGCCGGGCTTGGCGATATCGCTCGTCAGCCCCTTGGTCGTCCGGACGAGATGGCGCAGCACCGGCAGCAGCGGCCCGGCCGCGTCGTGCACCTTGTTGGCGGGGTTGACCACGGCCACCCCGCTGATGGCGTCGCCGTGTTTGGCGGCCAGCCGCAGCGCCAGCGCGCCGCCCATCGACAGGCCGCAGACGAAGACCGTGGTGCAGCGCTCGGTCAGCGCCCGCAGCTCGCGGTCGACCTCGGCGTACCAGTCCTGCCAGGTCGTGATCTGCAGGTCCTGCCAGCGGGTGCCGTGACCGGGCAGCAGCGGCAGACTGACCGTGAACCCCTGGTCGGCCAGATATTGCGCCCAGGGGTGTACGGACTGGGGGGAGCCGGTGAAGCCGTGGCACACAAGGACGCCGACCTCTCCGCCGTCACGGCGGAACGGCTCGGCTCCGGGAAGGAGCGGCACCGGGGGACTCCGATCGATGAGGGGGCCTGGCGAGTTACCTCAGGGTACGCAAAGTGGCGGCGGGCGGATAGGTCCGGCGGCAGCCGCGGCGCGAGGGGGGCACCGGGGCAGGTTAAGGTCTTTGCGTCACACACAGGAGGCAGTCGGTTGATCTACGGCGCAATGAAGTTTTCCATCGGCGGGTCGCTGAAGCTTGCCTTCAGGCCCTGGGTGGAAGGCATCGAGAACATCCCCGCCGAGGGCCCGGCGATCCTCGCGAGCAACCACCTGTCCTTCTCGGACTCGTTCTTCCTGCCCGCGGTACTCGACCGCAAGGTCACCTTCATCGCGAAGTCCGAGTACTTCACCTCCCCGGGGGTCAAGGGCAAGCTGACCGCCGCGTTCTTCAAGGGCGTGGGCCAGCTGCCGGTGGACCGCTCGGGCGGCCGGGGCGCGGGCGAGGCGGCGATCAAGAGCGGTATCGAGGTGCTGGAGCGCGGTGAGCTGTTCGGCATCTACCCGGAGGGCACCCGCTCCCCGGACGGCCGGCTCTACCGCGGGAAGCCGGGCGGCCTGGCGCGGGTCGCGCTGGCCACCGGGGCACCGGTCATCCCCGTAGCGATGATCGACACCGAGAAGGTGCAGCCACCCGGCAAGATCGTGCCGAAGATGATCCGGCCGGGCATCCGCATCGGCAAGCCGCTGGACTTCACCCGCTATCAGGGGATGGAGGGCGACCGCTTCATCCTGCGGTCGGTCACCGACGAGGTCATGTACGAGATCATGAAGCTGTCCGGCCAGGAGTACGTCGACATCTACGCGACCGCGGCCAAGCGGCAGATCGCCGATGCGGCGAAGGCCGAGGCGGCACAGGTCGAGGCACAGAAGAAGGCCGAGGCGGAGCGGGCCAAGAAGGCGGCCGCCGAATAGACGGGCAGGGCCGAGTCCGGGCGTGACCACGCCCGGCGAGGGGGACGGCAATGACGGATACGGGCGCGTATACGGGCACCGGCACGACGAGTGCCGCCATGGCTGCCAGGCGCCACGGCAAACGCCCTCCGAAGGTGCTGCGGATGTCCGTCGAGCTCCCGCTGTGGCGCGCGCTCACCGGCTACCGGATCCTCACCCTCGTCTACACCCTGTGCCTGGTCGCGCTCTCCTACCGGCAGTACGCCCATCCACTGGGCGCCGCCGCCTATATGGGCGCGCTGACCGTCTGGACGGCGCTGACCTGGCAGCGCACCACCTCGGCGGAGCGCTGCACCCGCCACTTCCTCGTCGCCGACCTCGGCTTCGCGGTCGGCGGCATCCTGCTCACGCTGGTGGTCGACACCCACGCCCGCATCATGGACGGCGGGCCGACGCTGCCGTCCATCTGGACGGCGGGTGCGGTCCTGGGCTTCGCGATCAAGGGCGGCTGGCGCTGGGCCGCGGTGGCCTCCACCGTCGTGGCGGTGGCCAATCTCGTCGAGCGCCAGGAGCTGGCCCGCGACACCATTCACAACGTGGTGCTGGTGTGGGTGGCCAGCGTCGGCCTCGGCTATGTCGTCGAGGTGGCCCGCTCCAGTGAGCGCACCCTCGCCCGCGCCCTGCAGATCGAGGCCGCCACCCGGGAGCGGGAGCGGCTGGCCCGCGACATCCACGACAGCGTGCTGCAGGTGCTGGCGATGGTGCAGCGGCGCGGTGCCGAGATCGGCGGAGAGGCGAGCGACCTCGGGCGGATGGCCGGTGAGCAGGAAGTGGCGCTGCGGACCCTGGTCGCCGGCGGGCTGGTGTCGCCGCCCGCGCTCCGGCCGACGGTGCCGCACCAGGCCGGTGAGGGTGCGGGGGAGCCGGCCGCGGCGTCCGCCGTGGCCGTATCGGCGGCGCCCGGCGACGGACCGTGCGACGTCCGGGCACTGCTCGCGCCGTACGCGGGCGCCGGTGTCACCTTCTCCGAACCCGGTGCCCCGGTTGCGCTGCCGCCCGCCGCGGCGGCCGAGCTCGCGGCCGCTGTCAGTGCCGCGTTGGACAATGTACGGGTGCATGCGGGGGCGCAGGCCCACGCCTGGATCCTGGTGGAGGACGAACCGCACGCGGTGATCGTGACGGTCCGCGACGACGGCCCCGGCATCCCCGAGGGCCGGCTCGCGGACGCCGAACGCGAGGGCCGTCTGGGGGTGGCCCTGTCGATCCGCGGCCGGTTGCGGGACCTGGGCGGCAGCGCGGCGTGGATCTCGGTCCCCGGCCAGGGCACGGAAGTGGAGTTGACGGTCCCCAAGGGCGGTGCGCCCGAGGGCGGAAAACGGGGGAAGGGCGGAGCGTGAGCGAGCAGGGGTTGAAGGTCATGGTGGTCGACGACCACCCGATGTGGCGGGACGCGGTCGCACGGGATCTGGCGGAGGCCGGGTGCGAGGTGGTCGCGACGGCCGGTGACGGCCTCCAGGCGGTGCGCAGGGCGCAGGCCGCGGGGCCCGATGTGCTGGTCCTGGACCTCAATCTGCCGGGGCTGCCCGGCGTGCGGGTGTGCCAGGAACTGGTCGGTGCCAATCCGGCGCTGCGGGTGCTGGTGCTGTCCGCGAGCGGTGAGCACGCCGATGTCCTGGAGGCGGTCAAGTCCGGGGCGACCGGCTATCTGCTGAAGTCGGCGAGCACGGACGAGCTGCTGGACGCGGTGCGGCGCACGGCCGCCGGCGATGCGGTGTTCACCCCGGGCCTGGCCGGTCTGGTACTCGGCGAGTACCGCAGGCTGGCAACCGAACCGGTCCCGGCGACGCCGGACGAGCCGGGCGCACCGCAGTTGACGGACCGGGAGACCGAGGTGCTGCGCCTGGTCGCCAAGGGACTCTCGTACAAGCAGATCGCCGAGCGGCTGGTGATC
The DNA here is from genome assembly GCF_043080045.1 of Streptomyces sp. NPDC015125. Classification (NCBI taxonomy): domain Bacteria; kingdom Bacillati; phylum Actinomycetota; class Actinomycetes; order Kitasatosporales; family Streptomycetaceae; genus Streptomyces; species Streptomyces sp. NPDC015125. Next base: position 157,529 of record NZ_JBIBVF010000022.1, read on the forward strand.
TCGCACCGCACGGTGCAGAACCACGTCCAGAACACCCTCGGCAAGCTCCAGTTGCACAACCGCGTGGAGCTGGTGCGTTATGCGATAGAGCGCGGTCTCGACGAGGCGTGACCGGCGCGCTCACCATCCGCCCCGGCCGCCACCCGGAGGGACCGCTCGTACGGGTGAACGCCCCGTTCCAACTCCCCGGTAAATCACGGACATCACCGTTTGTCCCATCCCGGAGTGACCCAGATCACCATTAGCGTGACCGGCGTCGGCTCATACACGGCCGTGCGCGGCCACTGACGGGATGTAGGTGAAGCAGCGATGCGGGTCGGAGTACTGACCGGCGGCGGCGACTGCCCGGGTCTGAACGCAGTGATCAGGGGTGTCGTCCGCAAGGGCACCCAGGAGTACGGATACGAGTTCGTCGGGTTCCGGGACGGCTGGCGCGGGCCGTTGGAAGGCGACACGGTCCCGCTGGACATCCCGGCGGTGCGCGGCATCCTGCCCCGCGGCGGCACCATCCTCGGCTCCTCGCGGACCAACCCCTTCAAGGAGAAGGACGGTGTCCGCCGGATCAAGGAGACGCTCGCCAAGCAGGAGGTCGAAGCGCTGATCGCGATCGGCGGCGAGGACACCCTCGGCGTCGCCGCCCGGCTCTCCGGCGAACACGCCATCCCCTGCGTCGGCGTCCCCAAGACCATCGACAACGATCTGTCCGCCACGGACTACACCTTCGGCTTCGACACCGCCGTCGGCGTCGCCACCGAAGCCATCGACCGGCTGCACACCACCGCCGAATCCCATATGCGGGTGCTGGTCGTCGAGGTGATGGGCCGGCATGCCGGCTGGATCGCGCTGCACTCCGGTCTCGCCGGCGGGGCGAATGTCATCCTCATCCCGGAACAGCGCTTCGACATCGAGCAGGTCTGCCGGTGGATCGACTCCCGCTTCAAGGTCCGCTACGCCCCGATCGTGGTCGTCGCCGAGGGCGCGATGCCCAAGGACGGACAGATGGTGCTCAAGGACGACTCCACCGATTCCTTCGGCCATGTCCGGCTGTCCGGGGTGGGGGAGTGGCTGGCCAAGGAGATCGAGGCACGGACGGGCAAGGAGGCGCGCACGACGGTCCTCGGGCACACCCAGCGCGGCGGGACACCCAGCGCCTTCGACCGCTGGCTGGCCACCCGCTTCGGGCTGCACGCCATCGACGCGGTCCGCGACGGCGACTTCGGGAAGATGGTCGCGCTGCGCGGCACGGACATCGTCCGGGTGCCGATCGCGGAGGCGACCGCACAGCTGAAGACCGTCGATCCGGCGCGCTACGCCGAGGTCGGTGTGTTCTTCGGCTGAGGCGGCGGTCGGGGCTTCCCGCGACCCGTAGCCCGTGGTCCGTGGTCCGTAGCCCGTAGCCCGTAGCCCGTGGTCCGCGGCCGGTGACCTGACCCGTGCCCCCAGCCTCCCGCTGCCGTCCCGGGCTCCGGGCGGCACCCCCGGTCGAGGGGTCGTATATTCGCCATGTCCGCCATATTCGACATACGCGTTATGTCCGGCCCCTCGCCCCTGGGCGGGGGCGCACCACCGGCGGGAGAACCGGGAGAGCTCGTGGAGATCGTCGCCTTCGGGGTCCAGGCCGATGAGCGGCCGTACCTGGAGAAGGCCTTCGCCGGCCGCCACCAGGTCCGCAGCCTGGATGTCTTCCTCAACCGCGACACCGCGCCCATCGCCCGCGGCTACGAGATCGTCAGCTCCAGCGTCAACGGCGACCTGGGCGCGGACGTCCTGCAGACCCTCGCGGCCGGCGGGACGAAACTGATCGCCCAGCGCTCCACGGGCTTCCACAACATCGATCTGGAGGCCGCGGCCGACCTCGGAATGAGCATCGGCCGGGTCTCCTGCTACTCCCCCTACGCGGTCGCCGAATTCGCCTGGGCACTGGCGCTGGCCGTCAACCGGCGGATCGTCCGGGCCGCCCACCGCACCCGTAACTTCGACTTCCGGCTGGACGGCCTGATGGGCCGCGATCTGCGCGGGCGGACGGCGGGGGTGCTCGGCACCGGCAGGATCGGCGAAGCGTTCACCCGGATCGCCCATGGCTTCGGGATGAACCTGCTGGGCTGGGACCTCGCCGAGAACCCGCGCTGCGTGGAGCTGGGCATGAAATACGTCCCCCGGGAGCGGCTGTTCGCCGAGGCGGATCTGATCACCCTCCATCTCCCGCTGGTGGCCGAGACCCGGCGGATCGTCGACGCCGCCGCGCTGGCCGCGATGAAGGACGACGCGATCCTGGTCAACTCCAGCCGCGGCGGGCTCGTCGACACCGAGGCCCTCGTCGAGACGCTCCAGGCCGGCCGACTCACCGGCGTCGGCCTGGACGTCTATGAGGAGGAGGCCAAGTTCTTCTTCTTCGACAAGTCCCTGGACATCGTCGACGACGACACCCTCGCCCGCCTGATGACCTTCGAAAATGTGCTGGTCACCTCGCACCAGGCGTACTTCACCGAGGACGCGGTCGGCCAGATCGTCGAGGCCACCGTGGCCAACGTCGAGGACCATCTGGCCCACCGCACCAACGAGAACATGCTGGTCACACGAGGACAGCTGCCAAAAGCTGCGCGGTGACCGAGGCGCCGTCCAAGGTCAGCACCGACTCCGGGTGGAACTGCACACCGGCAAAGCCCGGGCCGCGCAGGGCATGCACCTCACCGGTGTCCGCATCCCGGCTCAACTCCACCCGGTGCATGGCGAGTTCGGCCGCCGTGGTGTCGTCGCAGCGGGCCGTGAAGGTGTTGTAGAAGCCGACGGTCTCCGGACGGCCGAAGAAGTCGATCCGCTCCTGTGCGCCCTGGTAGGGCACCTCCTTGCGGACGATCTCCAACCCCAGCTCGGCGGCGAGCAGTTCGTGCCCCAGGCAGACCCCCAGAAGACCGTCGCGGTGCCCGGCGACCAGCTCGGCGGTGAGCGACCGCAGAAAGCGCATCTTGGGGTCGGCGGCGTCCGACGGGTTGCCCGGCCCCGGACCCAGCACGATCGGGCCCCGGTGCGCGCGGGCGGCCTCGCGCAGCCCCGGCTCGTCGAAGCGGCGCACGGTGACGGTCAGTCCCGAGGTGCGCAGCAGATGCGCCAGCATCGCGGTGAAGGTGTCCTCGGCGTCGATGACCAGCGCGTGCCCGCTCAGCTCGGCGATCGGTGCGGTGGTCTGCATCCGCAGCCAGAAGGGCGCGAGGCCGGTGCGGCGGGCGTCCAGCGCGGCCTGCACCCGGGGGTCGTCGGCCAGCCGCTGCCCGTGCCCCCCGGACGCCGCCCGCACGGGCGCCGGTCGTACCCCCAGCGCGCTCAGCACCCCCGCGGCCTTCGCATGCGTCTCGGCGACCTCGCTGCGCGGGTCGGAGGCGCGGACGAGGGTGGCGCCGACCGGCACCCGCAGCCGGCCGTCGGCGGAGATGTCGGCGGTACGGATCAGGATCGGCGAGTCCAGCGTCTGCGCGCCGCCCGCGTCCCGGCCGATCAGCGCCAGCGCCCCCGCGTAGTAGCCGCGGCCCCGCCCGTCGGCGCCCGCCGGCTCGTACCGTTCGATCACCCGGCAGGCGTTCTGCACCGGCGACCCGGTGACCGTCGCCGCGAACATCGTCTCCTTGAGCACCTCGCGCACATCGAGGGTGGACCGGCCGCGCAGTTCGTACTCGGTGTGCGCGAGGTGCGCCATCTCCTTGAGCCGGGGCCCGATCACCACCCCGCCCTTGTCGCCGACGGTGCACATCATCTTCAGTTCCTCGTCCACCACCATGGACAGCTCCTCGACCTCCTTGCGGTCTTCGAGGAACGCCAGCAGGCTCTCGGCGGTGGGGCCGCCCTCCGGGTAGCGGTAGGTGCCGCTGATCGGGTTCATCACGACCGTCCCGGCCGCCCGCCCGCCGTCCCCGGGCCCGGACGCTCCGTGCCCGCTCCTCCCGCCGGTCATCCGGACATGCACCTCGGGGCTGGCGCCGACCAGGGTGTGCACCCCGGGGCGGTGCACCACATAGGTCCAGTACGCGCCGCGCTCACCGGCCAGCAGCCGCCGGAACAGCGCCAGTGCGCCGGCCGCCGAGAAGTCCTCGATCGTGCCCTCGAACGTCCTGCGGACGACGAAGTTCGCGCCCTCGCCGGTGCCGATCTCGTCCCGTACCACCCGCCCGACGATCTCGGCGTAGGCGTCGTCGTCCACATCGAACGCCCCGTCCGTCACCCGTACCTCCTGCGCGGGCAGCGCCGCCAGCACCTCGTCGAGCGGCAGTTCCGCGCTCTCGCGGGGGCGCAGCACGGCCAGCGGCGTGCCGTCGTCGTGGGCCCGGAAGCCGCGCTCGCGGATCTGGCGGAACGGGATCAGCGCGAGCGCATCGGTCACCGGCGCGTCCGGTACCCCCTCGCCCAGCGGGATGTCGGCCAGCCGCCCGACCTCGTCGACCTCACCGATCAGCACCTCGACGAGGGGGGCACCTCCCGCCCGAGCGAAGCCGAGAGTGGGGGAGGCCGCCTCCCGTCCGGGGGAGCGGCGGTGCAGCAGGGCGAACGGCGGGCAGGCGGGGTCGAGCAGCCGCCGGACGAGTGCGGCGGCGTCGGTGCGGGCGGGGGGCTCGCGGTGCATGACGGGGTTCCTTCCAGGAAGAGGAGGAACGGCCGCCGCAAAAGGCTGAAGGCCGCCCCTCGGGCGGCCTTCGCGAAGTGTGTGGTGTGCGCGCGAATCAGTGGGCCGCCGGATGAGCGGTCCACCACCAGTTGCTGTTGATCGCCGGTCGCGTGCACATGAGGGGCACCCTACCGGACCGTCCGAGTGCAGTGCGTCTCACAGTCCGGATGCCGGGACGGACAGCCTCGCGGGACCCCGTAATGTGGGCAGTGTGACCGTGAACGCTGAAACCCACGCCGGTGGCCACACCTGGCGAGACCTGCCCGCGGCGCAGCAGCCTGACTGGCCGGACCAAAAGGCTCTGCGCGATGTGATCGCGGAGCTCGAGTCCTATCCGCCGCTCGTCTTCGCGGGCGAGTGCGACCAGCTGCGCGAGCGCCTGGGAGCGGTCGCCCGTGGTGAGGCGTTCCTGCTTCAGGGCGGCGACTGCGCGGAGGCCTTCGACGCCGTATCCGCCGAGCACATCCGCAACAAGCTCAAGACGCTCCTCCAGATGGGCGCCGTCCTGACCTACGCCGGGTCCGTCCCGGTGGTCAAGGTCGGCCGGATCGCCGGCCAGTACAGCAAGCCGCGCTCCAAGCCCACCGAGACCCGTGACGGGGTGACACTGCCGACCTACCGCGGCGACTCCGTCAACGGCTTCGAGTTCACCGAGGCGGCCCGGATCCCGGACCCCGAGCGGCTCAAGCGGATGTACCACGCCTCCGCGGCGACCCTGAACCTCGTGCGCGCCTTCACCACGGGCGGCTACGCCGACCTGCGGCAGGTGCACGCCTGGAACCAGGACTTCGTGAAGTCCTCGCCCTCCGGACAGCGCTACGAGGCGCTGGCCCGCGAGATCGACCGTGCGATGAACTTCATGAACGCCTGCGGGGTGGACCCGGAGGAGTTCCGCACCGTCGAGTTCTACGCCTCCCACGAGGCGCTGGTCCTGGACTACGAGTCGTCGCTGACCCGGGTCGACTCGCGCACCGGCAACCTCTACGACGTCTCCGGCCACATGGTCTGGATCGGCGAGCGCACCCGTCAGCTGGACGGGGCGCACATCGAGTTCGCCTCGCGCATCCGCAACCCCCTCGGCGTCAAGCTCGGCCCGACGACCACCCCCGAGGACGCGCTGACGCTCATCGAGCGGCTCGACCCGGAGCGGGAGCCGGGCCGGCTGACCTTCATCACCCGCATGGGAGCGGACAAGGTCCGCGACAAGCTCCCCGAGCTGGTCGAGAAGGTCACCGCCTCCGGTGCGCAGGTCGCCTGGATCTGCGACCCGATGCACGGCAACACCTTCGAGGCGGCCTCCGGTCACAAGACCCGGCGCTTCGACGACGTGCTGGACGAGGTCAAGGGCTTCTTCGAGGTCCACAAGAGCCTGGGCACACACCCCGGCGGTATCCACGTCGAGCTGACCGGTGACGATGTCACCGAGTGCGTGGGCGGCGGCGACGAGATCTTCGTCGACGACCTCCACCAGCGCTACGAGACCGCCTGCGACCCGCGGCTCAACCGCAGCCAGTCGCTCGACCTGGCTTTCCTGGTGGCGGAGATGTACCGCGACCAGTGAGCCGGTCGGCCGCTGACCTGCGCTGACGGGCAGGGGCACAACGAGAGTGGGGCGCGGATCCTGTGATCCGCGCCCCACTGCGTTGTGCAGCCCCCGCCGGGGCAGGTAAGGTAAGGGTTACCTCACCCAAGATCAGCCGGATGGATGAGGTGACTCCACGGAAGGTGAAGCCGCGTGTACGTCTGCTCCTGCTTCGGGATCACCGAGCAGCAGGTCCGTGAGCACGCGGACACGGGCGCCTGCACGCCTCGTCAGATCGCCTCCGCCTGCAAGGCCGGCACCGACTGCGGCGGCTGTGTCCGCCGCATCCAGTCACTGCTCGGCCGGGGCGCCTGCCCCCGCCGGGAGCTCATCGAAAGCGGTGCGCCCGAACCGCTGGGCGCGGAGGCGGACGCAGTGGAGCCCGCGGCGCTTTCGGAGGCCGCGTAGCCCTCAGGGGCGACGGGGGTCTCCCGCAGTCGTTCCGGACCGGGCGCAGGGTGAGCACGTCTGCTCGCTCAGCTCGGCTGCTCGATGACCTGGGCGATGTAGAGCGCCTCTCCGAGCTTCTCCACCAGCTCCAGCTGGGTGTCGAGATAGTCGATATGGTGCTCCTCGTCCGCGAGGATGTCCTCGAAGATATTCGCCGAGGTGATGTCGCCCTTGTTGCGCATGAGCTCGATACCGCGCTTGAGGCGGTCGATGGCCTCGACCTCGACCTGCCGGTCGGCCTGGAACATCTCCGTGACGGTCTGGCCCACCCGTACGTGGAACAGCCGCTGGTAATTCGGCAGAGCTTCGAGGAAGAGAATCCGGTCCGTCAGGATCTCTGCATGCTTCATCTCGTCGAAGGACTCTGAGCGGGTGTACTTCGCGAGCTTCGTCCAGCCGAAGTTCTCCTGCATCTTGGCGTGCAGGAAGTACTGGTTGATCGCGGTGAGCTCGGCGGTCAGCTGCTCATTGAGGAATTCGATGACCTCGGGGTCTCCCTGCATGGCTGCGGGCTCCTTCCACGCGAGAACTGGGCAGGTGCCGCATCCTCGCACCGCCCGGAGTGGGGCGTCCAGTAAGTGCACGCTTAGTGCGAGTTGCCCGAATCCCTCTCTCCCTGGTCATCGGCACCCCTTCCGGTCTGACAACATGGAGGGCATGGGTCAGCCGGAAAGCCGCGAAGCGGAGCAACCTCAGCTGCCTCCGGGGCAGCGGTTGCAGCGGGGCTGGCCGGTGACGCATTACGGGCCGGTGCCGAAGTTCCGCGCCGAACGCTGGGAGTTCCGGGCTTTCGGCGCCACCGCCGACGGCGCGAAACACTGCTGGTCGCACGAGGAATTCACGGCGCTGCCGTACACCACGGTCGTTGCCGATATGCACTGCGTAACGAAATTCAGCATGCTGGGAGCCGAATGGGGCGGAGTGCGTACCCGAACGATCCTCGAACTCGCACCCCCGGCCCCCGATGTCACCCATGTCATGGTGTGGGCCGAGTACGGCTTCAGTTCGAATGTGCCGATCGAGGATTTCGCCGCGGAGAAATGCCTCTTCGCCACGCACCGCTCGGGTGAGCTCCTCACCGCGGAGCACGGCTTCCCGGTCCGCCTGATCGTCCCGCATCTGTACGCCTGGAAAGGCCCCAAGTGGGTCCGCGGCATCGAATACATGCGGGCCGACCGCCGCGGCTTCTGGGAGGAGCGCGGCTACCACAACCTCGGCGACCCGTGGCAGGAGCAGCGCTACTCGTACCAGGAGGAGCCCGGGGACGGCCCCGAGCTCTGATCCCGGCGCCCCGGACGGGGCTCAGGGACCGCGCAGCTCCTTGAGCCGGGCCACGTCCGCCGCATGCCCTTCCTTGCCGCCCGGGGTCTCGACGACCAGCGGTACGCCGGCCGTCGCCGGGTGGCGGAACAGCTCGCCGAACGGCTCCGCACCGATGTGACCCGCGCCGATGTTCTCGTGCCTGTCCTTGTGGGCGCCGGCCACGTCCTTGGAGTCATTGGCGTGGATCAGCTTCAGCCGGCCCTCGCCCGCGACCTCCACCAGCTCGTCCAGCAGCGCCTTCGTGCCACCCGGCGCCGCCATGTCGTGCCCGGCCGCGAACGCATGACAGGTGTCGAGGCAGATCCCCAGCTTGGGGTGCCGGTCCAGCGCATCGAAGTACGGACCGAGATCCTCCGCCAGTGCGCACAGTGACGCCCCCTGCCCGGCCGTCGGCTCCAGCAGCAGCCAGGGGTCGTCCGGGTGCGTCAGCTCGTCGAGCAACGGCCGCATCCGCTCCCTGACCTGCGCCATCGCCGTGGCACGCGGCCGCCCGCCGGTCGCCGAGCCGGTGTGGACGACCACGCCCAGCGCGCCGATCTCCCGGCCGCGGCGCAGCGAGTGGCGCAGCGAGGCCACGGACTTGTCGACGGTCGCCTCGGTGTGCGAACCGAAGTTGATCAGATACGGCGCATGGACATACGCCGGAATCCCCTCCTGGGCGCAGGCCGCCCGGAACGCCTCGTCCTGTTCGGGGCTGCCGGGCAGTGTCGCCCAGCCGCGCGGATTGGCCACGAAGACCTGGACGACCTCGTCGCCCATCTCCCGGGCGTAGGGGATGCCGGTCTTGGCCAGGCCGCCGGCCACCGGCACATGGCCGCCGACCGGGTTACGTGCACGGGCGCGCTGCACGGCGCCCTCGGGGGAGGTACTCACCCTCCCAGGGTGCCAGGTGCCCCACGCCCGCCGAACGGCAGCCGCGGGGCACGGCCGGCGGACCCTACAGGGCGCCCTTGAGCTCGATGGTGATCGTGCCGCCCTTCGGCGCCTTCTTGCCGGGGTCGACGGACTGGCTGTCGACCGTGTCCTGCGGGAACAGCAACGGCTTCTTCACCTCGACCTGGAAGCCCAGATCCGTCAGCTGCTTCTTGGCGTCATCGACGTTCTTGCCGGTGACGTTGGGGACGGCGATCATCTCCGGCCCCTTGGAGAGCGTGAGGGTGACCGTGTCGCCCTTGCCGAGCTGCTTGCCCTCGGCCGGGGTCTGCCGGGCGACGGTGCCCTTGTCCTGGGTGGAGAACACCGGCTCGTCGGCGAAACGCACCTGGAAACCGGCCTCGCGCAGCGTGTTCGCCGCATCCGCACGGTCGCTGCCGAGCACGCCGGGCACCTCGACCGCGGTGCCACGGCTGACCGTCAGCCCCACCCCCGTGTCGGGCCGCCGCTTGGTCCCGGCTTCCGGGTCCGTACGGATCACCGAGCCCTTGGCCACCTCGTCGCTGAACTGGCGGGTCACGGCGCCCGGCACCAGCCCGCGGTCGCGCAGCTTGCGCTTGGCGTCGGCGACCGGGGTGCCGGACAGGTCCGGGACGTCGACGATCTCCGGTCCGCGGGAGATGGTGAGGGTGACCGTGTCGGTGCCGCGGATCCGCTTGCCGTTCGCCGGATCGATCTTCATGACGTGGCCGCGCTCCACGTTCGAGCTGAAGTCGCGCACCACCTTCACGCCCAGGCCGTCGTCCCGCAGGGTCTTCTCGGCCTTGGCCTGCGTCATGTCCAGCACCGGCGGGACGGTGGTGAACTGGCCGGAGCTGATGTACCAGACGCCCGTGCCGACCCCGAGGACCAGCAGGACGGCCGCGATGACGGTGGCGAGCCGCCGCCGCTGGAGCAGCCCCCGACGGGGTGCCTCCTCGGCAGGCACCGGCCGCAGCCGGGTGGTCTGCTCCGAGGCCGTCGGCACCTCCAGCCGGCTGGTGCGGTTCAGCTCCGCCTCGCCGGCCCCCGGCGGCGCTGCGCCATCGGTGCGGGGTATCACGTCCGTACGCTCGAAGCCGTCGCCCACGGCGCTGCCCGGCGCGCCCGCGGTCCCCTCCCTGGCCTCCGGCGGCACGACATCCAGCTGGGCGTCGGTCAGCTGTGCCCGGGCCTCCTGCGCCCGGGACAGCAGCGCCACCGCGTCCTGCGGACGCAGCTGCGGTTCGCGGGCACAGGCCAGCGCGACCAGCTCGTCCAGCTGCGGTGCGAGAGCGGGCACCAGCCCGGACGGCGGCAGCACGTCCTCGTGCAGATGCTGGTAGAGGATCTGCGCCACGGTGCCGCCGGTGTGCGGCTTGCCGCCGGTCAGCATCTCGTAGAGCACCACACCGCAGGCGTAGACATCGACCCGGGCGTCCGCGGTGCCGTGCTCCAGCTGCTCGGGGGCGAGGTAGGAGACGGTGCCCAGGACGGAGCCGGTCGAGGCGGTGGTGTTGGTGTCCACCGCGCGCACCAGACCGAAGTCGGCGACCTTGACCCGGCCGTCGTCGCCGATCAGGACGTTCTCCGGCTTCATGTCGCGGTGCACCAGCCCGGCGCGGTGCGCGGCCCCCAGGGCGGCCAGGATCGGCTCCAGGATGTCCAGCGCGGCCCGCGGCTGCAGGGCACCCCGCTCCCGCAGCACATCGCGCAGCGTGCAGCCGGCCACATACTCCATGGCCAGATACACGTACGTACCGTCCGTGCCCTGGTCGAAGACGCCCACCACATTCGGATGCGACAGCCGCGCCACCGACTTCGCCTCACGGATGAAGCGGTCGACGAACGCCTCGTCCGTGGCGAGGCCCGGGTGCATCACCTTCAGCGCGAGCACGCGGTCGAGCCGGGTGTCCATGGCCTGGTAGACCGTGGCCATACCGCCTGCGGCGATGCGCGCCTGGACGCGATAACGGCCGTCGAGCAGCTGGCCCACGAGCGGGTCCTGAAGGGTGGTATCCACGGCAGACGAGTCTAACGTTCCGCTGCGCTTTGCCTCTGGCCCACGCTTTCGGCTGGCCCGCCGTGGGGGTTTGTCGCCGTTTCGCCTGGCGGCGGGCGGTCCGCTGCGCTTGGCCTCGGCCCGTTCTTGGCTTTCGCGCCTGCGCCTGGCGGCGGGTGTTGCCGCTGCGCGGGGCGGGTCCGCTGCGCGGGGCTGTTGGGGTGCGGTGACGGGCCTGCGCGGGTGGGTGTCCGGACTGCTTCGCTTTACGTCCGGACACCCACCCGCTCCGGCCCGTCCCCTCCCGTTGGGGGTGGTGGAAA
>NZ_JBIBVF010000023.1:0-158603 GCF_043080045.1 Streptomyces sp. NPDC015125
GGGACGTAAAGCGAAGCAGTCCCACACCCCTGCCCCGGAGGTCCGTCACCGCACCCACAGCCCCGCGCAGCGGACCCGCCCGCCGCCAGGCGCAATGGCGGGAAAGCCAAGAACGGGCCGAGGCAAAGCGCAGCGGACCGGCCCGCCGCCAGGCGCAATGGCGGGAAAGCCAAAAACGTGCCGAGGCAAAGCGCAGCGGACCGGCGGGACAGCCAAAAACGTGGGCGGAAGTCAGGCGGTGAACGCCAGTTCGCGGCGCAGGCGCATGAAGGGGCGCGGACGGTTGAGGGCGAGCACCGCGGTGGTGCGCCCGTCCCGTTCGTAACAGGCGAGAAAGCTGCGGTCGTCGGGGGAGCCCTCGACGATGCGCGGGGTGTCGGTGGGCAGCCGGCGGCCGGCGAACTGGAGGCGTACGCCGTACTGGTCGGACCAGAAGTACGGCAGGCTGTGGTGGGTGGCGACGGTGCTGCCGGCCAGCAGGTTCTGCGCGGCGACGGCGGCCTGTTCGGTGGCGCTGGTCCAGTGCTCGGCGCGGACGCCGTTCACCCGGGCGACGTCGCCGACCGCCACGACGGCGGGCAGCGGGGTGACACAGCCCGCGTCGCACAGCACACCGTCGTCGAGCGGCAGCGGGGAGTCCGCCAGCCAGTCGGTGCGGGGGCGAACCCCGATGCCGATGACGACCACCTCGGCGGGGAGCAGCCGGCCGTCGCTCAGCTCGACCCCGGTGACGCGGTTCCCGGTGCCGCCGCTGTGCAGCCGGGCGACGCCGGTTCCGGTGAGCAGGGTGACGCCGTGGTCCGCATGGAGGGCGGAGCAGATCTCGGCCATGGCGTGGCCGAGTTGGGGGACGAGGGGGAGCGGGGCGGCCTCGACCACGGTGACGTCATGGCCGAGGGCGGCGCAGGACGAGGCGACCTCGGCGCCGATGAAACCGCCGCCGATCACCACGACCCGGACCGGCGGCGAGGACAGCTCCGCACGGAGCGCCTGGGCGTCGTCGAGGGTGCGCAGGGTGTGGGCTCCGGCAGGTGCCGGGCCGGGCAGGAGGCGCGGGGTGGCGCCGGTGGCGAGGACCACGCCGTCGGTGGTCAGGGACCGGCCGCCGTCGAGCAGCACCGTGCGCCCGCCGGTGTCGAGCCCGGTGGCTCGGGTGCCCAGCAGCCATTCGGCGTCCAGCTCGGCGATCTCCTCGGCGTCGGCCAGGGCCAGTTGCCCCTGGTCGGTGGTGGTTCCGGTGAGGAAGTCCTTGGACAGCGGGGGCCTGTCGTAGGGGCGGTGGCACTCGTCCCCGACGATCACCAGGCGGCCGTCGAACCCCTGGGAACGCAGGGCCCGCGCGGCGTACAGGCCTGCCAGCGAGGCCCCGATGACAGCGACCGACTTCATGCGGCGGTGCCCTCCTCGGCGGCGTGGTGGACGTAGATCATGCCGTCCTGGACGGTCACGGGGTGGGTGCGCACCGCTCGGCGGGCGGGCAGACAGGTCGCCGCTCCGGTGCGCAGGTCGAAGGAGGCGGCGTGCAGCGGGCATTCGACCAGGCAGCCTTCCAGCCAGCCGTCCGACAGCGAGGCGTCCTGGTGGGTGCAGGTGTCGTCGATGGCGTAGAGCTGCCCGTCGGCGTGGAAGACGGCGATCGGCGGTGCGGTGTCGATGCGTACGGACTCGCCTGTCGGCAGGTCGGCGAGAGGGCAGACAGGAATCACAGGACCCCCCTATTACTGTTCGGTATCATCGAGTTTCGCGGTGCGCACGATGAAGCGCTATGCGCAACAGAATCCAGATGCTGGGCAGGCGCGTCAAGCGATACCCGGAATTCCCGGTCCGTCGAGCCCCGAGCCGCGGCCGAGGAGCTGTCGCGGCGGCTGGGGTACGCCTGTTGACCTGGTGACGGGGCGGGAGATGACGGCGGGGCCGGAGCGGGTGATCCGGTCCCGCGGCTGTGTCCAGGGGCGTCATCAGTCCTTTACCAAGAGCCGGGGTGTACCCCTTGACGCTGCCGATCCGTCGTTCCCACTATGTCTCTCATCGCGCAACCAGTCGTGCACTGCGCAACACTGAGGGGTAGGGCATGCCACACGAAGTCCATGCCGTCGTCGCGGCGAAGCAAGGCGCACCGGTCGAGCTGCGGACGATCCTGGTGCCGGATCCCGGCCCGGGCGAAGTGCTCGTCGCGGTGCAGGCCTGCGGGGTCTGCCACACCGATCTGCACTACCGGGACGGTGCGATCAACGACGAGTTCCCCTTCCTGCTGGGCCATGAGGCGGCCGGTGTCGTCGAAGCCGTCGGCCCCGGCGTGAGCGGCCTCGCCCCCGGTGACTACGTCGTCCTCGCCTGGCGGGCGCCCTGCGGCAACTGCCGGTCCTGCCGCCGCGGACGGCCCTGGTACTGCTTCGACTCCGGCAACGCCACCCAGCCCATGACCCTGCGGGGAGGCGCCCCACTCACCCCCGCGCTCGGCATCGGGGCGTTCGCCGAAAAGACCCTGGTGGCCGCCGGCCAGGCGGTCAAGGTCGATCCCAGTGCCCGCCCCGAAGCCGCCGGTCTCATCGGCTGCGGAGTGATGGCCGGGTACGGCGCGGCCGTGCACACCGGCGCGGTGGGCAGCGGGGACACCGTCGCCGTCATCGGCTGCGGCGGGGTGGGCAATGCGGCGATCGCCGGGGCGTCGATCGCGGGGGCCCGCCGGGTCATCGCGGTCGACATCGACGACCGGAAGCTGGACGGCGCGACCCGCTTCGGGGCCACTCACACCGTCAACTCCCGTGGTACGGACCCCATCGAGGCGGTGCGCGGGCTGACCGGCGGCCACGGTGCGGATGTGGTGATCGACGCCGTCGGCCGCCCCGAGACCTACGCCCAGGGCTTCTCCATGCGCGACCTCGCCGGGACCCTGGTCCAGGTCGGCGTCCCCGACCCTGACATGCGTATCGACCTGCCACTGATCGATCTCTTCTCGCGCGGCGGCGCCCTGAAGTCCTCCTGGTACGGCGACTGCCTCCCCAGCCGCGACTTCCCCGTGCTCATCGACCACTACCTCAGCGGACGGCTCGACCTCGACGGATTCGTCACCGAGACGATCGCCCTGGACGAGGTGGAGTCCGCGTTCGACAAGATGCGCGACGGCCGGGTACTGCGCTCCGTCGTGGTCCTGTAACGGCGTCACACCCACCGCAGACCACCCCGACCAGCAGGAGGAGGGTCATGTCCCGCACGCCCGCAAACCGTTCCCGTGTGGTTGTCATCGGTGCCGGCATCGTCGGCTGCTCTCTCGCCGACGAGCTGACCGCCCGCGGCTGGACCGAGGTCACCGTCCTCGAACAGGGCCCGCTGCCGGCCCCCGGCGGCTCCACCTCGCACGCCCCCGGACTGGTCTTCCGGACCGGCCCGTCCAAGACCATGACCGAGTTCGCCGCCTACACCGTCGAGAAGTTCGGCGCCCTGGAGGTGGACGGGTTGCCCTGCTTCCACCCCGTCGGCGGCCTGGAGATCGCCACCACCGAGGCCCGCTGGGCCGATCTGCACCGCAAGGCCGGACTCGCCGCCTCCTGGGGCGTACGCGGTGCACTGCTCTCCCCGCAGCAGTGCAAGCAGCTGTGGCCCCTGCTGGACGAAACCAAGCTGTACGGCGGCTTCCACACCCCCGACGACGGCCTGGCCCGCGCGGTGCTCGCCTGCCGCGCCCAGACCGCCCGCGCCGAGAGCCGCGGCGCCCGCTTCCTGGAGCGGCACACCGTCACCGGCATCGAGCGGGAGGACGGCCGCGTCACCGGCGTCGTCACCGACCGCGGCACCTTCCCCGCCGACCATGTCGTCTCGGCCGCCGGTTTCTGGGGTCCGGTGATCGGCGCGATGGCCGGGGTGGACGTACCGCTGCTGCCGCTGGCCCACCAGTACGCCACCACCGAGCCGCTGCCCGAGCTCGACGGCGTCAACGATCCGCATGGGGGCACCCCCTGCTCGAGCGAAGCCGAGAGCTTGGGGGAGGAGGCGAGCAAGCCGATCCTGCGCTTCCAGGACCGGGACCTCTACTTCCGTGAGCACCACGACCGGCTCGGCATCGGCTCCTACGCCCACCGTCCGATGCCCGTCGACCCCTTCACCGTCCCCGCCTTCGACGACGCTGCCCCAAGCCCTCAGCTGGGTTCGAGCAGGGGGCACCCCCCGGTGATGCCGTCCTCGCTGCCCTTCACCGAGGACGACTTCGCCCCGAGCTGGCAGGACAGCGTCGGACTGCTGCCCGCCCTGGGCGCCTCGCGGGTGGCCGAGGGCTTCAACGGTGTCTTCTCCTTCACCCCCGACGGCATGCCGGTCCTCGGCGAATCGCGTGAACTGCGCGGATTCTGGCTCGCCGAGGCGGTCTGGGTCACCCACTCCGCGGGCGTCGCCAAGGCCGTCGCCGAGTGGATGACGGACGGACGGCCGGGAATCGACATCCATGAGTGCGACCTCTACCGCTTCGAGGACGCCCAGCGCTCGCCCGCCTATGTCGCCGACCGCGGCGCCCAGAGCTTCATCGAGGTCTATGACGTCATCCACCCGTTGCAGCCCATGGAGCAGCCGCGGCCGCTGCGCACCAGCCCCTTCTACCCCCGGCAGCAGGAGCTCGGCGCGTACTTCCTGGAGGCCGGCGGCTGGGAGCGCCCGCACTGGTACGAGGCCAACGCCCCGCTCACCGAGGGGCTCGCCCTCCCCGAGCGCGACGCCTGGTCCGCCCGCTACTGGTCGCCGATCGCCGCCGCCGAGGCCAGGGCCACCCGCGAAAAGGTCGCCCTGTACGACATGACCCCGCTGCGCAGGCTGGAGGTCACCGGGCCCGGCGCCCTCGCCTTCCTCCAGCACATGACCACCAACAACCTCGCGAAGAAGCCGGGCGCGGTCACCTACACCCTGCTCCTGGACGAGACCGGCGGCATCCGCTCCGACCTCACCGTCGCCCGGCTGGCCCCCGACCGCTTCCAGGTCGGCGCCAACAGCGCATCCGACCTCGACTGGCTGCTGCGACACGCCCCCGAGGAGGGGGTCCAGGTCCGGGACATCACCTCCGGCACCTGCTGCATCGGCGTCTGGGGCCCGCTCGCCCGCGACCTGGTCCAGCCGCTCACCCGCGACGACTTCTCCCACCAGGCCTTCGGCTACTTCAAGGCCAAGCAGACCCATCTCGGCCATGTCCCGGTCACCGCGATGCGCCTCAGCTATGTCGGCGAGCTCGGCTGGGAGCTGTACACCACCGCCGACCTGGGACTGCGCCTGTGGGACACGCTCTGGGAGGCCGGCCGGGAGCACGGGGTGATCGCCGCCGGGCGCAGCGCCTTCAACAGCCTCCGGCTGGAGAAGGGTTACCGCTCCTGGGGCCATGACATGACCACCGAGCACGACCCGTACGAGGCCGGTGTCGGCTTCGCCGTCCGCCCCGCCAAGGGTGACTTCCTCGGCCGCGACGCACTGGAGGGCCGCAGCGAGGAGACCGCGGCGCGCAAGCTCAGCTGCCTCACCCTCGACGACCCGGGTGCCGTCGTCCTCGGCAAGGAACCGGTCCATGTCGACGGTGTCCCGGTCGGCTACGTCACCTCCGCCGCCTACGGCTACACCCTCGGCCGGGGCATCGCCTACGCCTGGCTGCCGGCCGCCGCTACGGCCCCCGGCACCGCCGTCCACATCGAGTACTTCGGTGAGAAGATCCCCGCGACCGTCGCGCAAGAGCCCCTCTTCGACCCGCAGATGGAGCGTATCCGCAGGTAGGGCCGGTCCGCGGTCCCCGGTGATCCGCTCCCGCCCCTCCGTACGCAGAAGGAGCAACCGCATGGCTCCCACCTACGACGTCATCGTCCTCGGCCTCGGCGGCATGGGCAGCGCCGCCGCCCACCATCTCGCCGCCCGCGGCGCCCGGGTCCTGGGCCTGGAGAAGTTCGGCCCGGTGCACCACCGCGGCTCCAGCCACGGTGGTTCCCGTATCACCCGGCAGTCCTACTTCGAGGACCCCGCCTACGTACCGCTGCTGCTGCGCTCCTACGAGCTGTACGAGAAGCTGGAGCGGGACACCGGCCGCGAGATCGCCACGCTCTGCGGCGGGGTGATGATCGGCCGCCCCGACAGCCGTACCGTCGCAGGCAGTCTGGAATCCGCCCGCCGGTGGGACCTCCCGCACGAGATGCTCGGCCCCGAGGAGATCCGCCGCCGCTTCCCGACCCTCACCCCGGCCGAGGACGAGGTCGCGCTGTACGAGGCGCGGGCGGGGCTGGTCCGGCCGGAGCACACCGTCGCCGCGCAGATCCAGCTGGCCGGCCAGGACGGTGCCGAGCTGCACTTCGAGGAACCGGTCACCCGCTGGGAGGAGCTGCCCGGCGGTTCCGGGGTCCGCGTCCACACGCCCGACGACACCTACACCGCGGGCCAGTTGGTGATCTGCCCGGGGGCCTGGGCACCCCAGCTGCTGACCGACCTGGGGGTGCCGTTCACCATCGAACGGCAGGTCATGTACTGGTTCGCCCCCGACGGCGGCACCGCGCCCTTCGTCCCCGAGCGGCACCCGATCTACATCTGGGAGGACGACCGGGGCGTCCAGGTCTACGGCTTCCCGTCGATCGACGGCCCCGGCGGCGGCGCCAAGGTCGCGTTCTTCCGCAAGGGCACCGTCTGTACCCCGGAGACCATCGACCGCACGGTGCACGACCACGAGGTACGGGCCATGGCGGACCAGATGCGTCCCCGCATCCCCGCCCTCCCCGGCCGCTTCCTCAAGGCCGCCACCTGCATGTACTCCAACACTCCCGACGAGCACTTCGTGATCACCCGGCACCCCGCCCACCCGGAGACCGTGACCGTCGCCTGCGGATTCTCCGGACACGGCTTCAAGTTCGTCCCCGTGGTCGGCGAGATCGTCGCCGACCTCGCGCTGACCGGGGTCACCGCGCACCCCATCGAGCTGTTCGACCCCCGCCGGCCCGCCGCCGCGGCCGCTTGAGGAGACCGCCATGACGACCACTCACACCGAGTCCGCCCCGGCCACCGCGTCCCCGGCTGCGGCCACCCCGCCCGCGGCCGGTGCCTCCCCGAGCCTGATCGCCACCCTCGCCGGCCACTACTACACCGACCCCGGCATCTTCCGGCAGGAGCAGGAGAAGATCTTCGAGCGGCTGTGGTTCTGCGCGGTCCGCAGCGCCGACCTGGGAAAGCCCGGCGCCTTCCGTACGGTCCGGATCGGCCGGGAGAGCGTGCTGATCACCCGTAACCGCGCCGGGGAGCTGCGCGCCTTCCTCAACATCTGCCGGCACCGCGGCGCGCAGCTGTGCACCGAGGAGTCCGGCGAGGTCCGCCGTAACCTCCAGTGCCCCTACCACGCCTGGACCTACGACCTCGACGGACGCCTGGTGGCCGCCCCCAACCTGCAGAAGATGCCGGACATCGACCGCACCGAACGCTCTCTGGTCCCCGTCCCCCTCCGCGAATGGCTCGGCTACGCCTGGGTGTGCCTGGCCGACGAGCCGCCGTCCTTCGAGGACACCGTGATCGGCGCGGCCGTCGAGCGGCTGGGCGAAGCCGCCTGTCTCGACCGCTACCGCACCGAAGGGCTCGCCCTCGGCAAGCGCCTGACCTATGACGTGCGCGCCAACTGGAAGCTCATCATCGAGAACTTCATGGAGTGCTACCACTGCGGCACCATCCACCCCGAACTCACCGAGGTGCTCCCGGAGTTCGCCGACGGTTTCGCCGCCCAGTACTACGTCGGCCACGGCGCGGCCTTCTCCGAGGAGGCCACCGGATTCACCGTGGACGGCACCGAGGGCTTCGGTCGGCTCCCCGGTATCGAGGACACCCAGGACCGCCGCTACTACGCGATCACCGTCCGGCCGCAGGTGTTCGTCAACCTTGTCCCGGACCATGTCATCGTCCACCGGATGTTCCCGATGGCCCCCGACCGCACCGTCGTCGAATGCGACTGGCTGTATCTGCCCGAGGTCGTCGACTCCGGTGCCGATCTCTCCAAGTCCGTCGAACTCTTCCACCGGGTCAACGCCCAGGACTTCGACGCCTGTGAGCGCACCCAGCCCGCCATGAGCTCCCGCGCCTACCGCGCCGGCGGGGTACTGGTGCCCAGCGAGCACCACATCGGCGCCTTCCACCAGTGGGTCACGGACTGTCTGGAGGAGACGCGCTCCTGAGCTGTTCTGCGGGTCGGCCAGGGGGTGTCTCCCCCTGGCCCACCACGACGCCGAGCCCCCACCTCCGGCCCACCGCAATGAGTCCACCCGGACCCCTTGAGGTCCGGGTGGAGGGGGCGTTCGGAGGTCAGACCGGCACCGCGTCCTTGTCCTCCCGGCCGGTCGGCATGGCTGCACCGCGCTCGTCCCCGGGCCCGGAGGCAGGCGTCGGGACGACGGTTCCGGATGCCGGCGCAGCGGTTCGGCCAGGCCGGACTGCGGCTTCCGCCTCGCGCCATCCCGGCGGGCCGAACAGGTAACCGGCCCTGCCGCGCCAGGTACGGGCCCGGCGGATGTCGCGGACCATCCCGGCGAACTCGTGGTAGTTGGCCTTGAGCGGATTGTGGGTGTTGATGTTCGTGGTCAGCCCGTACCTGACGGTCTCGGCCTCCTCCGCGTAGCTGCCGAACATCCGGTCCCAGACGATGAGTATCCCGCCGTAGTTCTTGTCCAGGTACGGGTTGTTGGCGCCGTGGTGGACGCGGTGGTGCGAGGGGGTGTTGAACACGAACTCGATCGGCCGGGGGAGGCGGTCGACGCGTTCGGTGTGGATCGGGTACTGGAACAACAGCACGATGGAGTGCGCCAAAAAGATCATCCAGGCGGGGATGCCGATCAGCGCCAGCGGGACGTCCACGACCGCGGTGAGGAACGATCCCGGGATCAGCCAGGGCAGGCGCACCGCCGTGGACAGATTGAAGTGCCGGCTGGAGTGGTGGACGCTGTGGCCCGCCCAGAGCAGGCGGATGCGATGGTCCATCCGGTGCTGGGCGTAGTAGGCGAGGTCGGCGAGAACGAGGGCAGCCACCCACACCCGCCAGTCCGAGGAGGAGAGCGTGTGCGGCGCGAACGCCGCGGCGATCACCACGACCGGAAGCTGGATCACGTGGTTGAGCGGCTTGGTGAGTTGCCCGATCGCGTAGATGGACAGGCTGGTGGCGGTGTCGCGGACGGAGACCCCGGCCCGGTCGGCCTTCGGTTCCTTCTCGCGGTGATAGCCGATGAACTCGACGGCCATCAGCAGCAGGAACGCGGGTATCGCGTACAGGCCCAGTCGGAGCGTCTCTTGCACTGAGTCACCTTCCTTGGCTTGGTCGATTCGATCCCGGCCCCCGTCGCACGGGAGGTGCGCCCGAAGATCGATACATGTCAGGAGTGCACCGTCCGTCGTGTGTGACGAGCGGCGGCTGGGCGGAGTCGGTATTTCCGTGGCCCACTGACCCACAGGACCCCGTGGCCCCGTGGCCCTGTGGGTCAGTGGGCCGGGCGGCGAGGGGGCGGTACGGGGCTGCGGCTCCCGGCTGTCACAGGTCGCCGAGGTCCAGGAGCGAGGACCGGGCCCGGACCTCGCGCCAGATATCCCCGGTGCGCCATTCGCCGGACGGCTCGGCGAGCAGCTCCGTCAGGGTTGCCAGTGCCCGGACGGCCTCGCCGCCGAGGTACTCACGGATCTCTTCGTCCACCTCGCGGCGGGCCTCGTGGAACGCCTGCAGGAACGCGATCGCGTCGGAGGTGGGGCGCACGATCTTCTCGCGGCCGTCGCCGGACGACTTCTCCAGCGACAGGAAACCGCGCTCGCACAGGTCGGCCACCAGTTTGCTCGCCCCCTGGCGGCTGATCTGCATCTCGCGGCCGATCCGGGAGACCGTCAGCTCCTCGTTCGCCACGCACAGCCGCAGGATCATGCCGTCAGGCAGGCGTCTGTCGGTGAAGCCGGCCGAGGCCAGCTTCTGCTCGATCCGACGCCGGTAACCGAGCCAGGATCGCAGGAGCTGCGGGCCGAGCGCCGGCGTCCCGCTTCCGTCGGAGAAATGCGCAACCATGGGTGACAACATAGCTGCGCACCCATGGTTGCGCAACCATGGGTGACAATTGCCGAGGGGTCGAACCAGGCCCGAGCCGTCCGCCGTGGTCGGCCGCGCACAGGGCGCCCGGCCAAGCCGGCCCGGGCCGGGCCGGGAGGCCGGGCGGGCGCCCGGAGCTCAGGCCGTATGGTCCGACCACACGCTCTGTGTGACATAGTTTCGGCAAGGGAGCACGGGGCCGAGCCGGGGAGTGGTGGATGTCTGCCGAATGGCGACCTGTGCGGCAGTCGCGCACACATGAGCTCGTGCTCGAACGCATCGAGGAGCGGGTGCTCGCGGGCGAGCTCAAGGCCGGGGACCGGTTGCCGCCCGAGCGCGAGCTGGCACCGGTGCTCGGTGTCAGCCGGTCCGCGCTGCGCGAGGCGCTGCGGGTGCTGGAGACGATCGGGGTGCTGGTCGCGCAGGCGGGCCGTGGGCCGGACGCGGGAGCCCGGATCGTACGGAACCCGGACGACGCGCTGGGCCGGCTGTTGCGCCTGCACTTCGCCCTGGGGAGCTACAGCCTGCAGGACGTGCTGGAGGCCCGGGTGGTGCTGGAGCGTTCCAGCTTCGAGGCGGCCGCGGGGCACGCTCCGGCACCGGACCTCGACGAGGCCGAAGCGCTCGTGGCGCGCATGCAGGAGCCCGAGGTGGGGGTCGACGATTTCAACGACCTGGACACCCGGTTCCACGTCGCCATCGCCCGTAGCTCCGGCAATCAGCTCACCTCCACCCTCACCTCGGCCGTACGGGAGTCGGTGCGTCCGCTGATCCTGCGGGCGCTGGAGACGGCGGAGGACTGGCCGGCCACGGCGGGTGCGCTGAACGCCGAGCACACCGAGCTGCTGCGTCTGGTGCGTGCGGGCCAGGGCGCGAAGGCCGCCGACCTGGTCGAGGCGCATATCCGTGGATTCCACGGGACGTTGGTCGACGAGACGCCCCGGGCCGACCGGGCGGGCGAGGCGGACCGGGCGGGCGAGGCGGACGACGTGGACCAGGCGGCCCGGGAAGGCTGAGACGGCAGGGGCCGCGTCGCAAGACCGCTAGACGGCATCCGCGTCGGACGGGGGAACGGGCGGGCCCGCCCCGCCCCGCCCCTCCCGTTCCCCGCGGGAGCATGCACTCCCGTCCCCCTACGGCAGCATCCACGACAGCACCGGAAGCGATTGCAGGGCGACCAGGACGCACAGGACCGCCAGCATCGCGACGCTGTAGCCGGCGACCTTGTGCAGCAGGATCCGCTCGGTGCCGGGCCGTTCCACCGCGGTCGCCGCAATCGTCAGGTTCTGCGGGCTGATGAGCTTGCCGACGACCCCGCCGGTGGTGTTGGCGGCCACCAGCAGGGTCGGGTCGATGCCCGCGGCCTTTCCCGCGGTCTGCTGGAGCGTGGCGAACAACGCGTTCGACGAGGTGTCCGAGCCGGTGACGGCGGTGCCGAGCCAGCCGAGGACCGGGGAGAGCACGGCGAAGAAGCCGCCGGTGGCGGCGAGCCAGGTGCCGATGGCGAGGGTCTGGCCCGACTGGTTCATCACATAGCTCAGTGCCAGCACGGTGGCGACCGTGGCGATGGCGGTCCGCATGTTCCGCACGGTGCGCCCGGCGCAGGCGAGGCCCGTGCGCGCGGTCATCGGGAAGCGGTCGGAGTCCTTTGCGCGGCTGTAGATCAGCATCACGAGGAGGCCGGAGAGGATGAGCAGGGAGCCGGGATTGGCCAGGACCTCCAGCTTGTAGACCGCGCTGCCCGCGGGGGAGCCGTCGGTGGCCAGGAGATTGCCGTACAGGCCGGGCCAGTTGAGCTGGAGGGTGGCGGCGCCGAGCAGCCGGGGCAGGTCGAGTCCGCCGATGCGGAGCTTGGCGAGGGCGAAGACCGCGATCACCAGGACGTACGGCAGGACGGCGAGGCGGACGCGGCGGCCGGTGAGCGGTGCGGCCTCGACCCGGGAGCGCTGGTCGTCCGGCGTCGTGGGGGACCAGAAGCGCAGCATGACCACGGCGGCGCCGAAACCGGCGAGCGCGGCGACGACATCGGTGAGCTCGTACGCGAAGTGGGCCGAGCACCAGAACTGGGCGAGGGCGAAGACCGATCCGGTGACCAGGGCGATGGGCCACAGCTGCCGCAGCCCGCGCCGCCCGTCGACGAGGAAGAGCAGCAGCAGCGGGACGAAGAGGGCGAGCAGCGGGCTCTGACGGCCGATCACGCCGGCGAGGTCCCCGGCCGGTATGCCGGTGAGGGTGCCCGCGGTGGTGATGGGGATGGCCATGGCGCCGAAGGCGACGGGTGCGGTGTTGGCGACCAGGACGGTCACGGCCGAGGTGAGCCGCGGCAGCCCGAGCGCCATCAGCATGGCGGCGGTGATCGCGACGGGGGCGCCGAACCCGGCGAGGGCTTCGAGGAGTCCGCCGAAGCAGAACGCGATGAGCATGGCCTGGATGCGCAGATCGCCGCGTCCGACGGCGTTGAAGGAGCGGCGCAGATCCTCGAAGCGGTTGCTGGCCACCGTGAGTTCGTAGAACCAGATGGCCGACACGACGATCAGCATCACCGGGAAGAGGCCGAAGGCCAGGCCCTGGGTGGCGGACAGGACACCGAGCTGCAGGGGCATCCCGTAGCCGAGGACCGCGACCAGCAGTGCGGCCAGCAGGGCGCCCAGGGCGGAGTGCAGCGCCGGCCGCCGGGCTGCCATCAGCAGCACGAAGAAGGTCGCCAGGGGAACCAGACCCAGTAGCGCGGTGGCGGTGAGGCTGCCCCCGACGGCGGCCACGTCGGGGGTGTAGACCGCCAGGACGGCGGGTGGTGTGGAGGCCACGGAGTGCTCCTCATCGAGTCATCGAGTTCTGCGCGCCGTCCGGCCGGTCGGAACGTCCCGTTCCCGGCGGGAGCGGCGCGCCCGGTGGCTGAGAATCGGCCCTCAGTAGCCCATTGAAGATGTCGCATGTCAATAAGGTCGGACCAAACTTCGCCCTTACTTTTATCTTCGGTCCGAGATGAGTATGGTCGGACCATAAGTAAGGGAGGCTCCATGCGCATCGCGCTCTTCGCCACCTGCCTGGGAGACACGCTCTTCCCGGAGGCGGTGAAATCCACCGCGGTCCTGCTGGCCCGTCTGGGGCACGACGTGGTGTTCCCGCCGCAGCAGACCTGCTGTGGCCAGATGCACGTCAACACCGGCTATCAGCGGGAGCCGGTGCCGCTGGTGCGGAACTTCGCCGAGCAGTTCGGCGACCCGTCGATCGAGGCGGTGGTGATGCCGTCCGGGTCGTGCGCGGGCTCGGTCCGCCATCAGCACGAGCTCGTCGCCGAACGGTACGGGGACGCCGCGCTGCGCGCCGGGGTCGCCACCGTGAAGACCAAGACGTACGAGCTGTCCGAGTTCCTCGTCGACGTACTCGACGCAACCGACGTCGGCGCGTACTTCCCCCACCGGGTGACCTACCACCCCACCTGCCATTCCCTGCGAATGCTGCGGGTCGGCGAGAAGCCGCTGCGGCTGCTGCGCGCCGTCGACGGCATCGACCTGGTGGAGCTGCCGGAGGCCGAGGCGTGCTGCGGCTTCGGCGGCACCTTCGCGGTCAAGAACGCCGGCACGTCCGCCGCGATGCTGCGGGACAAGATGGACCACATCGCCGGCACCGGCGCCGAGGTGTGCACAGCGGGCGACTCGTCCTGTCTGATGCACATCGGCGGCGGTCTCTCACGCATCAAGTCCGGTACGCGAACACTGCACTTGGCGCAGATCCTCGCTGCCACCCGCTCCGCGCCGTACGCCCTGACGGAGGCCGCCCGATGAGTATGCCGACCGGCCCCTCGACCGGTAACACCTTCCTCGGTATGCCCGCCGTCCCCCCGCGCTCCCCGTACGGGACGGGGCATCTGCGGGGAGAGCGCACCTTCCCCGAGGCCGCCCGCGACGAGCTGGGCAACGAGCAGTTGCGCCGCAACCTGGGCAAGGCCACCCACTCCATCCGCGCCAAGCGCCTGGACGTCACCGGAGAACTGCCCGACTGGGAGCAACTGCGCGACGCCGGCTCGGCGATCAAGACCGACACCATGAACCGGCTGCCCGAGCTGCTGGAGCAGTTGGAACGGAAGGTCACCGAGCACGGCGGCACCGTCCACTGGGCGCGCGACGGCGTCGAGGCCAACGAGATCGTCACCCGGCTGGTCCGGCAGACCGGCAGCGACGAGGTCCTCAAGGTCAAGTCCATGGCCACCCAGGAGACCGGCCTCAACGAGCACCTGGAGAGCCAGGGGATCACCGCCCTGGAAACCGACCTGGCCGAGCTGATCGTGCAGCTCGCCGACGACCGTCCCTCACACATCCTGGTCCCCGCGATCCACCGCAACCGCGACGAGATCCGGGAGATCTTCCTCCGCCGGATCCCCGGCGTCGACCCCGCGCTGGACGCCACCCCCGCCGGACTGGCCGCCGCGGCACGCGCGTATCTGCGGGAGAAGTTCATGACGGCCAAGGTGGCCGTCTCCGGCGCCAACTTCGGCATCGCCGAGACCGGCACCCTGTCGGTGGTCGAGTCCGAGGGCAACGGCCGGATGTGCCTGACCCTGCCCGAGACGCTGATCACCGTCATGGGCATCGAGAAGGTGCTGCCGCGCTTCCAGGACCTGGAAGTCTTCCTCCAACTGCTCCCGCGCTCCTCGACCGGCGAGCGGATGAACCCGTACACCTCGCTGTGGACGGGTGTGACGCCGGGCGACGGCCCGCAGGACTTCCACCTCGTGCTGCTCGACAACGGGCGTACGGCGGCGCTCGCGGACACGATCGGGCGCGAGGCGCTCAACTGCATCCGCTGCTCGGCCTGCCTCAATGTCTGCCCGGTGTACGAGCGGACCGGCGGGCACGCCTACGGATCGACCTACCCCGGCCCGATCGGCGCGGTGCTCACCCCGCAGCTCGCCGGTATGCACGCCGCCAAGGACGACCCCAACAGCTCGCTTCCGTACGCCTCCAGTCTGTGCGGAGCCTGCTTCGACGCCTGCCCGGTGAAGATCGACATACCGTCGCTGCTGGTCGAGCTGCGGCACCAGCACACCGAACAGTCCGGAACGACCGCGGAGAAGCTGGCGATGAAGGCCGCAGCCGCGGTCATGAAGCAGCCGAAGCTGTTCACGGCCGCACAGAAGGCGGCGGGGCTCGGGCGCGTACTGGCGGGGCGGGACGGCACGTTCTCCCGTCTGCCCCCGCCGTTCCAGGGCTGGAGCGACAGCCGTGACACCCCGGCCCCGCCCAAGCAGTCCTTCCGCTCCTGGTTCGCCTCCGCCGACGGCGCGGCCACGATGCGGGCGGCGGCGGAGGACGGCGCACGGCACGGCGCAGGGCACACCGACGACGATCCGCAGGAGGCACAGTGAGCGCGACCGCACGGGAGACGGTTCTCCGACGCGTCCAGGACGCACTGGCCCGCTCCGACCGGCCCGAGGTGACCGTCCCCCGCGCCTACCGCACCGGCCGTGTCCTCCCTGACGGGGAGCGGCTCGCCCTCTTCACGGACCGGCTCGTCGACTACAAGGCGCAGGTACGCACCTGCACGGCGGGCACCACCGCGACGGTGATCGCCGAGGCACTCCGGGCACACGGCGCACGGAGGATCGGGGTTCCTCCGGGGCTCGATCCGGCCTGGCTGGCCGGGTGGGACGGGGAGATCCGCACCGACTCCCCGGACGTTCCGGCGCCCCGGCTCGACGCGCTGGACGGGGTGGTGACGGCCTCCGCCGTCAGCTGCGCCGAGACCGGCACGATCTTCCTGGACGGCGCCGCGGCGGACCAGGGGCGGCGCGCGCTGACCCTCGTCCCCGATCTGCATGTGTGCGTCGTCGACCTGTCGTCGGTGCGGACCGGTGTGCCGGAGGCGGTGGCACGGCTCCTGCCGGAGCACCCGACCACACTGATCAGCGGCCCCTCGGCCACTTCCGACATCGAGCTGGAGCGGGTGGAGGGCGTGCACGGCCCGCGCACCCTGGAGGTGGTGATCCGTACCGACGTATGAGCGCCTCCGGAGTGCCGCACTGCGGTGCGGGACAGCGACCGCGCCCGGGGATGCATGGCGTTCCGTCAGGAACGATGAGCACGGCACGTCGTGGCGGTCGCGCACCATGTAGCCTGCGCATACGTGTTGTATGCAATTTCCACAGGCGCAGGGGAGAGCGGGCGATGCAGTCGGGGCGCGAAAAGGCCTACGCGTATCTCAAGGACAGCGTGCTGACCGACCCGGAGATGCAGGACCGGTTCCTGTCCGAGCAGGAGATCGCGGACCGGATCGGCGTTTCCCGCACCCCGATCCGCGAGGCCCTGCTGCTGCTCGCCGCCGAGGATCTGGTGCGGCTGGTGCCCAAGCGCGGCGCGCATATCGCCCCGCTGTCCGGCCGCGAGATCAGAGATCTGATGGAGATGCGCGGCCTGATCGAGCGCTTCGCCGCGCAGCGTACGACGGACCACGGGACCGCACCCGTCGACGAGATGGCGGTCATCCTGGCCCACCAGGACACCCTGCGGGGCGAGGAGACCACCAAGGAGTTCATCGACGCCGACCACCGCTTTCACGCCACTCTCGTCGCCGCCGTCGGCAACACGTTGATGAGCCGCCAGTACGACGCCCTGCGCAGCCGCCAGATCCGGGCCGGCGTCCTGGCCCTCTACCGCTCCGGCAACCGCCGGGACGAGGTACTCGCCGAGCACCGGCAGATCCTCGACGGCTTGGTGGCCGGGGATGCCGCGGCCGCCTGTGCGGCCATCGACAGCCACATCAAGGCGACCCAGCGCATCCTCCTGGCCGCCTGACCCCGGCGGCCGGGCCCTACAGCTTCCGGTTGTCCAGCACCGCCACGGCCCGCCGCACGCGGGTGGCCTCCTCGGGGTCCACCTCTGCGACCAGCAGGTCGGCCGTGCCGCCCAGCTGAGCGCGGACGGTCCCGTCGGGGCCGATCAGCGCGCTGTGCCCGACGCCGTTCGGCGCTTCGGCGGGGGCCTCCGGATCGGCCTGCGGATCCGGGGCGGCCTGGTCGACGGCGGCGAGCCAGAGCGTCGCGTCCAGGGCGCGCGCCCGCACCAGCAGATCCCACTGCGCGCGCTTGCCCGGTCCTGCCGCCCAGGAAGCGGGCAGCAGCGAAAGCGTCGCCCCCGCGTCCGCATGCGCCTGGAACAGCTCCGGGAATCGCAGGTCGTAACACGTCGCCAGGCCCACCCGGACGCCGTCGACATCGATGGTCACCACCCGGTTGCCCGGGGCGACCGTGTCGGACTCCCGGAAGCCGAACGCGTCATACAGATGGATCTTGTCGTAGGACTCCTCGACCTCGGGTCCGGTGGCCAGCAGGGTGTTGGCCACCCGCCCGTCGGGTGCGGGGGTGAACATGCCCGCCACCACCGTCACCCCCGTCTCCCGGGCAACCGCGCGTACCCCCTCGGCCCACGGCCCGTCCAGCGGCTCGGCCACCGCCGCCAGCGGCGCCCCGAACCGCACCATGGCCGCCTCGGGCAGGACCACCAACCGGGCCTCCTCGCGCGCCGCGCGACGGACCTGGTCCTGGACGTCGACGAGGTTCTCCTTCGGATCGGTCGATGCCGTCATCTGGCACAGCGCGATGCGCATACAGATCTCTCTTCTCTCGTGCCGTCGGTGTCTTCGGAACTCTGCGGAACTCTTCGCAGCCCGGTGCCGGGCGGACCACCTCAGCGGCCGGGTGCCTCCCGGACCATCCTCCCCGGCGCGTGGCCGGCGCCCTTCGCCGGGCGGGCGTACTCCTCGTCCTCATCGTGCGCCGGATCCCGCCCCAGCAGCACGCCCACGATGGTGACCACGGCGGTTCCGGCCAGATACAGCGCCAGCGGCAGCCAACTGCCGAAGGAGCCCAGCAGCGCGGTGAACAGCAGCGGAGCGACGGCCCCGCCGACCACCCCGGCCAGCGTGTACGCCAGCGACGACCCGGTGTAGCGCAGCCGAGGGGTGAACTGCTCGGCGACGAACGCGGCCTGCGGCCCGTACAGCAGCG
Source organism: Streptomyces sp. NPDC015125 (assembly GCF_043080045.1). Taxonomy (NCBI): domain Bacteria; kingdom Bacillati; phylum Actinomycetota; class Actinomycetes; order Kitasatosporales; family Streptomycetaceae; genus Streptomyces; species Streptomyces sp. NPDC015125. The sequence continues at coordinate 18,051 of NZ_JBIBVF010000023.1, forward strand.
AGTGGATCGCCAGCGCCACCACGACGCCCAGCACCAGCAGTCCCCAGGAACCGCTGTCCGCCATCGGGAAGAACACAAACGGCCACACCGCTGCGGCCACCGCGCCACAGAGATACATCCGGCGCCGGTTCCAGCGGTCCGACAGCGCCCCGGCCAGCGGGATCAGCACGATCTGCAGCGCCGAGCCGATCAGTACGGCCGCCAGCGCCTTTCCGCGGGGCAGGCCCAGCTGCTCGGTGGCGTAGGTGAGGACGAAGACGGTGAACATCGCATAGAGCACGTCCGGCGCGACCCGGCTGAGGATCGCGGCCACCAGGGCCCGCGGCTGGGTCGTGAACACCTCGCGGACCGGCGCCTCGGGCCGGTCGCCGCTCGCCTCCATGGCCCGGAAGACCGGGGTCTCCTCCAGGCGCACCCGGATCCACAGCCCGAAGACCACCAGGACGCCGGAGAGCAGGAAGGCGATCCGCCAGCCCCAGGCCAGGAACTGCTGCTCGGTCAGGAGCGAGCCGAGGGCTGCCAGAACGCCGTTGGCCATCAGATTGCCCGCGGGCGGGCCGATCTGTGCCGCCGAGGCCCAGAATCCGCGCCTGCGGGCATCCCCGTACTCGCTGGTCAGCGGCACGGCGCCGCCCCACTCGCCGCCGACGCCGACGCCCTGGGCGAAGCGCAGCAGCACCAGCGCGGCCGGCGCGGCCGGGCCGATGGTGGCCTGGGTGGGCAGCAGTCCGATCAGCAGTGTCGCGGTACCGATCAGTACCAGCGTCGCCACCAGCACCTTCTTGCGCCCGATGACATCCCCGAGCCGGCCGAAGAGGAACCCGCCGAGCGGCCGTGAGACATAGCCGACGGCATAGGTGGAGAACGCCAGCAGGGTGCCGGTCAGCGGGTCGGCCGACGGGAAGAAGAGCTGGCCGAAGACCAGCGCCGAGGCGGCCGAGTAGACCGCGAAGTCGTACCACTCCAGCGAGGTGCCGGTGAGGCTGGCGACAAAGGCGCGCACCAGCGCGCCACGGTCGGGACGGGGCGCCTTGCGGAACTGCGCCCCGGGGTGTTCTGCGTTGTCCATGGGTCAGGGCCACCTCGGAGTCGGTTGCTGCACTCCAGGGCATACTTGCTGTATACAAGGCGTATGCGCAACCCTTCCGGGGGGCGAATTTACTTCCCCGCAACCCACTGTGACCTGGAGGAACCATGGCCGCTCTGACCTTCGAGCTCCCTGACGGCACGCAGCGCAGGGTCGAGGTGTCGAGGCTGCTCAACGCCGGATACGCCGGCCGCAGCCAAGCCGATGTGGCCGCCCATGTCGCGGAACTGGCCGAACTCGGCGTGCCCGCGCCGTCCACCGTCCCCGCCCTCTACCCGGTCGCGCCCTACCTGGGCCAGCAGACCGCCGAGGTCCCGGTGCAGCACGCCCGCACCTCGGGCGAGGCGGAGTGGGCCCTCGTCGTGGACGAGACCGGAGATCTGCTGCTCACCGCGGCCTGCGACCACACCGACCGCGCACTGGAGGCACACGGCGTGGCCTGGAGCAAGAACGCCGGACCCGATGTGCTCGCCCGGACGGCATGGCGCCTGGCCGAGGTCGCCGACCGCCTCGACACCCTGACCCTGCGTGCGTGGGTGACCCCCGTCGGCGGTGGCGAGGAGGTTCTCCTCCAGGACGGAACGGCGGGCGAGCTGCTGACTCCCGGCTACTGGACCGAGGTTCTGCGCGAGCGCGGCGACCTGCGGCCCGGCACGGTCCTGATATCGGGAACCCTCCCGATGCGTGCGGGCGTCGACCAGTTCGCGGCCCGCTGGCGCGTCGAACTCGCCGACCCGGCCACCGGGAACGTCATCACCCTCGCCTACGACGTCGTCCCGATGCCGGAGCCGATCGGCTGACCCGCGGCCGTGCACCGGAGTTGCTGGGCCGACCTGCCGACCTGCCGACCTGCCGACCCGCCGGCGCGCACCGGAGCCGATCGGCTGACCCGCCGCCGCGTACCGCAGCCGCCCAAGACGGCGGGCCGGGCAGGCGCCCTCCCGGTGGGGGTGCCTGCCCGGCCCGTACGTTGAGCGGATCCCGCGGCTGCCGCTTGTCCGGTGAGGGCTCAGACGCCGGCCGCCTCCCTGCCCGTGCCGGCGATTTCCTCCGGGCGCAGCAGAGCGGCGAGCCGGTCGGCCGGCAGCAGCCCCTGCTCCAGGACGAGTTCGGCGACGCCGCGCCCGGTGGCGAGGGCCTCCTTGGCGATCGCGGTGGCCGCGGTGTAGCCGATGTGCGGGTTGAGGGCGGTGACCAGCCCGATGGAGTTCTCCACGCTTGCGCGCAGCGTCTCGGTGTTGGCGGTGATGCCCGTGACGCAGCGCTCGGCGAGGGTGCGGCAGGCGGCCCCCAGGTGGGTGATGCTCTCCGAGAGGGAGTGCAGGATCACCGGCTCGAAGGCATTGAGCTGGAGCTGGCCCGCCTCGGCGGCCATGGTGATGGTGACGTCGTTGCCGATGACCTCGAAGGCGACCTGGTTGACGACCTCGGGGATCACGGGGTTGACCTTGCCGGGCATGATGCTCGAACCGGCCTGTACCGGCGGCAGATTGATCTCCGCCAGGCCCGCCCGCGGTCCCGAGGAGAGCAGCCGCAGATCGTTGCAGCTCTTGGAGAGCTTGACGGCGACGCGCTTGAGGACACCCGACAGATGGACGAACGCCCCGCAGTCCTGGGTGGCCTCGACGAGGTTGGCGGCGGTGACCAGGGGCAGGCCGGTGAGGGCGGCCAGGTGTTCGCGGGCCGCTTCGGCGTAGCCCTTGGGGGCGTTGAGGCCGGTGCCGATGGCCGTGGCGCCGAGGTTGATCTCGTGGACGAGCAGGACGGCCTCCGCCAGCCGGCTCTGGTCCTCCTCCAGCATCACCGCGTACGCCGAGAACTCCTGGCCCAGGGTCATCGGGACCGCGTCCTGGAGCTGGGTGCGCCCCATCTTGAGGATGTCGCGGAACTCCTCGGCCTTGGCCGCGAAGGCCTCGCGGAGCACGGTCATCGCATCGAGCAGTTCCCGCACGGCGATGATCGTGGCGACATTGACGGCCGTCGGGTAGACGTCGTTCGTCGACTGGCTGAGGTTGACGTGCTCGTTGGGGTGCAGACGGCCGTAGTCGCCCTTGTCGTGGCCCAGGATCTCCAGCGCCCGGTTGGCGATCACCTCGTTGGCGTTCATGTTCGTCGAGGTGCCGGCACCGCCCTGGATGACATCGACGATGAACTGGTCGTGCAGCTGCCCGTCGGTCCGGATCTCCCGGCAGGCGGCGGCGATCGCGTCGGCCCGCTCGGGGTCGAGCAGTCCGAGATCCTCGTTGGCGCGGGCCGCGGCCTCCTTGACGGCGGCGAGCGCATTGATCAGGTGCGGGTAGGTGGCGATCGGCGTACCGGTGATGGGGAAGTTCTCCGTGGCGCGCAGGGTGTGCACGCCCCAGTACGCGTCGGCGGGTATCTCGCGGTCGCCGAGCAGATCGTGTTCGCGGCGGTGGCCGGCGGCAGTCATGGTGCAGGTGGTCCTTTGTGAGGTGGGGGAGGGGAGGGGCCCGGCGGAGGAAATGGCGCAGCGTCAGGCGCCGTGTGAGGTCAGCGCCTCCGTCGCCCGCAGCGTGCCGACCGGTGCGCCACCGCCGATGACGGGTGTGGTGGCGAAGGGGGCGAGAACGCCGGGGTCGATTCCGCAGTGCGCCAGGGCCGCGGCCGTCACCGGCATCCGGGCGCGGTCGGCGCCGTCGGCTATTTTCACGCCGACCGCCCGCCCGTCCGGCAGCGCCGCGATCTGGACCCCCTCGAAGCCGTCCTTGGCGAGCAGACCGGGCACCGCCCGCACCAGGCGGGCAACGTCCCGGCCGCTGCCGGAGACCATCGTCGGGTGCTCGCGCATGGCGTGGGCGACCCTGCCCTCGTCGGTGCCGGGGGCGGCCGTTGCCAGCCGGGCGGCGGCCCGGGTCAGACCGTGCAGGGACACGGAGAACAGCGGGGCGCCGCAGCCGTCGACGGTGACGTGGGCGATGCCCTGGCCGGTGAGGTCCGCCACGGTCGCGGCGAGCTCCTGCTGCAACGGATGCCCCGGGTCGAGGTAGTCGTCCAGCCGCCAGCCCCGGGTGCGGGCGGTCAGCAGCATGGCCGCGTGCTTGCCCGAGCAGTTCTGGGCGAGGCGGGTGGGCCCGAGGCCGCGGCGGATCCACTCGTCCCGTACGGCGGGGTCGTACGGCAGATCGGGGACATTGCGCAGCTGGTCCTCGGCCAGTCCGGCGACGGCGAGGAGGCGCCGGGCGGTGGCCAGATGCCGTTCCTCGCCGGAGTGACTGGCCGCGACCAGAGCCAGCGCCTCGTCGTCGAGCGGCGGCAGGCCCGCGCGCAGCAGGCCGACCGCTTGGACCGGCTTGAGCGCCGAGCGCGGATAGAACGCGGCCTCGATGTCGCCCGCCTGGAATGCCACGCTTCCGTCGGCCGCCAGCACCACGACCGAGCCGTGGTGGACGCCCTCGACGAGCCCTGCGCGCACCACATGGGCGACGGGCACATGGGCCGGTTCGCGGACCGCGGGCGGTTCGCCCGGAGCGCGGTGCGGCGGCAGGGTCGTGCTGCTCTGACTCATGATCAGTTCTCGGTGCTTTCCGTGCTGTTGGTGCCGCTGTCGGCGCTGTCGGCGCTGTCGGCGCTGGTGGTGCCGTGGCTGTCTTCGGTGTGCGGGGTGGGTGCCGGGCTGCCGGGGCCGGCCGCGAAGCCGGGGCCGCCGGTGGCCGCCGGTCCGCCGCTCTCGCCCGCCGCCGCGTCCCGGAGGGCGCCGACCCGGCCCCGTACCAGGAACCAGCCGCCGACCAGCAAGGCCACGATCACGGGCAGGGCCAGCACCGTGGTACGGCCGGCTCCGCCGTCGGCCCACATCAGCACCAGGACGAAGGCCAGGAAGGCCAGCGTCACGCTCTCGGTCCAGGGCGAGCCGGGGAGGCGGTAGCCGGGGCGGACGAGCAGCCCGGCCCGGGCCTTCCGCCAGAAGAGCAGATGACAGAGCATGATCATGGCCCAGGTGCTGAGGATGCCGATCGCCGCGAAGTTCAGCACGATCTCGAACGCCTCGCTCGGCACGACGTAGTTGAGGCCCACGCCCAGGACGCAGATCCCCGAGGTGAGCAGAATGCCGCCGTAGGGGACCTGGCTGCGGCTCATCACCCCGGTGAAGCGGGGCGCGGAGCCGGACATCGCCATCGAGCGCAGAATGCGCCCGGTGGAGTAGAGGCCGGAGTTGAGGCTGGACATCGCGGCGGTGAGCACGACGAGGTTCATCACGCCGCCCGCGGCCGGTATCCCGACACGGGACAGCACGGTGACGAAGGGGCTCTCGGCGGCCGAGTACGAGTTCCAGGGCAGCAGCATCGCCAGCAGCACCACCGAGCCGACGTAGAACAGTGCCACCCGCCACATGATGGAGTTGATCGCCTTCGGCATGACCTTCGCCGGCTCCGCGGTCTCGCCCGCCGTCACACCGACCAGCTCGACCGACGCATAGGCGAACACCACACCCTGGATGACCAGCAGCATCGCCAGGGTCCCGGTCGGAAAGAGCCCGCCGTGGTCGGCGATCATCGAGGGGCCGGGGGTGTGGCCGCCGACCGGATGCCGGGTGACGAGCAGGAAGATGCCGATCAGCATGAAGACGACCAGCGCACCGACCTTGACGATCGAGAACCAGAATTCCAGCTCGCCGAATATCTTCACGGAGATGAGGTTCACGGTCAGCACGACCGCGAGCGCGATCAGCGCGATCACCCACTGCGGGACCTCGGAGAACATGCCCCAGTAGTGCGTGTAGGTCGCCACCGCCGTGATGTCGGCGATTCCGGTGGTCGCCCAGTTCAGGAAGTACATCCAGCCTGCGACGAACGCCCCCTTCTCACCGAGGAATTCGCGGGCGTACGACACGAACGCACCCGAGGACGGCCGGTGCAGCACCAGCTCACCCAGCGCGCGCACCACCAGGAAGGCGAACAGACCGCAGACCGCGTATGCCACCGCCAGCGACGGCCCGGCCCCGGCGAGCCGGCCGCCCGCACCGAGAAAGAGCCCGGTGCCGATGGCCCCGCCGATCGCGATCATGTTGATGTGCCGGGACGTGAGGGACTTCTGGTACCCGGCGTCACCGGCGTCCACATGCCCGCCCGACGGGCGCTGCGCGCCGTCCTGCCCCGCTGCCTGTCGTTGCTGCCGTTCCGCCTGCCGGAGGGATTGCTCGCTCACGCGTGATCCTCGTCTTCCGTGGAGGGGGTCGCACGGTGTGGTGGCCGCACGATGGTGGTCAGCGTCGTCTCGACGCGTGCGAGGTGGTGCGCCATGGCTTCCACCGCGTCGTGCTCACTGCTGTCGACAAGCGCTTCGACGATCGCCCGGTGCTCGCGGTTCGACTGCTCGCGCCGCCCGCCGAGCTCATTGAGGAAGGCCGACTGGCGGGCCAGCGCATCGCGGATCTCCTCGATGACCCGGCGGAAGACCGGATTGCGGGCCGCCTGGGCGACGGCGAGATGGAAGAGGGAGTCCATCGCCACCCATGCGGTGGTGTCGGTCTCCTGCTCCATCCGCTCCAGCAGACGGTTCAGCTGATCGAGATCCTCCGGCGTACGGCGCAGCGCCGCGTAACCGGCCACCGGAATCTCGACGTGCCGGCGCACTTCGAGGAGGTCGCTGGCCGCGTAGTCGCCGAAGGTGGGGTCCGCCACCGCACCGTCGGAGACGACGAAGGTGCCCTTGCCGGTACGTGAGACGGTCAGCCCCATGGTCTGGAGGGCACGCAGCGCCTCCCGGAGCACGGGTCTGCTCACTTCCAGCCGACGGCAGAGCTCCGCCTCCGAGGGGAGCTTGTCCCCGACCGCGTAGTCACCCCGCTCGATGGCGTCGCGCAGATGGTGCAGGACCGCTTCCATTGCGCTGATCCGGCGGGGCGGCTCGCCAGCTGTCTGGCTGTCTGACAGGTTCACCCCCGGATCGTCGGACCCGGCCGGGGGAGCTGTCAAGGGGTGGGGCCCGGAGGATTCCCCCGGGGGAGGCCCCCGCGCCTCCTCGTGACGAAGCGGCTACGGCCGGTGCGGCGCTTGCTGCCCCGGCCGCCCGTTGCCGCGGAAGTCCAGCATGTAGAAGACCTTGTCGTAGCGGCGTCCGCCCATGGCGACGAAGTCGGGGAGGCGGCCGTATTCGCGAAAGCCGAGCGACCGGTAGAGGCCCAGCGCCCTGGCGTTGTCGGCCCGCGCGTCCAGCGTGAGGACCTCGATCCCGGCCTCCCGGGCGTCCCCGACCAGCGCGGCGGTCAGCGACCGGCCCACACCCCGGCCGTGCGCCCCGGACGCCACCGCGAGCTTCTCCAGGTCCGCGTGCTGCCGATGGGTCGGACGGGCATAGCGCAGCCAGTACCCCAGCCCGACCAGCCGGCGGCCGGAGTACGCCGCACGCAGCGCCCCGTCCCCGGCCCGTGCGGCGTGCAGCACCCGGCCGACGAGTTCCGCCACCTCGTCCGCCGGGGGCGGGTCGGTCCAGCCGAGCGGGGCGCCGCCGCGGACCAGGTCCGCCAGGACCCGGTGCGCCGCCGCGGCGAAGCCCGCCGCCAGCTCCGGATCGGCGGACAGCCGTATCGCGTCGAAGAGGTCGGGCTCGGGGCTTGTCCCGTCGGGCATCGGAGCATTCATGATCGGCAGCCTAAGCGGCCGCGCAGGTAGGCAGTTTCGGGGTTCGCCTGAGGGGCCAACGCCCCGGTACAGGCCACGCAGCGCCGGCACGTCGAGGGCGCCCATGCGTGGCAGAACGCCTTCCAGCGCCTCGCTCGCTGCTACGAAGGCCGCGCGACCGTCCCCGACGTCGCCCATGGCCGATCACCAGGGCACGGGCGTTCCGTTCCAGGAGAAGAAGCCACCGGTGGGGCCGTCATCCGGCAGCAGGGCCAGGCGGAGGGCGCCCTGCGCGGCCTCGGCCGGGTCGCCTCCGGCAGCGGCGGCCCGGGGGTTGAGATCGGTGGCCCGCAGGCCGGGGGCGAGCGCGTTGACCTTGAAGCCGTCTTCGGCCAGCGTCTGGGCGTAGAGGACGGTGAGGGCGTTGAGGGCGGCCTTGGACGACCGGTAGGCGGCGCCGCCGCTTCCCGGAGTGAACTGGGGGTTGGGGGTGGTGCTCCAGGTCAGCGACGCGGTGCCACTGGAGATGTTGACGATGCGCGGGCGCGGGGACCGGCGCAGGGTGGGCAGGAAGGCATGGGTCACCGCCACCACCCCGAACACGTTGGTTTCGTACGTGCGCCGGTACTCCTCGACGCCGGTGTCGGCCGGCGGGGCGAGTGACGGTGCGATGCCGGCGTTGTTGACCAGCACGTCCAGGCGGTCCACCTGAGCCGCGGCCTGTGCGATGCCGCCGGGATCTGTCACGTCGAGGACCAGCAGGCGGGCCCCGGCGCCGATCTCCTCGACGGCCCGCTGTCCGCGCCCGGGGTCGCGGGAGCCCACGTACACGGTGAGGCCCTCGGCGGCGAGCAGCCGGGCGATATGCTGGCCGATGCCCTTGTCGGCCCCGGTGACCAGAGCTGTGCGTTCGTTCATGGCAACCACCCTTCCCCGGTCGTGGGTGCCCTGCCAGGGACAGCTTGTACCAGGCAGTGGGAGGAGACGGCATGGCGCGGCAGGAGCTGGCCCACTACCTGCGGGATCGCCGGGCTGCCCGGCGTCCGCACGAGTTCGGCCTGGCGGCGACGGGCACCGCCCGCCGCACACCGGGTCTGCGCCGCGAAGAGGTGGCGGAGCTCGCGCACATGTCGGTCGACTACTACACGCGGCTGGAGCAGGCCCGGGGGCCGCGGCCATCGGCCCGGATCCTGGACGCGCTGTCCCGCGCACTGCGGCTCACGCCGGCCGAGCGCAGCCACCTGTTCCGCCTGGCGGGTTCGAGTGCGCCGCCCGGCATCAGCGCCGTGCGGCGGGTGCGCCCGCACGTGGCCCGGATGCTGGAGCGGCTGCCGGAGACCGGTGCCCTCGTCGCTGACGCGGCGTACGACGTCATCGCCTGGAACCCCCTGGCCCGGGCACTGCTCCGCGCCGACCTCGGAGGCGGGACGACGAACCTGGCCCGACGCCGCTTCCTGGGCCGGGAGCGGATGGGCGAGCGCTCCGGCGCCGAGGAATTCGGGCACATCGTGGTGGCGCGGCTGCGCCGGGCCGCGGACCGCTACCCGCATGACCCGCAACTGGCCGCCCTGCTGGCCGAACTGCATGCCGGCAGTGCGGAGTTCCGGCAGATCTGGCAGGCGCGTCCGGTCCACGCCCCCGGGCACCGCACCAAGACCGTGGACCATCCGGAGGCCGGTGCGCTGCGGTTGAACTGCGATGTCCTGCTCGTGCCCGAGGATGACCAGGAGGTCGTCCTGATAACGGCCGACCCCGGATCACCTGCCGCACGGACCCTGCGCGGGCTGGCCGGGCAGACGACCTGAAACGAAGGAGGCGCACCGGTCTCTCCAGCGGTCGCAGAGCGTCGCACCTACACGTTCGGACACGGCTCCGGTCAGTGGGTCCGTGCCCACTGGTAGCGGTGTTCGGGGCGTCCGGTGTCGCCGTATTTCAGGGTGAGGGTGATGTGGCCGCTGCGTTCGAGGTGTTTGAGGTAGCGCTGGGCCGTGGAGCGGCTGACGCCGGCGCGTTCGGCGACCTCGTGGGCGGACAGCGCATGCCCGGCCGCCTCCAGGACCCGGCGGATCAGGTCGACGGTCGCCGCCGAGTGGCCTTTGGGGAGTTCGGTGTGCGGGGAGTCGGTGGTCCGGAAGGCGCCGAAGATCCGGTCCACCTGCTCCTGACCCGCCTCGCCGCGTCCCCCCACCCCCTCCACGGTGCGGCGCAGCGTCGCATAGCCCTCCAGCTTGGCGCGCAGCCCGGAGAAGCCGAACGGCTTGACGAGGTATTGCAGCGCACCACAGCGCATCGCGTCCTGGACCGTGGCGACATCGCGGGCCGCCGTCACCATGATCACGTCGGTGCGGTGGCCGAGCTGCCGCAGTCGGCGCATCAGCGCCAGGCCGGTTTCGTCGGGCAGATAGTGGTCGAGCAGTACCAGGTCGGCAGGGGTGCGCTCCAGAGCGGCCAGTGCCTGTGCGGCGGTGTGGGCACGGCCGGTGACCCGGAAGCCGGATACCTGGGACACATACGCGGCATTGATCTCGGCGACGTGGAAGTCATCGTCCACGACCAGGACGTCGATCATTGTGATGCTCCGCTCGGCAGGGGTCTTCGCTCCGGTGGCCCCGCTCCATCGCGGCGCGCCGGCCGTCGTGGCACTCCGGTCACCGTGGTTCTCCCTTCACCGTGGACTCCCTTCGCCGTGACTCTTCCGCTTCACCGAGGTTCTCCCGCGGCGGTGAGCCGGCGTCCGGGCGCGTCGTCGTGCCGCGCGAGCGCCTCGGGGAGGACGACGGTGAAGACCGCACCGCCGCCCGCGCGGGCGGTCACCCGGGCCATCCCGCCGTAGCGCTCGGCGAGCCGGCGCACCAGCGCCAGGCCGATGCCCCGGCCGCGATGGAAGGCCACCGGGCTCGCGGACGACCGGGCTCCGGGGGCGGGCGGGGCGGCCTTGGTGGACCAGCCCTCGGCGAAGATCCGCTCCCGGAGCTCGGGCGGCACCCCCGGTCCCGTGTCCGAGACCCGCAGCACGGCGGTGGTGTGCTCGGCCCGCAGCTCGACCTCGACGAACGGCTCGTCGCGGCGGCGCTCCCCGGTGGCGTCCAGCGCATTGTCGATGAGATTGCCCAGCACGGTCACCAGGTCGCGCGGGTCGACCACCGCATCGGGCAGCAGGGTCGCGGGGGACACCCGCAGCGACACCCCGCGTTCGGCAGCGACGGCGGCCTTGCCGACGAGCAGTGCGGACAGCAGCGGATCGGGCACCCGCTCCGCGATCTGTTCCGCGGTGGCCCGCTGCGCACTGGCCACTTCGCTGACGAACTCCACCGCCTTTTCGTGCCGGCCCAGCTCCAGCAGCCCGCGCAGGGTGTGCAGTTGATTGGCGTGCTCGTGGTCCTGGGCCCGCAAGGCGTCCAGCAGCCCCTGGGTGCCGTCCAGTTCGCGGCCGAGCAGCTCCAGCTCGGTGCGGTCCCGCAGGGTCACCACCGCCCCGCCGTCCTGGGTCGGCATCCGGTTGGCGACCAGCACCCGTCCGCCGCTGACGGCCAGTAGATCCGTGCCGTCCACCCGCCCGGCCAGCACATCCGTCGTCCGTCCCGGGGGCAGCACCTCGTCCAGCGCCCGGCCTGCGGCCCGCGTGTCCAGGCCCAGCAGCCGTGCGGCCTCGTCGTTGACCAGCCGGATGCGGCCGCGCCGGTCGAAGGCGACGACCCCCTCGCGGATGCCGTGCAGCATCGCCTCCCGCTCGTCGAGCAGCGCGGAGATATCGGCGAACGCCACACCGTGGGTACGGCGCCGCAGCCTCCGGGAGAGCGCGACCGCGGCCAGCACCCCGACGGCCAGCGCCGCACCCGCGTATCGCAGCAGCCCGGGGATGGTGCCGAACAGCCGCCCCCGGACACTGTCGTAGGCGATACCGACCGACACCGCACCGACGATCCGGCCGCGGCCGTCGCGCAGCGGCACCTTGGCGCGGGCCGACCGCCCCAGCGTCCCGGTGTCGATCTGCCGCACCTGCCGCCCGGCGAGGGTCCGGCTCGGGTCGGTGGAGACATGCCGGCCGATCTCGTCGGTGTGGGTGTGCGACCAGCGCACTCCGCGGGTGTCCATCACGACGACGTACAGCGCTCCCGTCGCGGTCCGGATCCGCTCCGCTTCGGCCTGCACCGGCCCGTGCACCGCCGGTCCGGTGCTGACCAGCTCCCGGGCGAGGTCCGGGTCGGCGGCGGCGGTCTGGGCGATGGACAGCGCCCGGCGCATCGCCTGGTCGTCCAGCTCGGAGCTGAGCGGGGCGAGGAACAGACCGGTGGCGAGCACCATGACGCCGGTGGTCAGGGTGACTTGCGCGGTCAGCACCTGCGCAAAGACCCGTCGGGGCCAGCGGATCCGCATGGGGTCTCCCTTGTCTCCGGCCCTCCGCACTCTTGCGGAACCCGAATCTTCCTTTTTCATCTCGCAATGCCCGCACCGTAAGCCGTGCGTGAGTGCCCGCACACCCCCTGGTGACGACTTAGCCGTTCTAGCGTGAGCAAAATGAGCACAACAGGGTTTGCGCGCAGAAAGGTGGCTTGCGCCCACAAGGCTGCCGCTGTGGCCCGGATCACTCCTAGCCTCCCGATCCATGAACAGCCACACGAGCCCCGCTATCGAACTGCGGGGTACGAGCAAGGCATTCCGGACTCCCTCGGGGGCGCTGCACACGGCCGTCCGGGATCTGGATCTGGTCGTCGAACGCGGTGAGTTCGTCGCGGTCGTCGGCCCCACCGGGTGCGGTAAGTCCACCACCCTGACCCTGGTCAGCGGCCTGGAGGAGCCCACGGAAGGTGACGTACTGGTCGCCGGTGAGCCGGTCCGCGGCATCGGGGACAAGATCGGGTTCGTCTTCCAGCAGGACGCGGTCTTCCCCTGGCGCACCGTGCTGTCGAATGTGATGGCCGGACCCCGGTTCCGCGGAGTACCGAAGGCCGAGGCCAGGCACCGGGCACGGGAATGGCTGGCCCGGGTCGGGCTGGCCGCCTTCGAGGACCGCTATCCGCACCAGCTCTCCGGCGGGCAGCGCAAACGTGTCGCCCTCGCCGCGACCTTCGTCAACGACCCCGAACTCCTGCTCATGGACGAGCCGTTCTCCGCCCTCGATGTGCAGACCCGGGCGCTGATGTCGGACGAACTGCTGGAGCTGTGGTCGGGGACCGGCGCCTCCGTCGTCTTCGTCACCCACGATCTGGAGGAATCCATCGCCCTCGCCGACAAGGTGGTGGTCATGACCGCGGGCCCGGCCACCGTCAAGGAGGTCTTCGAGATCGATCTGCCGCGCCCCCGCAAGGTCGAGTCGGTCCGGCTGGAGCCGCGGTTCATCGAGATCTACCGGGAGATCTGGTCCTCGCTCGGCGAAGAGGTCCGCATCACCCGCGAGAGGGGTGCCGCGGATGTCGCCTGAGACCGCGCTTCCGGTCACCTCCCCGGCCGGAGCGGGCCGTACGGACCGCTCGCAGGCCAGGGCCCGGGCCGCGCGCCACCACAAGCTCCTGGTCCACGGCACCCGGGTGTTGCTGCTGGTCGCGCTGATCGGACTGTGGGAGTGGCTGGCCCGCGCTGCCGTCATCGACCCGTTCAACTTCTCGATGCCCTCCAGGATCTGGGACCAGATGAGCCAGTGGGCGCTGCACGGCACCCCGCAGGGCTCGCTGTGGGAACAGATCTGGTACACGCTCTACGAAGCGCTCCTCGGCTGGGTGATCGGCGTCATCGGGGGTGTGGTGCTGGGGATCGCGCTCGGCCGGGTCCGCTTCCTGGCCGATGTGCTCGGCCCGTACATCAAGGTGCTCAACGCACTCCCACGCATCGTGCTGGCCCCCATCTTCCTCATCTGGTTCGGTCTGGGACCGGCCTCCAAGGTCGCCTCCGCCGTCGTCCTCGTCTTCTTCCCGGTCTTCTTCAACGCCTTCCAGGGCGCTCGGGAGGTCGACCGCAACCTGGTCGCCAACTCCCGGATCCTGGGCGCGAGCAACCGCCAGGTCACCCTGCAGGTGGTGATCCCCTCCGCCACCTCGTGGATCTTCACCAGCCTGCATGTCAGCTTCGGCTTCGCGCTGATCGGTGCGATCGTCGGCGAGTACATCGGGGCGACCAAGGGGCTCGGCCTGCTGGTCTCGGCGTCCCAGGGCACCTTCAACGCGGCGGGCGTGTACGCCGCGATGGTGATCCTCGCCGTCGTCGCCCTGCTCGCCGAGGGGCTGCTGGCCTTCCTCGAAAGGCGGCTCTTCCGCTGGAAGCCGGGCGACGCCGGCGACGGCCGCTGATCCCGTCTCGCAGGCCCCTTTGCTCTTCCCTCTTTCGCCTTCCACCCCTTCCATCTCACAAGGACGTGACCATGCCCACCGCACGGAAGATCTCGGCCGCCGTGGCCGCCGCCGCCCTCGCCCTGACCACCCTCACCGCCTGCGGCGGCTCCTCGGCCGCCGGCTCCGACGACGAGAACGGCAAGATCAAGATCATGGTGGGCGGCCTCGACAAGGTCATCTATCTGCCCGCGAGACTCACCCAGCAGCTCGGCTACTTCGAGGACGAAGGCGTCCACGTCACACTGCTGACCGAACCGGCCGGTGTGCAGGCCACCACCTCGCTGGTCTCCGGCGACGTACAGGGCGTCGTCGGCTTCTACGACCACACCCTCGATCTGCAGGTCAAGGGCAAGCAGGTGGAATCGGTGGTCCAGCTCGCGCACGCCCCCGGCGAGGTGGAAGTCGTCTCCGGCAAGGCGGCCGGCGACCTCACCTCGGCCAAGGACTTCCAGGGCAAGAAGCTCGGTGTCACCGGCCTCGGCTCCTCCACCGACTTCCTGACCAAGTACCTCGCGGTGAAGAACGGGGTGCAGACCAACGAGTTCACCCCGGTGGCGGTCGGTGCCGGCCAGACCTTCATCTCGGCCCTGCAACAGGGCTCGATCCAGGGCGGGATGACGACGGACCCCACGGTCGCGCAGATCCTGGACAAGAAGCTCGGCAAGGTTCTCATCGACATGCGCACCCCCGAGGGTTCGAAGAAGGCGCTCGGCGGCCCCTACCCCTCGTCCAGCCTCTACATGAACACCGACTGGGTGAACAGCCACAAGGAGACCGTGCAGAAGCTGGCCCGCGCCTTCGTGAAGACCCTCAGGTGGATGTCCACGCACACCCCCGAACAGATCGCCGCGAAGATGCCGTCCGATTACGCCCAGGGCGGCAAGGAACTGTACGCCCGGTCGATCAAGGACACCCTGCCGATGTTCACCAAGGACGGGGTGATGCCGGCCGACGGCCCCGCCACCGTCGAACGCGTCCTCAAGGCCTTCAACCCCAACCTCAAGAACGCCACGGTGGACCTGAAGAAGACCTACACCACGGAATTCGTCAAATAGGCGGGGGCCGTCCCGCCCACGGATTGCCGCGAAGGAAAGGAAGGGAAGCCCCCAGGGCGCGCGGCGCGCGGCGCGCGGCTCCGGCCCCTCAGCGGCGCTGCAGCACGATGTCGTCGTGCGAGGCGAGCCGCTTCCAGCGGTCCTCCGGGGCGCGTACGACGGGCATCAGATCGGCGGCAGGAAGCGGGCCCAGGTTCAGCGCGGTGAGCTCGACGACATCCGTCACCGGCACCTGGAAGGTCCGGAAGGCGCCGAGGGGCGGCGGCGCCCCGGGCGTCGCGCCGGCCAGGGCCCGCTCGGCGTCCCAGACCAGATCCGGGCTCTGGTCGAGGACGTACGCCGTCGCCGCCAGCGAGCCGTCCCGGAGGAACGCCGCCACTTTCCAGAAGCGCAGCGGTACTTGGACGCCCCGGTACGGCGGGTCCGAGTCGTGCAGTACGGGCCCGGTGAGGACGGCCAGCTTGCGGCCGGATCGGGCGGCGTGGTCGAGCAGATGGTTCTCCAGCCCCTGCCAGACCTGTCGGCTCCGATTGCACACATCCGCCTGCGGGGCGGCGTTCGTGTAGTGAAAGGTGTCCGCGTCCGCCTGGTAGGCCTCCGCGGCCTCGCCCCACACGGGATCGAGCCGGCGCACCAGCTGCCCCTTGTCCAGGGAGTTGTTCCGGTACACCTCTTCGCCGGTCTGCCGGTCCCTGGCCAGCCGCGGATCGAACTGCCAGCCGCTCTCGCGCGGCACCTGCTCCCGCAGCCGCTCACCGTCGATACAGACCGCGGTGGCAGCCGCCATCCGCCGGTCCGGTCGCAGCACCACGGTGAAGTGGGTGTAGGGCAGCACCACCGTCTCCACGGCGGGGCTGCTGGGCATCGGCAGCGGTACCGACACCCCGAGGAAGTGCTCGTCATAGCCCGCACGGCCGGTCATGGACTGCCCGGACACCGTCCCGGCAGCGGCCCCGGCGGCCCGTGGGGACCTGGAGGGAATCATGCGGTCACCGCTTCCCGGTGGCACGGACCACTGATCGGCGCCCGCCGCGAAGCCACTCGAACAGCCGGGCGCATCGGCGCACCGCCCCGCCCGCAGGACGGCGCGCCCGCGGGACAGTGCGACCTTACGCAGAACAGTGCGACCTTACGCAGAACAGCGCTGCCTCGGACGTCGATGTCCTACTCGGCGGGGTAGATGTCCCCGCTGGCCATACCGCTTTCCTGCTCACTCTGGGACAGGAGCCTGCGGGCCTTCTCCTTGAGTCGCTTTTGCTCCTCCGGGTCGCCGGTGCGTTCCGCGGCCGCCTGCAATTCCTGGGCCTTGTCGCGCATCTGCTGGATGCGTCCGTGTGATTCTCCTGTTGCGCTCATGATCTGTCCTTGACCGGTGTGAGGGAGAGCTGCACCTACCAGCGAATCAGGCTCGGCGGGCCTTGGCACGTCGAAAGGTCACGTCTCGTGGTGGGGCGTATCCGGCCGTGGTCACCGGAGGGAAACGGGCGCTTCCGGTACGCGACCGCCGGGCGCGGCACGCCCGGGCATACCGGCGTGTCTCCACCGGATGGCCTTCCTGAATGGCGGGGGCACACCGAAGGGACGTTGGCTGAAGCACAGCACTCTCAACGTCCGCCGAGTGTCAGCGCTTCTGGTGTTTGACGCTCCCCTCGTTCAGTGGAGTCCCTCCATGACATCCGAACCAGCACTTTGTGGGGGCGACGCCGAACTGTCATCGACAGGACTCGGCGAGCACTTTCCGCCCATGCCCCCTGAGCACAACTCGTCCCACACCCTTCTGTGGGAGGCAGTCACCCATCGGCCCTTGGAGGAAGTCGCCGCCCTGGTGGAACTGCTCAAGCGCAGCGGCGACGTTCCCAACCCCGGCGATGAAGCCCTGCGGATGGCGGTGGTTTCCCGGCCGGTGAGCGAGGTCGCCGCGCTCTTCGACATGCTGCGGGCCACCCCGCACACTGCGGAGTCGAGCCAGGAAGCGCTGCGCGCGGTGGCCGTCGACCGATCCGTCGAGGAGGTGGCGCAGCTGATCGAGCTGTTCGACCGTACGAAGAGCGGCAACGCCGGTCTCCACGGCATGGCCGATCCCTTCCCGCCCGGCCCCGGTGACCTCGGTGGCCACGGCGGCCACGGCGGACACGGCGGACACGGCGGACACGGTGAACCCGAACCCACCGCGTCCATGCACGTGCTCGACCCCGATGTCCGCCCCCTGGACCGCAACGGGCAGCCGCTGTCCACCGCACAGCGTGAGTCCGCGATGGGCCGGCCGCCCCAGCACGCCCCCTGGTCCCGGCAGCCCGCCGACCCCATGCGGCAGGGCGGCCCGGCGTGGGCCTCGCCGGCCGAGGCGGCTCCGCAGCCCGGCTACGCGGTCCCCGGCGTGCTGCGGTCCGTACTGCGCTGGCCCGCGGCCGCGGCCCTGGCGCTGTGCGGTCTGAGCCATCTGCCGGTGCACTCGTCGCACCTCCAGGGTGCCCAGGCGGCCGCCGGGCTCTCGATGGCCATCGCCGTCGTGTACCTGCTGCTGGCCGGCTGGCTGGCGATGCGCGACACCGCCCTGGTCTGGACGGTGAGCGCCGCCGCGGCCATGATCATCATCGCCCTGCATGCGCTGTCCCGGGCCGGTGTCCTGTCTCCCCTGGGCAGTGGCCTGGGAGAGGCGGGCATGTGGCCCGAGCTGATGGCCGTGGGGCTGGCAGTCGTCAGCGCCGGACTCGCGGGCGCGGCGCTGCTCTACCGCCCGCGCCGGGTAGGCCCGGCCGCCGCGCGCGCCTGACGGGCGACGGCGCAACGGCCGCCAAGGGCGCGGGCGCTTCGGGTGGCGGCGGACCGGCGGTTCCCCGGGCGCCGGACTGCCCGGGGCGGGCGCCTTCCCTCCTTCGCCGCAGCCGGCCGGCGGGTGCCCCGTTGCGGGTGCCATGTCCGGTCCGTGGACCGCTACCGGTTCAGTCCTTGGACGAATAGCGGTGCAGGAGCCAGCCGGGCAGCGCGAACCAGCAGACCACGAACCAGGCGACCAGCCCGGTGACGAGCCAGGGGACGGCGGAGTTGTGCAGGGCGATGCGCAGGATCAGCAGCAGCGCGGAAGTGACCGTCCCCAGCAGCAGGACGATGCCCAGCAGGGCCAGGCGTGAGGCCCACAGGACCGTCTCCGGCTTCAGCCGGTGCCCGGTGACCAGCCGGTGAAAGGTCACCGTACCGATCAGCGCGCCGGTCGTGGCCGCCCCCAGCAGGACCGTCACCACGTAGATGACCTTGTCGGTCGGCCCGAGCGTGGCGAAGCGCGGGGTGAAGACGACGGTGAGCAGGAAAGCGAAGAGGATCTGCACACCGGTCTGGATGACCCGCACCTCCTGAAGGAGTTCGTTCCACCGCCGGTCGGCCCGCTCTTCCGGCGACTCATGGCGCCCCTGGGAGGTGTCACGCGGGCCCAGCGCCGCCACCCGGACCTCCCTGCTGCTGCTCGTCGGTGCGGAACACCAGCTCGCTGTCCTTCACCTCCACGCGCACGGCGCCGCCCTCCGACAGCGCGCCGTCCAGCAACAGCCGCGAGAGCGCATTGTCGACCTCGCGCTGGATGGTGCGCCGCAGTGGCCTGGCGCCGTATTCGGGCTGGTGGCCGCGGTGGGTGAGCCAGTCCACGGCACCGGGTGTGAACTCGACGGAGATGTCCTGGGCACGCAGCCTGCGGGTGGTTCCGTCGAGCAGCAGCCCGGTGATCTCACGCAGCTGGTCGTCGGTGAGCCGGCGGAAGACGAT
This sequence comes from Streptomyces sp. NPDC015125, assembly GCF_043080045.1. Classification (NCBI taxonomy): domain Bacteria; kingdom Bacillati; phylum Actinomycetota; class Actinomycetes; order Kitasatosporales; family Streptomycetaceae; genus Streptomyces; species Streptomyces sp. NPDC015125. The sequence goes on from NZ_JBIBVF010000023.1 coordinate 36,856, forward strand.
GATCTCGTCGAGCCGGTTGAGGAATTCCGGGCGGAAGTGTTCGCGCAGGGATCCCAGCGCCCGTTCCCGCGCGCCGTCGCCCGCCTCCGCCCCCGTGGCGTCCGGGCCGAAGCCGAGCACTCCGCGACCGCCGCTGAGCGCCTCGGAGCCGAGGTTGCTCGTCATCACGATGACCGTGTTCTTGAAGTCGACCCGTCGGCCCTGGGAGTCGGTCAGATGCCCGTCGTCGAGGACCTGCAGCAGGATGTTGAAGACATCGGGGTGCGCCTTTTCGACCTCGTCGAGCAGCAGCAGCGCGTACGGGTGGTGGCGCACCGCCTCGGTCAGCTGGCCCGCGTCCTCGTGGCCGACGTATCCCGGGGGAGCACCGACCAGCCGGCTGACCGTGTGCCGCTCCTGGTACTCGCTCATGTCCAGGCGCACCATCCGCTCCTCGCTGCCGAACAGCGCCTCGGCGAGCGCGCGGGCCAGTTCGGTCTTGCCCACGCCCGTCGGACCGAGGAAGAGAAAGCTGCCGATCGGGCGGTCGGGGTCGGCGAGACCGGCCCGGGACCGCAGGATCGCCTCGGAGACGGCCGTGACCGCGTCGTCCTGGCCGATCACCCGGGTGTGCAGCCGTTCCTCCAGGCCGAGCAGCAGTTCCTTCTCCTCCTGGGTCAGACTGCTCACGGGCACTCCGGTCTGCCGCGACACGATCTCGGCGATGTCCTCGGCGGTGACCTGCACGATCCGGCGGTCGGTCGGCGGCTCGCCCCGGCCGGCCTCGATCCGTGCGGTGAGGGCGGCGACCCGGTCACGCAGCTCGGTGGCCCGTTCGTACTGCTCCGCGGCGACCGCCTGGTCCTTGTCCCGCACCAACTGCTCCCGCTCGCGTTCCAGATCGCGGACGTCGGTGGCCTTCGCACCCGAGCGGAGCCGGACCCGGGCGCCCGCCTGGTCGAGCAGGTCGATCGCCTTGTCGGGCAGGAAGCGGTGGGCGATATAGCGGTCCGAGAGCTCGACCGCCGCGAGCAGTGCCTCGTTCGTGTAGCGGACCTGGTGATGCGCCTCGTAGCGGTCCTGCAGCCCGCGCAGGATCTCCACCGTGTCGGCGACATCCGGCTCGGGCACGAGGATGGGCTGGAAGCGGCGGGCGAGGGCGGCGTCCTTCTCGATGTTCCGCCGGTACTCCTCCAGCGTGGTGGCGCCGATGACATGCATTTCGCCGCGGGCCAGGGCGGGCTTGAGCATATTGCTCGCTTCCAGGGAACCGCCGTCCCCGCTGCCCCCGCCGGCGCCGACGACCGTGTGCAGCTCGTCGATGAAGACGATCAGCGAGTCGGGGTGCGTGCGGACCTCCTCGATGATGGCGTTCATCCGCTCCTCGAAGTCACCGCGGTAGCGGGTGCCGGCGAGCACGGACGTCAGATCCAGTGCGACGACGCGCCGGTCCGACAGGTTCTCGGGGACGTCGCCGTCGGCGAGACGCTGGGCCAGGCCCTCGACGATCGCTGTCTTTCCCACCCCCGCGTCGCCGACCAGGACCGGGTTGTTCTTCCCTCGGCGGGAGAGCACCTCGATGGTCTGCTCGATCTGCTCCTCGCGGCCGATGACCGGGTCGATCCGGCCCGCCCGGGCCAGGTCGGTCAGATCGCGGCTGTACTTGTCCAGGGTCGGTGTGTCGTGCTTCGGCGGGGTGCCGTGCTCGGGGCCCGCGTGCGTGGCCCCGTGGCCGCTCTGCGGGGCGGCCTGCGGATCGAAGTGGGCGAGGTTCAGAATGCGCCCCGCCGCCGAGTCCATGTTGGCCGCCAGCGCGTCCAGGACATGTTCCGGGCCGATGTACGAGGCGCCGTTGTCCCGCGCCAGATCGTGCGCGCCCAGCAGAGCCCGCTTGACCGCAGGGGTCACGGCGACGCTGGACTGCTTCGGCCCGGAACCCGCGCTGCTGTCGATCTCGGCCGCCAGCGCGTCGGGGTCCGTCCCCGCCTGTTGCAGCAGGCTGCGGGTCGGTTCGGCGGCGAGGGCGGCCCGCAGGAGGTGCTCGGTGCCGAGTTCCGGACTGCCGTGCTCGGCGGCGTAAGCGGCGGCGGAGGTCACCAGATCCCGGGCGGGACCGCTCATCATGCGCGCGATGTCCGCCTGCCGCGGCGCGGGCTGCCCCGGCTCACCGCTCGTGGACGGCGCGGCACCGAAGAAGCGCGCGAGGAAGTCACCGAACGAGTCCGGGCCGTAGCCCTCCGGACCCATGAATCCATTGCCCATGCGTGTCCGTTCCGCTGCCACGGCGGTACCGCGACATGCTGCCTTGTCGGGTTCCTTGTGCTGTTGCTGCGTGCTCTTGCCCGGCCGTTGCCCGGGGGCGGCGACGCCGCACGTCACACACGGCTCCACTGCTTCAGGATCAGGGCCCGCAACTCCATCCGCACCCGGGCGGACCGGAGCCGGCCACCCGCGTCCGGCGCCGCTTCGCGCGCGAGCGCCGCCGTTGGGCTGTATGGCGCTTCCGGATGGCGCAGGCCCCCGGAACACACTTGGCTCGCAGTGCTCATGACGATGCACGGTGCTCGGAGGGACGCGCGGATGGCCGTGGAGAGTGGTCCGGCCGGTGACGGTGAGCACCTGCTGCAGGAGTTCCTGACCGCCGTCTCCACCGCGCCCACCTCCCACTTCCTCGCCCTGGTCGACCGCTACGCCGTCCGGATCGGTCTGCGCCGGGTGACCGTCTGCCTCGTGGACCTCCAGCAGCGGCAGCTGACGCCCCTCGCCGGCGGGGAACCGCTCCTGGTGGACGAGTCGCCGGCCGGTTGGACCTATCGCACGCTGTCGCTCCGCGTCGAGGAGAGCCCCGCCGGCCCCCTCATCGCCTGGCTGCCGCTGGTCAACGGCGCGGACCGGCTGGGCGTGGTGGGGGTGCACGTCGACGCGCTGGACGGCGCCCTGCTGCGCCGCTGCCGCACCCTGGTGGCGGTCCTGTCCATGGCGATCACCTCCCAGCGCGGCGTCAGCGACCAATGGGTACGCACGATGCGCACGGACACCATGACGCTGCCCGCCGAGCTGGTGCGCTCCCTGCTGCCCCCGCGCACCGTCGGCAGCGCACGGGCGGTGTCCACCGGCGTCCTGGAACCGGCCTACGGACTGGGCGGCGACGCCTTCGACCATGCGCTGACCGAGTCGACGCTGCATGCGGTGATCCTCGACGCGATGGGGCACAACCTCGCCTCGGGGCTGACCACGTCGATCGCGATGGCCGGCTGCCGCAGCGCGCGCCGGATGGGCGCCGCCCTGCCGGAACTCGTCAAGACCGTGGACGCGGTGCTCGCCGAGTGGCTGCCCGAGCAGTACTGCACCGGCATCGCCGCCCGGCTGGATCTCACCAGCGGGGTGCTGACCTGGTGCAACTGCGGCCATCCGCCGCCCCTGCTGATCCGCGACCACCAGGTCCACAAGGCGCTGGAACGCCCGAGCGAACCTCCGATGGGCATGCCCGCCACGCTCACCGACGCCCCGCGCACGGTCCACCGGGAGGCCCTGGAGCCGGGGGACCGGGTGCTGCTGTACACCGATGGTGTGACCGAGGCCCGCACGGCCGGTGGCGGCCGCTTCGGTCTGGCGGGATTCACCGACTCGATCATCCGGGCCACCGCGGTCGGCGAGCTCGCCCCGGAAGCGCTCCGTCAGCTGATCCACGTCATTCTGGCGAGCCGGCACGGCAGGCTGAGCGACGACGCCACGATCCTGCTCCTGGAGTGGCAGCCGCGCGGTACGCGGTGAGCCGGTGTCCGCCGGTCCGGTGGCGGGGCGTCACCTCTCGTGGTGGATCCGGTCCAGATCGGCGGTGAGCGCATCGAGCCAGATCACCGAGTCGAGGAGCAGCGCGGCCGAGAGCGCGCGGGCCTCCCGGTCCGGGCAGTGACGCGGGACGGCCGGAGTCACCGCCAGCAGCGCGCGGATGTCGAGCGGACGGGCGTCCTCCCTGGGCACGACCCCGTCCGAGTGGAGATGCCGGGCGAGGGACCGGTAGTCGGCTGCCGTCCGGTCGGCCGCGCGGCGCAGCCAGGCGCTGACCTCCTGCGAGGCGATCCGTCCCGGCCGGCCGGGCAGCAGCCGTTCGCCGCGCCGTGCGTCCGCCCCGGCAACCAGCACCGAGGGCCAGTCCGGCTGCCCGGCACTCTCGTCCCGCAGCTCGCAGTGGTACTGGGCAAGGCTCTCCTGCGCGAGGACGAGGGCCCGGTTGATATCGAGGCAGTCCGCGCTGCCGGAGTGGTCGACGACCCGCGCGGTGGTGTGCCCGATGGCGTCGGCGATGGCCGAGCACAGCCCTGCCATGCTGCGGCGCACCTCGCGGCCCGCGCCCCGTGGCCAGGCCACCAGCCCGCAGGCCAGTCCGATGAGGCTGCCGACCAGCACATCCACCAGCCGGACCGGGGCCAGCTGCCAGGTGACGGGGGAGACCTGTGCGAACAGCGTGGCCACGACCAGCGTGAACCCGCCCTGCGCCCAGGCCAGCCCGCGCAGCGGTCCCGCGATGAACGCCACCAGCATCACCACGGGCAGCACGACCGCGTACACCGTGTCCCGGTCGTGGACCAGTGCCAGCAGCCCGCCGGCCAGCACCGCGCCGACCAGCGTGCCGGCCAGCGCCTGGCGGACCGCGGACCAGGTCTCCAGGCTGGTGGTACGGGTGAGGGTGAGCGTCGCCAGCAGCACCCAGAAGCCGTGCTGCAGATCGAGGAGTCCGGCGACGGCCCGCGCGGCGGCCAGGCCGAGCGCGAACCGGCAGGCGTTCTGGAAGATCACCGAGCGCGGGGTGAGGTGCGTGGTCAGCCGTTGCCACCACAGCTCGTGCATGCGCGCCTGCGCATAGGAGAAGGTGTGCCCCCCGGCAGGGCTCCGTTCGACGGACCGGTCGCCCAGCAGCAGCCGGGTGGCCAGGGCGAGGACGACGGCGCAGTCGGCGGCCTGCACCACCTGGGACCGGCGGCGCAGATAGACCAGCCGGTCGTCGGCGCTGAGCCGCTCCAGTGCGTCCACGGCCCGGTGGGCCCGCACCGGGGCCAGCTCGCTCTGCAGGACGGCGGCGGACGGCCCCTCACCGGGCCGCAGCCGCTTGCCCCGCCGCAGCGCCTCGGCCGCCGCGCGGGCGGCATCGCTGATGCCCTGGAGCAGCACCACCGTCTCCGGGTGGTAGGCGTCGTGCGGCCCTGCCGAGGTGTGCAGGTCCGCCAGCCGGGCCAGCAGGGTACGGACCGCCTCGGTCGCATGCGCCAGGGCCTTGTGGGCGAGGCTGGGGGAGGCGGGCAGATCGGCCGGCGGCACACGGGACGGACGCAGGGCGTCACCGGTCCGGTGCGCCTGGGCGAGCGCCTGCACGGGAAGCGGGCCGCCGTGATGGTCGGCCAGGCGCGCGGCGGCGTCGGCGGCATCGGCCACCAGCCGGCGAAACGGCGGGGTGTCCGGTTCGGGCAGCAGAAAGCGCTGGGCCAGCGCGAGCAGGACCGCGCCCATGAGGAAGCCGGACAGCCGCTGGCCGAGAGCGTCCGGGGCGTAGGGCGGGAAACACGGCAGGATGTAGAGCAGCTGCATCCCGGGGGCGGCCCCGGCGATCCGCGGCCCGGTGGTGCCCGCGTACGCCACCAGGAACCCGATGACGAGCATGCCGAGGACGGCAGCCCACGTCTGTACGGCGAGCAGCGTGCCCAGCGTGACGAGTGCCAGCCCGGCGGGGACGGCCGTGAGCACGGTCGTGGCGCGCTGGCGCCCGGACCCCGGGATCCGGGCGAGCATGCCGAGCGACACCACGGTGAACGTGGCGTAGACGGACATCACGGTCAGACCGAGCGCGTAGCGGCAGAGGTAGAAGGCCGCGCACGAGGCCACCGTCACCCGGAGCGCGTTGCCGACCACGGAGCGGTGTCCGCGCAGGCCGTGCCGTTCGTGCTCCAGCAGATAGCGCAGTCTGCGCCGCACCATCCCGGCGGGCCCGCCGGGATACGGCCGCGGCCCGGACCGCGGGGAAGCTCCCTGTAGCCGGCTCACCTTTCCACTATTGGCCAGCGGCTCGCGGTCCGCACCGCGCAGCCGGCCGCATCGCGCACGGTCCGCCGCCGGCCGCGCGCCGAGGCGGCCCGGTGAGCCCGGGGAAGGCCTCGCGCTACTCGTCGGACCGGACGGGCGGACGCCGGGCCCACCGGGTGCCCCCGAGGAAGGCCTCTCGCGGGGAGCACACGGGTGCCAGGAATGCGGGTGCGGGGGAGGGGAGTTGACGATGTCCCGGTCGGGCGGGCGCGGACGCGGACCGTACACTGCGGGACGTGACGGACAAGAAGGCGGGTGCCGTGAGCGCCGGCGATGCGGAGCGACCTGCGCTGCCGGCCACCGGCTGGGCGGTGCTGGGCCTGCTCTCCTTCGGTGAGGAGCTGTCCGGCTACGACCTGAAGAAACGGTCGGACCGGTCGCTGCACTTCTTCTACTGGAGCCCGTCCTTCAGCCAGATCTACGGCGAGCTGAAGCGTCTGGAGAAGGCCGGTTACGCCAGCTCCCGGATGGTCGCCCAGGAGACCGGAAACCGCGACAAGCGGGTCTATGTGATCACCGACGAGGGGATGACGGCGGTCCGCCACTGGGTGCGCGAGGCGCCGGTGGAACCTCCGGTCCTCAAGCACGGGGTGATGCTGCGGCTGTGGCTCGGCCATCTGCTGGAGGGTGACCGGATGCGTGAAGTGCTGGGCCACCACCGGGAGTACGCGGAGACGATGCGCCGGCGCGCCGAGGCGGACGTGGCGGGTACCCGCGCCGAAGAGGCCTGGGCCTACCCCTCACTCGTCCTGAAGTGGTCACAGCGGTACTACACCGCGGAGCGGGATCTCGCCGACGCCATGCTGGCCGACCTGGACGAGAGGGATCGCCGGCTCCCGTAGGGACACCTTCGCGGCTCGGCCCGCCGCGTCAGGCGGCCAGGACGCGCGCGCGGCACTCGGCCGGGGTTCCCCACGCGTCCCGCAGCGGGCGGGCCTTGCGGATCCACAGCGAGAGGTCCAGTTCCGCGGTGTAGCCGACGGCGCCGTGCAACTGGAGTGCCGTACGCGCCGCGGCATGGGCGGCCTCACCCGCCGCGACCTTCGCCGCCGCCACCTCCCGGCCGGCCGACGGGGCCCCCGCCGCCACCGCCAAAGCCGCCGCGTACACCAGCGGCTGTGCGAATTCCAGCCCGATCAGGGTGTCCGCCAGCCGGTGCTTGACCGCCTGGAACGAGCCGATGGGCCGTTGGAACTGGGTGCGCTGTCCGGCGTAGGACACCGTCGCCGCCAGCAGGGCCCGGCCGAGGCCGAGGGACTGCGCGGCGGTGGCGAGCCGCGCGACCTCGACGGCATGTGCGGCGGCCGCGGTCACCGCGGGGCCCTTCGCCAGGACGCCGCCGCCGAGCGGGCGGGACAGCCGCCGGGCGGGATCGAGGGAGGCCTGCACGGGTCCGTGGGCGTCCGCACGGCGCACCGTGTCGCCCTCCACGACGAGGACGGCATCGGCGGCATCCGCGTCCACGGCGTACGGGCTCCCGGCGTACGGGCCCCCGGCGCACAGGCTCACGACGGCATCGCCCGCGGCGATCCGCGGCAGCAAGTCCTCCGCCGCGGCACCCTCGCCGAGGCGCTCCAGGAACGCGGCCGCCGCGACCGTCTCCGCCAGCGGCCCCGGCACGGCGTGCCGCCCCAACTCCACGAAGGACAGCGCCAGTTCGACCGGGAGCGGTCCCATCCCGCCGTGCCGCTCGGCCACGGCGAGCCCGAACACGCCCGCCGCCGCGATCCGCGCCCACAGCTCACGGCCCGGCTGCTGCTCCCCGGCCGCCCAGGCCCGCGCCACGGCCGGGGTGCCACACGTCCCCAGCAGGCAGTCCAGCGTACGGGTGAACTCCCGCTGCTCACCGGTCGCAAGGAAGCGCATCAGCGGCGTCCCTTCGGCAGGCCGAGCAGCCGCTCGGCGATGATGTCGCGCTGGATCTCGTTGGTGCCGGCATAGATCGGCCCGGCGAGGGAGAAGGTGTACCCCTCGGCCCAACTCCCGTGTGCGGGGGCCTCGTCGGCGTCATCGGCGAGCATGCCGTACGGGCCGAGCAGGTCCAGAGCGGTCTCGTGCAGGGCGATGTCGAGCTCGGACCAGAAGACCTTGTTCAGGCTCGATTCGGCGCCGATCGACCCGCCGGCGGCGAGCCGGGCGGCGTGGGCGTAGGTGAACAGCTGATACGCCCTGGCGCCGATCAGTGCGTCGGCCACCCGCTCGCCGAGCGCCGGACCGGCCGTCCCGTGGGCCTCGCGCCACAGTGCGGCCAGCCGTTCGGCGGCCGCGGTGAAGCGGCCCGGGCTGCGGAGCGTCAGGCCGCGTTCGTTGCCGGCGGTGCTCATGGCGACCTGCCATCCCCGGCCCGGCTCGCCGATGACGTCCGCATCCGGCACGAAGACCTCGTCGAGGAAGAGTTCGGCGAAGGCCGGCTTGCCGTCCAGGCGGCCGAGGGGGCGCACCGTCACGCCCGGCGCGTCCAGCGGGAACATCAGATAGCTGAGCCCCTGGTGCGGCCGGGCGGCGCCCGGGTCGCTGCGGAACAGCCCGAAGGCGCGGTCGGCGAAGGCGGCCCGGGACGACCAGGTCTTCTGCCCGTTCAGCAGCCAGCCGCCGTCGGTCCGTACGGCGGTCGAGCGCAGCGACGCCAGATCCGACCCCGACTCCGGCTCCGACCAGGCCTGCGCCCAGATGACCTCGCCGCGCGCCATGGGGCCAAGGATGCGGGCCCGTTGCTCGTCGGTGCCGTGCTCGAAGAGGGTGGGGGCGAGGAGACTGATGCCGTTCTGGCCGACCCGGCCGGGGGCGCCCGCGGCGTAGTACTCCTCCTCGAAGAGCAGCCACTGCAGGAGCGAAGCGCCCCTGCCGCCGTACTCCTGAGGCCAGGAGACCACCGACCAACGGTCCGCGGCGAGCCTGCGCTCCCATTCCCGGTGGGCGGCGAACCCCTCCGCGGTCTCCAGCGACGGCAGCGGAACGGCGGGCACGTGTGCGGTGAGCCAGGCGCGGGCCTCGGCTCGGAACGCCTCTTCCGCGGCGGTGATGCCGAGGTCCATCAGACCCCCGCCTCCCGGGTGACGGCCGCACGCGGCTCCGGCGGGGCGCCGCTCGGGAGTGCGTCGTGGTGGGCAGCGGGCATCCGCCCTCCTTCCCTGACAAGCGCTTCCCTAACAAGTGTTTGGTAGATTAACGTACCGGTAGGAGCGTCGTCGAGGCCCCCGCCACCGCCGGGAGCCTTGGCCCCGTAATCCGCAGCAGGCTGCGGGAAGAGGAGGCTCACGGATGACAGCGCCGCCCTATGTGCCGGGCCACCAGCTGCTCGACGGCCGGACCGCCGTCATCACCGCGGCCGCCGGGGCCGGCATCGGAGGGGCCACCGCCCGCAGGTTCCTGGAGGAAGGCGCCCGGGTGGTCCTCGGTGACGCCCACGGACGCCGGCTCCAGGCCACCGCCGAGGCGCTCGCCGAGGAGTTCGGCGCCGGCCGGGTGGCGTCCCTGCCCTGCGATGTCACCGATGAGGAGCAGGTCAACGCCCTGCTGGACACCGCCGAGGAGCGCCATGGGCGCCTCGACATCGTGGTCAACAACGCCGGGCTCGGCGGCACCGCCGACCTCGTCGAGATGACCGACACCCAGTGGGGCACGGTCCTCGACGTGACCCTGAACGGCACCTTCCGCTGCACCCGGGCCGCCCTGCGCCGGATGCAGACCGCCGGCAGCGGCGGCGTGATCGTCAACAATGCCTCGGTCGTCGGCTGGCGTGCCCAGCGCGGCCAGGCCCACTACGCCGCGGCCAAGGCCGGGGTGATGGCGCTGACCCGGTGCGCCGCCATGGAGGCGGCCGAGTACGGCGTACGTGTCAACGCGGTCTCGCCCAGCCTCGCGATGCATCCGCACCTGGCGAAGGTGACCACGCCCGAGCTGCTGGCGGAGCTCACCGAGCGGGAGGCGTTCGGCCGCTGGGCCGAACCCTGGGAGGTCGCCAATGTCATCGTCTTCCTGGCCGGCGACTACGCCTCGTACATGACCGGGGAAACGGTGTCCGTCAGCTCCCAGCATGCGTGAGGCGCGGTGGGCCGGGCGCCGGGCGACCCCGGGGGGAGGGCCCACCGGTACCCGTCGGCGGTGGCGGCCGGCACCGCCTTGCGGAACCGGCCGCCGCCTCCGCAGAATCTGACCAAGGAGACCCCATGCCCGAGGCCTATATCGTCGACGCGGTCCGTACCCCGGTGGGCAAGAAGGGCGGCGGTCTGTCGGCCGTCCACCCCGCCGACCTGGGCGCCCATGTGCTGACGGCGCTGATGGCGCGCAGCGGCGCCGATCCGGCCGCCGTCGAGGACGTCGTCTTCGGCTGCCTGGACACCGTGGGCCCCCAGGCCGGGGACATCGCCCGGACGTGCTGGCTGGCCGCAGGACTGCCCGAGGAGGTGCCCGGCGTCACCGTGGACCGCCAGTGCGGCTCGTCGCAGCAGGCCGTGCACTTCGCGGCGCAGGGCGTGCTCTCCGGCACCCAGGACCTGGTGGTCGCGGGCGGTGTGCAGAACATGTCGCAGATCCCGATCGCCTTCGCCAGCCGGCAGGCCGCCGCCCCGCTGGGCCTGACCGACGGCCCGTTCGCCGGCTCCGAGGGCTGGCGGGCCCGCTACGGCGAGGCGCCCGTCAACCAGTTCCACGGCGCCGAACTCATCGCCGACAAGTGGCAGATTTCCCGTGCGGACATGGAGGCGTTCGCGCTCCGCTCCCACCGCCGGGCCGTCCGCGCCCTCGACGAGGGCCGCTTCGACCGGGAGATCGTCGCCTACGGGGACCTCACCGCCGACGAAGGCCCGCGCCGCCATACCTCGCTGGAGAGGATGGCCGCGCTGGCGCCGGTCGTCGAGGGCGGCCGGCTGACCGCGGCGGTCTCCTCGCAGGTCTCCGACGGGGCGGCCGCCATGCTTCTGGCCTCCGAGCGGGCGGTGGCCGAGCACGGCCTCACCCCGCGCGCCCGCATCCACCATCTGTCGGTGCGCGGTGAGGACCCGGTCCGGATGCTGTCCGCACCGATCCCGGCGACGGCGTATGCGCTGAAGAAGACCGGGATGTCCCTCGGCGACATCGACCTGGTGGAGATCAACGAGGCGTTCGCACCCGTGGTGCTGGCCTGGCTCAAGGAGACCGGCGCCGACCCGGAGCGGGTCAATGTCAATGGCGGCGCCATCGCGCTGGGGCATCCGCTCGGCGCGACCGGCGTCCGGCTGATGACGACCCTGCTGCACGAACTGGAGCGCACCGGCGGCCGGTTCGGCCTGCAGACCATGTGCGAGGGCGGCGGTCAGGCCAACGTCACGATCATCGAACGCCTCTGACGCCTGGTCCGGCGCGCCCCGTACCGCCCGCTGTACGTACGACGGACCTGCCGCACACCGCCGTGGCCCGGCCCGGGGGAAACCGCCCCCCCGGCGGGGCCACGGCGTCCCGCTCAGCGCGGCAGCGCGCCCAGCGCCGCCCGCGCCTCGGCCATGATCCGGTCGACGAGCTCCGCGCAGGACGGGAGATCCTCGATCACGCCGGCGACCTGCCCGGACGCCATCACCCCGAGATCGGTACGGCCCTCGACCATCGATGCTTTCAGCAGCATCGGGGTGTTCGCGGCCAGCAGGACCTGGCTCCAGGAGAGGTCTTTGCCGTGCTTCATCGCCAGGCCGTCACGGACCAGCTGCGCCCAGCTCAGGCCGGACAGCTTCCTGAACGACGCGGCCCGCCTCACGGCTCCGAGCAGCGCGGTGCTGCGCCCGGACCGCTCCAGCGCCTCGACCAGCTCACTGCGCAGCATCCGGTGGGGCAGACCGTCCACCTTCGTGGTGACGGTGATGTCCAGGACGCCCGCCGCCAGATAGCGGTCCTGTACGGCCCGCGGCACGGTGCTGTCCGACGTCAGCAGGAAGCGGGTGCCCATGGCGATACCGGCCGCGCCGTAGGAGAGCGCCGCGACCAGGCCCCGGCCGTCGAAGAAACCGCCCGCGGCGATCACCGGGATACCGACCGCGTCCACGACCTGCGGCAGCAGCACGCTCGTGGCGACCTTCCCGGTGTGGCCGCCGCCCTCCCCGCCCTGGACGACGACCGCGTCCGCGCCCCAGGCGGCCACCTTCTCGGCATGGCGGCGGGCGCCCACGGACGGGATGACGACGACCCCCGCATCCTTCAGCCGGGCGATCAGCTCACGGGAGGGCGCCAGCGCGAACGAGGCGACCCGTACGCCCTCCTCCACGATGAGGCGCACCCGCTCGCCCGCGTCCGCCGCGTCCGCGCGGAGGTTGACCCCGAAGGGCGCGTCCGTACGGGACGCCACCTCGCGGATCGCGGCACGCAGCTGCTCGACGGTCATGGTGGCCGAGGCGAGAATCCCGAGGGCGCCCGCCTCGGCCGCGGCCGAGACCAGCCGGGGCCCCGCCACCCACCCCATGCCGGTCTGTACGAGGGGGTGGCGCACCCCGACGAGCTTGGTCAGCGGCGTCTCCATCCTGACGTCCGTCATACCGCCGGCACCTCGCGCTCGCGCCGCCCCTCCGGGTCGAGGACCGTACGGATCAGCCGCAGTTCCGTGGCGGTGGGCTCCCGGGTGCAGGGCACCTCGTCGGGCAGCGCGAGCGGGAACCCGGTGGCTTCCTGGACCTCCTCGACCGTCACGCCGGGATGCACACAGGCCAGCCGCATCGCGCGGTCCGCGCTCTCGAAGTCGAAGACCCCGAGGTCGGAGACGATGCGCGGAATGCGGTGGTAGCGGGTCGCGGACGGCCCGGCGGCGGCCGCGCTGTCGTATCCGACCCCGCAGATCATGTCGACCTTCTCGACGAAGACCCGCGTCGAGTGTTTCGGCACCCAGTAACTGACCGGATTGTTGAGGGTGTTGACCGGGGCGCCACGGACCCCGAGGAGCTGGCGGGCGGGCTGCTGCCACTCGCCGATGCAGGAGATGTTCTGGTTGCCGAAGCGGTCGAGCTGGCTCGCGCCCATCATCACATGGCGCCGGCCGCCGGTGACCATGGTGAGGTGCCGGCGGTAGGGCAGCCAGCCCTCGGCCGAGCCGTCCGGGCCGACGAGCATGGCCTCGCCGTCGGTGAGGAGCAGATCGGGGGAGAAGGTGCGCTGGGCGAGCCGGGCGCCGATCGACGGGATCAGGCCCATCGGGCTGGCGAGCACCTCGCCGTTGTCCCGCCAGGCATCGGCGCAGGCGATGGCGCAGTACTCGGCGCGGGTCGTCGTGGGGGTAGCGCTCACTGCTGCTCCTCGTGCCAGGATTCGACCGCGGACCAATACGCCTTCTCGTCCCCGGACAGGAACCGCTCGGCGAACTGGGCCCAGGGCGTGGTGGCGTACAGCTTCTGGAAGGGCTCGTCACGTCCGTAGTCGGGGACGCAGGAGGTGAAGTGCGCGCCGTTCGGGGCCTCGACGACTCCGGTGACCGCATGCCGGCTGACCAGCAGGGTCTGCGGGGCGGCCGTGGCGAAGTCGTCCACGAGCCGCTCGCAGGAGACGTACGCACGGTCCGCTGCCTCGCAGAACAGATCGTCGAAGTACGGGTCGGGGCCCAGGTACTGGCCGTTTCCGAGCCGGTCGGCACGGTTCAGATGGACCAGCGCCGCGTCCATGCGCAGGGCCGGCACCGCGACGAACGTCTCACCGTCCTCGTAGGGTGACGTGACGGTCTTCAGGCCGGGGTTGACGCGCATCACATCCGAGCCGAGGCCGGACCGTACGGGCAGGAACGGCAGCCGGTTGGCGGCGGCGTGCAGGCCCCACATGAACATCGCCTCGTCGATCTCCCGCAGTTCGAACGCGCCGCGCTGACGGGCCGCGCGGAAGTGCGGTTCGAGGGGAATCGAGTCGAGGGTCGCGAACGCGGCGATCAGTGTGCGGATCCTGCCCGCGGCGGCGAGCAGGCCGACATCGGGGCCGCCGTAGGAGACCACGGTCAGATCGGTGATGTCGGAGCGGAGCAGCGCCCGCACCAGCGCCATCGGCTTGCGGCGCGAACCCCAGCCGCCGATGCCGAGGGTCATCCCGCTGCGCAGCCGGGAGACGACGTCCTCGGGCGTCATGGTCTTGTCGGTCACGGTCGGCCTTCCTTCGTCGGGGTGGTGCCCGGCGCACCGAAGGTGTCGCGGACGCGGTCGGCGACTCCGCTGAGGTTCGCCTCGAAGGTGAAGCCCTGCTCGAAGCGGTAGCTGCGCCCTACGTCGACGGGGTCGATGCCGTTGAGGGCGGCCTTGGCCAGACGGAGGAGAAAGCCGTCCTTCCGGGCGATCTCCCGCGCCAAGTCCCTGGCCGCGCGCGGAAGTTCCGCGCGCGGGACGACCTGCCAGACGGAGCCGTGCGCCTGCAGTTCGGCCGCGGTGGCGGTCCGTGAGGTGTAGTAGAGCGCGCGCATGAGGTGCTGCGGTACCAGCCGGGCCAGATGGGTGGCCGCGCCGAGCGCGCCGCGGTCCAGCTCCGGGAGCCCGAAGGTGGCGTCGTCGCTGGCCACGATCGCATCCGCGTTCCCGACGAGGCCGATGCCACCGCCCAGGCAGAAGCCGTGCACCGCCGCCACGACGGGTACCTCGCACTCATAGACCGCCGAAAACGCCTCGGCACAGCCGCGGTTGGCGCCGAGCAGGGCCCCGTGCCCGCCGGATGCGGTGTCCCGTTGCATCTCCTTGATGTCGACCCCCGCATTGAAGCCGCGGCCCTGCGCGGTGAGGACGACGCAGCGGATGCCGGGGTCGCGGCCGGCCGCGCGCACGGCCTCGGCGAGGCGGTACCAGCCCTGCACGGGAAGGGCGTTGACCGGCGGGTAGTCGACGGTGACGACGGCGACGCCCTGGTCAGGCTTGGAGGTGGAGACACCCATGAGCAGATCAGCTACCTTTCCACCAAGCGTTTGTTAGGTAGCGAAGTTAGCAGCGGATGGTGCGCTGCGGGAGGGGTGCTCCTTGAGCCTGGCTCTCGATCTGTCCGGGCGGCTGGCCGTCGTCACCGGCGGCACCCGCGGCGTCGGCGCAGGTATCGCCCGCGCCTTCCTGCAGGCCGGTGCGGAGGTCGTCATCTGCGCGCGCCGGCCACCGGACGCCCCCGTCACGGCGGCCGGCCGCACTGCGCACTTCCGTCCCCTGGACCTGCGCGACCAGGCCGCCGTCCGTGCCTTCTTCGCCCGGCTCGCGGACGATTACGGCCGGTTGGACTGCCTGGTCAACAACGCCGGAGGCACGCCGTACCGGCTGCTGGGGGAAGCCGATGCCGAGCGGCACGCCCGGGTCGTCGCACTCAACCTCCTTGCGCCGCTGACCGCCTCGCTCGCCGCCTACGAGGTGCTGCGAAGCGGGCCGGCCGGCGGTGCGGTCCTCATGATCGGCAGCGTCAGCGGCACCCGCCCCTCGCCCGGCACCGCCGCCTACGGCGCGGCCAAGGCGGGCCTGGATCACCTCGCCCGCTCCATGGCCGTCGAATGGGCCCCCGACGTACGGGTCAACACCCTCGTCCTCGGCATGGTGCGCACCGAACTCTCCGCCCTGCACTACGGCGACGAGGCGGGCGTCGCGGCCGTCGGCGCCACCGTCCCGCTCGGCCGGCTCGCCGAGCCCGCCGAGATCGGCGACGCCTGTGTGTTCCTCGCCTCCGACCGGGCCGCCTATCTGACCGGGGCGAGCCTGTTCGTCCACGGCGGCGGAGAGCGCCCCGCCTTCCTCGACGCCGCGACCGTCAACCACCCCACCGCGCCCGACGCCGCCACCGCCGACCACCCCACCCCACCCGACGCCCCGAAGGACGACTGACATGACCGGCAAAGGAGTACGGACATGACCGGCACCGGAATCTGCACAGGACGCGTGGCCGCCGTCACCGGGGCGGGCCGTGGGCTCGGCCGGGCCCACGCGCTGGCCCTCGCCGCCGAAGGCGCCCAGGTCGTGGTGAACGACCTCGGGGTGGCTCCCGACGGGGCCGGCGCCTCGGCCGGACCGGCCCAGCAGGTCGCCGACGAGATCCGGGCCCGCGGCGGCCGGGCCGTCGCCCACACCGGCGACATCACCACCACCGACGGCGCCGCCTCGCTCGTCACCACCGCCCTGGAGGCCTTCGGCCGCCTCGACACCCTCGTCAACAACGCCGGATTCCTGCGCGACCGGATGCTGGTCAACCTCGGTGAGGACGACTGGGACGCCGTCATCCGCGTCCACCTCAAGGGCCACTTCCTGCCCCTGCGGCACGCCGCGGCGCACTGGCGGGCCGAGGCCAAGGCCGGCCGCACGCCCGACGCCCGGATCGTCAACACCAGTTCGGGTGCCGGGCTGCTCGGCAGCGTGGGCCAGGGCAACTACTCCGCCGCCAAGGCCGGCATCATCGGCCTCACCCTCGTCGCCGCCGCCGAACTCGCCCGCTACGGCGTGCAGATCAACGCCCTCGCACCGGCCGCCCGTACCCGTATGACCGAGCAGGCCTTCGCCGCGACGATGGCGGCGCCCGCCGAGGGGGAGTTCGACGCGATGGCCCCGGAGAACGTCTCCCCGCTGGTGGTCTGGCTGTCTTCCGCCGACAGCGCCGGGGTCACCGGCCGGGTCTTCGAGGCCGAGGCGGGCCGGATCACCGTGATGGAGGGCTGGCGCCCCGGCCCCACCGCGGACCGCAAGAGCCGCTGGACACCGGCCGAGGCGGGCGTGGCCGCGCGCGAGCTGCTGGCCGCCGCCGAGGACCCACGGCCCGTGTACGGCGCGCGGTGACGCATGACGCGGTGGCGCGCACCCCTCGGATCTGCACCGGGTCCTGTCAGCCGGGAACCGTTGAACCGACTCGGGCCCGCAGCCGTGGCGCACTGACCGCGAGCAGACCGAAGGCGCCGAGGAAGGCCAGTACGGACGTACCGCGCAGGACGGTTTCGATGGCGGGTCCGTCGGCGGACGCGGTCGACGGGGAGCCGCTGACGAGCTCCAGCACCGTCGCCGCGACGGTCACGCTCACCGCCCCGAACAGCACCAGCGACGTCAGCACCAGTCCCGATGCCGCTCCCGTCCGCTCCGCGGGGACATGCGCCTGCGTGGCCACATTCGTCAGCGCCCACCCCAGCCCGATGCCCACCCCGCAGACCACGAAGACCACCGCGTACCAGCCCAGGGGCTGCACCCAGGTCAGCACCAGCAGCCCGGCACCGCTCGTCAGCATGCCGCAGGCCATCAGCCGCTCGGCACGCCAGCGCAGCGCCAGCTGCCCGGCCCGGTAGCTGGCGGCTCCGACCCCGCAGGAGAGCGCCAGAAAGATCACCCCGGCGTGAAACGGCGACAGTCCCCGGGCCTGCTGCAGATAGAGCGCGGAGAACACCGCGATCAGGCAATAGACCACATTCGAGAGTGAACCCGCCAGGGTGATCACATCGAACTTCACATTGCGGAACAGCGAGAGATCGATCAACGGCTCCGGCGTCCGCCGCTCCACCGCGACGAACAGCACGAGGGAGGCGATCCCGACGGCGACGGTGGCCAGGGTGGGCGCGGAGCCCCACCCCCAGCCCTGGCCCTGGTCGACTGCCAGCATCAGGCAGGCCAGACCGACGGCGACGGTCGCCGCACCGGGAAGGTCGAGATGCCGGGTCGCCTGTTCGTCGCGGCTCTCGGGAACAAAGCGCAGCACCAGCAGCGCGGCGGCCAGGCACACCGGCACATTGAGCAGGAACACCGCACGCCAGCTGACGTGTTCGGCGAAGACGCCTCCCACGAAGGGCCCCAGCGCGGTGCCGACGGAACTGAACGCCAGCACGGTGCTGACCGCCCGCCCCTGCCGGTCGTCGCGGAAGTAACTGGTCACCACCGCCACGGAAACGGGGAAGATCAAGGCTGCTCCGGTGCCCTGTACCACCCGCGCGGCAATGAGCCAGGGGGCGTTCTGTGCGGCGCTGCACACCACGGACAGGGCGGCGAACACGATCAGCCCGATCACGATGACCCGTCGCCGCCCGTGCAGATCGGCGGCCCGGCCGCCCACGATCATCAAAGCGCCGACGGCCACCATGTAGCCGCTGACCAGCCACTGCAGATCGGTGGACGAGGTCCCGAAATCCCTGGCGATGACCGGAAGCATCAGATCGAGCGCGAACCAGTCCATCTGCACGATGAGCATGGACAGCGCGGCAGCGACGATCACTGCCCGGTCCCGGTGCGAGAAGGAGCCGCCCGAAGCGGTTCTCTCCAGCTGGTCCGCAACGCGATGGCGCACGAGCACTCCTCGGCCGTAATCCCGTAACCCACCGGTCTGCGCAGCCGTCTTGCCTCTCAGGATAGAAGTCGGCGTCCGGGGCCGCATGGCGGCGTATCCGTGGTCCCGAATCCGCCGCACGGGGCGGGTCCCTCGTCCCCCGCGGTCCCGGATGCGCCGCACGGGGTTCCACGGCCATGCCCCCGGATGTCACTCCCGTCGCCTTCGTCAGCCTCCCGGACGCTCCAGACCCGCGAGTCCGGCGCCGTGGGCGAGCAGTTCGACGAGCATGTCGAAAGTGAGCCGGCCGGTGAACGTATTGCGCTGGCTGGGGTGGTAGCTGCCGAGTACCTGGAGTTCCCGCCGCCGCCCGGTGGCGGGCAGGGCCAGCTGTACGCCGTGACCGAACGCGGGGCGGGGCCGGGGGAGCGGCCACCCGGCGTCGCCCAGTACGGGCAGCAGCGCCTGCCAGCCGAAGGCACCGAGCACCACGACCGCACGCAGGCCGGGGCTGAGGAGTTCGAGCTCCGCCGACAGCCACGGCCGGCAGGTACGCCGCTCGGCGGGCGTGGGTCGGTTGTCCGGCGGAGCGCAGTGGACCGGCGCGGTGACCCGCACTCCGTACAGCTCCAGCCCGTCGCCCCGGTGCGTCGCGGTGGGCCGGGAAGCGAGACCGACCGCATGGAGGGCGGCGAACAGGAAGTCACCGGAGGCGTCCCCGGTGAACATCCGGCCGGTGCGATTGCCGCCGTGCGCGGCAGGAGCGAGCCCTACGACGGCCAGCGCCGCATCGGACGGCCCGAACCCCGGGACGGGACGCGCCCAGTACTCCTGGTCCCGGAACGCCGCCCGCGGATGCGCCGCGACCTCCTCGCGCCACTCCACCAGCCGGGGACAGGCGCGGCAGCGGACCAGCTGGGCGTCGAGCTCCGCGAGCTCGCCGCAGCGCCCGGCGTGATGGACGGGGAAGGCCGCCTGGTCCCTGCCCGGCGGTGACCCCGCGGCCCCGGTTTCGTTCATCCCTCCACGCTAGTGCCGCGTCGGGCAACGTACGCGCTGTGGTGACGCCCCGCTCGGTTGCCGTCGGGGGCGGGCGGCAACAACCTCCCCGGACCACACAACCGGAGCCTGTCCGACAGGTCGTCCGTCCGATCTGCTCCGACAGCGGTCCCCATGATGGGGCTGTCCCCGCCTGCATGCGGTGGCCCGCCGGATAGGCAACGTCGGCTGCATTGCGGGCCGTTCCCCGTTGGCCGGTTCGCCGTGACCCCGGGCTTCGGGATGCCGGGCCAGGACAAGGCGGAGGTGACCGTCTCCGGGCCGCACGCGCCCGATGCCGCGCGACGGCTGGCCGGCGAGATCGGCGCGCCCGCCACGGTGGCACTGCCGCAGACCTCTGCGGACCTTGAGCGAATGGTCGCCTACGCCCAGACGCCCAGACGCCCAGACGCCCAGACGCCCAGACGCCCAGACGCCCCACAGGCCGCTGGCCCGGTTCGTGGCCCTGAGGGCCCGAGCGGAGGAAGCCAAGGTGAGTGTGTCCTACCGCTGCTGGCCTCAGGAGCGGCTCCGGGAGGTACGCGATGCCCGCGTGCTCGCCCGCCACCTGCGGCACACCCTCGGCCGAGACGCGGTGACCGAGCTCCATACCGCCTTTCCGCCCTTCAGCGGCGAGGACTTCGCCCTCTACCTGGACCGCCGCCCCGGACGAGCGCGCGATCGGCATCGGCGTACGGGCCATGGCGGGCTGGATCGCGGAGCGGACCCGGAGCCGGTGATCGCCGCTGCCGGGCACCGGCCTTACCCGTCCTCCGGCGCCCCGGGGCCGTCAGGGCCCGCACGGAAGCCGAGCTCCGGTCCGCCAAGTCCCCTTTTCGGCGCCTGTGTTGTGTGACATATTACTGACGTGCCCACGAGACACAGACAGTCTTTGGATGCTCCGGATGTGGTCATCGTCGGGGCCGGAGTGGTCGGCGCCGCCTGTGCCTACTACGCTGGCCGGTCCGGCCTCGCCGTCGCCGTCGTCGACCGCGGACCCGTCGCGGGCGGCACCACCGGCGCCGGTGAGGGGAATCTGCTCGTCTCCGACAAGGAACCGGGCCCGGAACTCGACCTCGCGCTGCTCTCCCTCCGGCTGTGGCGCGAACTCGCCGCCGAGCTCCCGCCGGAGATCGAGTACGAGACGAAGGGCGGGTTGGTCGTCGCCTCCGACGAGCCCGGCATGGCGGCGCTGCGCGCCTTCCGCGCGGCGCAGGGCAGGGCGGGCGTGCGGAGCGACTGCCTCGCCGCCGACCGGCTGCGGGACGCCGAACCGCATCTGGCGCCCGGTCTCGCCGGAGGTGTCCTCTACCCGCAGGACGCCCAGGTCCAGCCCGCCCTGGCCGCCGCCCATCTGCTGCGTGCCTCCGGAGCGCGGCTGCACCTGGGCGCGGAGGTCACGGCCGTCCTGCGGGGGCCCGGCGGGACGGTACGGGGTGTCCGTACCCCGCGGGGCGACATCCTGGCCCCCGCGGTGGTGAACGCCACCGGCACCTGGGCCGGCCGGCTGGCCTCGCTCGCGGGGGTGCGGGTCCCCGTCCTGCCCCGCCGGGGATGTGTGCTGGTCACCGAGCCGCTGCCGCGTGTCGTACGCCGCAAGGTCTATGCCGCGGACTATGTCGCCGATGTGGCCAGC
This sequence comes from Streptomyces sp. NPDC015125, assembly GCF_043080045.1. NCBI lineage: Bacteria > Bacillati > Actinomycetota > Actinomycetes > Kitasatosporales > Streptomycetaceae > Streptomyces > Streptomyces sp. NPDC015125. Next base: position 57,770 of record NZ_JBIBVF010000023.1, read on the forward strand.
GGATCGGCCGCGTTGCAGACCTCCGCCGTCGTCGAGGGCACCCCGGCGGGACCGGTCCTGATCGGCGCCAGCCGGGAACGGATCGGCTTCGACCGGACGCTCTCGGTCGGGGTGCTGCGCCGGCTCGCCGCCCAGGCTGCGGCCCTGTTCCCCGTATTGGCGGGTGTCCGGGTGATGCGTACCTATCAGGGGTTCCGCCCCTACCTCCCGGACCACCTCCCGGCGATCGGCCCCGACCCACGCCTGCCGGGCCTGCTGCACGCCTGCGGCCACGAGGGCGCGGGTATCGGACTCGCCCCCGCCACCGGCCGGCTGATCGCCGTCGCGCTGACCGGGGCGCCCGGTCCGCTGGATGCGCGGCCGTTCCGCCCGGACCGGTTCGCGGAAGGAGCGGGGGAGGAAGGAGCGGGGGAGGAAGGGGAGGGGGAGGAATGAACGAGGCCGAGCCGGAGAGGGCAGGGGCGGACGGCGCCGAGGTGGCGGAGAGCGGGCCGGCCGGCTCCGCGGGACCCCAACGGTCAACTTTCCCTGCTGTCGATCCTGTTCGTGCCTTCGCCGGCTGCACACCACCACCGAGAGGAGCCCGGGGATGACCCGTCGCCGCACGCCCGCCGATGTCGTACGGGCCGCGCCGGGACCGGCGTTCGAGATCCGTCTCGACGGGCGGCCGCTGCCCGCGCTGCCCGGTCAGAGCATCGCCGCCGCACTCTGGGCGGCCGGGGTGCTCTCCTGGCGGACCACCCGACGCGACGGGCGGCCGCGCGGGGCCTTCTGCGGGATCGGCTCCTGCTTCGACTGCCTGGCCACCGTCAACGGCCGACCCAATCAACGGGCGTGCCTGGTGCCCGCCCGGCCCGGGGACACGATCACCACCCAGGAGGGACACGGGCGTGCCGATCTCACCGTCTGACACCCACGACCTCGTGGTCATCGGCGCGGGGCCGGCCGGGCTCGCCGCCGCGGTCACCGCCGCCGGTTTCGGGCTGCGGGTGGCACTCGTCGACGCCGCCGCCCGGCCCGGCGGACAGTTCTACCGGCAGCCGGCTCCAGGACTGGGCGCCGCCCGCCCCCAGGCCCTGCATCACTCCTGGCGCGCGTTCGCGCGGCGCACCGCACGGCTGGACGCACAGCTCGCCGCAGGCCGGGTGCGTCACTTCGCGGCACACCATGTCTGGGCCGTCACCCGGGACGCGGCCCACTGGACCGTGCACGCGGTCACCGGGCCGGACGGCGCGCAGGGCCGGGCCGAGGTGGCCGCGCACACGGTGCTCCTCGCCACCGGCGCCCAGGAACGTCAATTTCCCTTCCCCGGCTGGACCTTGCCAGGAGTCGTGGGGGCGGGCGGCGCGCAGGCCATGCTCAAGGCGGGGCTGGTGCTGCCGGGGCGGCGGGTCGTGGTCGCCGGCAGCGGTCCGCTGCTGCTCGCCGTCGCCGGATCGCTCGCCGCGGCCGGCGCCACCGTGCCGGTGGTCGCCGAGGCGAGCGGCTACGCCGGATATGCCCGTGCCCCGCGCACGCTGGCCGCCAACCCCCGCAAGCTCGTCGAAGGGGCCGGGCACGCGGCGAGCCTGCTCCGCCACGGCGTACGCATCCGGTCCCGCAGCGCGGTCACCGCCGTGCACGGTACCGACCGGGTCGAGGCCGTCACCCTGACCCGGCTCGACCGGGAATGGCGGCCGGTGCCCGGGAGCGGACTGCGCATCCCCTGCGACGCGCTCGCCGTCGGCCACGGGCTCGTACCGCAACTGGAGCTGGCCACTGCACTGGGCTGCGCCACCCGTCGTACTCCGGACGGTACCTGGGCACTGGTGCTCGACGACCAGCAGCGGACCACGGTCGACGGCATCTGGGCGGCCGGGGAGGCCGGGGGCGTGGGTGGCGCGGAACTCGCTTTAGTGGAGGGTGAGTTGGCGGGGCACAGTATCGCGCACCGGGCTGCTCGCGGCGCGCTGAGGCGCCGCCGGGACCGGCTGCGGCGGTTCGCCCGGACCATGGCCGCCGCCCATGCGCCGTGCCCCGGCTGGACGGGCTGGCTCCGCGAGGACACCGAGGTCTGCCGCTGTGAGGAGGTCACGGCCGGCCGGATCCAGGAAGCCGTGTCCGGCCTCGGTGCCCGCGACACCCGCACCGTCAAACTGCTCACCCGGGCCGGAATGGGCTGGTGCCAGGGGCGGATGTGCGGCCCCGCGGTGGCCCGCCTCGCGGGGCAGGCCGGGCCCGCGGCCGACCGCAGACCCCTCGCCTGTCCCGTCGTCCTGGGGGAACTCGCCGGGGAGCAGGGCTAGTTCGATTCCGGGCGACCTTGGCAAGCCTCCAGGACGCTCAGTAAAATGTCACACCTCATAGAAGGAGACTTCGTATGGTCACGCGCACCCGTCCCTGGCACGGCATCATGGTTGCCACCACCCTCCCCTTCCGTGACGACCTCTCCGTCGACCACGACGCCTACGCCGACCAGGTGGCCCGGCTGCTCGCCGCCGGCTGCGACGGTGTCGTCCCCAACGGCTCCCTCGGCGAGTACCAGACGCTCACCGACGACGAGCGCGCCTGTGTCGTCCGTACCGCCGTGGAGGCTGCCGGTGACGGCGACCGGGTGATGCCCGGTGTCTCCGCCTACGGCAGTGCCGCATCGCGCCGGTGGGCCGAGCAGGCCGCCGAGGCGGGCGCCGGTTCCGTCCTGCTGCTGCCGCCCAACGGCTACCGTGCCGAACCGGCCGCGGTCCGTGCCCACTTCGCCGAGGTCGCCGGGGCGGGCCTGCCCGTCGTCGCCTACAACAACCCCTTCGACACCAAGGTCGACCTCACCCCCGGCCTCCTCGCCGAGCTGTACGGCGACGGCAGCATCGTCGCCGTCAAGGAATTCAGCGGCGATGTCCGCCGGGCCTACGAGATCGCCGAAGTCGCCCCGGAACTGGACCTGTTGATCGGCGCCGACGACGTCCTGCTCGAACTCGCCCTCGCCGGAGCCGTCGGCTGGATCGCGGGCTTCCCGAACGCACTGCCCGAGGCGTGCGGCACCCTCTACCGGTCCGCCCTCGCCGGTGACCTCGACACCGCGCGGCCGCTCTACCGGGCCTTGCATCCGCTGTTGCGCTGGGACTCCCGGCCCGAGTTCGTGCAGGCGATCAAGCTCGCGATGGACCTCGCCGGACACCGCGGCGGCCCGACCCGCCCGCCCCGCTCCCCGCTCACCGCCGAGCACTCGGCCGCGCTCCGCGCCGCCACCGGCAAGCTCCTCGCCGACGGCCACCACTGAGAGGGGCCCGCCATGCGCACCCGCCATGTCTTCCACGCCGTCGACTCCCACACCGAGGGCATGCCCACCCGCGTCATCACCGGCGGCGTCGGCACCGTGCCCGGCGCCACCATGGCCGAGCGCCGGCTGCACTTCGCCGAGCACCGCGATGCCCTCCGTACGCTCCTGATGTACGAGCCGCGCGGCCACGCCGCCATGAGCGGTGCGATCCTCCAGCCGCCGACCCGGCCCGATGCCGACTACGGCGTCCTGTTCATCGAGGTTTCCGGCTACCTCCCGATGTGCGGACACGGGACGATCGGCGTGGCCACCGTCCTCGTCGAGACCGGCATGGTGGAGGTCCGAGAACCCGTGACCAGGGTCCGGCTCGACACCCCCGCCGGACTGGTCACCGCGGAGGTGCAGGTGCGGGACGGGGCGGCCACGGCCGTCACCCTCACCAATGTGCCCGCCTTCTGCGCCGGACTGGACCGCAAAATCGCCGTCCCCGGCTACGGCGCGCTCAGCTATGACCTCGCCTACGGCGGCAACTTCTACGCGATCCTGCCGCTGGACAGCGTCGGCCTGCCCTTCGACCGGGCCCGCAAGGACGACATCCTCGCCGCCGGACTCGCCCTCATGGAGGCCGTGAACGCCACCGACCGCCCGGTCCATCCCGAGGACGAGCGGATCGGCGGCCTCAAGCACGTCTACTTCGCCGCGCCGGGGTCGGACGCCTCCCGCTCCCGGCATGCGATGGCCATCCACCCCGGATGGTTCGACCGCTCACCGTGCGGTACGGGCACCTCCGCACGGATGGCGCAGCTGCATGCGCGCGGCGAACTCCCCCTCCACCAGGACTTCGTCAACGAGTCGTTCATCGGAACGGAGTTCACCGGCCGTCTCGTCTCCACCACCACGGCCGGCCCGCTCCCGGCCGTCGTCCCCACCGTCACCGGCCGGGCCTGGGTGACCGGCACCGCGCAGTACTTCCTCGACCCGTCCGACCCGTTCCCCGCGGGGTTCGTGCTGTGAGGCACGGCCCGTGAGGCCGACGGCCGTCCGCCACCAGGGAGTTTGCGCAACGTGACATTGTACGCTGGCACTCCGCGCCAACTCGGAGGACCACGATGGGTGAACTCAAGCACCGCAGCCTGATCACCGCGCAGGAGCGGCTCCGCGATCAGGTCGCCCATCAACTGCGTGCGGCCCTGATCGCGGGGGAGCTCCGCCCGGGGTCGGTCTACTCGGCCCCGGGTCTCGCCGCGGACTTCGGCGTCTCCGCCACCCCGGTGCGCGAGGCGATGCTCGACCTCGCCCGTGAGGGGCTGGTCGAACCGGTCCGCAACAAGGGCTTCCGGATCACCGAGGTGAGCGAGCGCGACCTCGACCAGTACACCGAGATCCGTGCCCTGATCGAGGTCCCGGTCGTCGGCCAGGTCACCCGCACGGCCGGCCGTGCCCAGTTGGAGGCCCTTCGGCCGGCCGCCCTGGAGATCGTCGCCGCCGCCCGCGCGCACGATCTCATCGGCTACCTGGAGGCCGACCGTCGCTTCCACCTCGAACTGCTCGGCCTCAGCGGCAATGACCGCCTGGTCGAGACGGTCGGGGAGCTGCGCAAGCGCTCCCGTCTCTACGGCCTCACCCGCCTCGATGAGCGCAACCAACTGCTGCCCTCCGCCGAGGAGCACGGGGAACTGCTCGATGTGATGCTGACGGGCGACGCCGAGGCGGCCGAGGCCTGTATGGCCCGCCACCTCGGTCATGTCCGCTCGCTGTGGGCCCAGGGCCGCGAGGAACCGCTGGTCCCGCGACCGCAGCAGCCGCAGGCCGTCCGCCGGGGCTGACCGGGCGGACGGGGTGGAACCCGCTCAGCCCGGTCAGCCCCGGCCGGTGAGAAGTCCGTCCATCCACTCCTCCACCCCGTCGGCGGTGCGCGGCAGCGCCGACGACATCAGCCGGGCGCCGTCCGAGGTGATCACCAGATCGTCCTCGATCCGGACCCCGATACCGCGCAGTTCCCGTGGCAGGGTCTCGTCGTCGGGCTGGAGATAGAGCCCGGGTTCGACCGTCAGGACCTGCCCCTCCGTCAGGACGCCGTCCAGATACTGCTCCGCGCGGGCCCGGGCGCAGTCGTGCACATCGAGCCCGAGCATATGGCCCGAACTGCACAGCGTGTAGCGCCGGTACAGGCCGCTGTCGGCGGCGAGCGCCTCCTGTGCCGGGATGCGCAGGACGCCCCAGTCGGCCAGCCCCTCGGCCAGGACGCTCGTACAGGCCCGGTGGAAGTCGCGGAAGCTCGCCCCCGGCTTGAGGGCGGCGATGCCCGCGTCCTGTGCGGCGAGCACCAGCTCGTACACCCGGCGCTGGACGGGGGAGAAGCGCCCGGACAGCGGCAGGGTGCGGGTGAGGTCGGCGGTGTACAGCGCGTCGGTCTCCACGCCCGCGTCCAGCAGCAGCAACTGATGCGGGTCGAGCGGCCCGTCGTTGCGGGTCCAGTGGAGCACACAGGCATGGGCGCCGGCGGCGGCGATGGTCTCGTACCCGGTGCCGTTGCCCTCGGCGCGGGCGCGCCGCTGGAAGACCCCTTCGATCCAGCGTTCGCCGCGCGGGTGGCGCAGCGCGGTGGGGAGGGACCGTACGACATCCTCGAAGCCGGTGGTGGTGTGAGCGACGGCCTCCTGCAGCCGAGCCACCTCCCAGTCGTCCTTCACCAGCCGCAACTCGCCGAGTGCGGAGGCGAGTTCGGCGTCATGGGCGGCGTCCCGTCCGGGCCGGTGGGATGGCAGGTCGTCCAGGTGCGCACAGCGGAGGCCGGTGAGGCGCTCGGCCTCGGCCAGATCGGGGCGGCGGCCCACCCAGAACTCGCCGTAGCGGCGGTCCCGGTAGAACGCGCCGCCGTCGTCCCGCGGCGACCGCGGCCGCAGATACAGCACCGCCTCGCCGTCCGGTTCCACCACCAGGACATGCCCCGGCTGGTCCTCGCCCGTCAGCCCGGTCAGCCAGGCGTAGGCGCTGTGCGGGCGGAAGCGGTGATCGCAGTCGTGGGAGCGGACCTTCAACTCGCCGGCCGGGACGGTCAGCCGCTCGCCGGGGAAGCGTGCGGCGAGCCGGGCCCGGCGGCCGGCGAACCGTGCGAAGCCCGGGACGCGGGAGCCGTCGGGGGGTGGGGTGGTGGCCCACTGGCCGGTCATAAAGGCGGCGAGGGCGTCCGACACCGGCAAGTCATGGCTGCCGGTGTGGAGTTGGGGGGCGCGCGAAGTCAAGGTACACCTCCGGTAAAGAGAGTTACCTGAAGCCTTGTCAGTGCAATTTCACATTACTATGTTATGGGTCACACCTCGTGGAGTGAAGGCCACCGCCTCCATCCCCACACAACCCCCCACCCCCTCCCGGAGGTTCAGGTGCCCCCTTCGCGTCTGCCGCACAGAATCCTGCTGGCCGCGACCCTCGCCACCACCCTCGCCACCACCCTCGCCCTGCCGGCCGTCCAGGCCGCCCAGGCGGCACCCCGCACGTCGGCCACCTCGCAGCGGGACCGGGCGGCGCAGCCCGGACACCGGCCCGCCGCCCCCGCCTCCAACCCCTTCGACCATGCCCAACGCCTGGCCAGAGCCCCGAAGTCCGACGTCGCCCCGTCGCCGGCACCCCGCTCCCTCGTAGAGAGAGGCCGCATACCGGGTCCCCAGACCAAGCCCGCGGGCCCGCCGCAGGGCCCGAGACCCGAGGTGGCCCCCTGCACCCTCGACGGCGTCACCGGCCTGAACCCCGAACAGTTCGCGGACTTCCTCGCCGACCCGGCCGTCGCGGCCGACGACTGCCTGCGCACCCTCGTCTGGACCTGGGACCCCCGGCTCATCCCCGTCATGTCCGACGCCCATGTCCAGGCGGTGGCCCGTCGCATCACCGGCCTCGCCGCCGCCCATGACGGCAAGAACACCAGCCATCTGTACGAGATGTTCACGTACTTGCACGCGGTGGCCTACCAGGACTTCTCGCACGACGAGATCGACACCACCGACGCCCCCACCGTCGACGCCGTACGCCGCGCCGTCGAGGCCTTCGGTACCGCGGCCCGCACCTTCGATGTCACCCGGGCCAACGCCGACACCCTGCGCGAAGCCCTGTACGCCGCCAGCGCCCCGGGCTTGCGGCAGCATCAACTCGACCTGATCCGGCGGGTCCTGGCCACCCTGGACGCGGCCCACCCCGCCACCCACCAGGACCCGGCCTGGGGAAACGCCGCCCTCGCCGCCCTTTCCGTCAACTATCTGGGCGTCTACCCCGGCAACAAGGACACCGCCTTCCAGTACGCGGTCGCCGCCGACCCCGGCTACCGCGCCGTCTTCAAGGCGTTCGCCGGATACACCCACCTCAAGGGGACACCCAACGCCTGGGCCGTACGCGATGCGCTGGGGGAGTACGGCCGCTTCGGCCAGATCGGCTCCCTCAAGCCGGCCATCGTCACCGACCTCGGCGCCCTCCTCCCCACCACCGTGCGCAACTTCGGCGACGGCAGCGAACCCTGGGCCAAGGTCGCCGGCTGGCTCATCTTCTTCGACGCCTGCAAGCCGTACGCGGTGTGCAAGGAGGACATCGAAAAGCGGATCTTCCCGCGCACCTACACCTACGACAACGGCACCCTCAAGGTCCGCACCGCCCTCGACCGCGCCGTCGTCGACCAGCTCTACTACGCGTCCAAGCAGGTCAGGGCCCAGTTCCACCGGGTGCTCGGGACCACTGAACCGCTGACGGGCGACCCCAACACCACGCTCACCATCGTCCTGTACGCCTCCCGCGCCGACTACGAGGTCTACCACCCGCTGCTCACCGGCATGGACACCAACAACGGCGGCGTCTACATCGAGCAGGGCGCGACCTTCTACACCTACCAGCGTCGCGTCCCGCAGGACTCCAGCCTCACCCTCGAAGAGCTCTTCCGGCACGAGTACGTCCACTACCTCAACGGCCGCTTCGCCGTCCCCGGCTTCTTCGGCGAGGGCCCCTGGTACGAGGGCGACCGCACCACCGCCATGGACGAGGGCAGCGCCGAGTTCTTCGACGGCTCGACCCGTGACAACGGCATCGCCGTCCGCCGGTCACTCGTCCGCGACATCATCGCGGACACCGCAGGCGGCAAACCCCGTATGAGCATCAACGCGTTCCTGCACGCGACCTACGACCACGACGCCTTCCGCTTCTACTCCTACGCCGGGACGTTCTTCGAGTTCCTGTGGCGCGACCACCCCGCGAAACTCCAGGAGATGTACCGGTACCTGCGGGCGGACGACCCGGCCGCCTTCGACTCCTGGCGCAACCGCATGGGGTCCGACCCGGGGCTGCAGCAGCAGTACGACGCCTTCCTCGACGCGCAGATCGCCATCGTCGACGACCTCTTCGTGCCGGACACGACGTTCACGCCCAACGGATCCCTGAGGTTCGCCACCCCCGCCGAGGTGCAGAGCGCCTTCGCCGCCGCCACCGCCAACACGCCCGTCTGCAAGGACGACGGTGACCCGGGCATCGGCCGGTTCTCCTGCACCGGCCGGATCACCGCCAATCTCGCCAACTCCGGCGATCCCGGCCAGGTCTTCAAGGACATGGCCGAAACCGTCGACTACTTCATCCTCGACCGCACCAAGCCCGCCGCGAACAACTTCACCGACATGAACTGCTCCTTCGGCCCCACCGAGATCTGGTCCTCGGGCCGGGCCGGCAGCGCGGACTTCCGCTGCGAGGGCCCGTTGCGGCGGTGAGAGCGGCGCCGTCCTCGGCGGTGGCACGGCCCGTCGTGCGACTGGCGGGCCGTGACCGGGAGACGGGCCGTGTCCGCCAGACGGGCCGTGTCCGGCAGGGCCCTTCGGCTCCCGTCAGTCGCCGGGCAGATCGAGCCGGCGGGACGTACCGGGCGCCAGCGAGAACGAGCGGTCGCGCAGCCTGACCCGCACCGCCGCGTTCTCGGACGCCGGTACCGCGATCCGTACCTGCTCGGCGCGGATGCGCAGATCGATGTCCCAGTGGCGCCGGAAGCGGATGCGGACCCCGAACTTCGAAAGCTCCGGCAGCGGCGCCGGATCGAGCCACAGCGCCTGGTCGCGGGTCTCCAGGCCGGTCATACCGCGCTGGACGAAATCCAGGGTGCCGGCCATCGCGCCCAGATGGATGCCCTCCGCGGTGGTGCCGCCCTGGACGTCCGCCACATCCCCGGCCAGTGCCTCCTCGCAGTACGTCCAGGCGTCGGGACGGTGGACGCGGGCCAGGACCCAGGCGTGCACCAGGGCGCTGAGGGTGGAGCCGTGGCTGGTGCGGTGCAGGTAGTAGTCGACGGTGGCGTGCCAGATGTCGTCGTCCAGGGGACGGCCGAGCCGGCGGAACACCGAGGCGAGCTCCGACGGCGAGAAGAGATAGCCGAGCATCAGCACATCGGCCTGTTTGGAGGCCTGGTAGCGGTTGACCGTGTCGCCCTCCGCCTCCAGGATCCGGTCCAGCCGGCGGATGTCACCGTAGTGCTGCCGGTACCCGTGCCAGTCCAGCTCGGCGAGGTCCCCGTAGCCGGCGAACTGGCTGATCACCCCGTGGTGGTAGGGCACATGGAGCCGGTGTGTGATGTCCTCCCAGCGCTCGGGCTCCTCCGGGCCGAGCTGGAGACGTTCGCACAGCTGCCGGTGATGGGCCTCGGGGAGCGTGCGGCAGAGATCGAGGGCACGCATCAGTACCCAGGCCGCCGTGACATTGGTGTAGGCGTTGTCGTCCACTCCCGGCTCCGCGGCGCCCGGATAGCCGTCGTGGTACTCGTCGGGACCGACGACCCCACGGATGCGGTACCGGCCCAGGGCGGCGTCCCAGACCGCGGACGCGGCCCAGAAGCGGGCGATCTGCAGCAGCATCTCCGCGCCCCTGGTGTGCAGGAACTCCGTGTCGCCGCTGGCCTGCCCGTACTGCCACACGTTGTAGGCGATCGCCGACCCGACGTGGTGCTGGAGCCGGGAATAGTCGGGCAGCCAGCGCCCCGAGCGCGGGTTGAGATGGAGCTGCTGGGTCTCCTCACGGCCGTCGCCGGCACTCTGCCACGGGTACATCGCGCCGGTGCGGCCGGCTTCCCGCGCCGCATGGCAGGCGGCGGGCAGCCGCCGGTAGCGGTAGTCGAGCAGCGCGCGGGAGACCTGCGGCAGGTGCAGATTCAAGAACGGCAGCACGAACAGCTCGTCCCAGAAGACATGTCCGCGGTACGCCTCGCCGTGCAGGCCCCTCGCCGGCACCCCGGCATCCAGTTCGGCGGTGTGCGGCGAGAGGGTCTGCAGGAGGTGGAAGAGGTGCAGCCGCAGGATCCCGCCCGCCTCTCCGGGAACCTCCAGCTTGGCCTGCTGCCACAGGTTCTCCCAGGCGCGGCGGTGCGACGCCCGCAACTGCCGGAAGTGCGGGGCCAGGGCCACACAGTCCACGGCCGCATGCCGCGGGCTCTCGATCGCCGGGTCGCGGGAGGTGAACAGTGCCACGGTCTTCTCGACGACCGCGGGGGAGTCGGCGGGGAGGGGCAGGACCAGGGTGTGGAACGCCCCCAGTGCGCTGAGCTGCGGCATGGGCGCCCCGCCCCGGCCGGAGGAGGCGCGGGTCCGCGCGGCCAGCGCGATACGGATGTCCGAGTCGAGGGTGCGGCAGCTCAGCCACACCGTGTCCGGCCGCTCGCTCCCGGTCTCCCACCCCGTCAGATGCTGGTCCGCCAGCTCGCGGTAGCGCGCGACGCCGGCATTGCGCACCGCACCGTCGATCCCGGACTCCACCTCCACGGTGCCCGCCCACCCATGGGCCCTGAAGCAGGTGCGCAGCGCGGCCAGATGGGGTTCGCCCATGTGCACCAGGCGGCACTGTTCCACGGTCAGCCGCCGGCCGGCCTCGTCCTCGTAGACCGACCAGCGGGTCAGCGTGCCGTGCCGCAGGTCCAGGGTCTGCCGGTGCTCCGTCAGCTGCGGGTGGTCGGGGGAGAGCCAGGGGCCGGGAGCCGCGTCGGCGGGGCAGATCCGGTAGCGCAGCGGGAGCCAGTTGGGCAGGTTGACCATGTCCTCGTTCTCGACCGGGCGCCCTGCTACGAGGGAGGTGAGCCGGTTGTAGCAGCCGGCGGCGTAGGTGCCGGGGTAGTGCGCGGGTCCGGCCGGCACCTCGGACGCCGCGCCGCGGGTGGCGAAGTAGCCGTTGCCGAGGGCACAGAGCGTTTCGCGCAGCCGTTCCGCCTCCGGGTCGTACCCCTCGTACGACCAGGCCCAGGGGCGCGTCATCCGCCCTCCCCGGCCGTCGTACGACCAGGTCCAGGGGACCGTCATCCCTCCTCCCCGGCCGTCAGCAGCTCGCCGGGGTCGGCCACGACCACATCGGCGCCACGGCGGCGCAGGGCGGTGGCACTGTACGGTCCTGCCGTCCGGTCCACGCCCACCACCAGGCCGAATCCGCCGCGGCGGCCGGCCTCGACACCGGCGAGAGCGTCCTCCACCACGGCGGTGTCCGCGGCCGGGACACCGAGCCGCCGGGCCGCTTCCACGAAGAGCGCGGGGTCGGGTTTGCCGGGAAGTTGCAGCCGACGCGCCTCGTTGCCGTCCACCACGGCCTGGAAGAGCCCGAGCACGCCGGCCGCGGACAGCAGCTCGGTGGCATGGCGGGACGCCGAGACGGCGGCGCACGGTACCCCCAGGTCCCGCAGCACCCGCAGCAGGCGCACGGTGCCGGGCCAGGTGGCGACGGCCTCGGTCCGCAGGCGCGCGGTGAACAGTTCGTCCTTGCGGGCCGCGACGGCGCCGACGGTGTCCGTGCCCGGTGCGTCGTCCGGTGTGCCGAGCGGCAGATCGAGGCCCCGTGCGCGCAGGAATGCGGCCGCCCCGTCCTGCCGGGACCGGCCGTCGACATAGTGCAGATAGTCGTCCACCGGGTCGAAGGGGCGTTGCCCGCCCGCGGCCGCCAGACACGCGTCGAAGGCGCCCTTCCAGGCTGCGGCGTGCAGCCGCGCGGAGTCCGTGATGACCCCGTCGGTGTCGAAGACCACGGCCTGCAGGGAGTGCAGACAAGCGGCCAGCGAGGCGCCGCTCATGGTGACGGTTCCGTTCGTCGGTGTGTCCCTTCCATGGCACCACGACTGCGGGCCATGGGCGCGCCGCACACCGTCACCCCCGGCCCGGTGCGGCCCGGTGCACCACCCTGCCCCCCCTGCCCCCCCTGCCCCCCTGCCCCCCCCTGCCCCCCTGCCCCCCTGCCCCCCTGCCCCCCCTGCCCCCCTGCCCCCCTGCCTCGCCTGCGTCCCCTGCGCGCACCGGATCACGGTGCGACGGTGGCAGTAGGCCCCTTCGCCGAGGTGAGCGAAAGGAAGTGGGGGCGATGGAGCATCCGCTGACCGTCGGAACCGATGGATCGGATGCCGCGTTCCGGTCGCTGGACTGGGCGGTGGACGAGGCGGCACGCCACACCCTCCCGCTGCGGATCGTCCATGCCTCCCGGTGGGAGCGCTACGAGGGCACCTCGTCGGCGCCGGGCCCGGAACGCCCCGTCGAGCAGGTGCTCGCGGAGAACGTCGTGGCGTCCGCCGCCGCACACGCCCGCCACCGTCACGCGGACGTCAGCGTCTCGGCGGAGGTGCTGGCCGATGACGCGATCACCGTCCTGCTGAACGAGGGCCTCCATGCATCGGCGCTGGTCCTGGGATCGCGGGGACGCGGGGAGATCACCGGCCTGCTGCTCGGGTCGGTCAGCCTGACGGTTGCCGCCCGCGCCCGGTGCCCGGTGATCGTGGTACGCGGTGACCCGGCCGGACTCGCGGGCACGCACGGGCGCATCCTCCTCGGCGTCGCCGACCCGGCCGGTGAAATGGCGGCCGTCCGCTTCGCCTTCCGCGAGGCCGAGGCCCGTGGTTGCACGCTGGAGGCGGTCTGCGCCTGGCGCCGCCCCGCACACGCGACGGCCGACGCCCCGCCGCTCCCCGCAGATGCCCACGGCTACCACGAGCAGCAGGCCTCGTCGCTGCTGGACGATGCCCTGGCCGAGGCGTCCCGCGCGCATCCGGCGGTGCGGGTGGAGCGCGCCGTGGTCGAGGGACCGGCGCACAAGATCCTGGTGCACCGCGCCGCCGCAGCCGATCTGCTGGTGGTCGGAGCGCAGCGCCGCCAGGGACACTTCGGGCTGCAGCCCGGCCGGGTGGCGCACACTGCTCTCTCCCACGCCGCCTGCCCCGTGGCGGTCGTGCCACAGCCTGCCTGAGCCGGTACCGCGGCTCGCTGCTACTTCTGCAGCCCGGCCGCATGATCGGGGACGTAGGTCTGCAGATCCCGGGGCGGCCGCTGGTAGCCGGTGGCCGACGGCCGCGGCGGCAGGGTCAGCTCGGGCGGGGTGACGGCGCGGTAGGGCACCGTCGACAGCAGGTGGGCGATCATGTTCAGCCGGGCCCGGCGTTTGTCGTCGCTCTCGACGACGTACCACGGCGACTCCGCGATGTCCGTGTGGACGAACATCTCGTCCTTGGCCCGTGAGTACTCCTCCCAGCGGGTCAGCGACTCCAGATCCATGGGGGAGAGCTTCCAGCGCCGGGTGGGGTCCTGCAGCCGGCGGCGGAACCGCTGCTCCTGCATCTCGTCGCTCACCGAGAACCAGTATTTGCGCAGCAGGACCCCGTCCTCCACCAGCATCCGCTCGAAGACCGGGCACTGCCGCAGAAACCGCTGGTATTCGGCCGGTGTGCAAAAGCCCATGACCCGTTCGACACCGGCCCGGTTGTACCAACTACGGTCGAACAGCACCATCTCGCCCGCCGCGGGCAGGTGCTCCGCATAGCGTTGGAAGTACCACTGGGTGCGCTCCCGCTCGGTGGGCCGGGGCAGCGCCACGATCCGGGCCACCCGGGGGTTGAGGTACTGGGTGACCCGCTTGATGGTGCTTCCCTTGCCGGCCGCGTCCCGCCCCTCGAAGACCACGACGAGCCGGGCACCCTCGGTGCGCACCCACTCCTGGAGCTTCACCAGCTCCGTCTGCAGCCGGTACAGCTCCGGCTCGTACAGCGACCGCGACAACTTCCCGGCGCCGCTGCCGCCCTGCTTGTCCGCCATACGACGACGGTACGGAGAAAAGCCCCCGGCGGCTCAGGCGTGCGAGCCGAACGGGGCCAGGGCCTCGCGCTCGATCCGCCGCCGGACCTGCTCGGTCAGGGCGGAGAGCCGCTTCGAGACCTTCGCCCGAACGGCCTGCGGCGACCGGATGTACCGGGCGGTCGCGGGCAGCTCGGCGGTATCCGCCGCGACCCGCCGCCGGGCGTCCTCCGGACGGCCGCGCGGTGCGCTGCGCACGCCCCCGCGCATCAGCGTCTCCAGCAGCGGCGTACTGCCCGGGGGGACCGGCTCCTCGGCCAGACCGATCACATCGTGGCACCCGGGCCGACGGAAGACCTGTTTGCGGCCCGGTGCCGTCGCCTTCGCCGCCGACAGCTTCATCATGGGGCGGCCGTCGTAGGCGACGAGCTTGTACGCCGAATCCAGCGTGGGGGCGTCGGCGCTCACCCCGACCCGGGTGCCCACGGCGTAGACGTCGATCGGCGCTCCGGCCCGTGCCAGATCGTGCACGGCGAATTCGTCCAGCCCGCCGCTGGCGACGATGCGGACCTGGGGAAGTCCCGCGTTGTCCAGGATCGCGCGGGCACGGAAGGCCAGTTCTGCCAGGTCACCGCTGTCCAGCCGGACGGCCGACCCGTCTCCGTTCCCCAGCGCGTTGAGCACCCTGGCCGCTGCCGCGACGCCGGATTCGGTGGCGTAGGTGTCCACCAGAAAAGTCACCGGTCCGGGATGGCGGAGCGCAAACGCGGTGAACGCCGCCTCCTCGTCCCCGAACGCCTCGATGTACGAGTGCGCCATCGTGCCCACCGCCGTCAGATCCTCGGCGTGGGCGGCCGCCACATTGCTGGTGCCGGTGAATCCGGTCATGGCACCCAGCCGGGCGACCTGGCAGGCGGCGGCGGTTCCCTGGGTGCGCCGCAGCGAGAAATCCACGACGGAGCGTCCCCGTGCGGCGAGCACGCATCTGACGCACTTGGACGCGATGGTCGTCTGATGGGTGAGGTGATTGAGCACATACGACTCCACGAACTGCGCCTGCGGCAGCGGAGCGGTGATCTCCAGCAACGGTTCACCCGCCAGGACGACCCGGCCCTCCGGCACGGCCCGGACCTCGCCGGTGAAGCGCATCCCCAACAGCGGAGCGAGCTCCCTCGCCGGCCGATGCAGCACCTCGGCGAACACCTCTACGTCGTCGCGTCCGACAGCGAAGTCCGAGAGAAAGTCGAGGACCGTCTCGGCCCCGGCGGCGATCAGGAACCCCCGGTCCGGCGGCAGGGCCCGTACGAAGCAGCTGAAGGTCGCAGGCTCCGTCATGCCCTCGTGGAGGTATGAGAGGGCCATGGTCACTTCGTACAGGTCGGTGAGCGTCGCATCCGACATGGCCGGCTCCTTCCAGGGAGCGCCGTGGCACCGGCCGGCCGGGGACGGCGCCCGCACCGGACTCACGCCATCGCGCTCGTCCAGCCGTACGCGGCGCGGTGGTCGTGCCGGGGCGGCGCGGCACCGACCCCTTCGAGATCAAGATCCGCCACCCGCTGCAGTTGCCCCGCGAGGTCCTTCATCGCACGCCCGGCCGCGATCTCGTCCCCGATCTCGGGTACGTCCCTGTCCTCGGGGCTGCAGTGGGCCGTGCCGTGCCCGGTGAGGGTGGTGGTTCCGGTCCGGAGCACCACACGTGCCTTGGTCGTTCCGTCCTCCTCGAAGAGGTGGAGACGGACGGGCCACTCGACTGTCGTTGCCATGGCTTACCTCTGCCTTCTACCGGGGGCTGCCACCTGCTACCGGGGCTGCCACCTCGGGCCGCTGGCGGAGCCGTCATGCCTCGGCAGTCGGTCCCGCCGGTATGGCCTCCCACCGCCATCATCCGCCTTCTGCCACGGGGCGTCACGGCGCCGGCCGCCGGCCGTCTCAGACCGTGGACGCGACGCCCGCCGTCGCGTGGTCACCCGTGCGGCACCACTGCCACCGGACACGGAGCGTGGTGGACGGCCGCCTGGACGACATGGCCGATACGCGGTGTCGGCAACCGGCGCCGGTGCCGCCGGCCGACGATGAGCAGCCGGGTGTCAGCGGCGCTGTGCAACAGGGCCGGCGCCGGGCTCTCCATCACCACCCGCTCGTTCACCTGCAGGTCCGGGTACTTCTCCCGCCACGGATGCAGCGCCGCGGCCAGCTCCTGCCGCGCGTCGTGCGCCGCCTCCTCGGCGGCGACCGGTTCCACGCCGCCGCCCCGGTTGTACGCATACGAGGGCAGGTGCCGGCCGTGCACGGCACGCAGGGCGGCCCCCCGGCGGGCGGCGCTGTCGAAGGCGAAGGCGAGCAGTGCCTCGCACGGCCCGTGCAGGCTCAGCCCCACCACCACCTCTCCGTCCTGTCCGGCCGCCGCGATGCCCGGCCGGGCACGTACCAGCACCGTGGGGCAGTCGGTGTGCGCCACCAGCTTCAGACCGAGCTCGCCGAGGGCGAAGCGGGACACCGGGCCCAGGTCCCGTGAGCCGAGGACCAGCAGATCCGACTCTCCCGCGGCTTTCTGCAGGGCGTCCAGGGGGTCTTCGGGCACCAGGACCGGGTCCACCGGAAGGTCCGGGAACCGGGTGCGCACCGCGGTGACGGCTTCCTCCATCATCCGGTGCGGCCAGTAGTTCTGGTCCCCTTCCTCCAGTTCCTCCAGGGGATGGGGCACCGGCTCGGGCGCGAGCAGCACCCAGGCATGCAGCAGCCGCAGGCGCGCATGGCGCAGCCGTGCTTCGTGTGCCGCCCACAGGATCGCGGACAGGGACTCGGGCGTACCGTCCACACCGGCGGTGATGACATCGTTCATGGCCTCGCTCCGTTCCTGGCGCGCTCGGCACATTCGCGCCCACACCTCCAGGGTGCTCGACCTCGCCCGCTCCGGCACGGGCCACTCGGCCCCGTTCGGCCCCCGCTCGGACCCGTCATCGTCACCGGTCAGCGCGGGCCCTGCCCGGTGCTGCCCTGCCCGGTGCCGTCGTGCCCCGCGCCGTCGTGCCCGGCGCTGCCGTGCGCGGGGTCGGCCCGGGGACCGTCAGACGGTGTGCCACCCATCACGCGCAGCATGGCCCGGCCCCCGGTGCGCAGGAAACGGTGGACCAGCGCGGCGGCGAGGAGGAGGAAGGCGAGGTTGAGCCAGGTGGTGTAGTTCCAGGAGACCCCGGACATCGGGATCGTCGCATCGGCCTGGCGGGGGATCAGCCCCAGTCCGCCGAAGACGCCTTCGACCACATAGCCCGCGACGACGACCGACGCGTAGAACGTGACCAGCAGGAACAGCGCCATCCTGGTCCCGTAGTACTTCCGGTAGATGTGCAGGATCGGCAGGATCAGCAGGTCGGCGAAGATGAAGGCGACCACCCCGCCGAAGCTGATCCCGCCCTTCCACAGCACCACCGCCAGCGGCACGTTGCCGATGGAGCAGACGAACGAGGCGAGCGCCACCAGCGGTCCGATCAGCGGCCCCCACACCTTCGCGGCCAGCGGGTGTCCGTCGAAGAAGAAGGCGCGCCAGAAGCTGTCGGGGACCCAGGCGGCGATGGCCCCGGCGATCAGCAGGCCGATGACCAGATCCTTGATGATCGCGGCCCATTCCATGACGAAGACGTGCGAGGTCGAGGTGTAGCCCTCGGCGGAGAACAGTCGACGCGCGAAGGACCCCTCGCGGTGTACGGACATGTCCATGGCAGCATGTCCCTCCATGGAGCCGGCCAGCCCCCGTTCGGCCTGCTCACGAGCGCGCCGCAGCAGCTTGTCGTGCAGAAAGAGGCGGAACAGCACGGCCAGCACGACGATCATGACCGGTCCGCCGACGAACTCGGCGACCGTGAACTGCCACCCCATCAACAGGGCCAGGATGACGCCGAGTTCGACCACCAGGTTCGTGGAGGCGATCTCGAACGCCATGGCGGCCGTGAAGTGCGCGCCCTTGCGGAACAGCGACCGGGCCAGCGCGACCGCGGCGTACGAGCAGGAGGAGGACGCCGCACCCAGCGCGGCGGCCAGCGTCAGGGTGCGGGGACGGTCGTCGCCGAGCAGGCCGACCACGGTGGATTTGCGCACCACGGCCTGGACGACCGCGGACAGCGCAAAGCCCAGGATCAGCGCCCAGGTGATCTCCCAGGTCATGGATCCGGCGATGGACAGTGCGTGCAGGATCGGGTGCATCGGCTGAGGTGTTCCTTGGCGCACCGCGGCGCAAACGCCGCTCGCCCGGCGGCGGGTCGGGCCCGCAGACCGGCCCGCGGGCGCGTCAGACCCGCCCGTGCGCCTTCTGCGCCCGCCTCGACAGCGAGTCGATGACGACGGCGATCAGCAGCACACCGCCCGTGATCATGAACTGCACGGCCGTCCGGATGCCCATGAGGGCCACCCCGGAGGCGATCGACTGGATGACCAGGACACCGAGCAGGGCGGACCAGGTCCGGCCCCGTCCACCGAACAGGCTGGTGCCGCCGATGACCGCGGCGGCGATGGCGTCCATCAGCAGCAGGCCCGCCCCTGACGTCTGACTGGCCGAGGTGACGCGCGAGGCCAGGAACAGACCGCCGATCGCGGCCATCGTGCCGGACACCATGAAGACGGAGATACGGACCAGGTCCACATTGAGACCGGTGCGGCGGGCGGCCTCGACGCTGCCGCCGAGGGCGAAGATCATGCGTCCGTAGCGTGTGCGGCGCAGCACGCAGTCGAGGCCGACCAGCACGACGAGGAAGATCAGCAGGGCCAGCGGAAGCCCCAGGAACTGATTGAGGACCAGGGCCGCGGCCAGGGAGATCACCGCCAGCACTCCGGTGCGCAGGAGGATCTCGCTCAGCGGCCGGGCGGGCACCCCGGCGGCCCTGCGCCGCCGCACGTCACGGTACGAAACAAGGAAGTAGCCGGCGGTGCCGAGCACCGCCAGGCCGTACGCGGCGGCCACATTGTTGAAGTAATAGCTGGTCAGCATCGCGAGCAGGCCCTTGTCGTCGATGTTGATCGTGCCGTTGGAGCCCAGGATGTAGAGCATCAGGCCGTTCCAGCCCAGCAGGCCCGCAAGGGTGACCACGAACGCCGGTACCCCGACCTTGGCGAAGAAGAACCCCTGAACGGCTCCGATCACCGTGCCGCCGAGCACCGCGACCAGCAACGCGAGCCCCTCCGGCACGCCGTGGTTCACGGTCAGCACCGCGAAGGCGGCCGCCGCGAGGCCGCTCACCGACCCCACCGAGAGGTCGATCTCGCCGAGCAGCAGAACGAAGACCACACCGACCGCGATCATGCCGGTGCCGACGATGTCCACGGTCAGATTGGAGAGATTGCGCGGCGAGAGGAAGTTCTCGTTGAGGCTCTCGAAGATGATCCACACCACGATCAGGCCGAGAGCCACCGGGACCGAGCCGAGCTCGCCGCTGTGGAACCTCCGCCGGAGCATGTCGAGGGGGTTCTGCGCCCCGAAATCGGGCACGAGACGGCGCCGGTCGGCAGTGGTCACCGCCCCGCCGGCGGTGCCCTGCCCGCCGGACGGTCTCTGCTTCCGCAGTGCCCAGGTCCTGCTCACGGCTGCACCTCCCAGCCCGGTGTCCTGCGGCGTGTCACGGCGTTGTCCGTGGCCCCGGTGATCGAGGAGATGATCTGTTCGTGGGACGTGGTCGTCACATCGAAGAAGCCGTTGTTCCGGCCGAGCCGCAGTACGGCGACCCAGTCCGCGACCGCCTTGATGTCCCCCATGTTGTGGCTGATCAGGAGCACCCCGAGCCCGCGTTCGCGGAGCTGGTCGACGAGGTCGAGGACCTGGGCGGTCTGTTCGATGCCCAGGGCCGCGGTGGGTTCGTCGAGGAGCACGAGCCGGGGCTCGCCGAGCAGCGAGCGGGAGATCGCGACGGTCTGGCGCTGGCCGCCGGAGAGCGAGGCGACCGGGAGTCGTACGTCGGGCATCCGGATGGCCAGCATGTCGAGCAGGCCCAGGGTGAGGCGCTCCATCTCCACTTCGTCGAGCACCCCGGCCCGGTGGATCTCGCGGCCGAGGAAGAGATTGCCGACCACGTCGAGGTTGTCGCACAGCGCGAGGTCCTGGTAGACGGTGGCGATTCCCAGGTCCTGGGCCTCGTGGGGGCGGGTGATCTGGGCGGGCCGACCGTCCCACTCGATCACGCCCTCATCGGCGGGGTCGACGCCGGCGACCACCTTGATCAGGGTGGACTTGCCGGCGCCGTTGTCGCCCACGAGCGCGACGACCTGACCGGCGCGTACCTCCAGTTCGACATCCGCCAGTGCCTGGACGGCGCCGTACCGTTTGGAGATTCCGCGCAGCGCCAACAGGGGCGGCGCCGGTGTCGGTCGCCGGAGGGCCGGTCCGGGCTCCATGGGTACCTGCCTTACCTGGTGAGTCCTGCCTTCTGGCAGGCGGACTCGAACTTGGGGGTGCAGATCTGCTCGATCGTGTACATGCCGTCCTTGACCACGGTGTCCTCGATGCGGTGCACGGTCACCGAGACCGGGGTGAGCAGCACCGCCGGGATGCCATGGGTGGTGGGGCTGTTGACCGAGTGCGTCGTGATGTCGTCGAGCTTCTTGCCGCGGCCCAGCGCGACGGCCATGGCGGCGGCGGTGCCGGCCTCGGGTGCGAAGGGCTTGTAGACGGTCATGTACTGATCGCCGGTGACGATCCGCTGGATGGCGGCGAGTTCGGCGTCCTGGCCGGTGACGGGTGGCAACGGAGAGATCTTCGCGGCCTCCAGGGCGGAGATGATCCCGGCCGCCAGCCCGTCATTGGCGGAGTAGACGCCGTCGATGTGCCCGGCGCCGAGGGCCGAGATGGCGGCGGACATATTGCTGTTGGCGTTCTCCGGTCGCCACCCCGCGGTCTCGTAGCTCTTGCCGATCTTCACCTTGCCCCGGAGTACGTCGAGCGCGCCCTGCTTGAACCAGGCGGAGTTGGGGTCCGTCGAATCGCCGTTCATCATGACGATCTGGGCACCGCGCGCCTTGTTGCCGAGCGCCGCGAGAAGTGCCTCGCCCTGCAGCTCGCCGACTCTCCTGCCGTTGAAGGAGACATACGCCGAGACCGGTCCCTCCACGAGGCGGTCGTAGGCGACGACCGGGATTCCCGCCGCCCGCGCGCTCTCGACCGGCGAGCGCAGCGACTTGGAATCGACGGCGTCCAGGATCAGCACCCGGACCCGCTTGGTGATCATTGCGTCCATCTGCTGCTGCTGGGTGGCCACGTCGTGCTCCGCGCTGACGACCTCCACCGTGCATTCGGGGCAGAGCTGATGGATCTTCTTCTCGATCAGCGGCTTGTCGAAGTGGTAGAGCCGCGAGGTGTTGTCCGGGAGCAGCACACCGATCTTCAGGGCGCCGCCGGAGGCGGGCCCGCTCGGTTCGTGCACCCCGCCGGCCTTGCCGCAGGCGGCCGGTCCGGCCAGCAGGCACAGCCCGGCCAGGACGGCGGCAGCTCCCCGCAGACGAGCACGCACCTCAGGGCACCTCCTCCCCCTCCCGCCGGCCAGCCGTGCCGGCCGGTGCCCCCTCGGTGCCGAGCTGCTCGTCCGGCTGCAGGGTGATCTCGCTCCACACCTGCTTGCCGCCGCTCAGCGGCACCGAACCCCAGGACGCCGACATCGCCTCGACCAGCAGCAGCCCGCGGCCGCCGGTCGACTCCCAGTCCACGGTCGTCGGCTTGACGGGTGCGCGAGGCGAGGCGTCGTTCACCGCGATCCGCAGCCGGTCCGCGGCCAGGGTCAGATCCAGCCGCACCTCCCCCTGCGTATGGGCAATGGCGTTGGTGACCAGCTCGGACACCACCAGCAGGGCCACGTCCAACTCCTCGCTCACCTGCCAGGAGCGCAGCGTGCGGGCGGTGAAGCGACGGGCATGCATGACCGCGTCGGGGAGCCGCCACACCGTCCAGTGGACCCGGGTCGGGCGGACGCGCATCCCGTCGTAGCGCAGTACCAGCACCGCCACATCGTCGTCGCGCCGCTTCGTCTCGCCGAGCAGTTGGTCGGCCAGCTGCCCGGCATCGGCCGGGTCGGCCGTGGCGAGCAGCTCTCGCACCCGGCGGATGCCGTCGTCCAGGTGGAGCGTGGCCGATTCGGCCAGCCCGTCCGTGAGCAGTACGAGCACGGTGCCGGGGGTCAGGCCCACCTCGGTCAGCGGGAACTCACCCTCGGCGGCCACCCCCAGCGGGGGACCGCCCTCGACCGACAGTTCCTCGGTGGTGCCGTCGGGGAACCGCAGCAACGGCGGCAGATGTCCGGCCCGGACGAACCAGGCGATGCCCTCCTCCATGTCGAGGTCGACATAGCAGCAGGTCGCGAAGAGATCGGTCTCCATGCCGAGGAGCAGCCGGTTGGCATGGGAGACCACCACATCGGGCGGGTGCCCCTCGACCGCGTAGGCGCGGATGGCGGTGCGCATCTGGCCCATGATCGTGGCGGCGCCGGCGCTGTGGCCCTCCACATCGCCGATGACGAGCGCGATACGGCCGTCGGACAGCGGGATGACGTCGTACCAGTCGCCGCCCACTTCGAGGCCCATCGTGGCGGGCAGATAGCGGGCGACGGCCACCCCGCCGGGCAGCGACGGCAGCTTGCGGGGCAGCAGACTGCGCTGGAGCATCGTGGCGAGCTCATGCCCGGCGTCCAGCGCATGAGCGCGGACGAGGGCCTGGCCCACCAGACCCGCGGTGGCGGTCAGCAGTGACCGTTCCTCCGGCCCGAACGGGTGCTCCTCGTCCCATCCGACCAGACACACTCCGACGATCCGGCCCCCGGCCGGCAGCGGCAGGACGGCGAGACCGCCGAGCCCGATTCCCGCCAGGTCGGGTTCGAGAGCGGCTCCCGGAGGCCACAGGGCCACATGGCCGCCCCGTATCACGCCCTCCAGCGAGGGCATCGAGTGGCACGACGCATCGGGCCACTCGGACCGCCACTCGGACCGCCACACCGCGGGCCAGGCGTGGGGCTCCGGCGGGTCCAGCACGGACACCACGAACCGGTCGGCCTCCAGCTCGGCCACCGCCACCCGGTCGGCCCCCAGCGGCATCCGCAGGGCGGCGACCACCACCCGGCCGACGTCGCGGATGGTGGTGGCGCCGGCCAGCGCGGCGGACAGCCGCTGCACGATGGAGACCTCGTCCGCACTGGGTCGCAGATAGGAGGCGTCGGCGACCACGCCCAGCATGCGCTCCGGGGCACCGGCGGCGTCGACCAGCACCCGGCAGCGCAGACTCAGCCAGCGGAGCTCGCCGTTGGGCCGGCGGATCCGGATCGACAGCTGCTGGGCGGGGGAGGGCAGCCCGCCCGGCTCCACCATCGACATCAGCGCGGGAACGTCGTCCGGCGCGGTGCACTCCAGCAGCGTCTCCACCCGCCGGTCGAAGTGCTCCGGAGCGATCCCGAACAGCTCCAGTACCTGGCCGTCCGCGTCGATCCGCCCGGTGCTCAGCGTCAGCGTGAAGGCGCCGCCCCGGAGGGTGTCCAGCCCCGGTCCCAGCAGCGACCGCCGCTCCGTCCGGGCCATCACCCGGGCCGCGACGGCCTCCAGCCCCGCGGACACCTGGTCGGCATGCAGTTCCAGCAGATGGCGGCGGTCGGCGTCGAAGGCGTCCGGGGCCTTGTCCATGACCACCAGGCACCCGAGCCGTTTGGCATCCCCGCCCAGCGGCAGTACGCCCAGCGAAACATCGGACGGCAGTGCTCCGGCGCCGTCCCAGGGTTCTGCACCGGGGCCGCCCGGCGGAGCGGTGACGCCGTACTGCGCGAGCTCCGCAGGGCTCAGCCACAGGGAAAGGCCGGTGCGGAAGGACGCGGCGACCGGGGAGTTGCCGGACAGCGGGAAGCTCGCCGCCAGCCCGTAGGGGGCACCGGTACCGCCGACCATCTCGGCCAGCTGAAGCTCGCCGCTCCCTTCGGCGGGCACATAGACGGCGGTCAGCTCGGCCCCGCTAGCCCCGAGGACCCGTGCGGTCACTTCCTGTACCGCCTCCGTATGCCGGAAGCCGTCGTCGTAAGCCCCGGTCGCCGTATCCGCCCTCCGGGGCCGGAGCGTCCACCCCGCCACCGCTTCACCGGATATGTCGTCATTCACGGCCTCCTCTCCATGGTGCGGCACGCAGGGAGGGGGCAGCTAGTCGGCGAGGGGACCACGCTGGGTGACCAGCGCCTTCCTTCACGGCAGCGGAACGAACGGACCGCCCCCGAGAGCCGTCGGGGGCGGATCAGTGCATGAACGGCTGGATGGACTGGGCGTGCCGGAACACATTGCGCGGGTCCCAGTGGGCCTTGACCGCCTGCAGACGTTCGTAATTGTCGCCGTAATACAGACGGTGCGACGGCTGGCCGGAGCGGTTCCAGTCGGGGTCGTCGAGGTCGGTGTCGGGGTAGTTGATGTAGCACCCGTCGGTCACCGGCGCCTGCTGCCCGTCGGCCGGGGTGCCGGCCGGCGACAGCACCGGCACCCCGCCGGTGTCCTTGTAGACATCGCGGTAGAACTCGCGGATCCAGCGCAGATGCGGTGCCGCGATCGAAGGATCGGCATCGGCGTCGTGATGGTCGGCCACCCCGTCGTCGTTGGAGTCCTTTTTCCAGCTCCAGTACGTCTGATACTGCAGCTTCAGCACGGAACTGCGTTGGTACACCGCGGTGTCACCGCTGTCGGGGAGGTTCATCGCGCCGCCGTAGGAATCGACCTGGAGCAGCGCCTGGGGATTGTCGTAGCCCGTGCGCGACAGATGCGTGAAGAGGGCGTTGAGCTGCGGTTCGGTGAAGCCGCGCGTCATGTACGCCGACTTGTACTTGCCGCACTGGTTGTCGCCGGAGCCGTTGAGCGTCTGGGTGGCGGTGAGCCACGGCAACCGGGTCGGCACCTCCAGATTTCCCATGGGCCCGTGCTCGCCCATCCGTCGGTCCAGCGGGGTGGGTTCGATGCCCAGGTCCTGGGTGAGCCACCCGAGAAAGGCGTTCAGCCGTTCCACGCTGTCCGGCCTGGTGGCGTCGAGCTGAGTGATCAGACCGATCTTGCCGTTGGCGCGGTGGTTCAGCTTGAGCAGGGTGAACATGTCGCTGTAGTCGCGGCGGAGGGCTACCGGGAGCTGCGGTGTGTTCTCGTACTCGAAGAACAGCCCGTAGTTCCGCACCAGCGACTTGAAGCGGTCCGGGTGGTCCTTGAGGTCCTCCCACGGCCAGGCCACGGCATGCAGCAGGACCTCGGACGGGGGCTCGGGCAGCCCCTTGAACCAATACCTGGTGACCACACCGAAGTTCCCGCCGCCCCCGCCGGTATGGGCCCACCACAGGTCCCGCAGCTCCTGCTCGGGCGCATCACGGCGTGCGATCACCACCTCCGCATGCTGCCCGTCGCGGACGACGACGACCTCCACCGCATAGAGATAGTCCACGGTCAGACCGTGTTGACGGGACAGCAGCCCGTACCCGCCGCCGGACACATGGCCGCCGGCGGCGACCGAGTAGCAGGAGCCGCCGGGCAGCGCCACACCGAAGGGTGCGTAGAGGTGGGTGGCGACATGCCAGTTGTTCGCCCCGGACTCCACGCAGTACGCGCCCATCTCCTGGTCCAGGTAGGCCCGGTCCATCTGAGCGAGGTCGAGGATCACCCCTACGTCGTCGCCGCAGACGAAGTTCTCGTAGCAGTGACCGCCCGACCGGACCGTGATCCGCCGATCGAGATCCTCATCGGAACGGTGGCCGGCCAGATACTTGTTGAGCGCGCCGACGACCTCACTCGTCGAGCTGACCACCGACACATAGTCAGGTGTCGCGATGAAACGCTGGTTGAACCCTCTGCGAAGTGCTTCGTAGCGGGCATCCCCCTGGCCCACTTCGGTCCCGTATGCGGTTCCGGCCGTGATCTGGTGCACGGTCATCTGGTCTCCCCTCACCGAACTGATGGCGCGATGCATTCAATTGACTACTATCCGTGACCAATGCTAACGCTGCGAGTACCCGAAAGACGTCAGCCGCTGCACCGGGGTTGACTCGCCTGCTCCTTGCTCCCCGCTCCCCGCTCCCTACTCCCGGCTCACCGCGTGCCGGCTTGGACGGCCGGGGGCCGCCGGTCGGCCGGTCAGTCGTCGTCAGGGCGTCAGGGCGTCAGCACGGCGGCACCCTGCACCCGGTCGGCGGCCAGGTCCGTGAGTGCCTGCGGGGCACGGCTCAGCGGGTAGGGGCTGACGGTGACCCGGATGCCGATCCTCGCCGCGGTCGCCAGGAACTCGCGGCCGTCCTGCCGGGTGTTGGCGGTCACGCTGCGCAGATTCCGCTCGTTGAAGAGATGCCGCTGATAGTTGAGTGGAGGGATGTCGGTGAGATGGATGCCGGCCACGGCGAGCGTGCCCGAACGGTCGAGCGCCGCCAGCGCCACCGGCACCAGATCGCCGACCGGCGCGAAGAGGATCGCCGAGTCCAGGGGTTCGGGAGGGCGGTCGTAGGCGTCGCCGGCTGAGGAGGCGCCCAGATCGAGGGCGAGTTCACGGGCCCGCGCGGACCGGGTCAGCACATGGACGGTCGCGCCTTCGGCCAGGGCGACCTGCGCGGCCAGATGCGCCGAGGCGCCGAAACCGTAGATGCCGAGCCTGCCGCCGGAGGGCAGTGCGCTGCGGCGCAGCGCGCGATACCCGATGATCCCGGCGCACAGCAGTGGTGCCAGCAGTGTGGCGTCCTCCCCGTCCGGGAGCGGATAGGCGAAGTCCGCGGGGACGAGAGCGGCATCGGCGAAACCGCCATCCGCGTCCCAGCCGGTGTACCGGGAGGCCGAACAGAGATTCTCGTGGCCCGCGCGGCAGTACCGGCAGACTCCGCAGGTGCTGCGCAGCCAGGCACCGCCGGCCCGGTCACCGGCGTGGAACGCCGTCACCGCCTCGCCGGTGGCGACCACCCGGCCGACGATCTCATGGCCAGGGATGGTCGACGGGCGGTGCGGAGGCAGGTCGCCCTCCGCCAGATGCAGATCCGTACGGCACACACCGCAGGCCTCCACGCTGAGCAGCAGGTCCCCCGGGCCCGGCCCGGGGGCCGGACGCCGGACGGCGGACAGCGGCCCGGAGGCCATCGGGCCGGGGCGCCGGACGGCCCAGCCGGACACCCTGTCCGGGCCTGCAACGGGGGCCATGTCCCCAGCATGGCGCCCACCGGAGAGGCGGACAAACGGTGCGTCGCCGCGGCCCGCGGCCCGCCGATGTCCCGGAGTCCGCGCCGTGCGGCGTCACCGGGGCGGGTCCGGAACCGACCGGAACGGGCCGCTCGCTCGAAGGGCGGGTGTGCGAGGTCCGCATGTGCGATGACATAGCCGGATCGAGTGGTTTTGTGGCCTCTTGCGGCGTATCGCGAGTGTCCCTTCCTCTTCCAGGGGATCCCCTCCTCGAAGAAGGGTGGGAGTTCGCATGCGCGACACCGTCGGCACCGGCCGCTCCGCGGCAACCGGCGGCTGGCGCGTGCTGGTATTCGTCGCGCTGCTGGCGCTCCTGCACGCCCCACTCACCACCGGCTGCTCCCATGGACCGGCCCCCGATGCCCACGGCTGCCCTCCGCACGCCGACGCCCCCGCAGTGCCGGGCCCGGCCGTCCGGACCTGCGTCATGGCGGGGCCGCTGCCGGCGTCCACCGGCGGCGGAAAGCATCCGGGCAGTGGCGTCCGCCGTTTGTGCGACGCGACGGCCTGCCATCTGCGCCATCAGGTCCCCACCGGGGGCGGCGGCAAGTCGTTCGGGGACTCTCCCGTCGCGCAGACCCTCACCGCGTCGAAGGACGCCTCCTCCGGGGCCGCCGTCACGGCCGCTGCCCCCGCATCGCCACCTCGCGCGGCCATCCTGCGCTGCTGAGCCGGCCCGGCCGCATCACCCACCCCACCCCGTCGCGGGGACATGGGGCGATCGCGGTCTGCCGTCATCAGTTCTCGGCACTTCCACCGCAGGAGATTTGGCATGCCCCTCGATGTCTATGCCGCTCTTGGCGCGCTCGTCCGCGCCGAGGCCCGACGCACCAAGCCGGTACCCGCGCCCACCCCCGCCGATCATGCCGCGACGCAGCAGCCGGGTACCCCGGCGCCCCCGCCGGCCCGGCCGCCGGCCGCCGTCACCGCGGCCCCGTCCCCGGACCGGAAGGGCCTGCTCCTCAGGATGGTTCGCCGGCTGACGACGCTCTTCGGCCGGGGCCGGTCCGCTGGGTCAGGAGCGACCGGATCAGGAGCGACCGGATCAGGAGTAACCGGTCAGGAGTGACCGGATCAGGGGTGGAAGGGCCGCACCCGGCGCGCGATCCGGAAGCCGGCGGTCCCGAGCGTCACCGGCGCCAGGACGGGGCGCGCCCCGCGGAACCGCCGTCGGGGTCACCGCTCGCGTAGCGGCCGTGGAAGTGCGAGTACCGCTCCAGCGGGTCGCCGTCCATGCTCCACGGCCAGATGGTCGCCACCCCTCCGGTGGCGCGCAGCGTGGTCCCGGCCTCGGCCGTCCGGCCGGCTTTGATCAGGGCGTAGGCCAGCAGGTTGAGGTCGGCCAGGGCCGTCGCGTGCCGGAGGAACCCCGGGCCCGGCCAGTAATGCGCGGCCTGGTCGAGCGCCCGGGCGGCATCGGGGCGCCGCCAGATCTCTCCCGCGCCCAGAGCCGACATACCGCCCTCGGCGACCGCTCGCTGGTGGCTGAGGACGAGCGCGGTGAGTTCCAGACCGGCGGCGGGGGCATCGGGCGGCATCAGGGAGCGGACACCGTCGAGCAGGTCCAGCACCAGGGCGCTGGAGCCGCATTCGTCCGGCGAGAGATAGCCCAGGGCCTGCAGATGCGCCTCGCGGTTCCAGGGATCGCGGGCCTTGATCTCGCGCCAGATCGCCGCCAGCTCCGTGGAGGGGCGTCGCTCCACGCGGAGAGTGGCCAACTGCAGCGTCCACGGGGTGGGGTCGGCGGGGAGGAGTTCGGCGGCGAGCCGGCAGGTCTCGCGGGTGGCGTGCAGGTCGACGGAGGAGTCCTGCTGCCGGGCATGGAGCAGGTCCGACCAGGCGTGGAGCAGCAGTGCGCCATGGTCGTTCGGGCTGTGCTGGCGCCAGATGCCGGGCAGCGACCGCCCCGCCGACCCGGCGAGCACCCCCAGGCGGTGGGCCTTGCGGTCCCAGTCCTCGCCGGCGTCGTTGATCGCATCCGCCATCAGCGCCATGACGGCGGTGTCCAGCGAACCGCGGGACCAGCAGGTCTCGACGCGCCGCCGGACCTTCCCCAGGGTCACATCGTCGAGCTCGGGGACGAGGCGGGGAAGGCTGCCTTTGCGGCGTCTGAACGCGGGCATGTTTTTCGGCGGCCTTCCGGTCGTGGGCTCGTAGGCGGAGAGAAAGGTCCCAGCAGGCTAGTGGCACCGCTGTGCCGTACGGGCGGCGGGTGCGGGGCACACCGCCGACCGTACGGCACGGCGTCCGGTGGCCGTCCGGCCACCCTTCGGCTAGGAGGTGACGGCTGCCTTCTCGGCGGCACGGCTGCCGAGCCGGTCGCGGACCAGGGAAACCCCGACCACCAGCACGGCGAGGAGCACCGACAGCAGCACCTGGATCCGGCCGCCGCCCTCGCTGTCGTCGGTGAGCATGTAGACCAGCACGAACGAGATCATCGCGATCGTCGCCCAGGTCAGGTACGGGAACAGCCACATCCGGACGACCAGCTTGTCGGGGTTCTCGCGGAGGATGATCCCGCGCATCCGCAGCTGCGAGAAGCAGATGACCAGCCAGACGAAGAGCGCGACCGCGCCCGAGGAGTTCAGCAGGAACTGGAAGACGGTGGTCGGCCACAGGTAGTTGAAGCCGACCGCGATGAAACCGAAGAGGACCGAGGCGAGGATCGCGGCCTGCGGGACGCCGCGGGAGTTCGTCCGGGCGAAGGCCTTCGGGGCGTCGCCGCGCTGGCCGAGCGAGAAGGCCATCCGGGAGGCGGTGTAGAGGCCGGAGTTGAGGCAGGAGAGCACGGCGGTCAGCACGATGACGTTCATGATCTGGCCGGCGTGCGGGATGCCGATCGAGTCGAGGGCCGCGACGTAGGAGCCCATCTTGGCGATCGACGGGTCGTTCCACGGCAGCAGGGAGACGACCACGAGGATCGAGCCGAGGTAGAAGATGCCGACGCGCCAGATCACGCTCTTGGTGGCCTTGGTGACCGCGCGCTGCGGGTCCTCGGATTCACCGGCGGCGAGGGTGACGATCTCGCTGCCCATGAAGGAGAAGACGACCATCAGGACGCCGGTGAGGATCGCGCTGGGCCCGTGCGGAAGGAATCCGCCGTGGGAGGTGAGGTTGTCGAAGCCGGTCGCCGCGTTGGCGGAGCCGGGCAGTACGCCGAATATCGCCAGGCCGCCGACGACGATGAAGGCCGCGATGGCGACGACCTTGATGCCGGCGAACCAGAACTCGAACTCACCGAACGAGGCGACCGAGGCGAGGTTGGTGGCGGTGAGGACGACCATCACGATCAGCGCCCAGGCCCACTGCGGGACGGCCGGGACCCAGCTGGTGAGGATGGCCGCGCCGGCGGTCGCCTCCACGGCGAGCACCACGACCCAGAAGAACCAGTAAAGCCAGCCGATGGAGAAGCCGGCCCAGCGGCCGAGCGCCCGGTCCGCGTAGGCGGAGAAGGAGCCGGAGGTCGGGTTGGCGGCCGCCATCTCGCCGAGCATCCGCATCACGAACACGACCAGCGCGCCGACCAGGGCGTACGACAGCAGGATGCCGGGGCCGGCGGCCGCGATGCCGGAGGCGGAGCCCACGAAGAGACCGGCACCGATGACCCCACCCACGGCGATCATGGACAGATGGCGGTTCTTGAGGCCCGACTGCAGACCTGACTGCTGCGGAGCCTGCCCGTGCCCCGGGGGAGCGGGCGGAGCGGCCACGGGGTTGGGGGGAGATGTAGTCATCTTCGACATCCATTGAGGGTTGGAGGGGTCGTGCACGTGGTGACTGCGGGGATCGCCTCGGTGGGGCCGGACGCACGACAGGGCCGGCTGCCGGCAGGCGGCGATCATGGCCCTGACGTAGTGCGAAGGCGCGACGAGCGGGCCGTGGCCTTCGGATGCCCTGCGCGGGTGGGGGAGCGCTGATCGCGCCTCCGCGCTGTGGCCGCCCTCCTTGTGGGAGGTGAGCGGCATCACGTCCGGATTGGGATTTGCGTAAGCGTATGTGGCGGTGCGCGGCGGCGTATTTGTGAGAGAGGACAAATTCCTCTGCGAGAGCTGTACGTCAGGCCAATGAAGATTGGCGGAAAAAGGGCTCGTGCTCCGGGGTCATGCATGGTGAGTGGCCTTCGCCGGCCGCTCTCCTTGCCCCTGGCGGCAGCCGCCGCGACAACCGCTGGTGCGGGCGGACAACGCCCTCGGTGAACCCTTGGCCGGCGGGACAGATGCCTCGGGCCGCGGGCGCCCTAGCGTGAGTTCGGCCCTTCCGACGGCCGACGAGCAAGGGGACTCCATGGCCACCCTTCCCTCCGCCCGACAGACCCGTACCGCCCCGCCGCACGCTTCGCCCGCCACACCATCAGTGGGCGGCGACGGCAGCGGGTCGGGGGACGTAACACCAGGTGAACCACGCGGTGACGCTCCGGCGGGGGAGCCGCCGGAGCAGGTGGCGGGACCGGAGCGTCCGAGGGCCGAGGCCGAGGAGCCCGGGGTGAATCCGGCCACCGGCCCGGCGAACCAGGCCGCCGGGACCGTGGTGATCGGGTCGACGACGCTGGCGCGCCGGGTCTGCGCCTCCCTGGGGGAGAGCGGACACCCGGTCGACCATCTCGCCGCACCGGACGATCAGGACCTTCGCCGGGCGCTCGCCGCACGGCCGGCCGGGGTGGCCGTCCTCGTCGGCGACGATCTGTCCGCACTGCGCTATGCGCTCGCGGTACGCCACGTCTGCGAGACCGTCCGGATCGTCGTCACCGTCTTCGACCGCACCGTGGCGCAGCAGCTCCGGTTGCTGCTGCGCCACTGTGTGCCCGTCTCGCCCGCCGACCTCCTGGCGCCGACGCTGGCCGGACTGTGTGTGGACCCCGATGCCCTGGCGGTATGGGACGACGGGCACGGCGCGGTGGCGGTCCGGCGGCCCGGAGAACACCCGGTGGAGACGGCGTGGCGGGCGAGCCCGGGCGCCCGGCGGCGTGCGCTGCTC
The DNA here is from genome assembly GCF_043080045.1 of Streptomyces sp. NPDC015125. NCBI lineage: Bacteria > Bacillati > Actinomycetota > Actinomycetes > Kitasatosporales > Streptomycetaceae > Streptomyces > Streptomyces sp. NPDC015125. Next base: position 90,218 of record NZ_JBIBVF010000023.1, read on the forward strand.
GGGCGGCTGAGGGGACAGTTGCAGCCTCATGACGCGGACGCCCGCCTGCTGCTCATCGGGCTGCTGGGGATCGTCGCCGTACTGGCCGCGGACTGGATGTGGCTGGTCGGCGTGTTCCACCAGCCGGTCAGCACCGCCTTCCTGGAAGCCGCCCGGGTCGTCGCCGGGGTGGGACCTGCCGCGCCGCACCCCGGCCATCCCGGGTACGAGGTGGTGTCCGCCGTGGCGATGCTGGTGACGGTGGGGTTCACCGCGCTGCTGACCGCGGGCATCGTCGACCGGCTGCTCGGCCCCCGGCTGGTCGGGGTCCTGGGGCCGCGGGTGCTGCCCCGGGCCGGTCACGTCATCGTGGTGGGGCTGGGGCAGGTGGGGCTGCGGCTGTGCCAGACGCTGCGTCAGCTGGGGGTGCCCGTCATCGGTGTCGAGCGCGAGCCCACCGCCCCGAATCTGCGCCTCGCACGGTCGATGGGGATACCCGTGGTGCTGGCGCACGGCGAGGACCGTGCGGTGCTGGCGCGGCTCGGACTGGCGCGGGCACGGGCGCTCGCCGCGGTCGGCTCCCACGAGCTGGACAACATCGCCGTCGCGGTCGCCGCCCACGGTGTGGCACCGGACATCCGGGTGGTGCTGCGGGCCGGTGAGGACGAGGCGATCGCGGAGACCCGCTCGCTGCTGCCCCTCGGGCTGACCCGCGATATCACCAGGACCAGCGCGGCCTTTGTGGCCGCCCATCTCACGGCCTGGCCGACCGGCGCCCCGCCCCGACGCGTCGTGGCCGATGCCGACTGCGACTATGTCGACCTGCCGGGACGCGGTCTCGTCGGCCGGCCCGTCGCGGCCGGGGACGACTGCGGACATGTGTCCGGCGAGGGCGAACGAGTCCCTGCCGGCAGCGTGCCCGGGCCGGGCTGAAGCGCGGCACCCCGGCCGCGCCCGGCCCGCTCACGCTCCTGAGACGCCCGGCCCGCTCACGCGCTCCTGAGACGCCGGGTCCGGCCGTGCCGCTGAGGCGCCCCGCGCGGCCCCACCCCCGAGGCGCCCCGCCCGGTCTCCGGCGATCCGGGCTCAGTCCTCCTCGACGGGGGAGCCGGCCTCGGACGGCATGCTCTGCTCGGTCCAGATGATCTTGCCGGTCGGTGTGTAGCGGGTGCCCCAGCGCCGGGTGACCTGCGCGACGATGAACAGCCCGCGCCCGCCCTCGTCGGTGGTCCGGGCATGGCGCAGACGCGGCGAGGTGCTGCTGGCGTCGGAGACCTCGCAGATCAGGGCGTCCTGCCGGATCAGGCGCAGCGTGATCGGTCCGGTGCCGTGGCGGATGGCGTTGGTGACCAGTTCGCTGACGATCAGCTCCGTGGTGAACAGCAGATCGTCCATGCCCCACTCGGACAGCTGCCGGCCGGCGAGAGCACGGGCGCTGCCGACCACGGCCGGGTCGGTGGGCAGGTCCCAGGAGGCGACCTGGTGCGCGTCCAGGGCGTGGGTCCGGGCGAGCAGCAGTGCGGCGTCATCGGACGGCGGTCCGGTCATCAGCGCCTTGACCACGTGTCCGCCGATGTCCTTCAGCGTCTGCCCGGGCACCGCGAGGGCGTTGCTCAGCCGGGACAGCCCGACGCCGATGTCCCGGTCGCAGGTCTCGATCAGTCCGTTGGTGTAGAGCGCGATCAGACTGCCCTCGGCCAGCTCCAGTTCGACGGACTCGAAGGGCAGCGTCCCGAGGCCGAGCGGTGGTCCGGCGGGCAGGTCGGGGCAGTCCACGGCGCCGTCAGGGCCGACGATCAACGGCGGCAGATGGCTGGCGCGGGCCAAGCTGCACCGCCGGCTGACCGGGTCGTACACGGCGTACAGGCAGGTGGCCCCCATGAACGTCGAGGCCACGCTCGGGTTCCCGGCGTCCGCCGCCGGGTCGGCGCCTTGCGTCTTCACCAGGCCGATGACCAGGTCGTCCAGCCGGGCCAGCAGTTCATCGGGCGGCAGATCCAGGTTGGCCAGGGTGCGTACGGCGGTACGCAGCCGGCCCATCGTGGCCGCGGCGTTGATGCCGTGTCCGACCACATCGCCCACGACCAGGGCGACCCGCGCCCCGGACAGCGGAATCACATCGAACCAGTCGCCGCCCACTCCGCTCGGCGCGTCCGCGGGGAAGTACCACGACGCCACCTCCAGGGCGGATCCGCCGGTCAGCTCGTGCGGCAGCAGGTTCTGCTGCATCACCCGGGCCGCGGCGCGCTCGCGGGTGAAGCGGCGCGCGTTGTCGACACACACCGCCGCCCGGGCCACCAGCTCCTCGGCGAGCCGGACGTCGTCCGCCACGAAGGGACCCAGACGGCGGGAGCGGAAAAACGTCGCCGCGCCCAGGGTGATGCCCCGGGCCTTGACCGGCGCCACCATCACCGAGCGGAATCCGAAGGCGCGGATCACGGCGGCCCGGACCGGGTCCTCGGTGACCCAGGAGCTGGTGGCGAAGTCCAGTACCGGCTCCACGAGGGACTCGCCCTTGAGCAGACAGCGGGCGATGGGCGACGAGGGGGAGCGCTGGACGGCTTCCCCCACGGTCAGCCCGGCCTCCGGGCAGCCCTCGTGCACCGACTGCTGACCGGAGCGGCGCATGGTGGGGGTGCTGTCGACCGGCCCGGGAACCGGCTCGGCGCCCCGCAGGACCGAGTCCAGCAGGTCGACGGCGACGAAGTCGGCGAGCGCCGGCACGGCGACATCGGCCAGTTCCTGTGCGGTCCGGGTGACATCCAGCGTGCTGCCGATCCGCACACTGGCGTCGTTCAGCAGCGCCAGGCGTTCCTGCGCCCGCCAGCGTTCGGTGACGTCGATGACCATGTACCACAGGCCGATGCGCCGGCCCTGGGGATCCTCCAGCCCGAAGAACGACGCCGAGTAGGCGCGCTCCTGGCTGGGGTCCGCGTACGTGGGGCTGCGGAATTCATAGTCCATCACCGGTGCCCCGGTCTTCAGGACCCGTCGCATCCGCTCCTCGAACGCCTCGGCCTCCAGCTTCGGCAACACCTCCGCCACCCGTTTTCCCAGCCGCCGGTCGAGCGGGATCAGGCGCTCCAGTACCTCGTTCACCCAGACGTACCGCAGACCGGTGTCCAGCACCGCCATGCCGACGGGCGCATGCGCGAGGAACGGTTCGAGCATCAGCTGGTTCACCCCGCCGCCCGGCATCCGCCACTCCTCCAGGGCGAGGACGGACCACCGTTCGTGGCCGGTGCGGTCGAGAAGGGGCGTGACCTGCACCGCCAGCTGCAGATCCCGGCCGTCCCGGTGACGGGCGGCCACCGATCCGCCCCAGCCGTCCCCCGAACGGCACCACCGGGCCACGGCGGCCACCCGCGCCTCGTCGCCGGGTATCGCCAGCAGCTCCGCCGCGGGACGGTGCAGGATCTCCTCGGCGGGATAGCCGAGCAGCCGCTCCGCCGCCCGGGTCCACGCGACGACCCGCCCCTGTCCGTCCAGTTCGGCGGTGGCCGCCTTCGCCATGTCCCATGCGCGGCCCGACCCGCCCGGCGCGGCATTCTCCGAGGTCATCATCGCCAGCCCGTCAGCTCAATGGAGCAATATCGCCCAGTTTAGGAGAATCGTGCACTCGTGGCGGTCCGTGCGATCCGAGTGACGGGTGGGGCGCTGACGTCGCCGGGGAGCCGGGGAGCCGGGGAGCCGAGGAGCCGAGGAGGAGGGGAGGAGGGGACCCGGGGAGCAGCGAGCGGACGCAGCGGGTCCGGGCGGGGTGGACGGGCCGGCCGCGGCTCGGGCGTCGTGCGCGGGCGTCGTGCGCGGGCATCGTGATTGGGCGTCGTGCGCGGGCATCGCGCTCGCATGTGGTGCTCGGCCGCTGTGCTCAGGCGTCGTACCCGGCCGTCGGGCTCGCGCTCAGGGAACGGACGGCAGCCGCAGCTGGAGCATCGCCAGCAGTCGCTGATCCGGACGGCTGAGGTCGAGGCCGGTCAGCTCCTCGGCACGGCGGATCCGGTAGCGCAGCGTGTTGGGGTGCACATGCAGCTCGGTGGCGGCGGCCCGAACGTCGCCGAAGGCGTTCAGGTAGGCGAGGACCGACTCGGCCAACTGCCCCTGGCTCCGGGTGTCGTGAGCGACCAGGGCGGTCAGCCGGGGGTCGCGCATCTCCGGGTGGGCCGAGAGCAGCGTCAGCACCTCACTGACCAGTACCTCGGCCTGGATGTCCGGCAGCGCGGCGACCGTGGTGGCGACGCCTGCGCTCACCATCGCATCGAGGATCCGGTCCGCCTCCCGCCGTGATTCGGGAATCTCCCCGAGCCCCGGCACGATGCAGCCGATGGAACCGCGCAACGACATGCCCAGATGCCGGCGCGCGGCCTCGGTGATCGCCTGCCCCCAGCCGCGCAGCGTGCCGGTGTCGATGCTGCGCGGCAGCTGTGGCAGCAGCACATATATCCGCGCATCGACCTGGGTGACCAGGGCGCTGCGGTGCCGGGCGGCCGTGTGCACCGAGATCAGGTTGCTGACCTCGGAGCGGGTCAGCTCCGGCGGGGTGGCCCCGGCGGTCCCGTACGAGAAGCCCAGGACGGCGGCCGGGCGGGCCGCGTCCAGCGCCAGGTGGCTCGCCAGCGGCTGGGGCCCGGTGCTGCCCTCCAGCAGTCCGGCCGCGAGTGTCCGGGTCAGGGCCAGATCCGCGGAGAGCTCCCGGCGGCGGCGTACGAGGTGGAGCGCGGCGACCCGGGCCGCACCCAGCAGGGCCTGGTCCGAGTGCTCGGTCAGCGGCGCCGAGCCCTCCTGTACCCAGATGGTGCCCAGCTGCCGCTCCCCGGAGCGGATGGCCACCGCGAGCCGCCGGCGGATCCCCAGCTCGGGATGGCTGTCGATACAGATCACCTCGTCGGAGGCGCGCAGCCGCTGGAACACCCCCCACTTCCGCAGCCGCGCCAGATACGCCTCCGGGCCCTGCCAGCCCAGGATGGACAGCCGCCGCAGGTCGTCGACCTCGTCGGAGTCGGTGGAGCGGGAGTAGGCGAGCACGCGGTTGGCGGTGTCCTCGATGCTCACGATGCCGCCGGTGAGGACGGCGGTGGTCTGGGCGAGCGAGAAGAGGTCGCCTTCCTCGGGCCCCTCGCCGGGGCGTCCCTGCGGCACACTCTCCAAAGCCGCGCGGGCCAGTGCGTCCACCTGCTCCCAGCGCGCCTCACTGCGGACGGACAGCAGCGCGATACCTGCCTCGACGGCGGTCGCGCTGAGGGCCGCGGCCTGTCCGGGAGTGTCGAGCTTGACCGCTACGGCGGCGGCGCCGTCGCGCCCGCCGGCCCGCAGTGCGGGGAACGCGGCGCGTCCGCGGGCGCCTATGGCGAGCACCAGCTCGCCGGGGTGCATGATCGGCGGGTCCTCGGGGTCCAGCAGCGCGACGCTGCGGATTTCGACGTCCAGCCCGGCGGGGGCGGCCTGCAGCTCCACCAGGGGCTCGCCCAGCGACATCAGCAGTTGGCGCAGGCTGATGCCGGTCGGTGGTGGCGATACCGCCGCGGCTGGTTCCATGGCCGGCGCCTCTGCTGGATCCGGGTGGCCTGGGCTCATGGGGCTGCTGGCCATCTTGCAGGCACTTCCGATCACGTCACATCAAGCATTCGGCCGGCCCCGAGGTGAGCCACCACCGCACGTATGAGCTACGCCAACAGTACTGATGCTATCCGCCGGGGCCACCGGAGCCGGGAGGAAGGCGCGGCAGCCGGAGCCCCGGCCACGGCAGCCGGAGTCCCGGCCACCGCTGCCGGAGCCCCGGCCACCGTCCCCGGTCCCCGGCCGGTCCCCGGCCCCCGCCCCCGGCCACCGCCACTGCGGGTCTGCCGGGGCGGCCTGAGGCGAATCGGGAGGGAGCGCCCACTGCTCTTCAGCCCCGCCCCTCATCCCTCGTCATGTCGTACGGCCCCGCGGGGCACCGAGCGGGGGCTCCTTCCTGAAGGCCCACTTCATCTTCGGCTCCATGGCGAAGCGCAGGGCGCGTTGGACCGGTGGGGTGCACAGCAGCGTCACGATCGCCCCGGCGAGGAGCGTGACGGCGATGGCGCCCCACGGGGTGTGGATCCAGCCGGCGTCGTACCAGTCCCACCAGCGGGAGGCCTTGGCCAGGAAACCGTGCAGCAGATAGCCGTAGAGCGTGCCGGCGCCCAGTACGGTGCACCACATCCGGCGGCCGGGCACCCAGGCCAGGAAGCAGGCCGTGAGGGCCAATGAGCAGCCGAACATGGCCAGTTGCATCAGGACGCCGCACCACCACGGCACACCCAGATGCTGTGCGCTGTCGGTGTGGTAGAACCATGCGTCGTTCATGCGCGGCACGGCCCAGTAGGCGAAGGCCAGCGCGGCGACGAGGACGGGCACCGCGGCCATCCGCGCCGCCCGGCAGCGCACGAGTGGGAAGTGCTCCGGTTTCAGGCACATGCCCAGGACGAAGAACGGCAGGAATTGCAGGACCCGCTGCAGGTCCAGGCCACTGCCGAGATCCGGGGAGACCGAGGCCGACAGGGCGATCGCCAGGGCCAGGGGCACCGGCCACCGGACGATTCGCCACAGCGGGGCGGTGAGCCGCCAGAGGAACAGGGCGACCAGGAACCAGGTGAGGAACCACGGGTCCGTCAGATCGACCGAGAAGCTCGGCACGTCGCCGGCCCAGTACCGGAACACCGCGTAGGCCGTCTGGAAGACGATGTACGGGACGGCGACGCCGGTGACCAGTCGCTGCAGCCGGTCGCGCCGCATATCGAAACTACGGGAGAAGTACCCGGATATGACGGTGAATGCGGGCATGTGGAACGCGTAGACGAAGATATAGAGCGCGGCCGCGCTCCGGCTGCCGGCGTAGAGCGGCTCCCAGGCGTGGCCCAGTGCCACCAGCACGATCGCCAGGTACTTGGCGTTGTCGAAGAACGCGTCGCGGTTCTTTGCCGGGGGCGGCGGCGCCGACTCGCCCGGGACGCCGGTAGGGGAGCGGGTGGGAGAGTGGGCGGGAGAGCGGGTGGGGACGGCGGCCCGCCCGGCGGAGGCAGGCTGATCGGCGTCCTGCAGGGCGGAGGCAGCGGTGGAGGAGTGGGGGAGAGGGGTCACGACACGGCCTCCCAGCGGTCGGTCGGCCGCCGGGCCCTTCTTGCCGTGGTGGTGGGGGCGATCACTGTGACGATCGTGGCAAGCGGCATCCTGGCTCCTCGTGTGTGCTGGTGCGGGACGGGTGGAGGACCCTACCGGTGTGGGGTGGCGCTCCTGGTGTGAGCCGGCGGGAGTCGGTGGCCCACAATGCTGCGGGGACGTTCGCCTCCCGGTGTGCCCGTGGACCGGGGGCACCCTCGCGGGCCGGACGTGCGCCCGTGGATCGGGAGGCGTGCCCGCGGGTCGACGGTGTGCCTGCGCCTCGGCCATGGGACGGTTCCCCCCTCCTGGTCGTCTACAGTGTTGTAGACCATCTGTGGCACTCTAGACACCGGGGCGCGCGGGACGCATCCCGACCCATCACGGGAGGGGCTGACGACATGGCGCGGTGCCCGGGTGCCCGCCGTTCTGTACGTCGCCGGTCATGGGCACCGTTCATCCGTACCGAATCCCGGCGGCCATCCGCCACCCGGGCCCGCCGCCGTGGCCGTTGCCTTTCTGTCCCGTTCGCACCGGTCCCATTTGCACCGGCCCCGTTCGCACCGGTCCCGTTTGCACCGGCCCCGTTCGCACCGGCCCTGTTTGCACCGGTCCCGTTCGCCGGCCGCACGCACCGCCCCGCCCACCTGCCGGGCCGCTGCCGCGACGGCCCGCCGAGCCCTCGCTTCGGCCCGACGGCGCGCCCACCAGTACAGTCGCCTCACCGACCGGTGCGCCGCGGCATACGTGTGTCCCGGTGACGCCGGAGGCACCCCCCCCGGGCCCGCCCCGGCCGAACCGAGAGCATCGACGAGGGTGCCGAGGTCCCTCGTCCCCGCCGCGCGCCCGGCCGCAGGACCCGACGCCCACCGCACCACGGCGCACCCGCGCCGCACGCCCCCCATCTTCAGACACGCCCACCCCATCCCCAGAAATGGAACCCATGAGCGCGATCAGCATCGGCCAAGCCGTCGTCCTCGGAGCCGTCGAGGGGGTGACGGAATTCCTTCCGGTCTCCTCCACCGGCCACCTCAAGATCGCCGAAGGTCTGATGGGCATCCCCGTCAACGACAAGACCGTCGTCGCCTTCTCCGCGGTCATTCAGGTCGGCGCGATCGCCGCGGCGCTCGTCTACTTCTTCAAGGACATCGTGCGCATCGTGGGTGCGTGGTTCCGCGGGCTGCGCAATCGTGAGGAGCGCTACCACCACGACTACAAGTTCGCCTGGTGGGTGATCTACGCCACCATCCCGATCGTCGTCGTCGGCCTGGCGGCCAAGCCTCTGATCGAAGGCCCGCTCGCCTCCCTGTGGGTGGTGGCCGGATCGCTGATCATCGGCAGCGGAGTGATGTGGGCGGCGGACCAGATGGGCCGCCACAAGCGCGGTGAGGACGACACCTCGCTCAAGGACGCCATGTGGGTCGGCTGCTCCCAGATCCTCGCCCTCCTCTTCCCGGGCTTCTCCCGCTCCGGCGCGACGATGTCCACCGCCCTCATCCTCGACCTGGAGCGCGTCGCGGCCACCCGCCTCTCCTTCTTCCTCGGCATCCCGGCCCTCACCGGAGCCGGTATCTACGAGCTGAAGGACGCCATCGGCACCGGCGCCGCCGTCGCGCCACTGGCCATCGGCACCGTCGTCTCCTTCGCCGTCGCCTATGCCTCGATCTCCTGGCTGCTGAAGTTCGTGGCCAAGCACTCCTTCAACTCCTTTGTGATCTACCGGATCCTCGTCGGCGCGCTCCTCTTCGGCCTGCTGGGCATGGGCGTCCTTTCCTGACGACCGCCGCTGGTCCACCGCCGCTGGTCCACCGCCGCGGTTCCCGGTGGGGCGCCGCCCGCCTCCCGCCGGGACCCGCGGGCCGCGGCAGGGCGGAGCACCCGGGGCGGGTCCCGCACCGCGGCCCGGCGCCCGACGGGCCGTGGCCGCGGCCTCGGCCGCACGGAGGACCGGCACCGCGGCCGCGGCGGGCCGTGCGGCCGCCCGCCGCACGAGGACGGCCCGGACCAGAACCGGGACGCCGGCTCCGCGTACCTGACGGCCCGCCTGCGCACGGTGGAGGAAGCCGTCGAACGCATCGGTACCACCCTGGACGAGCAGACCACCTGCGCCGAGCTGTCCCGGTTCCTGTGCCGGCACCTGTGCGACGCCGCCGCGGTGGACCTGCTCGACGAAGAGGGCACCGGGGTACGGTCACACTCCCCGGCAGCGCTGCGACGCGTGGCGACGGCAGGGCTGGTCACGGTGCTGGAAGCACGGTTCCCGGACGAAGACCCGGGGCGGCCTGACGGCGGGTCACTCTCGATGCGGGCGCTGGCCGAGGGGCATCCCGTCACCGCGGCGGCAACCCTGCCCGGCGGCCGCTCGGCCGGGGCGCTGTCGGTGCCGCTCCGCGCGGACGGCCGCCGCTACGGCGCACTGCTGGCCCTGCGCGCAGGCGGCAGTTTCACCGCGGACGAGACCGACACGGTGCACTTCCTGGCACGTCTCACAGCCGGCCGGCTCGCGCACGCCCGCCGGTATGCCGCGGTGCAGCGCACGGCGATGGACCTGCAGCGGGCGCTCCTCGCGGAGCCGGGCAAGCCGCACCCCAACCTGGAGCTCGCCACCCGCTATCTGCCCTCCGGCAGCAGCGCGCTGGTCGGCGGCGACTGGTTCGAGACGGTACGGCTCCACTACGGACGCACCCTGCTCGTCATGGGCGATGTCATGGGACACGGACTCGATGCGGCGGTCGATATGAACGCCTACCGCTCCCACCTGCGCTATGTCGCCTCGACCGATCTGCCGCCCCATCGTGTACTGCGTCAGCTCGACACCGCCGTGGCCGGGGACGAGGCCCGCCGTCCGGCGACCTGTCTGCTGGCCCGGGTCGATCCGGCGCGCGGAATCGCCGCGTTCGCCAGCGCAGGCCACCTGCCTCCGGCGGTGTTCAGCCGCGAGGGCGTGGCCGGCCTCGTCCAGGTGCCCGTCGGCCCGCCCCTGGGCACCGGGGCCGGGGGCTACGAACTCGTCACCCGCACCCTCACGTCCGAGGAGACGCTGCTGATGTTCACCGACGGTCTCGTCGAGCGGCGCGGCGAAGACATCGACGTCTCGCTGTCCCGGCTGGCCCGGGTACGGCTGCCCGCCGGAGTGGGGGTGACACAGGTGCTCGACGAGGTCCTGCTCCGCCTCGACGGGCTGCATGCCGAGGACGATGTAGCCGTCCTCGCCGCACGGCTGCGCCACCACCCCGGGACGGGCCCGGCCGCGCCCGTGGCGGTCTGACGCCGGCGCACCTGTATCGGCGCACCTGTACCGGCGCACCTGTACCGGCGCATCCGAAAAGCCGGTTGAACGCTCCCGGGATGCAGTCCGTACAAAGGGGTGTGCCGCGGGATTTTCCCCGATTCCCGGCCCGGCCCGGCCTTCCTGTGGACCTGGGCCCGCGGCCGCTCCGCCGGTGTTTCCCCTGACACCGCGGAGCGGCCGCCTTCACCGCCGCGCGGGCCGGCCCGGCCCGGATCGGCTCGACGACCGCGCCGCCGCCCCCTCGACGTGACGGGACATCAGGTTCCGCCCGGCCTCCACATGGGGTGTGTGTCCAGGTCAACGGCACACTCGGTACGATTCCTGCCGCTGCCGGCCCGCGCCGACCGAGGCCGGCCCATGCCGATGTCTTACGGGGGTTTCTTCCACATGTTCGGAATCGTCAGGCCCTGCACCCATCGCCTGTCGCAAGGACTCAAGGCGGAGTGGATGGCCCATCTGTGCGGCCTCTGTCTCGCGCTGCGCGGCGACCACGGGCAGTTCGCCCGGGTCGTCACGAACTACGACGGGCTGATCGTCTCCGTGCTGACGGATGCTCAGTCCGGCCCCGCGCAGAGCCGCCGCCGTACCGCGGGGCCCTGCCCGCTGCGGGGTATGCGTACCGCATCGGTGGCGAAGGGGGAGGGCGCGCGCCTCGCGGCATCGGTCTCCCTCGTGCTCGCCTCGGCGAAGATACGCGACCATGTCGCCGACGGGAACGGGGCGTTGCGCCGCCGGCCGGTGGCCGCCGCCGCGCGCAAGGTCGCCGCGGGATGGGACCGGGCCGGGGCGCGCACCGGCGCCAGCCTCGGCTTCGACACCGCCGTACTCGTCGACGCGGTCGACCGGCAGCTGGGGATCGAGGAACTGGCCGGGCCCGGCACACCGCTGACGTTCATCACCGAACCGACCGAGACGGCGACCGCCGCGGCCTTCGCCCACACCGCGGTGCTCGCGGGCCGGCCGGGCAACGCCGCGCCGCTGGCCGAGGCCGGCCGGTTCTTCGGGCGGCTGGCCCATCTCCTCGACGCCGTGGAGGACCGTACGGCGGACGCCGCCGAGGGCGCCTGGAACCCGCTCGCCGCCACGGGCGCCACCCTCGCGCAGGCCCGCCGGCTGTGTGACGACGCGCTGCACGGCATCCGTCTGGCACTGCGCGATGTGGAGTTCACCGACTCCGCCCTGGTGCATGTGCTGCTGGTCCACGAACTGCGCCGCTCGGTGGACCGCGCTTTCGGCACGGCCGCCTGCTCCCACCAGGGGCATGGAGCGTCGGGGCCGTACGACGGCCAGGACGGGAACCCGTACCGGAACGGCGGGCCCTCCCCGTACGGACAGCCTCCGCAGGGCGGGCAGCCTCCCCAATACGGACAGCCTCCCCAGTACGGCCAGGCACCGGCCGGCGGTCCGTACGCCCACGGGCAGCAGTACCTGAACAGTCCTCAGAACCCCTACAACGGCGGTCCGGTGGGCCCCGGCGGCCCGAGCGGCGGCCACGGCGGTCATGGTGGCGGCTCCGGCGGTGGCGAGGGCGGGATGCCGCACTTCCCGCAGCAGCCGAAGAAGCCCCGCGGCTTCCTCGCAGGCTGTGCGGTCGCCATCGGACTGTGCTGCACCTGCAAGCTCTGCTGTGCGGAGGAGTACGAGGGACCGTGGTCGCGCAAGAAGCGCGAGGGGTGCTGTCAGAACTGCGATTGCTGCGACGGTTGCAGTTGCTGTGAGTGTTGTGAGTGCTGTGAATGTTGCAGCTGCGGCGGCGGCTGCTGATCGCCGACGGTCCGGACGTCCGCCGGGTGGGTCGGGAAGCTCAAGGACGACTTCACCGGCCGTTGCCGGCTCGGGAGAAGGGAAAGGACTCGGCCGCTGAGTGACTTGACGCACGGCCTCAACGCCCTCAACGGACGCCCCCGAACAACCGATACCGCGCGCCCCTGCTCGGTACGCGGTTCGGGGAGAGCTGTTACTGGAACACGCACGCCCGCGGCAAGGACGCGTCCGGACTGCTTCGCGAAGCTCCGGAACTTCGCCGGCCAGGGACGGCCGGAACCGGGCTTTGCTCGGCGACTTCACCGTGAACATCCTCAACCGCTCCGACGACGAGGCCCGCTACCAGTCGCTACATCTCCACTCCGAGTCACAGCGACGCGTACGACGTGTACTTCGACGACACCGGCGGCGCCCCCGTCCTGGGCGCCGCCGCGTTCCCGCGTACGCTCCGCGCGCGGAGCAGGATGGTGAGCCGTACGCCCGGCCCACCAGGCCCGCGTGGTACAGCCGAGCCCTTACGGCATCGCGAGCACCAACTTGCCCGTGCTGCGGCCGCTTTCGATGCGGCGGTGGGCCTGGGCCGCGTCGCGCAGCGCCAGCACCTCGCCGACCTCCACGCGCATCCCGCCGTCCAGTACGGCGTCGACGGCGCGCCGCAGCACCGGCGCCACGGCCTCGGGACGCGCACCGCTCAGCGCACCGAGGTTGAAGCCGAGCACGCCCTTGCCGCTGAACCACAGCTCATTCGCGTCGAAGTGGACGGCGTCGGCACCGGAGGCGTTGCCCATGGCGACCAGGCGCCCGCCCTGCGCCAGAGCGTCGAAGCTCGCCCGGCGGGCCGCGCCGCCGACCGGGTCGATGGCCACGTCGAACCCGCGGCCATCCGTCAACTCCTCGACCGAGCCAGCCAGTTCGTCGCGCAGTACGATCTTGTCGTAGCCGAAGGCGGCGGCCTTCTCCAGCTTCTCCGGCGAGCCCACGGTGCCCACCACCTGGCCGGCGCCCAGCAGCTTGGCCACCTGCCCGAGCTGGCTGCCCACACCGCCGGCCGCGGCGTGCACGAGCACCCGCTCGCCCTTGCGCAGCCGCGCCACCTCGCCGAGCACCAGCCACGCCGTGGTGCTGTTGGACGGCACGGCGGCCATCAGGGCGAGGTTCGAGTCGTCCGGTAGTGGGGCGACGAGCTGCGCGTCGGTGACGGCCACCTCGCCGTAGCCGCCGCCGGTGGTCATGGTCAGCGCCGTCACCGGCTGCCCGACCCGCAGGTCCGTGACGCCGTCACCGAGCGCGCGGACGCGTCCGGCGGCCTCGATGCCTGGTACGTACGGCAGCGGAACGTCCACCGCGCCCTGGCGAAAGAGGATCTCGGCGTAGTTGACGCCGGCGTGGGTCACGTCGATGGCGACCTGACCGGGCCCCGGCGTCGGGGCCTCGACCTCGGCGTACTCCAGTACTTCGGCATCACCGAAGCGGGGGATCGTCACAGCGCGCACAGAATGTCACTCCTCATCAGATGAAACAGGGAGGGGAAAGAGGGGAGGGGAAAGAGGGGGAGAGGGGCAAGAGGCTGGCCGGGATGGCGGCGACTCAGCCGGTGATCGCACGCTCGGGTTGGTCCGCCCCCTCGCCTTCGTCGGCCGCCGCGGGTGCCGGATGCGTCGCCGGTACCGCCGACGCGGCAGGGCGCGGACAGCGGTACGTCCGTACCAGCAGGCGAGAAGGGGAAGAAGTGCCCGCCCCGCCACGAGGCGTTGGCGGTGGGCGGATTGGGTGATGGTCGCCCAATCCGCCAGGGCGTCCGCGGGTACGAGCGGATCGTCGCGGCCGGTGACAGCCGTCCACGGCACTCCGAGTCGCGCGCCGTGCACCAGCGTCAGCGCCTGCGGGAATTTCGGGGACATGGACCACACCTGCATGCCTCTGGGGGAGTGACCCTATGATCTCCCCAGTTGGGGTGGCAAATATGCAGGTCAGCTGGGTTGGCGGTGCCTCTTTCGGTATGTGCGGGTTCGGCAGGGGGAAGGGAAGCCCGTTCCGGCAGGACTGATGCCGACTCTCCTGACGTGGCGTCAGGTTTGAGACCTGGATGTCCGGAGCCCCATCCGGCCGTGCAGCGCAGCGCCCTCTGGTGGCGAATGGCCCCCGCGAACAAGGCTTGCGGGGGCACGGGGATCGCTATCAGACCGTCCGGATCACAGTCGCCTGCCCGATTCGGTGGCCGGTCTCGTCGAACCGCTGTTGCGCAGGAGTGCCTGGGCGTGTGCTCAGGCGGTAACGACGGCTGCTGGTTGCCTCGGGGTCAGGTGTCCGCTCCGGGCCAGTGCCGCGACGGAAGCGGCGCAGGTGAGTCCGGTGGCGCTGAGTGCGGACCAGGTCAGCCAGGCGATGTGGTGATGCTGGGCGAAGCCCCACAGTGCTCCGGTGGCGAGGTTTCCCAAGGTGATGCCCAGCCCGGAGACGGTGTGGTACAGCCCATAGTGGGTGGCGATCAGGCGGCCGCCGGAGAGTGCGACGACCGTGTCCATCTCGAACGGGTAGACCACCGCGCTGCCCGCGGCGAGGAGCACGACCGCTGTCACCAAGGAGACGAGGGCCATCGCTCTCGCTCCGGGCTGGGCGACTGCGAGAGGCACGAAGGCCAGCCCCATGGCCACCAGCCCACGGAAGAGGGCTTCGTGCGGACTCCAGCGGCGCTTCGCCCAGCCGGTCAGGCGTAGTTGCCCGGCGACGGCGACGACTGCGGAGACGACGAACAGCCCACTGGTGACCTTGGTCCCGTTGGCTCCCAGGGCCTCGTCGGCGGCGAGGGGGAGGGCCAGATAGACCTGGAAGGTCAGTACGTAGGACCCGATCATCGCGATCGAGAAGAGGAGAAAGGGGCGGTTGGACACGACGGTGCGCCATTGGGCCAGCACTCCTGTCGCCGCGTCACCCTTGTTCGCGGAGTCGCCGCGCCGGGCCGGCAGAGTGCGCCACTGCAGCAGAGTGAGCACGGCGAAGATGGCAGCGGCTGCCGCACACACCGCGCGGAAGTCGGCGGCCAGGAGGGCGAGGCCGACGAGCGGGCCGAGGAGCATGCCTCCTTGGTAGTAGACGTTGAAGGTCGCGAAGGCGTCCACGCGCCGGTCGCCCGCTTCGGCTGCCAGGTAGGCCCTCACGGCCGGGTTGAACAAGGCTCCGGCGAACCCGGTGGCCGCCGACGCGGCAACGAGGGCCGGGAGGTTATCGACCCAGCCGAGGATTCCGAAGCCGACCGTACGCAGTAGGCAGCCGGCCATGATCGGCGCCTTGTAGCCGTACCGGTCGGCGATGGTGCCGCCGATGAGGAACATGCCCTGCTGGGAGAAGTTCCGGACGCCCAGGACGAGCCCGACGGCCCATGCGGCCAGGCCGAGGTCTCCGGACAGGTGGGCGGCGAGGTAGGGCATGAGCATGTAGAAGGCGAGGTTGATGGCGAACTGGTTGGCCATCAACAGCCGTGCAGCGATCGGGAACGAACGGGTCTGCCGCCAAAGAGACTTCATCGGGATACCCCCGCCAGCCGCTGCTGCCCGCGCGTCGCGCCGAGCGGATCGACGACGGTGGTGCACCGCGTCCAGCGGGTGACAGTCATCTCGCCTGGGTGGGCAATTTCTCGCGGTCCGGCTGCGGGCTGGTGGCCGAGGAGCCCGTGCCGGCGACAGTACGTGTCGTCGAAGACCGTGCCGACGTAGCGCTGCAGCCCGTCGGGAAAGATGGCGACGATGCGCGATTCGGCCGGCATCCGGCCGGCCAGCCACCGGGCGACCAGAGCGACCGCGCCGACGCTCCAGCCGCCGGTGGCGTACCGGCACCGCGCGAGCGCACGGGCTGCCCACACCGACTCGGGGGCGGCGACCCAGTGCACCTCGTCGAAGAGGTCGTACGCGACATTGCCTGGATAGATGCTGCTCCCGAGGCCGCGCATCAGTCGTGTCCCGGCGGGCTGTCCGAAGATGGTGGATCCGGTGGTATCGACTCCTGCGATGTGGAGGCCGGGGAAGTAGCCGCGAAGCACTGCACCGATGCCGGCGGAGTGGCCCCCGGTACCGACACTCACGACCAAGGCGTCGATACGGCCGAGCTGCGCCACGAGTTCATGGGCGAGCGGCCGGTACGCCGCCACGTTGTCCGGGTTGTGGTACTGGTCCGGGCACCAGGCACCCGGATGCACGGCGAGCAGCTCCTCGACCCGCTGACGGCGGGCTTGCTGCCAGCCGCCGACGGGGTGCGGGGTGTCGACGATCTGGACGTCGGCCCCGTACGCGGTGAGCAGCCCCGACATCAGCGGTTCCATCCCGGGGTCTGTGACGACGGTGACCGGGTGGCCGTAGGTGACCCCGGCGAGGGCGAGCCCGAGGCCGAGGGTGCCGGAGGTGGAC
Source organism: Streptomyces sp. NPDC015125 (assembly GCF_043080045.1). Lineage (NCBI taxonomy): Bacteria > Bacillati > Actinomycetota > Actinomycetes > Kitasatosporales > Streptomycetaceae > Streptomyces > Streptomyces sp. NPDC015125. The sequence continues at coordinate 106,772 of NZ_JBIBVF010000023.1, forward strand.
TCGATGATCGGGGCGCCGGGGAGCAAATCGCCCCTCTGGCGGGCGGATTGGACCATGTACAGCGCGGTCCGGTCCTTGATCCCACCAGGGTTGTGGCCCTCCAGCTTGGCCCAGAAGCCGCTCCCGCCTGCGGTGAACGGCTCTCCGACCCACAGTACGGGCGTGTCGCCGACGAGACCGGCAGGCGTGTGCATGGGGCGTTTGGCTTCCGCGAGCAGCTGGGCCGGCGCGGCGGGGACGCTGGGTACTGCGAAGTGGTTCATGGCGTGCTTCTCCCTCGGCCGGTGCGGTCGTGCGGCGCCGGCCGGTCATGTGCGGGTGGAAGGAGGCAGAACTGACCGTGAGCCGGCAGGCGGCAGAGCTCCAGAAGGAGGCTCGCTCGCGCGGCTCAGGAACCGATCAGTTCTGCCACACGCCAAGCAGGGCTCGCTTGTGGCCATGTGCTGCACCGACGGAGTCGTTGCCGACAGGCGGCCCCACCGCGGCCAGGTCGCCGGCGAACATGGCGGCGTCGAAGGGCCGAGGGGTTACGGCCGGCTGCTCGGGGGCCCCGATGCTCCGGGGGGCTTGGACGGAGGGCTCGTCAGCTCCGGAGCACTCGGCTGATCCGTGCCCGCCGTGACGTGGCGATTCAGTGGCAGCGCCATCAGCGACGGCCTTCTTTTGCGAGCAGGTGGAGGAAGTTGCCAGGAAGGCATCGATACGGCCCGTTCCCGCTGGGGCCGGCCCGTGCGCGCATCCGAGCACATGGATCAGGGTTGCCAGAACCACGCAAAGAGCCGCCCTGCTCCACATCGCTGGGCGGTCGCTGCGGCACACTGCCAGAACCCTCACAAACACGAATCGTAATCAAGCGAACACATAAAGTGCTTGTGAAGAACGTGCGCCCCGCGCCCGGTCAAGTGGCTCCCACGTGGGGAACCCGCAGGAAAATCAAGGGCGGTATGGAGTTGGCGGCAGATGGCAGTGCGCACAACTCCGAGCGCGTCGATCGCCACATCGGGTGAAGGGAAGGCAGGGACGGCTTCCTCGCCGCGACCGTCCGGGTCCTCCTGGACGGTCAGGAGAACCCGGGCGGCACCGTGTCGCTGGTTCAGTCAGTGTGACAAGGGCCAGGCCCGGTGCAGTCGGCTTCGCGGCCGTCGCCTTCCGTATGGCCATCGTGATCGGTGTGGTCATGGCCGGTGTGGTCGTGGAGACCGGAACCACTGCAGACCGTGGACGCCTTCGTGGAGTGCTTGCCCTTATGGCATGGGGTTGTGTTCCCCGCGTGGGGCCGGCCGGGGTGCGCTTCCTCGCAGTCCTGGTGTGTCGTCATCGTGCTGCTCCTTCGTCATCCGGCGGATGGGCCGGTGGGCAGGATGTGGTTGACCGGGACGCCCGGTGGTGACCGTTCGCGGGGCATGGCCGGTCAGCTGCGTTCCCGGATGTCGGGCGTGCGCGAGGTGTCGCAGGAGATCCGGAGCTGGATCGCCGCCCGCAGGGCTGAGCACGAGGACATCGCCCCCGTGACGCGGCTACCGCTGCCGTGTCACACGTCGATCTGCTCGAAGATGTGCGGGTACGACACGATGTCGTCGGGGAACTCGGCCGCCATGCGCTGGAACTCCGGGCTGCCGAACGCCGTGGCGAGCGCCTCGGTCGACTCCCAGACCGCGACGTTCATCAGAAGCTGACTGTCCGCCGTTCCCTTGTGCATCTGCAGGGAGACGAATCCCGGCTGAGCCTTCATGAACTCGGCCTGCCTGCGAAAGAGGGCCAGGAACCATTCAGTCCTCTCCTTCGGGACGAAGAAGGTGTTGGCCAGGACGATGGGCCCGGTCTTCTCCTTGAACTGCGCGAACATCGGCGTGTGCGGGTCGAGACTCTGCAGCTTGGCCATTTTCGGTACTTCCTCTCGCTGTCGGTCCGTTGCTGGGGCCCGCGTCCTGGGCATACCAGCGGGGTTCGAGGGTGTTGGTGTCGCGGCTGACGACCGGGCGGGTGAGCCTGCGGGCTCAGGTGAGGGCGGCGACCAGCAGGGTGAAGGCGGCGATGATGACGGCGACGCGGACGTAGTGGAAGCGGTCCCAGCGCTTCAGCTGCTGCTTCCAGTCGGCGGGCCGGTTGTCAGGGGTCCAGGTCTTGCCCCGGTTGTTGATCGGGACGAGCAGCAGGATCGACATGATCACGCTGAGGATCAGCAGCGAGGCGGCGGTGATGACGAGGCCGGTGCCGTGGTGGTGCCATCCGGCGATGGTCCAGATCGCGACGAGGGCGAGCGAGGTGACGTACCAGACCGGCATCACGGCGCCGAGCATCCGGCCCCCGTGGGCGCGGCCGAGTTGGCCACTGTCGTCGGGGAGTGCGTTGAGGATCGGGTTGATGACGAAGGCGACGGAGAGCTCCACCCCCACCATCACGCCGACGACCACGGTGGTGAAGACCTGAAGTGCGTTGAGCATGACGACCCTCTCGGCATCTAGTGTTGCTAGCTGATGTGGCAACGCTAGCGCTACTGCCGCTTGCTTGTCTAGCGGTGCTAGGATCGAATCATGTCGGTACAGGAACGCAAGGAGCGTGAACGGGCGGCCCGCGAACGCCTCATCTTGGCGACGGCCCGCGAACTCGCCGAGCAGCAGGGCTGGGACGCGGTCACCACCCGCCGGCTCGCCGAGCGCATCGAATACAGCCAGCCCGTCCTCTACAGCCACTTTCGCGGCAAGCGGGAGATCATCGGCGCCGTCGCCCTCCAGGGCGCCGCCGAGATGGCCGCGGCGGTGCGTGCCGCGGCCACCAGCGCGAACGGCCCGCGCGAGCGGGTCGCCGCCCTCGCCCGCGCCTACCTCGACTTCGCGGAACGCAACCCGGCGGTCTACGAGGCCATGTTCCAGCTCGACGGCGGCCTGGCGTTCGCGGACGAGGACACCCCGGAACCTCTCAAGGACGCCTTCGCCGCGTTGCTGGAGAGCCTGGGCGAGGTCGCGGGGGACGGCATCCACCCGGGGCTGTTCACCGAGGTGTTCTGGGCGTCCCTGCATGGGCTGGCGACCCTGATCCGGGCGGGACGTCTGCCGCCGGAGGACACCGAGCCGAGGGTGGAGCTGCTGGTGGACCGGCTCGCCATGGTCTGACACACCATCCCGGCGGGCACGCAGCCGGGGCCCTCGGGCCCCGCCGCTGCCTGCCTGCGGCATCGCTGTTGGTCACTCGCGCCCACACGGCGCAGCCGCAGATCGCCGGGCCCCGTACCCCACACGGGCACCCGCCCCGGAAGCTGCGATGCTCATTGATCACGACCCGATACGCGTCCTGGTGGCGACGTCCATCGGAAGGGGCCAGAGAAAGCCGCTATGGCACGCGTTCGTGAGGAGATGAGAGCCCTTTCTGGCCGGACCGTACTGCAGGTGGTGAACCGGGTCGGCATGCACGCGCGGCCGGAGCCAACTGAGAAGGATCCGTTCAGCGCCGACCCGGTGTCGACGTCGTGCTGAGGTCGGCCACGTCGTCCAGGGCAGGGCATAGGGGGCGTGGCGGCGTAGTGGGGTAGGCGATGGGCGGGGCATGGACCGGGCTTGGGTCGGGCTTGGGTCGGGCTCGGGGTGAGGTGAACCGCTCTCCGCGGCCCTGTCGGGGGAGTGGACGGTGGCTGCGCTCAGCCGTTTTCACTCTTGGTCGGCACGGCTTTGGCGGTCGTCGGCCACCATCTCGCGTCGGAGGAGCCGGTGCGGTGGGTGCGCGCGATCGCCGGAGCGTTGACGGTGCTCCTCATGGCTGCCGCTGCAGCACGCTCAGCCCGGCGTGGGTGGCAGGTGATCGCGGCCACCGGCGGCGCGCAGGTTGCTATGCATGCGGCATTGTCCGCTGATGTGTCGGTAGGTAACGAGCCCGCTGGAGCGCACAGTATGTCGGAAGCTGGTTACGCGGCACACCACAGCGGATGGGCGATGACGGCGGCGCACTGTGTGGCCGCACTCGCGATGCCGGCAGTGCCATGTACGGGCCGAGTGAACTCCGAACAACTGCGGTAACGCCCCGATCGACCGCGTGTCGCCGTGCTGTTTTCCTGGCCCCTCGGAGCACGCGATACCGGTGATGGCCACGGGAGGCAGGGATCCGGTGGGGCGGAGGGCCGGAATGTGCGAGGTCGCGGATCGGGTTACTGCCATACGAGCGCGGCGACGCGGCGGAAGTTGCCTCCCAGGATCGCGGTGACGGCATCGTGGGGGTATCCCCGGGCCAGAAGCGCGTCTTCGACGGTCAGCAGGTCTTCGGGGGGCATGAACTTGATTGGCCCCCAGCGTGTGTAGGAGTCGGGGAACAACTCCGGGCTCTGCGTGAGCATCGCGTTGAAGTCCTCGTGGTCGAACGGGTAGTCGGTCGACACTCCGACGTGTTCCGGGCCGACAAGGTCGACGGCGTAATCGATATGCCGTACCAGCGCGTCGATACCGGCGTCGTTGGGGCCGAGGAAGATCCCGACACCGGTGATGCCGATGACCCCGCCGGTGGCGGCGCAAACTCAATCTTCCGAGGTGAGGGGCGGCCACGGCCCGCGCCATGGCCGCCCCCGGGCCGGTCAGGCGCCCGGTGGCACCCGGGACGGGCGGCCGGAGCCCCCGGTGAAACGGTAGCCGGCGATGCCGGACAGCGCCGCGAGCAGTCCGCCCGCCGCGGTCCAGAGCCAGCGGTCGGACCACCCGCCGGACGACCAGCCGCCGTCCGGCTCGCCCAGGGCGGCGGGCTTCCCGGGCGCGGTGCTCTCCTGGGGCTCGGGTGTGGCGGTGGAGGCGCCGGGCACCAGGGGAGCGGCCAGCGTGCCGTCCACGTCGTGGGCGCCGCCCCTCTCGGCGAGGGCGGCGTCGACCTCGGCGTGTACCGGCAGACCGAGGTCGTCCTTGGGCAGGTCGACCACCGTCAGGCGTATGTAGTAGCTGCCCGGCAGCGGATCGTTCGCCCACGGTTCCGCCCAGGCGCGGACCGTGCGCAGGGTGCAGGACAGCTCGACGGAACCCGCATCCCGGGCCGCTGCCCTGGTCTGGGCGCCGTACTGGCACGCCTGGCGGCGGCGCAGCCCGTCATAGACATCGAGCTGCCAGGTGGCCGTGCCGTGCCGGGCGCTCTGCGGGAGGGTGACCTTGGCCTTGACGGTGGCGCGCTGCCCCGCGTCCACGGGCAGCACCCAGTAGAGGTAATCGCCGGTGGACGCATCGGCCGTGGCCCGCTGGTCCGGCGTGATGGCGGTCGCCGTACGGAACGAGGTACCGGCCTCGGTCGGGGCCGGCGCCTCCGCATCCGTGCCGGCGCTCGGGCTGGGGGACGGGCTGTCGGCGAAGGCCGTTCCCGCCGTGCCGAAGAGGGCGGCGCCCGCCAGCACAGCGGTCGTCAGGGTACGTAGGGTGCGCATCAGTTGGTCCTCCAGACGGTCACGCGCCAACGGGAGATCCAGCCCCACACCAGGCCGGCGATCAGCCCGGTGAGCGCCAGCGAGACCAGCAGCCACCAGCCGTGTCCGAGGCCGAAGAAGGCCGCGTCGGAGGCGTCGTCGGGCCCGTCCACCAGGTCGACGGTCAGCTCGACGGGCAGGCCCGGGTCGGTCTTGACCGAGGCGGGCGCCGAGAAGGAGTTGCTGACCTGCAGACAGACGGTCTCCGCCGCGGATTCGTCGTCATCCGAGGAGGCGGGCGCCTTCGGGTAGCGCAGCCCGGAGGAGATCACATCCGTACGGCCGTCACCGGCCTCCGCGCCACGGACGATCTCTCTGCCGTGCACCGTCGAGGCCCGCAGCAGGACCCCGTAGTCGTTGTTGACCGCACGGTCGGCGGCGATGCTCACCGAGGCCCGCAGTTCCTGGCCGGGCCGGACGTCCATCCGGTACCAGCGGTGCTCGGTGAACTTCTCGCGGTCGGTGTAGAGACCGGGCTTGAGCTTCGGGGCGTCGGTGCACTGCCGGGTCCCCTCGGTCGCCACCGGAGTGACCACCGGACGGGCGGCGCGGTCCACCAACTGGTGTACGCGGTCCCGGAGTTCCTTGGTGTGCTGTACCGAGGTGTAGGTTCCGCCGGTAGCCTCGGCGATGCAGCTCAGCTGGTTGCGGGTCTTGGCGTCCGGCAGCAGCCCGAGGGTGTCGACGGTGAGATGGATGCCCTTGGCGGCGATGTCCCGCGCCACCTGGCAGGGGTCGAGCGGGGCGCAGGTGTCCTCGCCGTCCGTGATGAGGACGATCCGGCGGGAGGCGTCGCCGCCCTTGAGGTCGTCGGCCGCGCCCAGCAGAGCCGGTCCGATCGGCGTCCAGCCGGTGGGGCTGAGCGTGGCCACCGCGGTCTTCGCCTCGGTCCGGTTCAGCGGCCCGACCGGGTAGAGCTGCCGGGTGTCCTTGCAGCCGACCTTCCGGTCCTCGCCGCGGTAGTTGGCGCCGAGGGTGCGTATACCGAGCTGGACCTCATCGGGCACGGCGTCCAGTACCTCGTTGAACGCCTGCTTCGCCGCGGCCATCCGGCTCTGGCCGTCGATGTCACGTGCCCGCATCGAGCCGCTGACATCGAGCGTCAACTCGACTTTGGGGGAAGGCTTGGCGTCCGGTTCGTCGGCGCCGGCAGGTGTGGGGGCGAGCGCGAGGGTCATCGCGGCCAGCAGGCCGCACACCCCGGCCGCCAGCCGTTTTCTTGTGATCATCGCCGGATCGTATGGAGAAACTCCCCGCATTCCAAAAACGGCCCCTCAAGTGCGGTGCGGGGAAGGGGCGGTGGGCGCGGTGACCGGACGCGCGGACCGGCGTCCGCTCTCCGTAGGGCGCGGGGGAGGGTGTACGGAGCGCTGCCCGGTGCCGCGGTCAGGCCAGTGCGACCGCCATCCGCCGAACGGCCTCGGTCAGCAGCTCGGGCGAGGTCGCCAGGTTGAGCCGGACGTGCCCGGCACCGCCGGTGCCGAAGCCGGCACCGGGGCTGAGAGCGACCCTGCCGCGGGCGAGAAAGACCGCGGCGGGATCGTCACCGAGGCCGAGCGGGCGGCAGTCGAGCCAGGCGAGATACGTCCCGTCGGCGGGGTGGTAGCGGACCGCGGGGAGCCGCTCGGCCAGCAGGCCGTCGAGCAGCCGGCGGTTGTCGTCGAGGCCGCGGAGCACCGCGTCGAGCCAGTCGCCGCCGTCCCGCAGGGCGGCGGTGTGGGTGATGATGCCGAGGTGGCTGGGGCCGTGGCCGACCTCTTCCGGGATGCGGGCCAGATCGTCGGCAGCGGCGGGTCCGGCGAGGGCGAGCGCGGCCTTGAGACCGGCCAGGTTCCACGCCTTGGACGCCGACATCAGCGACAGTCCCGCCTCCGCCCCCGGCACGCTCAGGTAGGGCACGAACCCGGCGTCATGGGCCACCACCGGGGCGTGGATCTCGTCGGCGACGACCCGTACGCCGTACCTGTCCGCGAGCGCCGCGACCGCGGACAGCTCGTCGGCGTCGTGCACGGTGCCGGTGGGATTGTGCGGGCTGCACAGCAGGTACGCGGCGCGGCCCCGGTCCGCGACGGCGCGCCGGAACGCCTCCTCCAGCGCGGCGAAATCGATTCGCAGGTCCGCCCCCAGCGGCGCTTCCACCACGCGCCGGTCCATATGCGTCACGAACTGGTAGAAGGGCGGATAGACGGGGCAGTTGACGATCACCGGGTCTCCCGGCCCGGTGATCAGCTTGAGCACCTCGACGATGCCCAGCATCACATCGGGCACGATCGCCGTACGTTCCACCACGAGCCCGTCCCAGCCCCATCGCCTCCGCGCGAACCCGGCCAGCGCCCGGGCGTACGCCGTGCCCGCCGGGTAACCGGTGTCGCCGAGCGCCACCGCATCCGTGATCGCCGCGACGACCGGTTCGGCAAGCGGCACATCCATCTCCGCCACCCACAACGGCAGCACATCGTCCGGGTAGGTACGCCACTTCATGCTCGTACGCCGCCGCAGTTCGTCGAGGGAGAGCCGGCGCAGCGGATCGGGGTCGTCGGGGCCGTCGGGGGCGGTACGCGGCACGGGATCCATGGAGCCAAAATAGGCACGGTGCGCGGCGAAGGGCAGAGGGAAAGCGGCCTCGTCATCGGCCGGGGCCGGGGACGGGGGCGCCGGGCTCCGGTCCGCGCCCGGCCGGTCCGCGCCGCGCGTCAGGTGGCGGTGAGCACCAGAGCGGCCTGGTCATCGGGGGTGGACTGACCCGCGAAGGCGGTCACCGCGGCATGGACGGCCTCGATGAGACCGGCGGCGCCGGATGTCGCGGCGGGGAGGGCGCGAAGGGCATCGGCCAGCCGGTGTTCGTCGAAGAACTCGCCGGTGGCGGAGCGGGCCTCGGTGATGCCGTCGGTGACCAGCACCAGGCTGTCGCCCGGCGAGAGGTCGAGCCGGCAGGAGGCACCGTCGAATTCCGGGCTGATCCCCAGGAGCAGGCCCGACTGGACGAGGTGCTCCACCGTGCCGTCGGTGCGGCGCACGAGCGGCGGCACATGACCGGCCCGGATCAGCTCCAGTGCGAGGTGGGACGGGGGGTGCCGCAGTTCGCCGTAGACGAGGGAGACGAAGTGGTCCTCGTCGAGCGCGTTCCCGGTCAGTGCGTCGTTGATGGCGGCGACCACGTCCGCCGGATCGTGCAGCAGACGCGCTGCGGCGCGTGCGGTGTGACGGACCATGCCGGTGGTGGTGGCGGCCGACGCGCCGCGCCCGCAGACATCGCCGATCATGAACGCCCAGCGGTCGTCGGGGAGCGGAAAGACGTCGTAGAAGTCACCACCGACCTCCAGTCCTTCGCCGGCGGGGTGGTAGTACGCCGCCAGATCGGCGCCGGGAATCGCGGGCAGTTGGGGAGGCAACAACCCGGCCTGCAGATCGCGGGCGAGCTGGACGCGGTCGCTGAACTGGTGGGCGTTGTCGGCACTGGAAGCGGCCCGGCGGGCCAGCTCCTCGGCAAGGGCGATGGCGTGGCCGTCCAGGGGCCGTCCGGTGGCCAGGAGGGTCAGTACGCCGAAGGTGCGGCCGAGGGTGGCCAGCGGGACGCTGACGTAACCGGTGACGCCGGGCAGCACGGGGCGGTCGCCGGGCGAGGCCGCCGGGTGGTGTGCCTCCGTGGCGCCGGAGGCCAGGACACGGGCCACCGCCCGGTCGACCTGCTCGCCGAGCGCCGGGGAGGCGAGGAGGTCTTCGTCGGCCCGGGTGGCGGCGGCCACGGCGATCCGCCGGGTCCGGCCGTCCTCCAGCACGTGGACGCTGCACAGCGGGGCCAGGGTCGGTACGGTCAGCCGTGCCAAGCACTGCAGGCAGTCCGCGTAGTGCGGCTCGCGGGTGATGGCTGTGCTGGCGTCCAGGACGAAGGCAAGGTCCTCGCGGGCCTCTTTCTCCCGCTCCTGGGCGGCGCGGCTTGCTTCCTTGGCCTGGTGGCGTTCGATGGCCAGCGCGGCGATACGAGCGAACGCGGCGCTGAGGGACACGTCCTTCTCCTCGGGGGCCTTGGGAGCCCGGTGGTACATCGCAAAGGTGCCCAGCAGCCGGTCGTCCGTCCCCAGGATCGGGGTGGACCAGCACGCCGCGACCCCGGCCCGCGCCGCCACCTCCTGATAGCCCTCCCACCGGTGATCGGTGGTGATATCGGTGACGGTCACCGGCACCCGCAGATACGCGGCCGTGCCGCACGAGCCCACGTTCGGACCGATGGCGATCCCGTCGATCGCCTCGTTGTAGAAGGCGGGCAGGCTGGGGCCGGTGCCGTGCCGCAGATGCCGGGCGTCGGGATCGGCCAGCAGCACCGAGACGATCAATTCCGGCGACAGCTCCTCGATCGCCCGGGCCATGCCGGTCAGAATGCTGCCGAGCGGGGCGTCGCGTGCGATCTGCTCCAGCAGGATGTGCTGTTCGGCCGCGAGGAGCTGGGCGTGGTGGTAGACGGTGGTCTCCACCGCGATCACGATCACCCCGTCGATCTCGCCCACCGCGTCCCGGCGGGGCTCGTAGGTGAAGTCGAAGAACCCCTCCCGCTCCTTCCCCGGCGCACCGAGCACCAGCCGCGCGCCGCGGGCCCGGAACGCGGTGCCGGTGCGGTACACCGCATCGAGCCGGTCGAGCACGCCCTGCGGCGCCAGCTCCGGAATCAGCTCGCCGAGCGGCGCGCCGGTATGCGTACGGTCGCCGCCGAAAGCCTCGAAGAACGCCGGATTCGCCGCCTCCAGCAGATGGGAGGGGCCGCCCAGCGCAACGAAGATCACCGGAGCCTGATCGAACAGGTCCTCATACTCCTCGGTCCGCCGGGACGGGGACCTGGAATGAGTGGTGACCGCGCCGAGGCGATCCGGCTGTAGGGACATGACAGGCCGCCCTCTCTCGCACGCATCGACCGCGGCGCCCGTCCACCTCCACTCTGGCACACCACTGCGAGGAATCCAGGCCGCAGCCGGAAGGGTCACCGAGCGGATCCTCCCGGCGACACGCTGCACTCCGCTTTCTTCCTGTCGTCCTTCCTGCCGTTGCCGTACGCCTCGGGATCCCGACGGGGCCGTTCGGCGTACCCGGCGCCCTTCCCGAGAGAGGCTGCGCCCTCTTCGCCCCCTCCTCTCCTATGGTCCTGGTGGCCGGTCCCGCCTCCGCCGAGGCCATCGGAGCGCCCGGCCGCTCGCCGAGCCCGGCGCCCTCGTACGCCGGCGCCACCACCCCGCCACCGGCCGCCGCCGGCCGCCCCGGCGCAACGCCGCCGGCCGCGCCCCCGAGCCCCCCCCGAGGCCCCCGAGGTACCCAGTGATCGAACTCGCCCCGGACCAACTTCCCCCGCTCACCGACTGGTTCCCGGCCGGCGCCCCCGGGGCGGCCGCGTTGCCCGAACACGTACGGGCCTTCGGAACCGGCCGCTGGTGGGCCGACCGGGCCACCGCTCCGCGCGCCCTGGCCGTGGCCTGCGCGGGCCACGTCCTGCTCCGTGGCGACCCGGGCGCCCTGGCCCCCGATGCCCTCGCCGTCTTCGGCGCGCACTATGTGCAGGCCCCCGCACGCTTCCTGCCCGCTCTGGGCAACGCCTTCGACCTGGTCGTGCCGTGGGAGCGGATGCTGTATCTGCACCAGGTGCCCGTACCCGTGCCGCGCATCCCGGACGGGGTGACGGTGCGTCGGCTGGCCCCCGAGGATGCCCCGGCGCTGGCCGCCCTCACCCCGGACGCGGCGTGGCTCCACGCCGGCTGGGGTGGCCCGGCCCCGCTCGCCGCCGCCGGGCTCGGCTGGGCCGCCTTCCGGAAGGAGGACATCCTCGCCGTTGCCTGTACGTACTTCCACGGCACCCGGTACGAGGACCTCGCCTGTTTCACCGTTCCCGGACACCGCCGTCAGCGCCTGGCCCTGGCCTGTGTGACCGCCCTGTGCCGGGACGTCGCCGCCCGCGGCCACATCCCGAGCTGGACCTGCTCCCGCGACCACCGTCCCAGCCGGCTCCTCGCCTGGACCGCGGGATTCCGCCTGGCGCGTGAATATCTGCATCACCTCACCGGAAAACCGGCGCACCGAGGAGCCGGGCTTCCCGCCTGAACGGCCGGCTGCCGTCCCCGGGCCCCGGGGACACGCACGCGCCACAACACGAACGCGCCACACCGCTGAACACCACGGCGACGACGTCCCCTCTACGTACGCTGACGTGGCCGCCCCGTCGATGGCCGGCCCCCTTCGCGGTACGACAGGAGCACACGATGGCCGCCTCCGCCGGTTCTCCTCCCCGGGCCGCAGCACGGCACCGCCTGCGCGCATGGATGCTGGAGGGCCTGGCCGACATGGCCAAGCACCACCCCGGGCCGCACGCGGGCCCCCAGAGCGCCCATCGCGGGCAGCGCTGGTGGCGGGTGATGTGCCTGACGGGAGTGGACTACTTCTCGACACTCGGCTATCAGCCGGGCATCGCCGCCCTGGCCGCGGGCGTGCTGTCCCCGGTCGCCACCCTCGTCCTCGTCCTGGTGACGCTGGCCGGCGCGCTGCCGGTGTACCGGCGGGTGGCCAGGGAGAGCCCGCACGGCCAGGGCTCGATCGCGATGCTGGAGCGGCTGCTGTCCTTCTGGCAGGGCAAGCTGTTCGTGCTGACCCTGCTGGGTTTCGCCGCCACCGACTTCCTGATCACCATCACCCTGTCGGCGGCCGACGCCGCCACCCATCTGGTGGAGAACCCGCACCTCACCAGCGCCCTGCAGAACGGCCGGCTGGTCATCACGCTGATCCTGGTCGCGCTGCTGGGCGCGGTGTTCCTCAAGGGCTTTCTGGAGGCCATCGGGGTGGCGATCGTCCTCGTGGGCCTCTACCTGGGGCTCAACGTGGTCGTGGTCGTCGCCGGAGTGTGGCATGTGGCCACCGCGGCGCATGTCGTCACCGACTGGTCCCATGCACTGACCACCGAGCACGGCAGCGTCCTGGCGATGGTCGGCGTGGCCCTGCTGGTCTTCCCGAAGCTGGCGCTGGGCCTGTCCGGGTTCGAGACCGGCGTGGCCGTCATGCCTCATATCGAGGGCGACCCCGACGACACCGAGGAGCGCCCCACGGGGCGCATCCGGGGCGCGAAGAAGCTGCTCACCACCGCCGCCGTGATCATGAGCGTCTTCCTCATCATCACCAGCTTCATCACGACCCTGCTCATCCCCGCGGACGCATTCCGGCCCGGCGGGCCGGCCAACGGACGCGCCCTGGCCTATCTGGCCCACGAATATCTGGGCTCCGTCTTCGGCACGGTCTACGACATCTCCACCATCGCCATCCTCTGGTTCGCCGGTGCCTCGGCGATGGCCGGCCTGTTGAACCTCATGCCGCAGTACCTGCCGCGCTACGGCATGGCGCCCCACTGGGCGCGGGCGGTCCGCCCGATGGTGCTGGTCTTCACCCTGGTCGCCTTCCTGGTGACCTGGCTCTTCGACGCCGATGTGGACGCCCAGGGCGGCGCCTATGCCACCGGCGTCCTGGTCCTGATCAGCTCCGCCGCGATCGCGGTGACCATCACCGCACGGCGCGCCCGCGAGCGGGGCTGGACGATCGGCTTCGCCGTGATCTCCGTGGTGTTCCTGTACACCACCGTGGCGAATGTCGTCGAGCGCCCCGACGGGGTGAAGATCGGTGCCTGCTTCATCGCCGGGATCATCCTGCTGTCGTTCCTCTCCCGCCTCGCCCGCGCCTTCGAGCTGCGGGTGACCAGCGTCGTGCTCGACGAGAAGGCCGAACGGTTCGTCCGTGACGCCGCCCACCGCAAGATCCGCTTCATCGCCAACGAGCCCGACGCGCGCGATCTGTCCGAGTACCGCGACAAGCTCCAGCAGATCCGCACCGACAACGACCTGCCGGTCGACGACGACTTCATCTTCGTCGAGGTCACCGTCGGCGACCCGTCCGAGTTCGAGAGCGAACTACGGGTACGCGGCGAGGTCATGCACGGCCGCTTCCGGGTGCTCGCCCTCGACAGCTCCACCATCTCCAACGCGCTGGCCGCGCTGCTGCTGCACGTACGCGACGCCACCGGAGCGCGGCCGCACATCTACTTCGAGTGGACCGAGGGCAACCCCTTCGCCCAGTTCCTTCGCTTCTTCCTCTTCGGTCAGGGCGAAGTAGCCCCCGTCACCCGTGAAGTCCTGCGCGAGGCCGAACCCGACCGCGACCGGCGCCCCCGCGTCCACGTCGGCTGAACGAGTCCGGCCGCAGCGTACGCAGGGGCACGGCCCCGCAATCTCACACCCGGTCGGCGGCGATCAGCAGGTACTGGAAGCTGCCGTTGCGGTAGGCGTTGAGGAAGGTCTCCTCGATGCCCGTGACCAAGTGGTCGGCCTTTCGGCGCAGTTCCCAGTACGGAAGCGCGGCCTGCGTCAGGTCCTGGACGTGCACGGGGACGAGCCTGTTGCGGGCCATGGCGCGGAAGTACGCCGACCGGGGGTGGATGTCACAGATGTAGTGGGCGTTGATGAGGGACACCTCGCGGGAGGCGCGCCCATAGGCGTCGTTGTAGCAGCCGGTGATCGTGACATACCGTCCCCCGCGCCGCAGCAGCCGTGCGTGCTCCGCGAACAGCAGGTCCAGCTCGACGTACATGGTCGACTCGTTGTTCCAGGACGCCGCGTATGCGCCGCCGGTGAAGCCGGTGTCGAGCATGTTGCGGTGGTGGTACCGCACCTTGTCGTCGACGCCCCGCTTGCGGGCCTGTGCATTGGCGAAGTCGGCCTGTTTGGCGGAGATCGTGGCCCCGTCGGCGTGGCAGCCGTAGCGCAGATGCGCCACCACGCTGCCGCCGCCGCGCCCGCACCCGGCGTCGAAGACACGGTCGGTGGGGGAGAGATCGCCGAGGTGGGAGGCGAGGAGTTCGGCCTGGGCGTGTTCCAGCCGGTGCAGTTCGCCGGTGACCCGCTCGCGGCGGCAGTCCGGGTCCTGCTCGTCCAGTACCGACCAGTCGGCGTCCCCGATGCCGTAGTGGTGGTGGTACAGGTCGTCGATCTTACCGAGTTCGAGGTTGACCGGGTTCTCCTCGGCGTTCCAGTAGTCCGCGACGCGGGACTGGTACGTGGACTGGGTCGGCACCGGTGTACGGGCGGTGTCGGCATGAGCGATGGTCAACGGTGACTCCTTGCGAGGATGCGCGGGATCGGTCGGTCTACCAGTAGTGGGGCAGCTGATAGCGGTCGGTGTTGGTGGCGTGCCACTCGTGGTTGCCGGAGACCCAGGCGGCCAGGCCCCGGACGTACTTGTCGAGGAGGGGCGAGAGAGCGGCCAGCGGGGCCGACTCCGTCTCGAACGCCTCCATGATCTGGTTGTGGATCTCGACGCTCTTCAGGTAGGCGGCCTTCAGACCGCGTTTGTCGTTGGCGGCCACCACCTGTGGCAGGTTCAGGTGCGTCGGGTCACTCGCCAGTTCCTTGGTGAAGGAGTACAGGTCGTTGACGATGGTCGTGGCGTTGCAGGCCAGAGCCGTGACCCGCTGGACCTCGGGGCGGGCATAGAGGGCTTCGGGCAGTTCGTAGCCGTCCACGGCGTCGACGATGGACAGGCAGGGGCGGAAGTTGTTGAACTGCCGCATGACCAGGTACTCCCAGACCTGCGGTACGTGCCGTGTCTCCGCCCAGGAGGCCTCGGCCAGATAGCCGAGGTGCAGCCGGGCGATGTCATGGACGAACCGGTCCGTCTGGCTGGGAGTGGCGAGCGCCGAGTAGTCCTTCAGGGCCCAGTGGTACGAGCGCAGGGGCCCGTCCGCCTGCACGCCGCGGCGCCACTCCTCCTCCAGTCCGGGGGTGCCGTGGAAGGGGTCGAGGGCCGACTGGGCGACGATCAGCCGGCCGCCCAGACCGCGGCGCGCGGCTCCGCGGCCTTCATCCTCCTCGCAGTAGCAGCTGTCGACGATGTTCTCCGCCAGCAGCAGCTCACCCGCGACGGTGAGACGGTCGAGATCGGCCGCGCCGGGATGCTGCAGGACGACGGCCCGGCCGACCTGGAACTGTGCGAAGTCCCCGGTCCACTGCGCGGGGAAGAGATCCAGCCGGCGGGCCCAGGCCTCCAGCCTGCGGTCGATCTCCTTGGCCTTGTCCGGGTCGGCGGGGGCGGCGGGCCGGTACCTCAGCCCGGGTACGGCCCCGCCGCGTCGGGCCCGCACGGTGCGGGCGAGGTTCGGCGGGCCGGGCAGCGAAAACCCGGCGGCGGTGTCGGGGGGCGTGCTCATGGTGCGTACTCCACCTGGTCAGTCGGTGCTCCGGCCGATCTGGACGTTCTCCAGGACGCCGGCTGCGTCGGGCACGAGGATGGCCATCGAGTAGTAGGCGGTGACCAGGTATTTGATGATGGCGGCGTCGTCGACGCCCATGAAGCGGACGTTCAGACCGGGCTGGAACTCCTCGGGGATGCCGGTCTGGTGCAGGCCGACGACCCCCTGGTCCGCCTCGCCGGTACGCAGCGCAATGATGCTGCTGGTGTGTGCGTCGCTGATCGGGATCTTGCCGCACGGGAAAATCGGAACGCCGCGCCAGGCGGGGACCTCGTGCCCGTCGACGTTCGCCGTGCCCGGCACCAGACCGCGTTTGTTGCACTGCCGGAAGAAGGCGGCAATCGCCTTCGGGTGGGCCAGGAACAGTCGCGTCTTGCGGCGCATGGACAGCAGCTCGTCCATGTCGTCGGGGGTGGGCGGGCCGGTGTAGGTGCTGATGCGCTGGCCGTAGTCGGCGTTGTGCAGCAGTCCGAACTCCCGGTTGTTGACCATCTCCCATTCCTGGCGCTCGCGGATCTCCTCTACGGTGAGCCGGAGTTGCTGCTGTGTCTGGTCCATGGGCTCGTTGTAGAGATCGGCGACCCGGCTGTGCACCCGGAGCACGGTCTGGGTCAGGGAGAGTTCGTGTTCGCGCGGGGCGAGGTCGTAGTCGACGAAGCCGCCGGACAGCGTGGGCTCACCGACGTGCCCCGCCGCTACCGGCACCTCCGCCTCACCCCTGCGGTTCGCGGGACGCTGCTGCCGCTCCGCGTACGCCGTCAGGTGTGCGGCCAGCGACGGCACCCGGTCGGTCAGCTCCCGGATCACGTCCCAGGGCAGCACCATCAGCACGCCGGCTGTTTCGGCCCGCACCGAGCTCAGCCACAGCGGGTCGGGCCGGCCGATCGCCTCGTCCCCCAGCTGGTCGCCGTCCGTGACGACGCCGATGACCTCCTCCTCGCCGTACTTGCCGGCCGTGTAGCGGGCGAACCGGCCGTGGACGACGAGATACGCCTCGGTGGCGGGCTGCCCTGCCTCGAAGAGGACCTGGCCGGCCCGGACTTCACGGACGCGGAAGCGGCCGGCGAGCTCGTTGAGCACTTCGACATCGTCATAACCGCGCAGGGCGGGCAGCTCCGTGAGCGTCCGGGGGATCACCTTGATGTCGTCCGCGCCGTTCTGCTCGAACTGGACACGGCCCCGGCCGACACGGAGCTGCAGACGCCGGTTGACCCGGTAGGTGCCGCCCTTGACGTCCACCCACGGCAGCATCTTCAGGAGCCATCGCGAGGTGATGGCCTGCATCTGGGGCTCGGACTTGGTGGTGGTCGCCAGTTGGCGCGCGGCCCGGGTACTGAGGCTGGTGAGCGCGCTGTCTGCGGGTGGTTCGAGAGCGGGCTCTTCGGCAGCGGAACCGGTGACGCTGTCCGGTACGGACACATTCCCTCCCGGGACGTGAACAGAAGTGAGCAAAGCGGCCGGTGGTGAACAAAGTGGCCGTGCGTCACCAAGCCAAACAGACCGGAGATCATCTCGGTACAGCGTGAAAGGGGGCGGCCTCGCACTCAGGAGGCGCAAACCCCGGAACGAAGCGAACAGCGCCCGGCCGTGCCTCCGCACGCCCTCCGGCCACTGCATGATCCAGGAATGCGGTCGCCGGGACCGTTACCCGCATCGCTCGTCCGCAGGGTTTTCGTGTGGCGATCCGAGCCGAACGGCGCACCTGGGCGGTTGCGTTCGGGTCGCTGATGGGCTGGAGGAAGATGCCTGCGAGATGGCGTCGGGCAAGCCAATGGGGAGGGGCTTCGGGGACCTGACTGTGCGGTGCTGCGCCCGGACAACCGGTGCCCGAGTGGAGTTGGGCTGCCCTACCGTAGGGGGCCATGAAGGTATTGATCATCGGCGGCAGCGGGTTCCTGGGGACGGAACTTGTGCGCCAGGCCACGGCTGCGGGCTGGGAGACGGCCGCAACGTACTGCTCCCGCCCCGGAACCATCCCCGGAGCCTCGTGGCACCGGCTCGACCTCCGTGCCACCGGGCACGTCGACGAGGTGCTGGCCGCGGTTGCCCCCAGTGCCGTCATCAACGCAACCAGCGGAAACAGCGACTGGGCGGTCACCGCCGAGGGCTCGATCCGCCTGGCGATGGCCGCGACGAAACGCGGTTGCCGCCTGGTCCACGTCTCCAGCGACGCCGTGTTCTCCGGTTCCCGGATTCACTATGACGAGACCTGCCTGCCCGACCCGATCACCCCGTACGGCGCGGCAAAGGCCGCCGCCGAGACAGCCGTGCGGCTCCTGGCGCCGGCCGCCGCGGTCGCCCGCACTTCATTGATCATCGGGCACGGCACATCCGTGCACGAGCGCATGGTCCATGCCCTGGCTGCCGATGCACACGACGGTGTCCTGTTCACCGACGACATCCGCTGTCCGGTGCATGTCGAAGATCTGGCCTCCGCTCTGCGGCAACTCGCCTTGTCCGACCAGGCCGGGATGTTCCACCTCGCCGGAGCGGACGCCCTCAGCCGTTACGAACTCGGCGTTCTCATCGCTCAACGCGACGGACTCGACGCAACCCGGCTGCCTGCCGGGCGTCGAGCCGACAGTCTTGTGCCCGGGGCGCTCGACGTCCGCCTCGACAGCAGTGCCACACAGAGGTGCGTCCCCACACGGCTGCGTGGGGTCCGGGAGTTCCTCCAGGCCCGGTCGCACGAGAGTCGGGTGCCGCCGGCCGATGGGCGGGACAGCCCTTAAGGTCGCGCAAGGACGCAGTCACCGCAGAGGGCTCCCGAGGCACCCGGAGCGGCCCGGTAGATCAAACAGCAACTCCGCCGCCGGAAGCGCCCGTTGTGTGCGTCCAGGGTGTGGGCGTCCTGGAGCTGCGGCCGGCTCAGGAACAGCAGCGCCGCTGTGCGTGCGGGGCGCGCCAGGGCCGGTGCCGCGGACGCCATGCCCGCGGCCGCGCCGTTCACGGCCGATGCCACATTGCCCCACAGAATGCGCGGGGAGACCGAGAAGGATGCTGTGGCGTGGGCCAGTTCGCGGATCGGTCCGTCGAGCATGGTCTCTACGGCATCGGCATCGGCATCGGCATCGGCATTGGTCTCGGCGTCGGCGTCGGCGCGGACACGGGGAAGGGCGCCCGAGTCGGAGTGATCCGTGGCGACTGAGGCCACTGTCTCCCCTGGCAGCGACAGTGCGAACGCGCCGCCGAGGCCGGAGTGCCACCGCAGATCGTCCAGGGTGGGCGGTCGTGACGACAGGCCGTGCAGAGCGGCCAGGCCGAGCACCGGCGAGATGACCCGCGCCACCAGACCCAGATGCGCCACGGACGCGGCCACGCGCAGTTCGACGGCCTCGGCCGGTCTGCCGCTGCGGGCGGCAAGCGAGGCACGCACCGCGGTGACGCGCTCCCGCAGGACGCCGCTCTCCTCCTGTGCCACCTCGCTCAACGTGCGCCAGGGGGACGTGAGTTCCGATGCCGCGGGGTGCGTCTCGAAGGCGAAGAAAGGCCCGAGGGCCGCGATCTGTTCCTGCCACGCGGCAGTGGGTTCCGTCATGGCTACCTGTCCGGTTTCGAGGAGGCGGGAGAGCAGGGAGGGGAGGCGGGGAGGCAGGGAGGGGAGGAAGGGCGGGGAGGAAGGGCCGGTAGGAGAGGAGGAGGAGCCGGTTGCGCAGCACGTGGCGCTGCCGGGACAGCGCACAGCCCTTCACTTCCCCCGTTGGTAGAGGTCGGTCAGCAGGGCGACGGCAGCGTGGGTCGCCGGATGCGGGTCTTGGCGTCGCCAGATGAGGTGGACCGCGACGGGGGTGGCGTCGCGCAGCCGCCGGAAGACGATCCCGTCGCGCCGGTACTGGTTGACGGTGCTCTCGGGGGTGATGCCCACGCTGCGGCCGGCGGCGATCAGCGCGAGCCAGTCGTCGATGTCCTGGGTGTATTCCACGACGGGACGCGCCGATGCGGGCCACAGATCGGCCGTGGTGGTGCCGGTGCGCCGGTCGATGAGGAGGGTGCGTTCGCGGATGTCGGCCAGGGCGATGGAGCGGCGGCTGACCCAGGGGTCGTCGTCGGCCATGGCGCAGTAGCGGCGTTCCCGGCCGACGACGGCACTGGCGAAGCGCACGTCATCGAAGGCGGTACGCACCACGGCCAGGTCGCACAGGCCCTCCGCCAGGCCGCCGGTGGGGGAGTTGGTGCGGATCAGATGCAGCTCGACGTCGGGGTAGCGGGCGGCCCAACGACGCTGGTACTCGGCGGTGTGCCGGCCCATGGCCGACCAGGCATGGCCGATGCGCAGCCGGGTGTGGCCGGTGGTGGCTTCACGGATGAGGTTGTCGGCCTCGGCGAGTACCTTCCGGGCGCGCGCCAGCACCTGGACGCCGGCGGTGGTGGGGATGACGTTCCTGCTGGTGCGGTGCAACAGCCGTACCCCCAGGGCGTCTTCGAGCGAACTGAGCGTGCGGGACACCGCCGCCTGGGAGATGCCGAGATCGATGGCGGCATCGGTGAAACCACCGGCGTCGACGATCGCCACCAAACAGCGCAGATGTCGCAGTTCCATTGTCCAGATCCATAACCATGGCGCATCGATGAGTACGTGCATGCATTTTACGTATGGATGTGTCCGGCCGGATGCTCGGTGCATGGGAAAGAGCACTGAAGGCCGGTGGCACCCCGAGGCCGCTCGTGGGGGACCGGCGGCGCACCCGGGCCGGGCGGCGGGGGTGGCGATGATGTTCGGCAGCGGGCTGTCCAACCAGATCGGTGCCGCGACCGGAGCGCTGGCGTTTCCGGTGATCGGGCCGGCGGGCGTGGTGGCCGTACGGCAGTGGGTGGCCGGACTCGTCCTGCTGGCGGTGGGGCGGCCGCGGCTGCGCGCGTTCACCTGGCGGCAGTGGTGGCCGGTGCTGTGCCTGGCGGCGGTGTTCGCCACGATGAACCTGTCCCTCTACACGGCGATCGACCGCATCGGTCTGGGCCTCGCGGTGACCCTGGAGTTCCTCGGGCCGCTGGCCGTGGCACTGGCGGCCTCCCGCCGCCTGGCGGACCTGCTGTGCGCCCTCGTCGCCGGGGGCGCGGTCGTCCTGCTGACCCGCCCGCAGCCGGCCACCGACTACGCGGGCATCGCGCTGGGCCTGCTCGCCGCCGTGTGCTGGGCGTCCTACATCCTGCTCAACCGGCTCGTCGGTGCCCGGCTGCCGGGTGTCGAAGGCTCGGCCGCGGCCGCCGGCGTCTCCGCCCTGCTGTACCTACCCGTCGGAATCACCGTGCTCGCCCACCACCATCCGAGCGCGAGCGCCGTGGGGTACGCGGCCGCCGCGGGCCTCCTCTCCTCGGCCGTCCCGTTCCTCGCCGACCTGCTCGCGCTGCGCCGGGTCCCCGCCCGCTTCTTCGGGGTCTTCATGAGTGTCAACCCCGTCCTTGCGGCACTGGTCGGCCTCGTCGTCCTGGACCAGACCCTGCAAGGGATCGACTGGCTGGCCATCGCGGCCATCGTCACGGCCAACACCCTCAGCATCCTGTCCGCCGGCTCCCGCACCGTGGTCCCGTCTGCCGACCGCACCACGGTCCCGTCTGCCGACCGCGGCGCGGTGCTCCCGGCCGGGGCGGTTGCACCCGCCGGGGTGGCGGCTGCCCCCAGCCCGGCGGGTGCCTTCACCGCGGAGACCCCCGCCGCCGCGGCGCCCGGCCGCCGGACCGAACCGGTCCCGTGCCGCGAAGCCTGCTGAGCGGCGCTACCCGTACCCCCTCCACGCCTCCCTCCCTCTACA
This sequence comes from Streptomyces sp. NPDC015125, assembly GCF_043080045.1. Lineage (NCBI taxonomy): Bacteria > Bacillati > Actinomycetota > Actinomycetes > Kitasatosporales > Streptomycetaceae > Streptomyces > Streptomyces sp. NPDC015125. The sequence goes on from NZ_JBIBVF010000023.1 coordinate 128,208, forward strand.
CAGCCCCGTGCCACTACCGCCACATAGCCACTACCGCCACACAGTCATTGCCGCCACACGGCCACACGGCCACGCACCTGCGCAGGGCAGAGCTGCGGATCGCAGTCCGCTGCCCGGCAGGAGCGGAGCTTGCCCGGTTCGGAGGGCGGATTCGGTTCCCGTCACCCGCCCGATAGTTGAGGCCCAGGTCAGCGACCTGGGCCTGTTCATCCACCGGCCGTTGTCCTGAACGGACGCACCGTCCCCGTCAGCTCTCGTCGTCGTCCTCTGCGTCCACGTCAGCGGTGGCAGCCTCCCCGTGGACGTTGCGCCGTAGATTCTCCAGGTCGGTCTGTAGCTCAAGCAACGACTGACGCAGGTCACCGAACTCGGTGAGCTCGACGACTGGTGGCCAGCTACCGGCCGTGCCATCAATCTCCGTCAAACCATCCAGGGCGACCCTGGCACTCGACAGGCTGCCGCGCAGGGTGCGCCGGTACTCGGCGGCCCGCCGGCCGCCCGGGGCACCGTCGCCGGGGTCGCTGGAAGAGGGTCCCCACGGCTTCGGTACGGGCAAGGTGCTCTCGTCGTCCGGGGACTCCCCGTCCACCTCGCACGCCAAGTCCTCCGTGGCAGCCGGGGCGGGGGCGGGCGACTGGCGGGCCACGTGCTCCGCATAGGCCACGCGGGCCCGCTCCTGGTCGGCGGCCCACACCACGTCCCATTCACACAACGGCACGGGGACGCCGTTCTCGTCCCGGGCAACCTTGTCCGGCTGTTCCAAGTCCACCTTGAGGTGCACATAGGCCGGGCCTTCGCCGTCCTTCCGGTTCCGGCGGACGAACTGCCGTACGGACTGCATGTTCTCCGGCAGCGCGCCGGCCCGGAACCGGTTGGCGGTCAGGGCCAGGGTCCACAGGCCCAGCTCATTGTCCTGGGCCGAGAGATCCTCGATGACCAGGTGGACATCGGACCGGAAGGGTACGCCGCCCTTCTCCTTGGGCGCCATCAGGGACGAGCCGACGTTCCGGGTGAGGAGTTTGTCGGCGATCAGCGCGATGCCGCCGGCCACGGCCAGCGTGCAGCGGGCACCGGCGTCGCCCGCCAAGGCGGGTTCCACCAGGCTGGTGAAGTCGTCGGTGAAAACCGGCTCCCACTCCCTGAGCACCTCGCGGGTGAGCACACCGCCGTTGCTCCATGCGTTGCGGGCCTGCTTGGAAACGGCCTTCTTGGCGCTGCGCCACGGCAGATCGATGATCGGGCCCAGGAGCTCGGCGAAGCCTTTGGCGCCCATCCGCGAGCCGCCCTTGATGGTCTTGGCCTGCTCCTTGAGCCCCTCGTACAGCTCAGGCCGGGTCAGGGCATGGACCAGCTGGATGCCGCGCCACAGGGCAGTGCCCGGGAGGCGGTCGTCGCCGTACTCCCGGGGCAGATCCTCCGGTACGGTCCGGCCCACGGCCAAGCCGTAGATGACCTGGAGGCTCTCCTTGGCCACCGGCACGTCACCGAGCTGGATGATGCGCTTGAGGGCACGGGTGGCCACCTCCACGTTCTGGGCTGCGGAGTCCCACGCCTTGAACTCGACGTGCACGCTGGCCAGGATCGAGCGCATGGCGTCGTCGAAGACGTCTTCGGGTGCCAGCAGGTGGCCCGGGTGTCCCTCGGCACCGACTGCTACCTGGGCGGGGACCACATAGGTCTGCGCGATGTGGACTCCGCGGTCGTCCGGCTCCGCCCCGGCCATGGCGCCGTGGAACTCGTCGGCGAGGGTCCTCCGCCAGTTCTCACGAGTCGTCGCCAGCCGCTCGACGAGTGGCCGGCCGTCTGCAGTGGGAGCGCCCGAAGCCTTCCCGAAAAGCGACTCCACCATGAGATCGGCGGCGTCCTCGGCCTCGGCGTCCGGACCGGCGAGCACGCTCCAAGCGCTGGCCAAGCGTGTGATGCCGTCCCGCACGACAAGGGCGTGGAAGGACTCCGTGCCGTCCTCGAAGGTGAACTCCACCGGGTGTGTGATCAGAGGGCGGGTCACCTTCCGGCCCAGGACGGAGACTGCGTAGCTGTTGAGAGCCAGGGTGCTGTGTACGGTCTGCCGGACGTGATCCTTCAGATGCTGGAGGTCTTCGTACCGGTAGCGCACCACGGCACACGGCTCGCCGCCTTCGGTGGTGCCCACCACCTGCGGGTCGGGGATGTCCATCACCTCCATCCCCGTGCGGGGTTGGATGCCGGGCAGCAGTTCGCTGAGCCAGACACGGGTGTTGAACGTCCGGAGAGTGGCGCCTTCGACATTCTCCTCCAGCAAGAGGCCGGCAGGCTCCTGCGCGGTGGGCTGCAGCATGACCGCTACGCCTTCGGGGCTGGTCAACGCCCGCGCCATGGCCTGCAAGGCGCCGACGGGCAGCGAGGCGAGAGGGTTGGCGACGCCGGCGGTGACGACCCTGGCTCGGGCAGAGTCATCGGGTTCTGAGGGCAGGGCGCGTTCAACACTGGAGACCGCGACCTTCTCGCCTTTCCAGTCGAGCATCACGGACTGGGAAGCGGAACTGGACATGCATCCTCCGGGAATGAGCTGTGGATTGTGTGGAAGAATTGGCTTGCGGTCCTGGCCCGGATTCCCGGAGCACCAGGTCCGACCCGGGCCCCGGCTTCACCGCAGGGGCCCGGATCATTTCAGTGCAGCCGCCCGAGATTCGTCAGCGCACCGGCCTCGGGAAAGAGGCGTGGGTACCAGTCCCACATGAAGGCCCGACGGGGATGCCGGACCAGGGACTGGTAGGCAGCGTGCGCAACGAAATCGGCCGCCTGCAGCAGCGGGATCCGGCCGGCCGGGACGAGCAGGGGATCCCCGAGAACATGTCGTCGGTCGGTGGGCAGCCGACGATGAGCGGCCCGCAGCGCCCGCTCCGTGCCGTTTCCGTCCACGATGAACTGGCACGAACTGCCTGCTTCCGCATGCCGGTTATTGACGGTCTCCACCAGGTCCGCGTACAAGTCCTCGCGGGTCGCCCCGCGACGGTAAACAGACCCGACGGCGAGCTTGGGCACCTGGGTCAGCACCTTCAGACCCTGAAGCACGATGCTCGCAGCCTCGCTCTTCTGTAGCGCGGTGGGAGCAGTTCCGGCCTCCGGGTGTAGCAGCCGCCCCCGCCCGGCGACCAGGTCAACGGCATGAAGCGGATAGCCGAGCGCGTAGCTGAAATGCGGGCTGACCTGCAGCCTTTCCATGAAGGTGGCCCACGCGGCGTCAGCCTCCCGCCATCCTTCGACCCACGGGACCCGAATAAATCCGAACAAGGAAATTTCGGAGTTTCCGGAATCATCCAGAAAGTAGATGCTGTCCGGCAAGGCCACGCGGGTCGGCGGGGGTAAGCCGGTAGAGGCGTTCTCCTGGTGGGGTGGGGCGACGATCCCGACAGGGCGGGACGCGAGGCATTGTTCATCGTGGGTCATATGCGGAACTCCGTTGCGCCAGAGACTCTTAGATGAAGAGGAGCCCCTGGTGAAACGTCGGGACCAGTGCATCGCCAGCGACTGCGTGCACCGTTGACAGTAGAGCTCTTTGACTCGCCGATGCGACAAGTATGCCTAGAGGGACAGGCTTTGGCGGCTTCGATCGAAATCTGTCAGGTTCTCTATGTCAAATGACGCCTTGCTTCCGGGAATCGTTCAAAAAGGTTGGGGAGTGCAGGGGTTCCCATCTTTTCCATCATCGCAACCGAGGAGGCGATGGTCACGGCTTCGCCGAGCGGGCTGCCCTTCTGGATGACGAAGATGTACTCATTCTCGGACGTAGGAAGCCGTCGCGGCAGGGTCATCAGCCCGAGCGCATCCAGGGCCTCCGTGATCTGCTCGCAGAGTTCGGCACTGAGTCGAACCCGGTCCGGCGCCGCGTAGCGCTTGATGAATCGCATCGAAAGCCGCTTGATGCCGTGATCCACCTCGACGGCGTGGGCCACAATAGTGAAATCCATAACTAGGTAGTTAACTGAGTTATGCCATCACGGTCAACAGGCCTACCAGAAGCGGGTGTTGGCTCCTCCAGCCCGGATCAGCCGAACACGCTGCGAAGGAATCGCGGCGTGGAGTTGCAGGTGGCCCCTGGGGTGCGTTCAGGTGATCGCCCTGGGTGCGTTAGGGAAATGCGCCCTTCGTTCCCTGCGACTCGCAGCAGCCGTTGCGGGCCGGCCTGATTCCCGTGATGCGGGACGACGCTCCCGACCCCAGGGAGTTCGCTCGTCGCCCGTGGCCGTCGCGGACAATGGGGGCTACGGCGATACCGCCGAACGCGGTGCCACAACGGGGAGTTGACATGCGGAGTACGAACGGCGGAGCCGCCCTCGGCATAGCCGTGCTGGTCGTCGGGCTGGCGGTGCGACAGCAGCTACGTACCCGCCGGGTACGGCGTTTCGGCTCGCTGCTGACCCCGGCGGTCTTCGCTGTCCTGGGCGTCTCGGGGATCGCCTTCGGTGTCGCCTCGGTCGCCGAGCACCATCCGCTGACCGCGTTCCCCGTCGCCCTCCTGGTGGTGAGCCTGGTCGTCGCGGCGGGCTTCGGCGCGGCCAGAGCGCGGACCGTACGCGTCTGGCGCGGGCCCCGGGGCGAGGTACTGCGCAAGGGGACGGCGGCCACTACCGGGCTGTGGCTGATCTCGGCGGGCGTGCACTTCGGGCTGGGCCTGTGGATCGATCACGCGGCCGGGGCCGGGGTGCTGGGGGTCGTGTCGCTGTACGCCTACCTGGCGATCGGTCTGGGGACGCAGAACCTCCTGGTGCGCGGCCGGGCCGCCGCACTGTGCCGGCCTGACGCGGCCGATCGGCTCGACTCCGACCGGTACCGCCGGCAGCGGTATGCCTCACCCCATGCGGATGGTGGCTCCTGACGGATCGTGCGCGCCACCGTCCTCGTCGTCCTTGTCGCCGCAGTCGCCGCAGTCGCCGCAGTCGCCGCAGTCGCTGCAGTCGCCGCAGTCTCCGCGCTTGCCGCACCGCCGACCGCACTCGCCCCTCGACCGCCGCCGAAGCCGCAGCCGGCACTCCGCCGCCCCCTCGTCTCCGCCCTCGGGGGGGGGAAGGACCGACGGGGCTACCCCGTCACCGAGAAGGAAGTGCGGGTCACTGTCGTCGCCCACTCCACCTATGCGGCGGCCGGCATTCCCACCTGCTTCTGGGGCGCCTTCCGCATGTCCCATGTCATCGGCGGCCGTGACCACTGGGGCGATTTCGAGGTCGACTGCCTCGCCACCGACTGTGGCATCTTTGCAGGTCAGGAGGGCGCCGGCCGACGTAAGCACCCTGATTTGCCCGTCTCGATTTGCTCGTCTCGGGGGCGTCGCGGTGCACAGTGGGCCCACGCGACGGGAAACCGTCGCCGACTGGTTCTAACCTGGGGGAATGGGCGGTGACTTGCTCACCCTGTTTTTCTGCGGCGATGTCATGCTCGGCCGTGGCGTCGACCAGATCCTTCCGCACCCGGGTGACCCGGCGCTGCGGGAGGGCTACGTCCGGGACGCCCGGGACTATGTCGAGCTGGCGGAGGCGGCGAACGGCCCCATTGACCGTCCGGTCGACTTCTCCTGGCCATGGGGGGAGGCCCTGAGGGTGCTCGATGACGCCGCGCCCGCCGCCCGGGTGCTCAACTTGGAAACCAGCATCACCCGGAGCGCTGACTTCGCCCGCGGCAAGGAAATCCACTACCGGATGAGCCCCGCGAACCTTCCGTGCCTCGCCGCTGCCCGCCCCGATGTCTGTGTATTGGCCAACAATCACGTCCTGGACTTCGGTCACCAAGGACTGGCGGACACCCTCGACGCTCTGGTGGGGGCGGGACTGCGGACGGCCGGGGCGGGAGCGGACGCCGACGCGGCGGGCCGCCCGGCGAGCGTCCTTCTCGAAGGCGGCCGCCGGCTCCTGGTCTTCTCCTTCGGAATGCCGTCCAGCGGTATCCCCTGGCCATGGGCTGCGGCCCGGGACCGCGCCGGGGTCGCCTTCGTGGCCAGGCCCTCGTCTGCCGCCGCGACCGCGATCACCGACCGGATACGACAGAGGAAGCGGCCGGGCGACCTCGCGGTGGTCTCCGTCCACTGGGGCGCCAACTGGGGCTACCACGTACCCCGTGACGAGACCGCGTTCGCGCGCACCCTGGTCGACGGCGGCGTGGATCTCGTCCACGGGCACTCCTCCCATCACCCCCGCGCCCTGGAGGTGTACCGGGGAAAGCTCGTGATCCACGGTTGCGGGGACTTCATCGATGACTACGAGGGCATCACCGGCTACGAGCAGTACCGGGACGACCTGCGGCTGCTCTACCTCGTCTCGCTCGACGCGGACACCGGCGGACTCCACGATGTGCGGATCACCCCGCTGCAGGCCCGGCGCATGCGGCTGCGGCACGCCTCACGCCAGGACTCCCGGTGGCTGCGCGAGGTGCTCGACCGGATCAGTTCCGGCTTCCGCCCCTGCGTCGCCTCCGCCCCGGAGGGCACGCTCACGCTCCGTCCCGCACAGGGGAGCGGCCGCGGCTCCGCCGGCCGTCCTCGGCGATAGGGCCATGGCGGCCGGCGAAGCCGGACGGGCGCGAAGTGGCATGGCGCGCCCGGGGGGGGACAGGTGCTGCCCAGGGGTAGGCGCCGGTCAGGGGACAGATGCCGCTCAGGGCAGCAGCGTGTCGAGGAAGGCGTTCGAGAACACCCGTGCCGGGTCATAGGAGTTCAGGATGTCCCGGGCGGTGCGCCAGTCCTCGAACGCGGCCGGGACGGTGCCGCCCACTGCGGAAGGGTCCGTCCACGGCCCGCTGTCCGTATAGGCCCAGCCCTTGGACCACTCGGGACGTACGGACGCATATGAGCCGGTGTAGGTCTGCCAGATCCACTGCTCCAGTTCGCGGAAGAAGGGCGCCGCGCCGGGTGTACCGGGATAGGTGGCGAAGTCGAGCCACACCACGGTGTCCCACTCCGGGTGGTCCGCATGCGCCCGCGCCGGGGACAAAAGGGGGCCGTCCAGCGGGTCCGTACCGGTGATACGCAGCTCGATCGGGCCGTTGACCGGGTAGGAGCCGCGGGTTTGATGAGCCGTCAGCACACTGTGGTAGCGGGTGTAGAAGTCCCCCACCACCCGCTGCACATTCGCCCGGGAGGTCAGTACCGCCCACCCCGCTTCGACGATCCGCAGCGTCGTCGGTTCGACGTACAGCAGGCTGTTCTTCGACCAGCCCCAGACGTCCCAGGTGCCGGTGACGATCAGCCCGGATCCGACGATGGACATGGCGAGCTTGGTGAAGGCAGGCGTCTTGTCGCCCCCGCCCGCGGCGATCTCCCCGAGCAGCCCCGACATCTCCTCGGTGACACGGTTGGCGAAGGTGTAGGCGTACGGGGTGTCGATCTGCTTGGCGAGCAGCGGCTTGGTGGGCGCGAGGCTCCACACCTTCAGCCACGGCACATCGGTGAACGGGAACCAGATCGCCTCGATACGGCCGGTGCTTTCCAGGTAGGAACTGATCGTGCGGCCGCCCGTGCCGGGCGGACCGAAGACGGTGCCCACGTTCACATCGAACCAGTTCTGGCAGCGCAGCCGCGTGTTGGCCGCCGCGGTCATCGTCACCTCGGTGAGGAATGCGCGGCCCAGATGGACCAGGAAGGCGCGGATGTCGGGGTCGGAGCGGGTGAAGGTCTTGAGCACATAGCGGCTCTCTGCCGCGCTCCACACCACGGCGGTGAGGGAGGTGACCAGCGAGCTCAGTGTGCCGAAGCCGGAGCCCGCGGGTGGGTGTTCGGCGGCGGTGGGCAGACCCGTGCCGTGGCCGCCGATGGCGAGCACTCCGCCGATGGTGAGGTCGCCGGGCGCGGTGGTGGTGGCGAGGCCGAGCCCCGCCTCCTCCAGGCGGGCGAGGAGGGTGTCGAGAGTCGCACCCGTCTGCGCGGTGACACTCCCCGGGCCGCCGCCGCGCACGCTGACCGCAGTGAGGTGGGAGGTGGTGTCGACGATGACGGTCCGGTTGGTGTCGGCCCCGGCGGGTAACACCAGCGGCGACCAGGTGTGGCCCTTGCCCCGGGCCCGTAGCCGGTAGCCGTGCTGATGGGCCCAGTTGGCGAGGGTGACCACATCGTCGGGGGTACGGGCCGTGGCCGTCCATACGCCCTCGACGACGATCTCCAACGACCAGTTCCGGAAGGCCTGCTGGGAGAGCGGGATGCCCGCAGGAAAGCCGGGCGGAGGGGCGAGGGTGGCCGCGGCGCTGCCCACGGGGATGCGATGAGCGGGCTGCAGCCGGGCTGCCGCGGCCAGCCCCGCGGCGGCGGCCCCGGTCAGCAGCGTGCGGCGGGTGAAGGAGGCTCTTCGAGCGCTGTCGTCGGACATGGCTGTCCCTCCGGCGCGCGGCGCGCCGGCCCCGCTGCACCGCGCACGGATCGTAGGGGTGAGACCGTACGAGCGCCCCGGTGCGGTGGGGATGTGCCGGAAGAGTAGGGTGACGGGCCATCAGTTGCAATGCCCGTCAGGAAATACCGTTCCCCGGCGGGCCGAAGGGGATCGGCCCGCCGGGGACATCGAGGGATCGGGGACGGGACCCGGGGAACATCGAGGGATCCGGGACCGGGGCCCGGGGATCTACCAGCGGTACCAGCGGCCGCGCCGGCCGCCGGCGCCGGCCGTCCGCATCAGGAAGCCGAGCAGCCAGAACGCCAGCACGACCACGGCGACGATCCACAGTGCCTTCAACGCGAATCCCGCGCCGAAGAGAAGCAACGCGAGCAGCAGAACCAGAAGCAGCGGAACCATTTCCCAGCACCTCCGTATCGGTAGGACGCGAGAGCGCGTAGGGAGAAACCATGGGAACGAGAGGAAAGCTGGTGCGCTCTGCGGCCCTTTCCTGCCGTCTTGCCGCTCAAAGCGCGTGGAAACATGGCGTGGTACATGTGAAGCGCGTGGAAACATGGCGTGATGCACGTGATACACGTGATGCACGCGATACACGTGATGCACGTGATAGCTGAAGGCCCCGGGCCGTTGGTGGTGTTGACCGAAACACTCAGCCGACGTCGTGAGGAGGCAGCAGGGAGCCCAGGGGCCCGAGGTCGAGATTGAGGTCGGCCATCGTGAGACCGTAGCGTTCACAGAGTTCCGTCATACGGTCCTGGAGAATCATGAGCGTCATCCCGACTCGCTCTTCTTGCTCCTCGCTCAGATCGCCTTGGTCGACACGGTGCAATGCGGTGCGCTCCATGAGCTGCCGCAAGAGTTCCACAATGGTCAGCACCAATTTGATGAGATCGCGTTCGACCGTCTCCGGGTCGGTTTTCAGCCGTTGGGCGATGCCGCTGTCCTGTCCCTGTCGGCGTTCCCCGGACCCGGCCGGCACCAGGTCGAAGGCCCGTGCCGCCGCCTGCGCCACCTCCGCGAAGGCAGGCTTCACGGGCGCGGCCGGGTCAATCGGTTGATCCGTCATGGCGTATCACTCGTCATGTGGGAATTTCTCCTCGGGGTAGGTTCGGGATGCGAACTGGCAGGCTGGGCATCGGATTTCATGGAGTTCGTCAACGCGTACCTTCACCACGGTGCCGGGCTGTCGGGCGTGATCGAGCGGATCACCGCTCGCAGGTTGATATGGACCAGATCCACATCGGCAATGGACAGCACCACATCTCCGGTAAGGACCGCGCCGCCGTTCAGGAGACGGTCCAGGAGATCGACCAGAGCGATCTGCCGCCCGGCAAGAGATTCTTCCTCGGAGCGGTCCGTCACATGCGAGCCATCCGTGCGCGAGGCATCCGCGCGCGAGCCATCCGCGCGCGAGCCATCCGCGCGCGAGCCATCTGTGCGCGAGTCATCCGTGCGCGAGTCATCCGTGAATGTGGCCTCATGAAGGTCGTTTCCCTTCACGGATTCGTGCTTTCCGCGGGCGGTGTCGCGAAGGAGTACGGGGCCCACGGACCGGTGATCTCGACGCGTACGCCGGGGACGCCATCGGCCAGACCCTTCAGGGCCCGGTGGAATTCCCCGATGCGGTCCGTGGGGACCAGGTACGCCTCGTTGGCGATGTTCTCGCCTGTACCGGACGCCAGTTCACCTTGCTGCGGGCGGTGCGCGACCACGTCCCTAGCCATGTCGGCCACCCGGGCCCGCACGTCGGCGGCGACGGCTCCCGCCGCGCGGTGGGCATCACGATGCGTACGCCGTTGGGCCCGCCGCTGCTGCAGGTAGGCCCGGCCGGGGCTGACCCCGGACGCAGCGGAGGCCGGACCGTCGGATGCGGGAGATCCGGCCGTGGCCGCTGCTCGTGCGTCCGCGTACACCTTCACCCCCACTTCGGCATGGCCTTCGAGCCGGGAGAGCAGCGCGTCGAACTCGGCACCGCGCCCCTCCAGCATCGCCCGCACCCGGGCATCGTCCAGATACACCGTGGCCAGGCGCATCGGCAGCACCATGGTGCCGGCATAGGCGGCCTCGACGACGGCGTGGTGCGTCCGCGCGATGGTCTCCAGCTCCGTGAGGTCCTCCAACTGCGCCTTCATGCCCTCCGCGCTGAATGCGTCGGCCGGAACGGAGGAGACGAGGGCGGTCAGGCGGCCGGCGGTGACCGTCCGGAGGGGGCCGTCCCGCAGTCCGGTCAGCTGAGGAGCCGACGTTTCGAGGGCGGTGCCCGCGCGGCCGATGGCGTAGACGTACGAGATCCGGGAGCGGTCGGATTCTTGCTGCTCAGCGGGCCGGTCAGCGGGCCGGTCAGCGGACCGATCAGCGGGCCGGCCGAGGGGGAACGACGAGGCGGCAGTCTCCTCGGCTCCTTGTGTGGGGCGGTTCACTGCTCCTCCTTGCGGTCTGCCGGGTGCACGCCGGAGCCCTGGGGGGAGCCGATGGCCGCGCGCAGTTCGGCGAGTTCGGCGCGCAGTTGTTGGTTCTCCGCGGCCAGCGGGTCACCTCCGGCGGTCGGCGTGCGCCCGTCGGGGACCTGCTGCGGCGTGCGGGCGCGGGACGAAAGGGAGGGGTCGTGTTCCCACCAGTCGATGCCCATTTCCTTGGCCTTGTCGACGGAGGCGACGAGCAGCCGGAGCTTGATGGTCAGCAGCTCGATGTCGAGCAGATTGATCTGGATGTCGCCCGCGATGACGACGCCCTTGTCGAGGACGCGCTCCAGGATGTCGGCCAGGTTGGCGGAAGCCCCCTGCCGGCCGTACGGGGACGGACCGGAGGAAGGCCCCATACGGCCGGCCAGTGAATCGGACATGATCAGCCTCGTCTGTGCGGTCGGGACGGGTCAGCGGGCAACGGCGGCGCGGCGGCCCCGGCGGGGTGCCGGCGGCTCGTCGTCGTCCTCGTCGTACGGGTCCCGCGGGTCCCGTTCGCCCGCCGGGTCGTCGTCCTCGTCGAGGGATTCCGTGAGGTCGTCGTCCTCGTCGAGCGGTTCCCCGTGGTCGTCGTCCTCGTCGACGGGCTCTTCGAGATCGTCTTCGTCGTCCTCGGCCTCGCCGTCCGCTGCGAGATCGTCGTGGTCGTCCAGGTCGTGGTCTGCTACGTCTTGGTCGTCCACGCCCTCGTCCACGCCCTCGTCCTCGGCGTCCTCGGCGTCTTCCCGGTCCTCCTCCTCCGCCGCGATGGCGTCATCGTGCTCGACCACGACCTCGCCGTCCTGGATCTCACCGCGCCAGCCATCCGTGGCCTCACCGCGCAGCATGATGAATTTGCGGTAGAGCTTGAGGTCCAGCCGGGCCCGGCGGCCCTGGGCGCGCCAGATGTTGCCGGTCTTCTCGAACAGGCCTTTGGGGAAGTACTCAAGGACCAGCAGCACCCGCGTCAGGTTGTCGGTGAGGCGGTGGAAGGTCACCACACCCTTGACCGTGCCCTTCGCACCTTCGGTGGTCCAGCTGATCCGCTCGTCCGGCACCTGCTCGGTGACATTGGCCCGCCAACTGCGGGTGGACTTGGCGACCTTCACCTTCCAGTTGCTGCTGGTGTCATCGGACTTCTCGACGCTGACGACGCCCTTGGCGAAGGTGCTGAACTCCTGGAATTGCGTCCACTGGTCGTACGCCTCGCGTACGGGAACGCCCACATCGATGTCCTCGACGATCGTCACGCTCTTGGACTTGCCGCCGCCGCCCTTGCGGCCCTTGCCGAACAGGCTTTTCACCTTGTCCTTGACGGTGTCCTTGAGGTGGGAGGCGCCCACGGTCAGCGCCGCCTGCTGCGGAGACTTGCCCTCGCCGAGAGCCTTGCCGCCCTTCGCCAGACTGCTCACCAGGCCACCAGCGCCCTGGCCGGGTTCGGCGAGCTTGCCGACGCTCTCGCCCAGCTTGTGGCCGAGGCTGGTGACGGCGTGTTCCGCCCGTGCCTGGAGGTAGTGCTGCAGCTCCTCCTTGAGCTGGTCGGCCGCCGGGCTCTTGGTCACCTCGTCCTTGATCTTGCTGAAGGTGGACTCAGCCATTGCTGCCCCCACGGTCGGCAACCGTGCGCGCCGCGCCGGAAGCCCTGCTTGAGGCCTTGCTACGGGCACCGGAGGCGGCCTTCCGCCCCGGGGCGGTGGAGGTGCGTGCGCGGGAGGACACGGCCTTTCCCGAAGTCTTGGCTGCGCTCGACGCCGAACGCCGCGCCTGGGAGGGCCGGTCGGTGGCGGTCGACTTCTTGGCCGATGCCGTCTTCGTGGCCGAGTTCCCGGACGGGTTCGCCGAGGACTTGGCCGAGGACTTGGCAGAGGTCTTACGGCGCGGGGCGGGCTTCTCGCCCTCCGCGTCCGCTGCGTCGTCGGTCTCCTCGGCCTCGCCCCGTGGCACGTCCCGTGCCTCGTCCTCGGGTTCCGGGTTCGCATCGTCCACCGCGCGCCCGGCACCGTCCGTCCCGCCCTCGTCGAGGGCCAGGGTCCGCTCGTGCAGGGAGTCGGCGAGGCCGTTCATCCGCTGGTTGAGCGCGGCACCGGCGGCCGACTTCGTGGCGTCCACCAGCTCCTTGCGCACCTGGTCGTGGAGGGGGCCGAGGACCGGGGAGTTGGCCACCAGGGCGCCCAGTTGCCGCGGGTCCAGATTCAGTTTCTTGCCGGCCAGGAACATGCCCAGACCGATGGCCATCTTGGCCTTTTTCGTGCGTCCCAGTAGGTAGCCCCCTATGAGGGCCACACCTATCTTGGCGTTGCTCATCATCTCTCGTACACCTCGTTCTCCCCGTGATCAGGAGTCGGTATGTAGTCGTTGCTGGTTGGCCTCCAGCCACTCCAGCCGGTCCAAGAGCTCGTCCTCGCGGGAGTCGAACTCGTCGATCGTGATGCTTCCGTCCAGCAACTGCTGTTCCAGCGCGGCCAGTTCCTCCCGGACCGGCTCCGGGTCGTAGTACTCGCGCTCCGCGGTGAGCAGCACTTGGTCCAGGACCCAGACCGTGCCCCGCACCGGGGCGATCGGCAGCGTCAGGATCTGTGTGATGAGGCCCATGACGGATCTCCGCCCGCCCGTCAGACGAAGCTGTACGGCGGCAACGGGCCGTGCAGAGCGAAGGTGTAGGCGTCACCGCGCTGCTCGCCCTCCGCATGGACCGCCTCGGCGAAGGCCGCTGCCTTCTCCCGTTCCACGAGGAACGACACGTTGAGGAAGTGGCGCTTCGTCGGTTCGACGTTCGCGGTGCGCACCGCAGCCGGAGCGAGCCGGGCCACGATGTCCGTACGGGCGCGGTCGTGGCGGGCCTCGACCTCCTGCGAAATCAGCTCGCCCAGGGCCATCTTGCCGTCGTAGGCGTCCGGGTTCTGCCGGGTACGGTCGTTGAGCTGCCGTACCTCGGCGGACTCCCGCACGATCTCCCGCAGCAGATCGTCCTCGTCGCGTGCGACCTTGAGGTGGTACTCGCGGCAGCCGTCGATCTCCTTGAGGCGCCGGGTGTAGGTGTCGCGGTGTTCCTCCAGGGCGGAGACCACCTGCGCGTCGTCCGGGCCGACCAGCCCGAAGCGCATCGGGAGGGCGGCACCGTCGGCAAGCAGACGTTCCTGGACGCTCTGGTGGGCCGCCACATCGCGGCGTTTGGCCCGCAACCCGTCCGGCGCGTCGCTGACGACCGCGCACAGGTCCTTTGTCTTGACGGTGCGCAGCCGTGCCGCGGGGTCACCGACACCGGTGACGTCGGACAGCTGCAAGGGGTGCTCCGCACCGGTGATGGCGTAGAGGTAGGTCGCCATGGTCAGTCCTCCCGACGGCGGGCCGTACGACGGCTGCTGGAGCTGGAGGATTTACGCGCCGGTCGCTCTTCCGCGGCCTCCTCCTCGGAACCCTCCTGGCCCTTGTGCAGGGAGTCGGTGAATGCCTCGACTGCGCCTGTCAGTGCGCCCTTCGACTTTCCCTTGGCGCCGCTCTCGGTTGCCTCACCGACCAGATCGGTGAGCTGGCTCGGTGCCTTGCGGCCCGATTCCAGGTCCAGACGGTTGCACGCCTCGGCAAAGCGCAGATAAGTGTCCACGCTTGCGACGACGACGCGTACGTCAATCTTGAGAATTTCGATGCCGACGAGGGAGACCCGCACAAAGGCGTCAATGACAAGCCCTCGGTCGAGAATCAGCTCAAGAACATCGTATAGATTTCCCGAACCGCCGCCGCTGCTGGTCGATGCGTTGGATTGCTGAATGGCTGTCACGGTCGATCGTCCCTTCCAGTTGACTGGAGCGGGTCATGGGGCCGTCACGTCATGACCGGGCCGAGCGGTGGCCGCATCATCTGTCGATCTGGCCGCGCCCGTATCGGCGAGTGCGCTCGTATCCCAGGAGTTGGCCTTGTGCGTCGAGGTGAACGTGGTAGGAAGCCATGACGCTCGCGGTGTCCGGGACCCTTTCGATCTCCACCACTTCCACATCCGCCGACCAACCGTCATCGGTGGCCTTGAGCGCTGAAACCGAACCGGGCTCACATTGCAGCATCTGGGCAAGTTGCCCCGAAGCGTGGCGCATTGCTGTGGGGGCGGCAATCCGTTCAGGTCCGCCGTTGTGTGTTTCTTCCTTGCGGTCCGTGTTTTCCTCGGTCGCCATGATCCCGCCTGTCGTGCGTCGTAGGGTTTCTGTCGAAGTACGGTGGATGGTGGATGTCTGTGGCGATGGAGGACCGGGTGCCCCCGCGCCTCGAACATATGCGTAGCCGCCCAGAGAGGGCAGAATTCCGCCCTGGGGATGGCATGCTCCGTCGATCAACTCGTCGCTCACTCCACGCCCCCCGACGCGACCGGACCGGAACCCTCGGATGTCTGATCCGGTTGCTGGTTCGCTTTTCCGTCGCCTGCTCTGGCCTGCGAGGGAGAGGGGAGGCGGGGGCGGATCGCCACCCGAATTCCCGTGATGCGGAAGGGAAATTCAGGGGTGCACGGGCCCGGCACGGACCGCGGCGGCGGGCCGGGAGATCCGGCCCGCCGCCGCGGTCAGGAAAATCGGGCCTGCAGCAGCACCACGCGACCGCGGTCCTCTCGTGCTGCGGCAAACGCTTTGCGTGATGGCGCCATCACGCCATCACGCCATCACGCCATGGCGCCATGACGGAAGACCGGTCTTTCCGCCGTGGCGGCACGGCGGAAAGACCGGTGGGGGAGGTCCGGTGTGGTCCGGTGGGTCGGTCCGGGCCCGTGGTCAGGTCCGATGGTCCGGACCGGAGGGTGCTACGCCCCGGCAGGCGGTTTGCCGGCCACGGTCACCTGCGCCGGACGCAACAGGCGGTCGCCCACCCGGTAGCCCTGGCGGAGGACCGCGGTGCAGGTGGTGTCTTCCAGTTGGTCGTCGGGGGTGTAGGTGACGGCCTCATGGATCAGCGGGTCGAAGGGGGCGCCCGCCGTACCGAAGGGCTGGAGGCCCAGCGCCCCCAGTTCGGTGTGCAGAGCCTCGGCGATGCGCTGGAAACCACCGGTCACCTCGCCCTGCTCCCCGGCCTCGGCCAGGGCGTCGAGTACGGGCAGCAGCCGGCTGAGCACATTGGCCACGGCGATCTCGCCGACCGCCAGGCGGTCGCGGTGGACCCGCTTGCGGTAGTTGTCGTACTCGGCCTTCAGCCGCTGCAGATCGGCCGTACGCTCCTGGAGCTCGGCGCGCAGCACCGCTTCCTGCGCCGTCGGCCGCGCGCCGGTCCCGTCCTGGCGAGATGGCCGATCGGTGTCCCGGTCGCGGCCCGATGACCTACCAGGCTTGCCGGAGCCGGAGCCGGAGCCGGAGCCGGAGCCGGGGGCGGGGGTGTGGTCAGGGCCGTGGTCGGGTGGCCCGGGGTCCCGGCCGTCCCCGGACGGCCTCCCCGCGCCGTCCTGCGCGGTCCGCTCCTCGGCCTGGGTGGCGCCGGGCGGGACCGGTCCGGATGTTTCCTCCTGCCCGTGGCCCACGAGGGCCAGCGGCGGCTGAGGGAGGTCACGGATGTGGGTCGGACGGTTCATCGTGCACTTCCCTCCTGCTTGTCGTCATCGACGATCTCCGCGTCGACGACATCGTCCTGGTCGCCGGCTGCGCCCGATCCGCTCTCGCCGGAGCCACCTGCCGCCTCGGAGCCCTGGGCGGATCCCTGGGCCTGAGCCTGCGACTGGGCGTCGGCGTACATGGCCTGGCCCAGCTTCTGGGAGACGGTCGCGAGCTTCTCGGAGGCGGTACGGAGCTCCGAGGTGTCGTCGCCGTCGGCCGACTCGGCGGCCTTCAGCTTCTCCTTGACCTCGCCGATCGCGGTCTCGACCTCGGTCTTGATCTCCCCGGGGACCTTCTCCTCGTTGTCCTTGAGGAACTTCTCGGTCTGGTAGACCAGTTGCTCGGCCTGATTGCGCGTCTCCGCGGTTTCCCGCCGCCGGCGGTCCTCCTCGGCGTGGTGCTCGGCGTCGCGGACCATCCGGTCGATGTCGTCCTTCGGCAGCGAGGAGCCGCCGGTGACGGTCATCTTCTGCTCCTTGCCCGTGCCCAGGTCCTTGGCCGTGACGTGCATGATGCCGTTGGCGTCGATGTCGAAGGAGACCTCGATCTGCGGGACCCCGCGCGGGGCCGGGGGCAGACCGGTCAGCTGGAACATCCCGAGCTTCTTGTTGTACGCCGCGATCTCGCGCTCGCCCTGGTAGACCTGGATCTGCACGGACGGCTGGTTGTCCTCGGCCGTGGTGAAGATCTCGGACCGCTTGGTCGGGATCGTGGTGTTGCGTTCGAGGAGCTTGGTCATGATGCCGCCCTTGGTCTCGATACCGAGGGACAGCGGGGTGACGTCCAGCAGGAGGACGTCCTTGACCTCACCCTTGAGGACACCGGCCTGGAGAGCGGCGCCGACGGCGACGACCTCGTCGGGGTTGACGCCCTTGTGTGGATCCTTGCCGGTCAGCTCCTTGACCAGTTCGGTCACCGCGGGCATGCGGGTCGAGCCGCCGACCAGGATCACATGATTGATGTCGGAGACCTTGATCCCGGCGTCCCGCACCGCATTGTGGAACGGGGTCTTGCAGCGTTCGAGGAGATCGGCGGTGAGCTGCTCGAACTGCGAGCGGGTGAGCTTCTCGTCCAGGTGCAGGGGCCCGTCGGCCGACGCGCTCAGATAGGGGAGATTGATCGTGGTCTCGGTCGCTGCGGAGAGTTCGATCTTGGCCTTCTCGGCGGCCTCCCGCAGTCGCTGGGTGGCCATCTTGTCCTTGGACAGGTCGATGCCGTAGGCGTTCTTGAACTGCTTGGTGAGGTGATCGACGATCCGCTGGTCCCAGTCGTCGCCGCCCAGGTGGGTGTCGCCGTTCGTGGCCTTCACCTCGACGACGCCGTCGCCGATGTCCAGCAGCGAGACGTCGAAGGTGCCGCCACCGAGGTCGAAGACCAGAATGGTCTGGTCGTTCTCCTTGTCGAGGCCGTAGGCCAGCGCCGCG
This sequence comes from Streptomyces sp. NPDC015125, assembly GCF_043080045.1. NCBI lineage: Bacteria > Bacillati > Actinomycetota > Actinomycetes > Kitasatosporales > Streptomycetaceae > Streptomyces > Streptomyces sp. NPDC015125. The sequence goes on from NZ_JBIBVF010000023.1 coordinate 145,988, forward strand.
GCGGTCGGCTCATTGACGATCCGCAGCACCTTCAGGCCCGCGATCTCACCGGCCTCCTTCGTCGCGGTGCGCTGGGCGTCATTGAAGTACGCCGGAACGGTGACCACCGCATCCGTCACGTCCTCGCCCAGGTATTCCTCGGCGTCGCGCTTGAGCTTCTGCAGCACCCGTGCGGAGATTTCCTGCGCGGTGTACCGCTTGCCGTCGATGTCGCCACTGTCCGGAAAACGCCACTGCGCCTCGCCCATGTGGCGCTTGACCGACCGCGCGGTGCGGTCGACGTTGGTCACGGCCTGCCGCTTGGCGATCTCACCCACCAGCACATCGCCGCCCTTGGCGAACCCGACCACCGACGGGGTGGTCCGGGCCCCCTCGGCATTGGTGATGACGACGGGCTCACCGGCCTCCAGCACACTGACCACCGAGTTCGTCGTACCAAGGTCAATACCCACTGCACGTGCCATGGTCTTCTCCTCGTCTTGCGGCCGACTCCCGGAGCCGGCGCCACCCGGCACCGGGACCCGACGCCCGCAGGCCCCTGGCGGAAGCCGGACCGGAACGCCCCGGTCGCGAACGCCCGGGTCGCCCCGAGGCTTCCCCGGCAGGCCCTCTCACCTGCTGATATGGACGGCGAGCCGGCACCTCGTCCGTATGGAACCTGCATAAAACGTGTAGGCGCATCTCTCAAGATATTCCCATTCAGGGCATATACACGGTATGCGCGATTTGCTGCCATGCTCCCGCTGGCTGCCGCAGTCGGGTGGCTCCGGTGGCGGCGGTCGACCGGCCGACCGGGGCATGCCTGACGGCCGGGATGCGCTTGATGGCAGGTGCATGCCCGACGACCGGTACGTGCCCGACGACCGGTACATGCCCGACGCCGGTACATGCCCGACTGCCGGGATGTGCCCGACCGGCCCGAGGGAAAGAGCGCGTGATGTGATGGTCATGCTCATGCCCCCATGTCTCCCATGCCCCTCAGGGGCCGGGGTGGCGCCGGTCGCCGCGCCGCTCCAGGGGGAGTCGGAGTGGGAGTGAGCCGACGCGGCAGTGGTCCTGTGGCTCCGTGTCCCCTCCCGCCAATCCGACGGACGCCGACGAGGGCGACACTGCGCTTCGTCCTGACCGAAACCGGCGAGGGCGACACGGGCGACACTGCGCTTCGTCCCGGCCGAAACCGACCGCCGCCCAACGCGCGGCAGGAAAACCGGCGTTGAACGGCGGAACGGATACGCGTAGCCCTCTCGGTGCGCGCCGCGCCCGATGCCCGCTCCACCCGGTGCGCCTGCTCCACCCGGTGCGCCCGGCGGCTCACCTGCCGGGCGCACCGAGCGGTCGGGTCATGCCGCCGGCACGGGGGCGGAAGTCCAGGTGCCCAGAGCCATCTCGGCCGTGATACCGGGGCCGAATCCGGCCAGCAGACCGCGCTGGCCGTCGAGGGCCGATGCTTCGTCGAACATGCGCGCCAGGGCGTCGAGTACCACCGCGCTGGCGATGTTGCCGTACTCGGTCAGCGTCGCGCGGCTGAAGCGGAACGCCTCGGGAGGAACGTCGAGGAAGCGGCACAGGTCGTCCAGGATGCGCGGACCGCCCGCGTGGACGATGTAGAAGTCCAGGTCGCCCGCGTCCCATTGGTGCTGTTCCGCGACGGCGCGCAGAGCGGGGGCGAGCGGCTCCATGGTCCCGGGTACGCGCTTGTCCAACTGGAAGTGGAAACCGGTGGACCGAATCGCGTAGGAGATCCAGTCCTCGGTGTTCGGGATCAGGTACGAGCTGTTGCGCTCCAGCCGGACACCGGTGCCACCGCTCCCGCGGACCACGGCGGCGGCGACCGCGTCACCGAAAAGGCCGTTCGACAGCAGCGACCCCACACCCAGGTCCGTGGGCTGGTAGCACAGCGAGCAGAACTCACACGCGACGATGAGCACGTTGGCGTCGGGGTACGCCGTGCAGAAGTCGTGTGCCCGGTTGACCGCCGCGCCGCCGGCCGCGCAGCCGAGTTGGGCTATCGGCATCTGCCGTGTCTCCGACCTGAAGCCCAGGGTGTTGATGAGCCAGGCGGTCAGGGCCGGCATCATGAAGCCGGTGCAGGAGACGTAGACGATGAGGTCGATCTGCTGTGGCTCCAGCTCGGCCTGGTCGAGTGCCTTGCGGACCACGGCGGGGACGCGGGCCTTGGACTCCTCCTCGTAGACCGCGCTACGGGCGTCGAGTCCCGGATGCTTGAGTACCTTGTCGATCGGCTGGACCAGATGCCTCTTGAGCACGCCGGTGTTCTCGATCAGCCGCAGGATCAGTCTCAGCTGCGTGTGGTCCTTGTGCAGCCGTTGCGCGAGTTCGAGGGTGTCGTCTTGGGTGATGACGTATTCAGGGACCGCAATTGCTGGTTTGCACAGAACCGCCATGGGATGCACTCCTTGCAGACTGTGGCCCCCCTCAGGGATTCCCTGCGCTGAATTCGAGTCGTTTTTCTTTTCGGCCGGTGGTATCCGTCGCGGTAACTCGCCCTTTCAGAGCGGGCAAAGGAACCATGGTCGGATCCGGCGGTCCGAAATTGACGACCCCGGTAGGGAAATGAGCGGGCCAGCCGTCGAAGAATGAACTCTCCCCGTGCTGGTGGATTGATCTTTCCGAGTAGTAACCGTACGCCAGGCGGGTGGGATCTGCATTTTGCGGCCGTGGCCCACAGTTACCAAGTGACCGGTAGCTCCAGCGGATAGCGCCAGATCGAGGTGGTGTTCCAGCGGACTTCCTCGGCCGGCTTCGCCAGCCGGAGTTCCGGGAAGCGGTCGAGCAGGGTTTTGAGGGCGACTTCCAGCTCCGTGACCGCGAGCGGGGCACCCAGGCAGTGATGTCCGCCCCAGCCGAACGTCATGTGCGAGGTCCGGCCCTCGCGTTCCAGGTCCAGTTCGTCGGCCCGCTCGAACTTCCGGCCGTCCCGGTTGGCCGTCAGATAGGAGACGTGCACGATGTCCCCGGCCCGGATCTTCACGCCGCTCAGCTCCACGTCCTCGGTGGCGACGCGGGGGATGCCGACGCCCTTGCGGAAGGGGATGAACCGCAGCATTTCTTCGATCGCCTGCGGCAGCATCTCGGGACGGGAGCGCAGCATCGCGAGCTCCTTGGGCCGAGTGAGCAGCGTGTAGGCGAGGTTGCCGATCTCGTAGGTGGTGGTGTCCTGGCCGGTGATGAGCAGGACCATGGCCATCACGGTGAGTTCCTGGTCGTTGAGGATCTCATCCCCGTCACGGGCGGTGGCCAGCGCGCTGATCAGGTCGTCTCCCGGGTGCTGACGCCGCTTCGCCGTGAGCGTCGTGAAGTAGGCCCGCATATCGGCCTTGGCCCGGACGGCGTTGTCCCGGTTTTCGACGGTGACGTTCATCATGGTCCGGGCGTGTGCGCGCAGCTGTCCCTGGTCGCGCTCGGGGATGTCGAGGACCTCGCAGATCGTCGTCAGGGGCAGGGGGGACGCCAGGCTCTCCATCAGGTCGGCGGGCGACCCCTGCGCGGCCATCCGGTCCAGTAGTTCGTCCACGACGTGCTGGGTGCGGGCCCGCATGCGTTCCACGTGACGCGGAGCGAACGCCTTGGAGACCAGGCTCCGCAAGCGGCTGCTGGCGGGCGGGTCCATCACGTTGATCGCCTCGTCCTGGACGATCGGCTCAGGCGTCATACGGGGGAAGTCCCGGCCGATGACGGCGCTCCGGCTGAAGCGCCGGTCGGTTGTCACCGTGCGTACGTCGTCGTAGCCGGTGACGAGCCATGCCTCGCCCTCCCCGTGGGGCAGCCGGATGCGGGCGACCGGTTCTTCGGTCTGCAGGCGCTTGAGCGTCGGATCGAATTCCAGGCCCTCCGCATAATCGAACGGGCAGTTCCAGACGTGAGGTCCGGGTTCCATGGTGAGCTCCCGACGTGAGAAGGGACGAGTGAATTCACCGCCTGCGAAGAAAGACCGGGCGCACGCATGCGGTCGTATCGGGCCGCCGGCCAGAAAGACGCCGATTCATCCCGGTCAGCGAAAAGCGGAGATGCGGGGGCGGCTTTTGCTTCCTGTTCTGGCAAGGGGCTGGCGGAGGCCTTTGCCCTGCTGTTCCACAGTGACTTACGGACAGTGGTGGGTGGTCGGTGTGGTGCGCCAATCGGGTGATCTCTCCAGCTCTTCCCCGGTGCGGTCCGGTGTGTATCGGTGTGCAGCGGCGCGGAAAGCCGGTCGAGGCCGGGGCGGAGCCGGTGCGGTGTGCCCTCCTCGCCGACTTGACAAAAGTTGTTGCCGGGACGGCAAATGGAGTCATGGCGGACGATGACATTCCCGGTGTGCTGAACGCGGTCGGCCCGCGACTACGGGCGCTGCGGCGAGAGCGCGGAGCCACTCTGGCGCAGCTGAGCGAGGTCACCGGCATCTCGCTCAGCACCCTTTCGCGTCTGGAGTCCGGGCAGCGCAAGCCGACCCTCGAACTCCTGCTTCCGCTGGCCAAGGCCCACGGAGTGCAGCTGGACGAGCTGGTCGGGGCGCCGGCCACCGGCGACCCCCGGGTCCATCCGCGTCCTTTCACCCGCAACGGACAGACCTTTGTGCCGCTGACCCGTCACCTCGGTGGTCTGCACGCCTTCAAACACATCCTCCCCGCCAAGAAAACGACCGGCACACGGCCTGAGCTGCGCACCCACGAGGGCTACGAGTGGCTCTACGTCCTTTCCGGCCGGCTGTGGCTGGCTCTCGGTGAGCACGACCTCGTCCTCACCTCCGGCGAGGCCGCCGAATTCGACACCCACACCCCGCACGGCTTCGCCAATGCCGGTCCGCACCCCGTGGAGTTCCTCAGCCTCTTCGGGGCACAGGGCGAGCGGATGCACGTCCGCGCCGCCCCGCCGGCGCCGCACCCCGGCTCTGCCTGACCGACCCGGCCCACCCGCCTTCCCCGCATGCTCCGGCAGTCCCGTAGGGAGGCTCAAGGCCAGGTATCGGGTACCCGGCCCAAGGGGTGCTTCGGGAACGGCAACGGTCCGATGAACCACCGGGAAACTCTTGGCATCTCTTCCGGGGAAAGCGCGTTCGGGTGCGCCGCGCTGTCTAGCATGTGCAGCGTTGTCGTCGGCCCTGGCGGAATGCTCCGGGCCACGGCCCTTTCCTGATCCTGCGCACGTACGTGATCGCGTGGTGTGAACGACCCCCGGGAGGCTCGGAGTGCCGCGAACCGGTCCCGGGAAGCTGTGGTCCCCTCGTGTCCGGTGGAGCGGGGGTGTGCTCCTGGCCGGCGGGCTGCTGGCGGCGCTGGTGCTGCCCGGTGGCCCGGAGGACGCCGCGGGGCAGGGGCCGGCCGCGACGGACGGGCTGCGGCACACCACCGTCGAGGTGTCACCGGGCGGTTGCGGCCGGGGATGGGGCACCCCCCGCCCCGGTACCCAGGTCTTCGATCTGCACAACACCTCCGCCGCCGCGGCCGAGGTGTATCTCAAGTCCCCGCGCAGCGGCGCGGTTTACGGTGAGGTGGAGGGCATCGGCCCAGGAACCACGCGGCACCTGCGGGTCCGGCTGGGCCGGGGCTCGTACGCCTTCATGTGCCTGCCGGACGACGCCGACGCGGTCACCGGGCCCACGGTCCGTATCGACGGTGGCGGTCGGGCCGGCCCGGCGGCGGCCCCGGTCACCGAGCACGACCTGATCCCCCCGGCGCTGGACTACCAGAAGTGGGTCGCGGGCGGCCTGGACCATCTCGTCGGCCGGACCGGGACCCTGCGCGCCGCCCTTGCGCGCAGGGATCTGGCGGGGGCCCGGGACGCCTGGCTGCCCGCGCACCTCGCCTACGAACGGCTGGGCGCGGCATACGGGGCCTTCGGCGACGCGGACCAGCAGATCAACGGCACGAGCGCCGGTCTGCCGGACGGCGACCGTGACCCGGCGTTCACCGGGTTCCACCGCATCGAATACGGGCTGTGGCACGGGCAGTCCGCCGACTCCTTGCGCGCACCGGCCGCCGCTCTCGACGACGCCGTGCGCAAGCTGCGGGACGACTGGGCGCAGACGCGGATGGAACCGGCGGACCTCGGCCTGCGGGCACACGAGATCCTGGAGAACACACTGCAGTCCGAGCTGACCGGACGGACCGACTACGGCAGCGGCAGCACTCTCGCCACCGCCCGCGCCCACCTCGACGGAACCCGGGCCGTCCTCACCCGGCTGCGCCCCCTACTGGTGACCAGATACCCCGGCCTGTCGCACGTGGAAGGCGAGTTGAGCCGGGCGCAGCGGCTGCTCGACGGCCTCCGGGAGGACGGCCGGTGGCCGGCGCTGAACCATCTGGGGCGGAGCCGGCGGGAGCGGATCGACGCGGTGTTCGGAGACCTGGTGGAACGGCTGGCGTCGGTGGCGACGCTGTGCGATGCGCGGAGAACGGTATGAAGGACATGAGCACGGTATGAAGGACATGAGCGGTGTCGGCCGACGGGGATTCCTCCGGGGAGCGGCGCTCGCCGGGGCCGGACTCGCGGCCGGTGGTGCCGCGTCTGCCGACGACGGCCCGCAGCAGGCCGGCGCACCGGCCCTGATGACCGGCCCGGGGCCGATTGGCGGGGCCGCACCACGGGTTCCCTTCCACGGCCCGCGCCAGGCCTCGGTGCTCGCGCCGCCCCGCCGGGTCACGGCGTACACCGCGTTCGATGTGACCGCGCAAAACCGCCGGGACCTGGCCGAGCTGATGCGGACCGTCACCGCACGTGCCCGGTTCCTGAGCGGCGGCGGGATACCGGCGTCGGTCGGTATCACCGGTCCGCCCACCGACTCGGGCCTCCTGGGGCCCCAGGTCCCCGCGGACGGGCTGTCGGTGACCCTCGCCGTGGGCGCGTCGCTGTTCGACGACCGGTTCGGGCTGCACGGGCGCGCGCCGCACCGGCTGACCACCATGCCCTCCTTCCCCGACGACGACCTGCAGTCCGACTGGTGCCACGGCGACCTGAGCCTCCAGCTGTGCGCGGACGACACGGACACCGTGCTGCACGCCCTGCGTGACATCGCCCGGCACACCCGGGGCGGTATGCAGGTGCGCTGGCGCCTCGACGGTTTCACCAGCCCGCCCCGGCCGTCCGGGACGCCGCGCAACCTCATGGGCTTCAAGGACGGCACGGCCAACCCCGATGCCCGCGTCGCCCGGGAGATGGACCGGCTGGTGTGGGTCGGGGCGCGGGACGGTGAGCCGGACTGGGCGGTCGGTGGCAGCTACCAGGTGGTGCGCCTGATCCGCATGCTGGTGGAGTTCTGGGACCGGGTGTCGCTGACCGAACAGGAGCGCATGTTCGGCCGCTCCCGTGAGGCCGGGGCCCCGCTGGACGGCGACCGGGAACACGACGCCCCCGACTATCCCAGCGACCCCAAGGGCGAGGTGATCCCCCTGGACAGCCATATCCGGCTGGCCAATCCACGCACCCCGTCCACCACCGGGCAGCGGATCCTGCGCCGGGCCTACAACTACGACAGAGGCGTGGACAGCAACGGCAACCTCGATATGGGTCTGCTGTTCTGCTGCTACCAGCGCGACCTCGCCGGGCAGTTCGAGACCGTACAACGAAGGCTGGCCGGCGAGCCGTTGACGGACTACATCACGCCCTTCGGGGGCGGCTACTTCTTCGCGCTGCCGGGCGTGCGCGACGAGACGGACTGGTACGGCCGTGCCCTGCTGGCCTGATCGGCGGACGCCGTGGGCCCCGAAGGTCAATACCCGGTCAAGGTTTGACCTGGCATACCTGACTCACTGTTCACTCCAGCGTCATGATGGCTCTGCCGGACCGCCGTCCGCCCGGCAGAGCATCCCGCCGTACAGCACCATCACGTCCCGGCCCGGAGGGTGAACCAGCATGGCCAGTAGGGGAAGACGAGCAACGATACGGCGCCTGGGGGCCCTCACGGGTGCCGCGGCCCTCGCAGTCCTGGGGGCGGGTGCGCCCGCATGGGCCGCCGGGCCACACCACCCCGACTCCGCCCGTACGGCCACCCCCGTCAAGCACGTGGTCGTGCTCTTCGACGAGAACATCTCGTTCGACCACTACTTCGCGACCTATCCGAAGGCCGCCAACACCGACGGCACCAAGTTCACCCCCTCCCCGCACACGCCCCGGGACATCGACAACCTGCGCACCGCCGGGTTGCTGGAGCACAACCCCAACCAGTACGCGCCCAAGCGGCTCACGCCACAGCAGGCCATGACCTGCGACCAGACCCACGACTACGGGCCCGAGCAGTACGCGTACAACGGCGGTAAGGCCGACCGGTTCGTCCAGAACACCGACTCCGGCAAGTGTTCCGGCGGTCTCTTCGGCGAGCCCGGTCTGGGGATGGACTACTACGACGGCAACACCGTCACCGGCCTGTGGAACTACGCCCAGCACTACTCCCTCAACGACCGCTCCTTCAGCTCGGTCTACGGCCCCTCCACACCGGGCGCCCTCAACCTGGTCTCCGGCCAGACCCACGGCGTCGTCTCCATGGACCCCGCCTCCGGCACCGAAAACCCGCGGCAGACCGCCACCCCCGACGCGTACGCCGTACAGTCTCCCGACGCACGGGGCGTCGGCACGATGATCAACGACCCGGACCCGGCGTACGACGACTGCTCCAACAAGGACCACACCAGCAAGAATGCGCTCGCCGCCATGAAGGGGCGCAACATCGGTGACGTCCTCAACTCCCGTCATGTCAGCTGGGGCTGGTTCCAGGGCGGCTTCCGGCCCAGTACCGGGTGGGACGGCCGGCCGGGCCACTACGCCAAGTGTGGCGGGACCACGCACACCAATGTCGGGGGAGCGGCGGTCGTCGACTACAGCCCGCACCACGCGCCGTTCGAGTACTACAAGTCGACCTCCAACCCGCACCACCTGCCGCCGAAGAGCGTCGACGAGGTCGGCCACGCCGGACGGGCCAACCACAACTACGACCTGAGCGACTTCGACGCCGTACTCAAGGCGGGCAAACTGCCGGCCGTGAGCTTCCTCAAGGCCCCCGAGTACCAGGATGCACACGCGTCCTACTCCGACCCGGTCGACGAACAGCACTTCCTCGTCGACCGGATCAACCGCATCCAGCAGTCGCCGCAGTGGAAGGACACCGCCATCGTCGTCGCCTATGACGACTCCGACGGCTGGTACGACCACGCCTTCGTCAAGCCGCGCAACGGCTCCAAGGACACCTCCACCGGCTCCAACGGCAAGCCCACCGACAGCCCCGCCTGTCAGGCGGGTCCCGCGGCCGCCGGCGGCTATGCGGACCGCTGCGGCCCCGGCACCCGGCAGCCGCTGCTGGTCATCTCCCCGTACAGCAGGGTCAACAAGATCGACCACACCCGGACCGAGCAGACCTCGATCATCAAGTTCATCGAGAACAACTGGCACACCGGCCGGATCGGTGATGCCTCCTTCGACACCCGGGCCGGCTCCCTGAACGGCATGTTCGACTTCCGGCACCCCAACAACAAGCAGGTGCTGCTCCACGCGGACGGCTCGGTCAAGTCCGTCGGCCCGATCCGGCATGTCGCACCGGTCGCCACGACCATCGACCCGGGCCCCTCGCTGCAGAACCTGGCCTCGGCCGGCGAACCGTCCGGTTTCCCCGTGCTCCCGGTGGGGGTCGGCGCGGCCGTGGTCGCGGCAGGCGCCACCGGCACCTTCCTGGTACTGCGCCGCCGCAAGGAGCAGCGGACCGTCTGAGGGGTGCGGACGAGTTGCCTCGGCCTGATGCGTGAGGACGAGGGAGCCCGGCAACGAGGGCCGCAGGACGGGGGTCACCGTCCTGCGGCCGGTCTGTTGCCACGAGGCACCGACCGGGCGTGCCTGCACGGGCGGCGGGTGACCTGATGGCTACACAGCGTTCTTCCCGTGGCTGAGATGCGGATGATCCGGTCGGCCCGCAGGCTGGACGTGGGGGAACCTTCGGCACGTGGGTCGAAGCGGGATGGGCGCGGCACATGAGCCGGAGGACTGCAGGATGCGAGGGCTTGCCGCCCGTGCGCAGGCCTTTCGGCCACTGCGCGGGGGGCGCAGTCCGGCGCCGCCCGTCGGTGACGCCGACCAAGGGAGCAGACATGACGAAGCACCGCAAGTCGCACCCGAGGATGGGTGAGGGGCCCAGTACGCACAAGGGCACCGAGCAGCACGGCTGGTCGCCCGATGTCGACCAGACCGAGCAGCAGAAGAACGAGAGTGCACACAGGTCGTTCCACCCCGAGCGCCATGCGCCCGAGCGGGACAGCAGCAAGGAGACGTCCGGGCAGGAGAAGGTGCCGCCGGCGAGCGAAGTGAAGAGCGAGACGCGCAGCGGTGAGAAGCGCGCGGCCGAGACCGATGAGAAGGGCATGCGGGACATGGGCCCGAAGGGGCCTTCGCGCCGGCCCAGCGGCGGCAGGGACGCCGAAGCGCATACGGGGGTCGACCCGCAGAATCCTTGAGGGCCACGGCACCGTCCTCGACGCGTTCTGCGTAGACCCTTCCGTGCCTACCGCGCGGGCCGGGACCCTGGGCAAGGGTCCCGGCCCGCGGCCCGTTGACGGCGCGCCTCAGTTCGCCTGCCCCAGGGCGTGCCCTTCGCTCGCGGCGAGAACAAAGGGGTGGCCCGCGGGGTCCGCATAGCGGCGGGCGTCGTAGGGCCCGCCGTTCTCCCGGGTCTGCAGGGGTCGTGCTCCCAGGCTGACCGCCTCGCGCTCCGCCTCGTCCATGTTGTCCTGCGGGACGAGGAAGTGCAGATGCGCCTGTTGTGAGTCATCGGGCCGGGGCCAACTCGGCGGCGCCGCACCCCGGTCCCGCCGTATCGCGAGATGGACGGTGCCGCCTTCGACGACTTCGATGTAGTCCGGGCTGGTCCCGATCCGCACTTCTCCGCCGAGGAATTGTGCGTAGAAATCCGCCAGCGCCGCGGGCTCCGCGCAATCCAGTACCAGGACGCTGGTCTTGGCTATGGCCATCCGCTTCCCTTCCTGTCGACGGGCACCCCGCCCGCCCCTTCGGACCGTTACCCCGTGAAGGCTCCGGCACTCCGGGGAAAGGGCGAGGGGCTCTCGCGGCCGCCGGGACCCACGGCTGCAGCCGTCACGTCCGGGCGGGCGGCAGGAGCCGTAGGGGAGCCGTACGAGAGCAGTCCGGGTGCCGCCCGGGCTCCTTCGCAGAGCCGTACGAGTGTCAGGAGAGCAGCGCGGGGCGACTGCCTGCCGCCGGGTGTGCTGCCAAGGGCCGGTCGCCGCAGTAAAGTCTGCTCCCATGTCGAAGCCCGACGAGCTGCTCGTCGACATCGCCACCATGGTGGAGTCGGAGCAGAGCAATCAGATGTCTCTGACCGTTGTGGTCCAAGGTGCCGTCCTCACAGGGCGGTTGGCACCCGAGGACGTGTGGCGGCAACGCGTGGCCGAGGTCCTTGAGGAGTCGGAACGGCTGGGGCCGTTCTCCTCGCTCTTCTCCTCAGCCGGTACGCACTCCCGCTCGCCCCACCGGAGCGGTCCGCCCACGCATCTGCACTTTCATGTGGCGAGGATCCTGCAGGGAAGCCTCGGCCTGCCCGAGACCGGCGGGATGTACCGCGTCGCGATCGAGGATGTGGGCGCCTGGACGGTAGGCGACTTCCGCTACTCCGACCGCTGATCGCTGACGAATCGCCAGGCGGCATGACGCCATGAGCCATGACGCTGACCCATGACACTGTGACGCCATCACGACAGGTCGGTGACTCCCGAGTCAGCCATGCCGGTGGATCAGTCATGCCGGTGGATCAGTCATGCCGGTGGGTCAGTCATGCCGGTGGGTCAGTCATGCCGGTGGGTCAGTCATGCCGGTGGGTCGGTCAGGAACAGGGGCTCGCGCCGACCGGCGCGGCCGGAGGGAGCCCCTGTTCCTGACCGGTGTCAGCTTTCCGGATTCCAGTCAGGAGATGCCGGCGCCGGCGCCTGGAGCAGGTCCGACGCCTCCTCGAGCGGGGTGCGGGCGGCCGGGGCCGCGGAGCGACAGGTGAAGCCGAGGCGGGTCAGTGCCCGGGTCACCTCTCCGGCGGAGAAGTCACGGCGGTCCTGCCGGGTGATGATCTCCCCGACCTGCTTGACGGGGTAGTGACGGGTGCCGATCTGCACGGACTCACCCGTGATGGGTTCGGGCTTGATGCCCTTCATCGCATCCTGAACCTCGGTCTTGATCAAGTCGAAGGGGAAGCGGGCGATGACGACGCGCATAGTGCCTCTACAGGGTCGAGGAGAAGCCGGAAACGGGCGGGCGGAGCTGGATGGTCACGAGGTCTTGCCGCCGGACCGCTGCCGCGGGGACGCACCGGTTGCGGTCCGGGGCGATCCGGTGGACCTACGGGCCTGGGCGGAGCGGCTACGGCGGCCGCGCGTGGAGGAGCCGCTCCGCTTGGGACGCTCGACGACCGGTGCGGCGATGGTGACGGGAACCCCGGAGGGGGCCTGGGCGCCGGTGATGCGGCTCAGCTCGGCCTCGCCGGAGCGGACCTGGGTGGACTGCGGGGTGATGCCCGCATCGGCCATCAGGCGGTCCATTTCGCGGCGCTGGTTGGGCAGGACGAGGGTGACGACGCTGCCGGACTCGCCGGCCCGGGCGGTACGACCGCCGCGGTGCAGGTAGTCCTTGTGGTCCG